>JBAWBR010000099.1:0-48790 GCA_049589875.1 Terriglobales bacterium
GAAGGGCGGGTACCACGGAGGCTTGCAGTGACGTTCTTATGTTGCCGATTCAGAAACCACGTGGTGCAGGCAGCATCGTACCCGCCCTTGCAAAAAGCGCAAGGGACGGGGCACCCGCAGTTCGTTACAGGATGCCGTGAAGGGCGGGCCACCCGCCAGAGGATTCCCTGTCGCTTCCGACTTGTGAAGACAGCACCTGCTGCACCGGGAGGACCTCCCCAATGAGTAATGCAATGGTCTGTAGACGCCTGATCTTGCTCTTACCGTCATCTCTCCTCAGCTTCCTTGCTGTTCCAAATATGTCCGCTCAGGCGGTCGTAAACAAGGTTGGCTTCTGTGATGTCGCTAGGAATCCGGAGCTATATGACAACCGAGAAATCACTGTGACTGCCCAGTACGACAGCGACGGGGTCGAACGTGAAGGCTTGTCCGATCCCGCGTGCAAGGAGTCAGGCTTCGCATTGCAAATGCTCCACCATACCGAAGGCAAGGATCAACTACGAGCGGTTCTTCACGGGGGCTATCCAGGGACGCTAGACAAAACCGTGAGTGGTACCTTCACCGGGGTTTTCCACTGGATGCCAAAAGAGCATCCGACGAGAGTCCTGACGGTGAGGAGTATGGAGGGCTTTTCCGTCCATCAAAAGACGTCGCCCACCAACCCGGCGGGTGGCCCAGGCTTTTAAACTCGCTGGCGTTGGCAATAAAAGGGGTGCCCCGTTCTTCGCGTTCTGTGCGAAGGGCGGGTACCACGGAGGCTTGCCGCCGGTGGCCCACTCAAGCCTCTTTTCCTTGAGTGGAGAAGTTCGCTGAGGACAACGCTGTCGAATCGCTATTGACATGCCTTGTTAGAATAGAAGTAAGTGCTAAGCGCATTCGTGGTTGCTCGGTCTTTGACAATTTACTGACAATGGATAACTCGGGCTAAGCTGGGTCGGCCTTCTAAAGAATCGATACCAACTCCATGTTCTCAAGACTTTACCTTTAACCCCATTGCGCTCAAGACTTTGGCGGGAAACACCCCTTAAAGTCTTGATTCCAATATACCGAGGGGGGAGGGGGAGCGGGAAACTCTCCATAATTAAGAATAAGCCTGCCCAGCGCGGCAGCGCCGGATAGGTTGCAACAAGAATAGAAATGAAACGCAATCCTACACCGATCACATCCGCAATTCTGAGTGTGACAGTAACGCGATAGGTAAGCGCATGACCGCAAAACTCTAGCGTCTTACTCGTACTGATTGGGAGTTTGTCCTCCTTCATCTGGGGACAAGGCACAGTGTGCATGCAATCTGTCATTAGGGACATAGTGGCCGTGAATCTTAGAACGTGAACCTTGCGGAAAACTGCAACGCACGGGGAAGCCCGTTGGGACTGATCTCCTGCAGCGTTCCAAAATTTCCGGCACCCGAGTTGGGCACCAGATAACAGGTCTGGTTGGCGGTAACTCCGTCGCCGCAAGTGCTTCCAATCGGGTTGTATTGCAGTTGATTAACTCCATCGCCGTTCTGCACATAGTAGTTAGCATGGTTGAACAGATTGAACGCTTGCGCTTGAAGTTCGAACTGCTTGCCTTCTTTGATTTCAAAGCTGCGTGCCAACCCAACGTCAATCCTCTCCAACCACGGACCGTAAAAAGAATTCAGGCCAATGCCCGGCGTTGGGCCGGCGCCGTTGATGCCCCCGGCCGTATTCGCCGTGTCCTGGTTGAAAGCGGTGTCATTGAGGTTGTCATCCCCTGCATTGCAACAGGCCGGGCCGAGCAAGCCCGCATAGGGACGCCCGGAAGAGAATTGCATAACGCTACTCAGTCTCCAGCCTGAAAGAATCGCCCGCCCGGTTTCTGATCTGCTTAATCTTTCCACCTCGGGTCGATAGACCGCGGCAAGACTGATGTTGTGCCGCTGATCAAGAAGCGACGGCGCGTGGGTATTGCTGAAATCGAATTGATTGTTGAAGTCCATGCCATCGAGCATGATGCTCTTGGCCCACGTATAGGAAAACTGCAGCGCGAGGCCATCGGACATGCGGCGCTGAATCTGCGCGAAGAAGGAGTTGTAATGATTCTGCCCCGGACTGATGAGTTCGTTGATCTGACCCAGATTGGAGTTGATGCGGCCTTCTGTGAGCAGTCCGTTGTCCATGTTGGGCAACGTGAGCGTTCGACCGCTGCACGAGCCCGGGGATTCGTTGGCATTGCAGAAGATGTATGTAGTCTTGCCGGTCAATGGCTCCAGGTTCGCATCGTACGCGCTCCCGGAAAGCAGGTGCACACCATGATTCCACATGGTGCCGAGAGTGAGAGTTGTGTTTTCGGAAATTTCGCGCTCAATCTGTAAACTCGCTTGCAAGATGTAGGGGGCTCTGAATTGCGGGGAAACCAGGGAAATATCAGGTTCTCCGAAAAGTGGCGAATTGCCGGGAAGAACGGTCGGGAATGTCGGTATCTGCTGGTTGGGCAGAAGAGTGTTGTCATAATTGACGCTGGCCGAAGATTGCTGCGACAGCAGTCCGTTCGAGACCACAGCGTTGCGATAATTCAATCCGTTCATATTGGTATAGAACTGCCCGAATCCGCCACGCACTACGGTTTTTGACTCGGACTGCCAGGCAAATCCAAAGCGCGGCGCTACCCGGCGAAACTGGTTTGGATATTGCCCGGTGAGCGGGAACAACGGATTTTCCACCGGCTGCGGATAAACCTGAAAGTCCTCGCGCACTCCCATTTCCAGTGTCAGCTTCGGCAGGGCGCGGAAAGTATCCTGCACATAAAACCCGTAGTAGGGCACGGAAAAAGAAAACGTTGGATTGCCCGAAGTCTGGCTGAAAACGTTGTATTCACCGAGGGCAAAATACTCCAGATTCGAAAACTCATAGCTGCCAAGGAACGATCCGAATTCGACAGCCTCGTTCGGATCCGCGCCGCCATCGTTGTTGTCCGAATCCCAGGCGCGATTCATGTCGAAACCAAATTGCAATGTGTGCTTGCCAATTATGTAGTCCACACGGTCGGAAAAGGAATATTGCCGTTCGAAGACTCTGCCAATCGAGAAGGGAGCATTGCCCAGAACGAACGCGGCCGGGCTGTCCAGAATTGTTGTCGGCTCGTTTAGAGCCAGTCCGGTCGGTGTTGAGATCTCGTTGTCCTGTGAAGTGCTGGCATGGAATTCATTCAGCAGTCGCGGGGAGAACGTGTGCGTCCATCCCAGACTGGCCTGGAAGGTATGCACGTTCGCATTGGCCAGCGTCTGAATCCCGTAGTTGCCGACGGTGGGATCCGTGATGACTCCTCCCGGCGAATTGAAGCGATTCAGATTGAGGCTCAGGAATAAGCTATCGCGTGAAGTGGCCTGATAGTCCAAGCGCGGCGTGATCACCCAATCGTTGCGCTTTCTCGATTTTGTCCCGAGATTTGAATTCAGCGCGTTGATCGTATTCGACACTTGCTGCAGGTACAGCGGATACAACGGATCGCTCGGGCCCGCAGTAACGTCGGCGTCGGTGTCAACATTTGGCACTGGTAATGGGCCATTTGGCGGGGGCAAAGTCGTCCCGGCAGGAATATCAAAATTATTAGTCAAGAATGACGATAGCATCGACGGGGTCGACGTCAATGCAGAGTTGATCACGGGAATGGGATTATTTCGCAACTGCTGTTCATAGTCCATGAAGAACCACAGCCGGTTGCGCACAACCGGGCCACCCAGCCCAATGCCAAATTGCTGTAAATCGTCTTCAGGCTTTGGATAATTTGCGGCCTTATCGAGTGCGTCGTTGGCTTCAAAAACCGAGTTGCGGTTGTAGTAGAAGGCGCTCCCATGAAGCGAATTGCTACCCGCGCGCGTCACCGCGGTTACGAAACCCGCTCCTCCCCCATAGATGGCCGAATAGGGACTCACCGCGACTTGAAACTCCTGAATCGCGTCCTCACCATATAGATACGGAATGCGATAGCGACCGATAACGTCGGCGAAGTAGTTGCTGGTTGCATTCGATCCATCCACGGTGAAGGCGTTGGAGCCATTGCCATTGGCATATCCCGAATCCTCGCCGCCCTGCTGTCCAGCAATACTCACCAGGCCCGTGTCGCCGTCATAGCTAGTATTCGGCGTCAGCGTGGTGAAGTCCGTGTAGCGCCGCCCATTCAGCGGCAGTTCTTCGATCAACGAGTGATCGAGCACCGTGCTCGCCGATGACTCTTCTGGCCTGAGCAGTGGAGTCGCCCCCAGCACTTTGACCACGTCAGCGCGGGCACCCGCCAACAGCTTGACGTCCTGCGTCGAGGTGTTTCCCACACGCACCTGGACCAAGGCCTCCACATCGCGAAATCCTTTGAGGCTCACCGTAACCGAATAGTTGCCGGGCATGACCTCGGGGAACCGGTAAAGTCCCGTGTGATTTGTCTCGGCGGACTGTTCTACTCCGGTGGCGAGGTTCCGAACAACCACCGATGCGCCCAGCACCACCGCTCCGCTTTGATCAGTGATACGGCCGCCGATTGCGCCTGTCAACACGGTGTTCTGGGCGCTGAGCAAAGTACAGCTCAGGAGCAATGCCAAGCCACCCCCGACAGACATCCCATTCATTCGTCGAAACATATTCTCAATGAGTCCCATGTGAATTTAGTAAATAACCAAACCATAAGGTTTCTGAGAGATTCGTCTCTCCCAGATGTTTCGGCATTCCTTGCGCCCGCTCTTCCCTGCTGGTTTTTCTTGTTATTTAGAACAGAAGACAATTATTGTGCACTTTCAATCCTATGTCACATGCGCGCTGACGTCCTCAAAAAAACCTACTATCGATGGTAAGAGTGCTTTCGCTTTCGACGAGAATTTGAGGGACAGATCGTGGACCGACAAATGAAACAGGTGTCTGCGGGGCGCGAGCCCCCTGCGATGGGTCCGGGAATGCGAGGTACAAGCCCGGATCATATTGCACGAAACTGTAGAGCGCGTGATTGCTGAAGTTGAATGCCTGCGCTAGTGGAAGTCAGCCCGCGAACCCTGACTCCGCCGGCTATGCAAAAACGAAATTGGTGAGTTGCACAATTCAGCTGGCGCTGAAAATCTTCTTCTAGCAAGGATTCTCTGTAGCCGCCCGGCATGCACCGGAACTCCGGGCGGCATAACTGCGTGAGAAATGGCATTATGGATGTCGAAACGCAGCGCCCCTCAAGGAGCTTTGCCTGAACCTCACACTGATTGATTGGGTTGTCATGGCCGTCTATTCCCTGTTTGTCATGGGGATCGGCGTGGTCTTGAAGCGCTACATGAAGACCAGCACCGACTTTTTTCTGGCGGGCCGTTCGATTCCCGCGTGGGTGTGCGGTCTGGCGTTCATTTCCGCCAACCTCGGCGCACAGGAAGTCATCGGAATGGGTGCTTCCGGGGCTAAGTATGGGATTGCGACCAGCCACTTTTATTGGATCGGCGCCATCCCCGCCATGGTGTTTGTCGGCATTTTCATGATGCCCTTTTACTACGGTTCCCGGGCACGTTCGGTGCCGGAATATCTGCGGCTGCGCTTTGACGAGAAAACGCGCGGGCTCAATGCGATTTCTTTCGCCACCATGACGATTTTTTCCTCCGGAATCTCGATGTATGCCATGGCCAAGCTTATCCAGATTCTGCACATCCTGGATGCTCCTCTTGAACGCCTGGGCCTCCCCCTTTCCGCGAGCTTTCATTGCAGCATCGTTATTTCCGCAATCATTGTGCTGGTCTACGTGGTTCTTGGTGGACTGGTCAGCGCCATCTACAACGAGGTGGTTCAGTTTTTTCTCATCGTCGCGGGGTTTCTCCCGCTGGTATTTCTTGGGCTCAAAGATGTCGGTGGATGGAGCGGAATCAAGGCCCGGCTGCCAGCCACCTACACACATTCATGGCAAGGAATGGGCAACGCACATACTAATCAGCTTGGAGTGGAATGGTTCGGGCTGGTGATGGGCTTGGGATTCGTGCTCTCATTTGGATATTGGTGCACCGATTTTCTGGTGGTGCAGCGGGCCATGGCCGCGGACTCCATGAGTTCGGCGCGCCGCACTCCGCTGATTGCGGCCCTCCCGAAAATGGTCTTCCCGTTCCTCGTGATTCTCCCCGGATTGATCGCCATCTCTCTGCCAACTCAACCGTCAACAACAGGCTCCTCCAGTGCAACGAGCGCGCTGGCTAACACTGGCGGCAGAGGCTTGATCCCCGCAAAAATTGATGCCCTCACCGGCCGCGCAGTCGTCGATACAAACGGTAATGTCGTGCTGGATTACGATCTCGCAGTCCCGGACATGCTCGTACATTACTTCCCTACTGGAATCCTGGGGCTTGGCTTGACTGCGCTGCTGGCCAGCTTCATGTCCGGGATGGCAGGTAATGTAACCGCGTTTAACACGGTCTGGACTTATGACATTTATCAGGCCTACATCCACAAGAACGCGAGCGACCAGCATTATCTGTGGATGGGACGAATGGCGACGGTATTTGGCATCGCTCTTTCCATCGCCGCTGCTTACGCCGCGACGCGCTTTAACAACATCATGGATTTTCTCCAGCTCGTTTTCGCGTTTGTGAACGCCCCTCTGTTCGCCACATTCTTGCTGGGAATGTTCTGGAAGCGGACGACCGGCCACGCCGCGTTCTTCGGACTATTGTCGGGCACCACCGCAGCCGCCGTCCATCAGGGTTTGACGCTGCCCGCTGGAGCGGCGGCGGGTATTAAAGGTGGCTGGCTGGCAGCTGTGCATGTTTATCCGAGCGAGATGGCGCAAAATTTCTGGACCGCGATATGGGCCTGGAGCGTGTGCTTTCTGGTAACAATTCTGGTCAGCCTGGTCACCAGGCCGCGAAAGGAATCGGAGCTTACAGGATTGGTTTATTCATTGACGGAGCGCATCTCCGAGGGGCACTTGCCCTGGTACCAGAGGCCTGCAGTCCTCGGGGTATTTGTACTTACATTGACGTTAATACTGAACATTATTTTCTGGTAGGAGTCGCATGGGCCTGGATATTCGCTTACCGATTGGGTTGCTCTTCAGCGTGCTGGGATTGCTGCTGGCGGCGTTTGGGGCTTTCGGCTCCAAAGAAATCTACGAGCGCTCGCTCGGTCTTAATGTGAACCTGGCTTGGGGTCTCGTGCTGCTTGTGTTTGGAATTGTCATGTTTGTCTTCGGCAATCGCGGGAGTTCAATACGCGAACGGAGCGACGCTGACAAAACAAACCGCACCGATGGGCGGCGATGATGTGCGGCGTTTCCAGTCCTGGCTCTACCGGGGATCTGCTGCTGGCGCGATTTCATGGGTTATTCGGAACTAGCCCTCTCCTTTTTCGCGCACCAGGCCGCGTGAACCTGATTGGCGAACACACAGACTACAATGATGGCTTCGTGATGCCCATGGCGATCGGATTCTATACATGGATCGCCGCCACCAATCGTGAAGATCGAGTTCTGGAAGCATACTCCGAACACTTCGACGAGAAAATCATTCTTTCACTTGATGAGCTCTCGGGACCGCCCCGCAAGCACTGGAGCGATTTCATCCGTGGAGTAACAGCCACCTTGCAGGAAGCGGGGCACAAGCTGTCTGGGGCAAACTTGGTTATTCACGGCGAAATTCCCCTCGGAGCAGGACTAAGTTCTTCTGCTTCATTGGAGATCTCAACCGCCTTGGCACTCACCTCCACTGCGGGATTAACCGTGCCTCAGTTGGAGCTGGTGAAACTCTGTCAGGCCGCCGAACATAAATATGTCGGCACACGCTGCGGAATCATGGACCAGTTCGTCGCCGCTTTCGGCGCCGCGGGAAACGCGCTAATGCTCGACTGCCGTTCGCTGGAGTATCGATTGCTTCCGATCCCGGACCATCTGCGCATTGTGGTTTGCAACAGCATGGTGCGCCACGAGCTGGCAGCGGGAGAATATAACAGCCGACGCGCCGATTGCGAAATTGGAGTAAAGCTTCTGCAGGCGGTTCTGCCCGAGGTCCGATCGCTGCGCGACGTCGGGATCGCGGAGCTGGAAAAATACAAAACTCTCCTCCCAGCGACGGTGTACCGCCGTTGCCGCCACGTAGTTACTGAGAATCAAAGAGTCCTGGCAGCCGCCAAATGCCTTGAAGGGCACGATGCCGACCGCTTTGGTCAACTAATGTATCGTTCCCATGCGAGCTTACGCGACGATTACCAGGTAAGCTGCAAGGAACTTGATATGCTCGTCGATCTGGCTTCCTCGAAGCGGGGCGTTTATGGCGCTCGAATGATGGGCGGCGGATTTGGCGGTTGCACAGTCAATCTTGTTCGCTCCGACTGCACCGCCGCATTCCAGAGTGAGATGAGTCAAGTCTATTCGGAGAAAACAGGTACCCCTCCAGAGATCTACGTATGTGCCCCTGCGCAAGGGGCGCAGGCCTGGCCTGTGGAAGGGAGCGCACAAACTTGAAGACTCCCTTCGATGCAAATCGTCTTTACAGCGAGCCTCACCGACGTCTCAATCCGCTAACGGCTGAGTGGGTACTCGTTTCGCCGCATCGCACCAAGAGGCCGTGGCGCGGGCAAACGGAAACGCCCATTTCCTCTGCGGAATTGAGTTACGACCCCAATTGCTATCTCTGTCCTGGTAACGAGCGCGCTGGCGGCGTTCGTAATCCCAAGTACGCCACAACATTTGTTTTCGACAATGATTTCGCGGCGCTCAAGCCCGACATAGGGGACGCCCGGCAGGATGAATCCCAACGCGGGCTGATGGTTGCCGAGTCCGAGCTGGGGACGTGCCGCGTGGTTTGTTTTTCACCACGTCACGACCTGACTTTGGCGCGGATGCCGGTCCAGGATATTTTGCACATCGTCGATACGTGGGTGGATCAATATGGCGCAATTGCTTCCCTTTCCCGTATTAACTACGTCGAGATATTTGAAAATCGCGGCGCGATGATGGGTTGCAGCAACCCACATCCCCATGGCCAGATTTGGGCTAACCAAACGATCCCGAATGAGCCTCGGAAAGAGCAGCATTCGCAGACCGCCTACTCGCAGAAGTTCGGGGCATGTCTGCTGTGTGACTATCTGCAAGCGGAAACAAAATTGCAATCGCGCGTCGTACTCGATAATGAACATTTCGTAGCTCTGGTTCCATTCTGGGCTGTGTGGCCTTTTGAGGTGCTGCTGATTGCGAAGCAACATGCTCGCGATTTGCCCGCGCTCGATGCCCCGGCACGCGCGGGCTTGGCCGGGACCCTGAAAGCCCTCACCACGCGGTACGACAATCTGTTTGAAACATCGTTTCCGTATTCCATGGGATTTCATCAGGCACCCACTGACGGTGAGGCGCATCATGAGTGGCATTTGCACGCGCACTTTTATCCCCCGCTGTTGCGTTCCGCGGATATACGGAAGTTCATGGTTGGATACGAACTGCTGGCGAGCCCGCAAAGAGACATTAGTCCGGAAGCGGCCGCAGACGCTCTCCAAAGCGTTTCTGAAATACATTATGCCGATCGGAAGCCCTGATAAGAATTGGTCCCGCCCATCGAAGGCGAAGGTGACGATATGCGCAGCTTCCTGTCGGCGGTTCTGAAACCGTCCAGAGTCTTTCTATCAACCGCCATTTATCGATTCTTAACTCAATGATCCTCGCCACCCAAATGGGCAACTGACTGGAGTTGGCACAGACATTTCCGATAGGAGCGCGGCTCTCGACAAAAATTTAGTTCAATGGAACTGTCGTAGTCACAGTCGTGCCTGCGGGAGAAGAGATAATGTGGGCCCTTCCGGCGAACTGCTGTACTCTCTCTTGAATACCCATGATTCCAACACCCGGAACAACCTTACCGTCACGAAGCCGGTTGGAAGGTATGCCTTTGCCCTGATCGCATATTTCAAGCACAACCATTCCGTCGCTTCGCTTCAGCCTGATCTGCGCGATGGCGCTTCCCGAGTGGCGGTGAATATTGGTGAGACACTCTTGGGCAACGCGAAAAAGTGCAATCTCCATTTGCTCGGAAAGCCGGCCAAACTCGGGACTGATATCGAGCTCAACTCTGATTCCGCTGCGCTGCTCATAGCCCTCCGCATACCATTTTAGGGCGGACGGCAAACCTACTTCATCCAGAAGCGGCGGATGCAGAAGGTAAGACATGGTGCGTAATTGGCGCGTCATCTCATTGTTGACTGTGGTTAGTTCCTCGATCATGCTTCCAATCTTCCGCCCTTTACCTTCATGCGCCATCAGATCCAGAATCATCTTGATCGCTGTCAAATTTTGCCCTGTGCTGTCATGCAACTCCCGGGCAATCCGGCGCCTTTCCTCATCCTGAAGGCTCAAGAGTCTGATGCTAAGATGGCGAACCGCTTCGGCTGTTTCCGACAGTTCTTTGGTTCGCTGCTGAACTCGCTGCTCCAATTCGTTGTGAGCCTGTTCAACCTCTCGCCGCGCGTTTTCTGCTTCGATTGCATGCAGCCGCGCTTCTTTTTCCGCCTGTTTCAAACGCAGCAGCGCATGGACGGAAGCCAGCAATTCCTCACGCGAGACAGGTTCGGTAAGATATCCATCGGCTGCTTCCAATCCTCGTACCCGATATTCCTTTTCGGTAAACGTGGCGGAGATATGCAAGACCGGTATGTGGGAAGTGCGAGGATTCGCTTTCAGGCGGCGGCACACCTCGAAGCCATCAATATCCGGCAGCCTTACATCAAGGGTGATCAGGTCGGGATCGCCTTCTGCCAATCGAAGAGCCTCGAATCCATTTCGCGCTTCCAGCACTTTATAGCCGCCGCCCTGCAAGGTCCTTAATAACGAATAGCGCAATGCATCGTTATCGTCGACAGCAAGAATGGTAAAGGATTGGTTTTCAGCCATGTAACTCTCCGCGCCTGCCTGTTTCTGACGTAATCATTAGATGTTAACCGTCTCCGGCGCCGACACCTTGGCCTGCAAACCGGCCCGCACTAATGCTTCTGTAAATCGTGTTTCCATCAACGCTCGAGATTTCATTTCCTTGGGCACAATGTCCACCGCAGCCTGCAACCGTTCCCGTTCCGAGCTTTCCAATATCTGGGAGGTATAAATTACCACCGGGATATGCTGGGTTACCGGATCGTTCTTTAGGATGTTCAGAACCTCGAAACCAGTCAGGTCCGGCATGGAGAGATCCAAAATTATTAGATTGGGACGATTGTCTACGGCGAGCTTCAACCCTTCTTTCCCGCAGCGCGCTTCCAGCAGCCGGAATCCAGTGCTTCCGAGCAGTCCCCGCAGCAAATAGCGTGAAATGTCGTCATCATCAACAATCAGGATCTGCCTTAGACTTGGCCCAATAACTCCCTGCAGCTGATCTATTAGCCAGAGCCGATCAATCGGTTTAGCGTGAAATGCGGTCGCGCCGAGAGCCAATGCTTTGTTTTCATTTTCCACTACCGTTACCACGAAAACCGGAATGTCCTTTGTAGTGGGATTCTCTTTCAGATTCTGCAGCAGTTGCCAGGAATGCTCTCCCTGAAGAAGAACATCTAAAACGATGGCGATCGGCTTAAACTCGAGCAGAGCGCGTCGAGCCTCGTTGAGATCCTGCGCGGGAACCACCTGAAACGGGGTGCCCTTCAGATACTTCTCATAGATAAACAAAGCCTCGCGATTATCTTCCACCACCAGCACGGGCAATTTTGAGGCGTCCAACTCACGCTTTACGTCTGGGACATACACCGCTTCCGTGGCTCCCCCGTAGCGAACCGGAATTGCCGCAAAAAATGTTGAGCCTATGCCAGGCTCGCTCTTCACGTAAACGTCGCCTCCCAGCAATTGCGCCAGCTTTTTTGATAGTGGAAGTCCCAAGCCCGTGCCCTTGGCGGTCTTCTGAATCTTGCCCTCAACCTGCTCCCATTCCTGAAAAATTCTTTCCTGATCCCCTTGCGCAATTCCAATTCCCGTATCCGCCACAGAGAATACGAGGTTGTCGTCGTGGCCCATCCGGGCGGACACTCTGACTTCTCCTCGCTCAGTAAACTTCAGCGCGTTGGAGATAAAGTTTCTCAACACCTGCGAAACTTTAGCTTCGTCCGTGTACAACTCAGGCAGACTGCCGATATCTTCGAAAACCAGAGATACCGATGAGTTCTGCGCCAGCAGCGGCCGCAACATGCCTCGCAAAGCGGCAAAAATACTTTCCACGGAAAATGCGGTTGGGCGAATTGTAACCTTGCCCGCTTCAACCTTTGCCAGATCGAGAAGGTCGTTGACCAGGTCAGTCAGGTCCTGTGCCGAGCGCCGAATGAATGTGACCTGTTTCTCCTGATCCGCCGTCAATTCCCCATCCATTCGATCAATAAGGATCTGGCTCAGTGCAAGGATGGAATTCAGCGGCGTGCGAAATTCATGGCTCATGTTCGAGAGGAAGTGGCTCTTTAACTCGGAAGCCCGCTGCAGAAAATCGGCTTTGTCGTTCAACTCCGCATACAGCGCGACCACGCCTCGATTGGTCTCATCCAGTTCGCGATTCAGTTGGGCTAATTCCGCCTGACGCGCCCGCAACTCATCGAGCGTTCGCATCAATTCCTTGTTCTGTTGCTGCAACTCTTCGTATGGGTTTTCTGAAGGCTTCCGTTCAATGCCCGCAAGCAGAGTATTCAGTTCGCTATCGCTCAAACGCGTGAATTTCATGGGGATGAGCTTCCCCAGAATCACAGTCGTTCCAGCCCCTTTCTTCGTTTCCACTTCGAAACGATCCAGCAGCCGCTTGGCGCCGATCATTCCCAGTCCCATGCCCGTCCTGGAGACATACCTGCCGCCCAGAATCTCCTCTAAATTCGCGATCCCCGGACCTTTATCGCGAATCGAGATCAACATCATTTTCTCTGTGCCATTGTCAATCTCAAACTCAACCGACCCGCCCCCCGCATACTGAAACGCGTTGCGCACAACTTCGGAAACGGCCGTGGCAATACGCGTTTGAGCTTGACCGTCGAATTTCAACGCAGCGGCAATGGCGCGGGCGCGCTGGCGAGCCAACACTACATCATGCTCGTATCTGATCTCCATGTTAAGGAGCTTCAGCTTCATCACTCACCCGCCTCGGAGCGGTTCTTGGCGATCAAAACCGTTACATCGTCCCGCTCGCGCGAGAAGTCACGATAGAGCATCCCCGCAATCAACGCCGGATGTTTACTCCATATTCCCGGATACTGCTTCAGATCCCATGCGGACTTGAGGCCGTCGGAGTGCATGATCAGGATGCTGTTGGAATCCCAGGGAAAGCTGAATTCTTGAATCCTGTTCATATGGTGCCCGATCGTCCCATTGTGCGACGCCATGCCACGGCTGCCAGCGGCGTGGACGATCGATGCGCCGATGTTCCCAACGCCAGCGAACGATATAAGCCGTTTTTCGAGATTAAGCGACGCAATGGCCATGGCAGCGCCCCGCGTCTTCTTCAGCGAATCATGCGAGTCTTGCAAAATTGGACCCGGCGAATCGCCGCTCGCGGTGGCAAAAATCCGTTCCGCCTCCCGCGCAGGTTCTGCCGCCAGAATCCCATGTCCCAGTCCGTCAACAACCATGAACATTACTGCGTCCGCGGTTTTCTTCGCCCCCCATCCATCTCCGCAGACCTCTTCTCCTTTAATCGGAACTGAAACTACTCCCACATCAATCGGAGAAAAATGTTGAGATATCTTTCTTCCAGCCCAGAACTCCGACAGCACCGCCGTTCCCAGGCCCGGAGCGGTATAGATGTCGAAGTCGTGCGACAGCCGCTTCATTGCCCCCAGGCCATTTCCCGCTGTGCCCGCCGTGGAATACCCATCGCGCAGTGCGCTACCCAGATCGCGTATTCCCGGCCCCTTGTCCAATGCCAGTACGCGGACTCCCGAGCTCCCATTCGAGGTGACCGCTTCGACTACCATCGTGCCGGTGCCAGCGTGTTTTACCAGATTCGTGGCCATTTCCGTCACGACAATTGCGAGCGAGCCGCCTTCGGTTTGACCCAGCTTCGCCTCGTCGGCGAGATGCGCCGCCAGGCGGCGTGCCTGGCCCGCATGAGTAGAGTCGGTCACTTGGATAATCATTCGTTTACCACCCTATTTCCAGCGTGTGACCGCAACCCTCGTACCCTCACCAACCTTGGATTCAATTTCAAACTCATTCACCAGACGCTTCGATCCGCTCAGCCCAAGTCCAAGTCCCGTCCCGGTTGTATATCCGTCCCGCAATGCCAAGGCAATATCCGGAATTCCAGGGCCTTGATCGGTAAACGTTAGACGCACCCCTACGCGCGGCCCGTTCAAGGATTCCAGTTGCATGCTCCCGCCGCCACCATAGATCAGCGTGTTTCGAGCCAGTTCACTTGCCGCGGTAACCAGTTTGGTCTGGTCCACCAGCGAAAGTCCGACCTGACTGGCAACCTCTCGCACACGCCGCCGCACCACGACCATGTCGGGCTCCGACACCACTGGAATCGCCTCACTATGGACGACTGACATATTTTTTTGTCCGATGACCGTTCAGCGATTCCTTCAGCAATTCCATGCCAGCATCGACGTTTAACGCGGTGCGCACGCCCGGAAGGGACATTCCCAGCTCAACTAATGTGATCGCAACCGCCGGCTGCATCCCCACTACGACTGTCTGCGCATCCAGTATTCGCGACATGGCTGCAATATTGCCCAGCATCCTGCCAATGAAAGAGTCGACAATCTCAAGGCTGGAAATATCGATCAGAACGCCACGTGCAGCCGTTTCGCTGATTTGAGCGGTCAGGTCCTCCTGGAGCGTCATCGCCAGGCGGTCGTGCATGTCCACTTGGATGGTCACGAGCAGAAATTCGCCCATCCGCAGTATCGGTATTTTTTCCACAAATCTCCTATGCTTTCCGAAGCGATTGTTCCAGAGCTAACCCCGTTCGCTGCAATGCCAGGGCGAACGCATCCGACAAAGTCGCCTTGGTGGTTACGTCCAACAGGTTGATTCCAAGATGCACGATGGTTTGCGCGATCTGCGGTCGGACGCCACTGATAATGCAGTCTGCGCCCATCAACCGGGCGGCGGTTACCGTCTTAAGGAGGTGTTGGGCGACTATTGTGTCCACCGTGGGCACACCCGTGATGTCGATGATCGCGACCCGTGAATTCGTCTTGACGATGTTTTCGAGTAGCGTTTCCATCACAACCTGTGTCCGCGCGCTGTCGAGAGTCCCGATTATAGGCAGCGCCAGAATTCCGTCCCAGAGCTTCACTACGGGTGTTGACAGCTCCAGCATTTCCTCTTGCTGATGGCGGATTACATCCTCGCGTGTCTTTAGAAAAACCTCGGTCGTATACAGCGCCAGGGAATCGATCAGCTCCGTTGTCGCCCACAGTTCCGATGCCAGAGCATTTGCGTCCGCACCCATGCGGTCGCGCAATTGATCGAACAAAGGTTTTTTCACCGAGAGCACGAACGTAGCCGTCTCCGTCGGCGTAAAGCCTTGGTGCGCGCGGCTTCTCGACAGTTCTGCCAGTTGTTCGCGCAACGGTTGCCACGCTTCCGTTTCCAGGCCGAAGCCTTCCGATTCCGCCCCCTGCCGCAGCAGTTGGAGAAAGCGCAAGCAGTGCCCCCGCAAATCGGAATCTTTGATGAGATCGGCTCGCCGTGTAACGACGCTCATCTCTCTTATCCACTGCTCCAAAATAGACGCTTCCTGTTTTGCCAGAACTTCAGTCAAACCGACGGACTTTGAAGTTTGCACTCCCTTGCTCATCTGTTTTACTCCTGTAGGATTACGGCACACGACGATTTGTCCTGTCGTCGGATGGCGCACACTCGTATTTTGGGATGTAACTCCCGGCCCACGAAAGTCCCTAGTTTATTTGGGAGTCCGGCGAAAGAATATACCAGATTCGCTGTAGCTTATTGATTTGGACGATAGGCTCTACGAGCCTTCGCCGACGCGTCCGTAGACTGGACATACTCCTGTACGCCTTCAGCGGTGGGAATGACGCCAGCAAAGCTTTGCCGGGGTTACGGTCGATTCCAAAAACGACATCTTCGGCACTACTTCAGCGGGCGGCGCGAATGGTGATGGAACTGTTTATGAGTTGTAAATAACTCCAGCACTTACACAGAACAAGTACTCTTGGACTTTGATGGGACGGACAGCTCCCTATTCGGGCTTAATTTTTCGCGACGGGGTTCTCTACGAAACAACGTCTGGGGGAGGAGCTAACTCACAAGGCGTCCTCTATTCGATAACTCCGTAAGAAGCACGACGTTATTTTAGAAGGTCAGGCGTAGCCCAAGCTGAATCTCGCGTTTCGGAAAGTCGGAGGTGAAGGCGAGGGGCGTGCTCGAACTAACCGTACCTCCGTTTAACTTCGCCCCTGGCGCGATGCCATGAACGTTAAAGCTCGTCGCCCCCGACCCGCCAAGCGCGGGGCTGATCGCAAACAGCGGGCCAACCTGATTGTTCACGCTGCCGTAGTTCGTCCGGTTTAGGATATTGAATCCTTCCGCGGTGAATGACAGGCTCTTTCCTTCGCCCACCTTGTGATGCCAGCTTATGCGCGCATCGAGATCTGCATAATTCGGACCAAGGCCCGAATTGCGTGGCGCCCCAATCGGGCGCCCGTCAGTAGGATGATTGTCGCCATTGGTGGGCTCCCCGCTCAGCAAATTAAAAGGATGCCCGCTGTTGTAATTGAAAATGGGCGCCAGTTGGAAGCCGGACAGAAAGCCTCGCCATGGGCTGTCGAGGATGCCTGCGATTACCACTTTATGCCGCTGATCGAAATTCGACGCGGCGCGATCCAAACTCAGGTTCAAATTGTCCTGCGGTCCGTAGTCGCTATTGAAATCCGTAGTTGTATCGATGGCCTTGCTATAGGTGTAGTTTGCCATGATCGCAGTGGTCTTACTGAATTGCTTCTTGACTTCGACGATACCCCCTTGATAAAGGGCGGACCCCGCCGAAGTGTATTGATTGTTTTGGACGACGAACGGGCTGTAGAAGCAGTTGAAAGGGCCCTGTACAGGTACACCACATGCGGGGGTGGATTGGAAAAGAGGGTCGAAAGGCGCCGTCAATACGCCATTCACTGTGTACTTGGCATTCCAATCCCGATAGGATACCGTCTTTCCGTTTGCCAGGGTTGCCGTCACAAAACCCGGATCCTTCAGGTTGGTGTCAATCGCCACCGGCAGATGAACCGTGTGGGAGTAGATATAGCTCACGGCAACCGAGAAACCAGGCCCGAGCTGTCGCTCAATGCCTAGCTCAGCTTGTTGTGAGTAAGGGCTTTGATAATTAACCTGGTTACTGAATAACACACTCAAACCAGGAACCTGTCCGCTATTAGTGGGGACGAAAAGACCATTGGACGCCGCAGTGAGGGCGGCCGGAGTGATACAACCATAGTTCCCCGGTTGCGGCGTTGTGCAGCCGATGACTCCCCCATTATTCACTCCCCCGCTAAATCCGGGATTCCCTTGAGCAAACAGATTCTCGAAGACAAACTGGGCGTTGGAGTTCGCGGGAGCGTAGGGGCCCAGAAGGGTTGCCTCATTAATCGGATCGATATAGATACCGATTTGCCGGCTGCAAGGGCTGGTGGGAGTACTGGTACCCCCCACCGTACCTTTATTTGGCAGCTCTACGCCGCATGTCGCAAGCAGGTTATTGACCTGGCTACCTGGATAAGCGCTCGCATAGGGCAAAGTATTTTCGACCGCAGTGTGATTCTTGTTCAGAACTCCCAGCGCCAGATCTACACCCGGAATGGAGTCGTAAATTTGTCCATAGAATATCCCGTATCCACCGCGGATCACGGTCTTGTGATCGTTGAACGGATCCCAAGCGAACGAAACCCTGGGAGCAAAATTGTGCCAGGGCGTGCGCAAAGGAAGGTATTGCGTGTCCAGTTCATAGCGGATGCCATAAGTAAGAGTAAAGTTTGACTTAAGAGCCCATGTATCTTGCCAATATGCAGCGGTGAACGGTCTGGCTCGCGAGTAGGTGGGTGTTCCGAATCCGTCTTCAAAAATAGTAGGGTACGCCAACGAGAACGCTTGCAGCGAGCTCAGATTGGCGCCGGGCGTGTTGAGTTCGCAGGCGTTAAGACCGGAAAAAGTGGGGTAGAAGCACGGAGATAACACACCGCCCGTGATCGGGCCGACTTCAAAACGGCCCGGCATAAAAACGTCGGTCTGAGTGTGATCCCCCCGGATCAGCTCTTCTCCACCGAGTCTCATCGTGTGGTGTCCCCTGGTGAGGGTAAGATTGTCGGCAAACTCATAGCGTCGCAGCATCTCGTAGTTTGGCAAAAAAATGTTCGTTCCCAGATTTGCCACGCCAAAAATATCCAGTCCCACCTCGGCGGCCTCGTTTGGAACCACGTTCACGTGATTGTAACTACCCTGCGCCCGGACTTCATTTTCAGTCTTCGCACTGAATAAGTGGAACCACGAGGCCAGTAAGGTGTGGTTATATGCGTGCACGGAACTACCTCGCGAGTAACCTGTCAAGGACTGTACGTCGGGAGATTCCTCGAGGTCATGTCCGTAGTTGTAGCGCAGAAATACTTGATCATTGTCACTAATACGGTGGTCGACACGACCCGACGCCAGGTACTCTCGCGAGTCATATGCAAATACTCCACCGTTATTCTCAAGCTGGTTTACGATAAAGCCTTCGACCAACTGGTTTTGCTTCGAAAGAAAACCAGCGTTAGGGTTGACCGCCAGGTAGTCCTGGAGTAACTGGGCGCATGAAAACGCCGGAATCGGAGGCCCCTCAGACCCGTCGGGATTGTTGATACAGGGCACCGTCGTGCTGGTCCCAAGGTTGTAAAGCTGCTGAATAACTTGCTGCTGACCATATCTTGGATCGCTCGTCGCAAAACTATTAGTGCCCGCTATGGTAGGTCCCGCGAAGATCGAGCTATCTGTCAGCAGGGGGACGGAGTTCTGCGAATTCTGCCGCAGCCCTTCAAAAGAGGTGAACAAGAAGGTCTTGTTCTTCGTTATCGGTAACCCGACAGCGCCGCCAAACTGCTGACGACTGAGCGAATTCTTGATGGGATCGCCGACCGAAGTAGTGTTGAAATTGGAAAACGTCGGATCTGGCTTCAACGCCGAACTGAAGGCAAAGGGATCGCGCGCATCCAGAGCGCTATCACGGAAAAAACCGAAGGCGCTGCCATGCAGGACATCGGTGCCCGACTTCGACACAATGTTGATCGTAGCGCCGCTCGCTCCTCCCATGTCCGCGCCATAATTGCTGCGGTTGATCTGAAATTCCTGCACCGCATCCTGGCCCAGGGTAAGGCGCACGCCGCCTTCATCGTCGTTGGCTTCGCCGCCGTCGACCGTCACGCTGTTGCCGCGCCCGTTGCTGCCATAGAACGAAAGTCCGCTGCTGCTGAACTGCTTCACACGATAATCCGTGTCATCGGCTAGTCGGGTGGAGTTGGAAACGCCCGGCGCCAGCAATGAGAAGGTCAGGTAATCGCGGCGGTCAATCGGCAGGTCCTGTATATAGACCTCCGTCAAGGTGTTCGACTGGCTTGATTTCTCTGTATCTACGGTAGGAATCTCGGCCGACACTTCAACAGTTTGTTTTACCGACGCGACCTTAAGACGGAAATCCAGAATCGCCGTCTGTCCAATCGTCACCACTAAGCCTTGCTGTATCTCGGACCCAAAACCGGGAAGATCAACGCTGACATTATAAGTGCCCGGGGGCAATCCTGTTAGTAAGTACGCGCCGCCGCTGTCGGTTACCGCACTGCGCCGGATACCTTTCTCCGCCTCCTCCGCGACGACACTCGCCTTTGGCAAGACACCGCCCGAAGCGTCCGTGACAACTCCTTTTATGCTGGAGGCTGTGCCCGCGCCTTGAGCATATGCCGCGCTCGACATTCCCAGTAGTAGCAGCAGGCATCCAAGCCCCAAGACGCCTAAATCCATCCACGCCTTCGCATCTCTCTTTAACATTCAAACTCTCTCCAGTAGCCATCGACTCAGTAGCGATCAACGGCGACAGATAACCGCCCCAGAAATTGAGGAGCATCCACGTCTCATTCACTGTTTAGGAGTGCCAATACACCAAATGAATAGTGATTTCCAGATGTCGCGTTACTTTGCTTTGTCTTCCTGAATTGCGCCCATTGAATGAAAGTTAGTCAGATGTTTCTCGGCAAAAAACAGCGTGACTCTCAGCGAGACGCAAAGGCCTGGAACACAAACTCGCCCTCGCGCCGACCCGAGGTTACACGACATTTTGTAGCAAGTTAAAGGCTGTCTTGTAGAGGAACCTCAAGACGTGCGTTTCTATCGGCGCGGTTTTGTTTGTTGTCGCACCCGCGCTCCCTCAATTCAACGGCAACTAAAAGTCGCGCAGTGAGCGGCGACGTGGCAAGTCAATCGTGCGGCCGCCATCCCACTGCGCGGGTTTATGCAGGCGGAAGGCTCGGCCTTCCGCCATTACCAGACTTACTGAAGAAAATATCCCGAGACGTTGTCACCGGAGTTGGTCACAATCCACAGAGCTTCTTTGCCTCCGTCCACGACCACGGTATCCACATCGAATGACTGTCCCAGAGATGAAACGGTAAGGACTCCGCTACCCGTGCAATTGGAGCTGATGGAAGAGGTTCCCGTAGCTGGCACAACGAAATTCCCAGCCCCTCCCAGGTCAAGGGTTACAGTCGGGGCCGAAGCAAACGTCGCTCCGGTCGTGCCGAACTTGATTTCGCCCGTGGCGGTTACTAAGCCTCCGACTGACGGAATCGATCCATCCGAATAAAGGGAGAACAGTTTATTCTTGAAAAGGGCAGTCGTGCAGCCGGCCGCTATACTTCCCTGCGCGACCATGAAACCGGCCATGGTATAACCCGAGTCGATTTGCGCCAGCGTCCCCCCCTTGTTGGTGTTATTGAGGGCGAAGTTGAAGGTCTGCGTCGAAGGCGACGTCACGGTTATCGTGCCCTGGCAGTCGGATGCTGGCGAACCCATCGCCCACGTGCCTGAAACCGAAAAGCTGGTGAGAGCGCCAGCAACGCTCTGCCACTCCGTTCCTGAGAAAGTGCCGCCCGAAACAAAGGTGACCTGCATAAGAATGTTATCCGAGTCCGGACTGGCATTGTGGCCGTAGGCTTCAATGCCCCATATTCCCGGCGCGGTGGTAAGGCTGGTAGCGGTGCAGGTAGCGAAGCTGGCCGTTCCAGCTCCGATTACGACAATCAGCATAAGGACTGCAAACAAACTCGTTTTTTTCACATACCCTCCGAAGGTTTTGAACTTTCTTGGGATTTCGCGCAGGCTGCGCGGTCTTGCCGAAGTCCACAGCCTTGCCCTGCATCGCAAGCACAGGAGCGCGCAAAACTGCGAGGCGTATTGTTGACGCTACGGGGTTGGAAGTCAAGACGAAAAATTTTGCACGTCCTGCTCCATAAAAGGCCAGGGCCCGGCTTAAGACATTGCCGTGGCATTCCTTAACAATTGTATTGTCGATCAGATCTTCCCATCACGCGCTTCAGGCTTCAGAAGCGGCGCTTCACCGTCTCCGCTCGCCGCGCCGAGACTCTGATTCTCGAACATACGTGCCCATGATGAAAGCTGCTCCCGCAGCTTTTGTTTGAAGTCATCGAGGCTGTCGAACACATACTGATAGACGCCACGATCGAGTTGCCGTTCCAGGGAAGATCTCAATTGCATAATCCTGGGATCGACCGGGAACCCCTCCCCTGTCTTGAAAAACACTGCAACGCCCACCACCGGAGAGTCTGGCTCACTCTGCTGGCGACGAGCCACATTGTAATCACACTCAAAGTTCCTCTCCAGAGGACCCCATGTATCCCTCAGCACCTGGACAAAAAACTCGCAGGTTTGAACGTTCGCTTCAATAATGGGCTGGAAGGCGAGTTTGTTCACCATGTTGGGCACAATAGACACTGGGACAAAGAGGTGCCCTATGGACATTCCTTCGGCCTCGTTAACCTGGCCGACCACTTCATGAAAAGCTTGCCGCTCCAGTTCCAACTCTCCGGGAGTCGAACAGAATGTGCGGTGCAGAATATAACCCATATTCAGATTGTTACTATGCAAATTGAGCAACGTAGCCTAGCACAAGTTCGTATCGTGCGGCGCGCGGAGTTTCCGTTTTCGGAAATTACTAAATATTTCTCTTGACGAGATGGTCGCCCGTGTTATCGTGCTCGCCCATTGCAGTTAAGCGAAAGCTCGCAGATCAATAGGGTAAGTAAGAAAGAGAGGTCTGACGATGCAGGTTTATGTTGGCCAGATAATTCTGGCGGGGTTTAACTTTGCGCCCCAAGGATGGGCCTTTTGCGACGGTTCGCTTCTTTCTATTTCTAGTTACGACCTCCTATACAGCCTGATCGGCACCACTTACGGTGGCGACGGAACTTCTACGTTTGGATTGCCCGACCTCCGCGGGCACACACCAATCGGCATGGGCCAGTTACAAGGAGGGGGGAACTACATACTCGGCCAGTCAGGCGGAGTGGAGAATGTTGCGATTCTCGGCCAGACTTATCCTTCGCACAATCACCAGGTGGATGGCATCGCGAGCGGAGCCAACACCTCCAATCCATCCAGTACCACGCTCGCAGGGGGACGCAGCATTTACGCCAACACTGCTGCGACGGTGGCGTTGAATGGGGCCATGGTATCGATGAGCCCCGGTATTAGCGCCGCGCACCCCAATCTTCAACCCTATCAAACACTCAACTGGATCATTTCGTTGTTCGGGATATACCCAAGCCCGTCGTAGAAATTGTGGGCCAGATGCAGAACCGGCGTTGTCGCTGCGTACATGGAGAGGAGATTTTGCTATGGAACAATTTCTGGGCCAACTGGCGTTGTTTCCCTGGAACGTAATTCCGAAGAATTGGGTTCCCTGCCAGGGGCAGTTGCTGCTGATTAGTCAGAACCAGGCTTTATTTTCGCTGCTTGGAACGACTTTCGGCGGAGATGGGAGAGTAAATTTCGGGCTGCCGGATCTGCGCGGCCGAACTCCGATTGAGACGAGCCCGCCGTATCCGCTCGGCACCCGCGGCGGCGAGGAGTTCCATCAGCTGAACGGACAAGAGGTTCCGCCGCACACCCACCTGCTTATGGCGACGACGAGCGGGGCGCAGCCTACGCCGCCGAAAATTACCAACTGTCTTTTGGGAGCCTCCAATCCGGCCATATACGCTCAGGCATTTCCATCGACGAACAACCCGCTCACAGGTTCCACGCTGCTCCCATATGGCGGCAACCAGGGGCATGAGAATCGGACCCCGTTTTTGGCGATGAACTGGTGCATCGCCACGTCGGGCATTTTTCCGTCACCAAACTAGCCGAAAGAGGGAGAACGAAATATGCAGGTATTTCTGGGTTCGCTCATGCTGGTACCGTATACCTTCGCGCCGCGCGGCTATGCTTTCTGTCAGGGGCAACAGTTACCCATTTCCTCAAACACGGCTTTGTTCTCGCTCCTGGGGACTATTTATGGCGGCGATGGGAAAAGCACGTTCGGCTTGCCTAATCTTACAGGCCGCCTGGCGGTCGGCCAGGGGCAGGCACCGGGTTTTAGCAACTATGTAATAGGGAGCACCGGCGGCACTCCGACCGTTACACTTTCGGCGCAGCAAGTTCCAGGGCACACTCACCAAGCGCAAGGAGCGGACGCAAACGCGACGTCGGCAAGTCCCACCAACTGCGCTCTAGCGAAACCCAGCGACAATACGCAGCTTTACACCACCACCACGAATCCGCTGGTTCAAATGCAGTCCAATTCCATTCAGCCATACGGGAATGGGTTACCCCACAATAATATGATGCCCTTTCTTGCTTTGAACTGGATTATCGCGTTGCAGGGCATTTTCCCGCCACGCAGTTAAACATTAGTTGCAAAGCGCCAGTTACAGCGCTGGCGCAATTGTTATTCGAGGTATGATTAACGACTGTGTGACGTATGACGAATAAGGTATGAAAAAGTAATGAACAATGTATGACGAACGACGCATGGCGAACCTACTCATGATGAAGGCGGTTGCCGATTCCGTGATCACGGTGCGGCGCGCTGTTCCAGAGGACCAGGATTTTCTTTTTCACCTTTATTGGGAGGTCCGTGCGCCGGAGTTCGCCATGCTGGCCCTGCCTGCGGAACAAAAACAACACCTGATCCTTATGCAATTCACCGCACAAAACAATGCTTATCGCGCCCAGTTTCCTGGATCGGATTACGTCATCGTCCTGCAAAATGGCCGGCCCGTCGGCAGACTCTGGATTGCGGAGAGCGCACAGGAATTCCATCTGGTGGATATCGCCTTGCAGCCACAGGCTCGGAATTCGGGTATTGGCACTGTTTTGATCAGGCAGTTACAGGCTGAAGCCCGGCGCGCAGGTAAGCCTGTGCGTTCAACGGTGTTTCGTTTCAATCCGGGATCGTTACGATTTCATCAGCGACTCGGATTTCGCATTGGCAGCGAAGATCCGATGCAGTTCTATATGGAATGGATTCCATCCGAAAATGCCGCACTTATCACCGCATAAGCGCCGCTCATAGTCCCTCGCCCTTTGAAAAGCAATCAAGAAATACACTGGGTAACCATGAATGCCGGTATGTTACATTTCCTGTTCGGATTTCGTAACAACTTGAGATAGCAGGGTCAGTGACTTCCATTCAGGGTGAGTTTTGATTTGACAATTGCCCCGGTTCCGGACCAAACTAGCGCCAAGTCGGGTTATTGATCGCAATTCCTCCTTCCAGGACCCGTAAACATTTTTCGCTGAAACCAATGCCGCAGCCGAGTTACAACTCAGCGCGCATGTAACGTGGGACCGAAATCTTTGCGCCACTGGAGTTTCCATGTCTGCCTGCCAACGACCCTGCCTGCTTGTAGTGCTTTTCTCGTTTTTTCTTTTTGCAGCCACCCGAAGCAGCGCGCAGTGTTCGGGATCCGGCCCATACACTTGCACGGTCACGCAAAGCGTGTCGATACCTGCCGGGCCCTATGGCACCGGTGTCGGCACCTGGGTGCCGGCTAGTGTCTATCCGTCCACGCTTACCGTCAGCGGACTAAGTGGCACCGTCGGCGGCATCAGCGTCCAACTGCATGGGTTGACCTCGGACGCTGCCGGCCTTGGATGCGGTACCGCGGACTTGGGAGTATTGCTGAAGGCTCCAAATGGCTCGTACATGGAACTTATGGGGCTCGCTGGCAACTGCACCGCTAACAGTCCCGAGGATTGGGGAAGCGGAGGCGTCACACTCACTATCCAGGATGGCGGCACGGTCATGCCCTACTCCGGAGATTCCCCCTGCACTAACAATAACGGCGCAGGATGGCCTCACCCCGACGAATCGGGAGGCTACAATGAAGGCACCTTCGCGCCCACCTCTTGTCCATTCGGCAACAACTACGATACTTATCCGTCGCCGGGGCCGGGAACACTCAATTCTGAAACAGCGGCCGCACCGTTCGGCTCGGCCACGCTGACGGGCGCGTTTGCCAGCGGCGGTCTCAATCCGAACGGCACCTGGAGTTTGTACCTGGTCGACCTCGGCGGCGAGTACGCCAACGAAGACGATATATCGATCAGCGGTTGGAGCTTGACTTTTACGCTCAATGCCGCCGCGACCTCCACCTCCACCTCGCTAAGCGCGAGCTTCAACCCGTCATTCACCTCGGGAACAAATAGCGCCGTGACGCTGACTGCGACGGTGACCGGCAACTCAACGGTGAGTGGCGGCACGGTTACGTTCAAGGATGGAGGCAACAGCATTTCCTGTGCGGGCGGCAACCAAACCGTTTCCAATGGATCCGCCACCTGCCTCACGACGTTCACCACCCAGGGCAACCATGCGCTCACCGCCGACTACAGCGGTACCGGCAGCTTTAATGGCAGCGATAGCAGTATTTTCAACCAATTCGTGGAAACACCCACGACCGGCTCGTTCTGTAACGTCGGCAGCATTACTATGCCGGGCCAAGACAACACTTCGCCGTATCCGTCGGTGATCAACGTGACCGGGGTCAGCAATGCGGTTGCAACGGTTTCTCTCGCACTGAATGGCTTCTCCTGGAACGAAAGCGCCGACGCCGTTCACTTACTACTGGTTTCGCCCAACGATCAGGCTTTGGAATTTTTCTCTGCCAGCACCGATGCTTCGACCGGAACCTATACATTTACCGACAGCGGCACGCAAGCGCCGGAAGAGACCGCCATCTCGCCCGGTACCTATCAGCCTACGGTCTATACCACCGGCGACGTGTTTACTCCGCAGCCCCCCCTGCCGGCACCACAGGTTCCATCCAGCTTCAATGTTGCGGCTCCCGCGGGAGGGTCCGGCGCCGGCACATTTGAATCCAGCTTCAACGGAGCAACGGCCAATGGGGCGTGGTCGCTGTTTGCCTATGACGACGACGGTTCTACTGGTTCCGGATCGATCACCGGCGGGTGGTGCCTCACCATTACTCAGGCGGCGGGCGCGGCCACAACCACGGCTGTAACCTCAACACCGAATCCCGCTCTTACCGGCGGGGGCGTCACCGTGACTGCGACCGTAAAAAGCGGAGGGAATCCGGTAAACAGCGTGGGCGCGGTGACCTTCACGGAAAATGGACAAAACGTAGCGGGAGGTCCGACCAGCCCGGTCCCCTTGAATAGCAGCGGCCAGGCCCAATTCACCACCAGCAGCCTTCCCGAGGGCGACCATAAGATTGTGGCGACTTATAATGACCCCACCCAGACTTACGCGCTCAGCTTCGGCAGTAAGATTCAGCGCGTTGACAGCGCGACCACCAGCAGCATCAACCAAGGCGTCTATTCCTATTGCAATCCGGGCACGATTACCATTCCCAGCGCCAGCAATCCAACCGACGAAGGCCAAGCCAGCCCCAATCCATCGAATATCTTTGTGGCTAACGCGCCGGGAACAATCGATCACGTGACCGTTACGCTAAATGGCGTTCAGCTTTCAACGCCGTATTACCTGACTTCTCTGCTTGTAGGTCCCTTGAACACGACGGCCAACAGTTTGGATTTCTTCTCCGATGTGGGCGGATCTTACCCCATGTCATCGGGGGTAAACATTACCCTGGATGACAGCGCAAATTCGCTTTTATCCACCGGATCCGCAGGATCTGCCCTGACATCAGGCTCGTTTAAGCCCACCAGCGGCAAGGGAAACGACACGTTCTTTGCCAGCTCCGACGGCTTCTATACGCCGCCTAGTCCTTCGTACCAGTATGCAGCCCCAGTCGGCAGCACCACGTTCGAAAGCACTTACCAAAACCAGAATCCGAACGGGACGTGGAGTCTGTATCTCAACCAGATTAGCCAGTCGGCGAACAGCAGTATGAGCAGTTGGTGCGTCAATCTGACGGAAACTCCTCCCGTGTTGGCGATCACTAAATCGCACACTGGGAGTTTCGCGCAGGGGCAAACCGGGGCGGAGTACTTGGTCGTGGTCAGTAACAATGGTCCGGGCTCGACGGGTGGAACAGTTACGGTTACCGAAAATCCGCCACCTGGATTGACTATCACCAGCATGAGCGGAAATAACTGGAGCTGCTCCGCATCAAGCTGCACGCGCAGCGATGCTTTGGCGCAAGAGAATAGTTATGACACCATCACGGTTACGGCAAATGTAAGCAACTCGGCGCCTTCCAGCCTGACTAACTCGGTCAGCGTTTCGGGCGGCGGGTCCGCCGGAACCGTCACGGCGAACGATCAGACTACGATCACTCCTGCCCCGGCGCTTGCCATATCCAAGTCTCACACCGGGACTTTCGATCAGGGGCAGACGGCCGAGTGGGATGTTCAAGTGAGTAACACGGCCACCGGGAGCACAACCAACGGAACTGTAACGATGCAAGACATGCTGCCCACGAACTACACGGTAGCAAATTTCGGAAGCACCACGGGATGGTCATGTTCGGGAACGGCTACAATAACATGCACCTCGACACAGAGCGTGGCCGGCGGCAGTGCCTTCCCGAATATCCAGATTATTGTGAACATTCCATCGAATTCACCGGCAACGGTGACAAACAATGCCGGCGCGTGGGGCGGCGGGGATCTGAGCCATACGAATTCGACTAATGCGGTAACTGCGTCGGATACCGTTAACAACGTGGTCCAGGTATTTACGCTAACGACTGCGGCGAACCCGTCCAACGCGGGAACCGTTTCCGCCAACCCGACTAACAGCGCCGGACTTCCGGTCGGCCAGTATGCGGCTGGGGCGATTGTAACTCTTACGGCGAATGCTGCCGCGCCGAACGTTTTCCAGAACTGGAGTGGAAGCGCCGATCTGTCGAGTACGACGACTAATCCAACTACAATCACAATGAACTCGGCGGAGAGCGTAACTGCGAACTTCGCTAACACGGTCAATGTGAGCGTGGGAACCAATCCCACTGGCCTGTCGTTCTCGGTGGACGGGTTCACCTACAGCAGCCCGCAGAGCTTCACCTGGATGGTCGGCACGCAGCACACAATTGCAACTACTTCTTCGCAGACACCATCGGCCGGTACGCAGGATACGTTCTCGGGCTGGTCCGATGGCGGCGCACTGAGCCATATGGTTACTGCCGCGACGGGCGTACCCAGTTATACGGCGAGCTTCGGCACGAGTTATCTGCTGACAACGACCGCTAACCCATCGAATGGCGGCACAGTTATGCCACCCTCGGGCACCTACTACGCCGCGGGCACACCTGTGAACCTGACTGCGACGCCGAACGCGAATTACGCATTCTCCAACTGGACGGGAAATGTGGCCAACGCGAATAGCGCGGCGACCACGGTAACAATGACCGGACCGCAGGCAGTCATCGCGAATTTCGCGGGAGCGCAGCTGCAGTTTTCCGCATCCACGCTCAACTTCGGCACGGTGTATCTGAACAACAACTATCACGAGAAGTCGTTTACCATTACAAATGTGGGAACATCGACGTTCACGATCAGCAGCGTAACAGTTGATCCGGGCACGGCGAATGCCGCGGCATATCGGCTGGTGGCTGCCTCGGCATACACGACCGTGAATTTTTGCAAGGGACAAATAAAGCCGCGCCAGGTTTGCAGCGTTGCAGTCGATTTTCTGGCGAATGCCGTGGGCACATTGACTGCGACCGTGGACATTACCGATAACGCCGCGGGCAGCCCGCAACAGGTGAGTCTGACGGCAAACGTGATCGATCCGGTGGCCGAACTAAGCCCGAGACCGCTGATGTTCGGCCAACACGCGGTGAACAGTCAATCGACATTGCCGGTGCAACTTACTAACAATGGACAAACTGATCTTGCGGTGAGTAACATCGCAATTGCAGGGACAAATGAGAGCGACTTTTCAAAGACTAGCAATTGTCCCAGCACGCTGGCGCCCACGGACAGTTGCACGATTGAGGTGACGTTCACGCCCTCGGCGAAGGGTGGCCGCGGAGCCACCATGACGGTCAGCGGCAACATGGCAACCGGCGAAACGACCATGGCCCTCTACGGCATTGGACACTAAGAGAGCCGCAGGGGAACTATCTCGGTTCGTGAAAAGTAGTGCAGCCGGAGCCGTTGTCTGTAAGTAAAAAAGGCCCGGCAGGGCCGGGCCTCATTTGTGGCTAAGGGAATTCTAGTAACTGACGGACTGAACAACCAGATGATCGACGGTGCGATGCGCTTCATCAATATGATGAATAGCGCGATCCCGCAGGCCCCGTGTGGAGGGGTCGTCTTCTTCCCGCGCAATGTCATTGCGCGCCTTATCCAGCAATTCCATTGCGCGGCGATAACGTCCGGCGCGATCCATTCTTGCATCGACCGGAGGATGATCGTTCAACCTCTTGCCGTCGTCGATGGCCGCTCGTTTAATCTCATCGATGGCTTTGTCAATTTCGTTGATAGCGCGTTCTTCTTCTTTGTTCATGTGATAGGTCGGGGCCGGGTTTTCGAGGTGGGCGCGGGCATGCCGCAGATCGGTAAGGGCATGGAGATATGCCGGATGTCTTCCGGGTTCATCGGCTAGGCTCAGGGCTGCGCATACCGCGACAACAAATACGAGCAGGGTGCAACAACGGAATAATTTCATGGTTTCGGACCCTTTCAGCGGAGTGGACTTGTCGATAACCCGACGCCTTCGAATTCTATCGGCTCCGGCACGCGGGATGAAGTTACCGGGGTACAGTGGCGTTCGTTCGGCAAAGGCTGCCTTGGGCGTCGGTGAGATAGCTGCCAGGGCATGACGCTCAAAGCGCTCAATGGCAACGAATTCCCTTCATGAAACTATCCTGCGGCCGGAATATGGCGCTGTCCTGAATCTTAAAGGAACGGTCCTCGCTGAAAAGTCCAAGCAGAACCGTTCCGCCCTTGCTGGCGCCGATGATGATGATGCGCATCATTTGATCTAACTATTTATTCACGGGCGGTCTGTCCCGCAATGTGCATCGCTTTATCTCAATCAGCGCGTTGTCAGCTTGGGTTGCGGCGCTGAGTACCATCTCTCGAAATCTCGAATCGTCAAAGTCTGCGAAGGATGCTCTGGTAGAATCGTGCCATTGTCTGTGGGGGGTTCATGTTCCGAAATATGTCGCGAAGTAGTTTCCTGGCTGTACTCTTGCTGACTGCGCTTGTGCTACCGCTTGCTGCAAAGGATAGCGCAGGCGATTCCCGCCTAAGGCATAGCTTTCGCCAGCCCGCACGGAATGGCTGGACCTACATTCACCTGGAAGGTCAGCCCGGAGAAATCGGCTTCCAGAATGGCTATCTACTGGCTCCCGAAATTGAAGATGTGATTAAAGTGGTCGCCGCGGAGGAGATGCACTCGAGCAAGAAAGACTGGCAGTTCTTTCGCGAGGCGGCGCGCACCATGATGTGGCCGCACATCGAACAGGAATATCGCGAAGAGTTACAGGGCATCGCAGACGGCGCGAATGCCAAGGGCGTAAAACTCGACATTTGGGATGTGGTCGCGTTGAATGCTGCCGAAGAATGGGATTATTACGTCAAGCAGTATGACAACGAGGATGGAATTAAGTCCCTGGCAACGCTCGTCGCGCCCGACCATTGCAGCGCGTTTGTTGCGACCGGGAGTTATACCAAAGACGGCAAGATAGTAATAGCGCACAATAACTGGACGAGTTACATGGATGGCCAGCGCTGGACGATTATTTTCGACATCGTTCCGGCCAAGGGCAATCGTATGTTGATGGACGGATTGCCGGGAGTTATCCATAGCGCCGACGACTTCGTGGTGAATTCGGCGGGGATCGTAATCACGGAGACGACGATCGGCCATTTCTCTGGATACGACACGGCTGGGATTCCGGAGTTTGTGCGGGCGCGCAAGGCGGCGCAGTACTCCAACTCGATTGACGACTATGCGCGCATCATGAAAGACGGCAACAACGGAGGCTACGCCAACAACTGGCTGCTCGCCGACATCAAGAATAACGAAATTGCCAGCCTGGAACTTGGTCTCAAGAACGTAACACTGGAGCGGAAGAAAGACGGATATTTTGTGGGATCGAATTTTCCGGTGAATGAAAAACTCATTCGCGAAGAAACCGATTTCGGTACACAGGACATGAGCCTGAGCGCCAATGCGCGCCATGTGCGGTGGGAACAGTTGATGGCCGAGAACAAGGGAAAAATCGATGTCGCGGCGGCGCAACGATTCATGGCCGATCACTACGACACTTACTCGAAGAAGGAAGAGCCCGACGAGCGCACGCTGGATGGACATATCGACTTATCGCCGCGCGGATCGCTACCGTGGATGCCTCCGTACGGAAATGCCGGAGCGGTGCAAAACAAGGCGGCCGATGCCACGATGGTGGCTCACATGTCGTTCACGGCAGCAGCCGGTCATGCCTGCGGGAAGGACTTCAAGGCGGAAGAGCATCTGCGCGAGCATCCAGAATTTAGCTGGGAGCAAGGGCTGCTGCGGGATATGAATGCACATCCTTGGACCGAGTTTACGGCGACGAAGTAGGCTAACTCACCGCCTTATGCCGGAATTGCCGCAGGCCGACAACTAACAACAAGATATCGAAGCCCGTCAGGGCCACCAGAACTAGCGGCAGCCACAGATGCGGAAACTGCGGCACCAGCGTGGCTCGCAGACCCTCGCTCGCATAGACGAGCGGGTTAATCAGCACTAACTTTGCGAGGATGGGAAACTTACTAAGCGCGCTCCAGGGATAGTAAGTACAGCCGAAAAATATCATGGGCGTCATCACCATGCTGAACATCAGGCCGATATGCTGCTGATCCACGCTGCATCCAAGGGCAAGGCCTCCGCAGGCGGAGAACCCGGCGACTAAAAAGGTAATGCCCGCGAATAGCAGCGGGTTCCCAATGTGCAATTCAAGGCCGGGGCGCAGAATGATCCAGGCCAGGGGAATCACCGTCAAGCCAGCCACCATGGCCTGAATCAATCCAGCAATGACTTTTTCTATGGCAACCCAGGAGACGTCGATCGGCGCAAGCAGGCGGTCTTCAATCTCGCGCGTGAATTGGAATTCCGCAATCAGAGGCATCGCAACCGCCCAAACCCCTGTGAACACCATGCTCATAGCCATGATGCCGGGAAGCAGCAAGCTCTTGTAAGCTGCGGGCATATAACCGCTGCCCACCATCACGCGTCCGAAGATAAAAACAAACAGTAGCGGCTGCAAAAAAGTTTGCAGGATGAGCGGACCCAGATTGCGCCGCGCAACATGCGCGTCGCGCGCCAGTAATGCCAGGAATGTTTTGCGGTTCATTCGCGCAGGCTCCTGCCGGTGTGATGAAGAAACAGGTTTTCGAGGCTGGGCTCGGAGATATGAACGTCAGACAATTCCACGCCCATGGCGGCCGCTGTATTCACGATCTCCGGAATCAGCGGACCACCGCGGCTGGCATAGAGATCGGCACCGCCATTCTCCGTAGGCCGGACTTCAGTTACACCCGCCAGCGTGCCAAGCCGCTCCAGCAGCGGCGCGGAGCGATGCCCAAAACGCAGACGCAGCAGGTATCCGCCGGGGATGGATGCCTTGAGTTCAGATGGCGTGCCAGACGCAATGATGCGACCGTGATCGATGATGGCGAGCCGCTGGCACAAGCTATCGGCCTCCTCCATGTTGTGCGTGGTCAGCAGAATGGTGCGCCCTTTCTGGTTGTATTCGCGGATGATCTCCCAGAGCAGCAGGCGGGTTTGCGGATCGAGGCCGACGCTTGGCTCATCGAGGAAAAGAACCTGGGGATCGTGCATCATGGCGCGCGCAATCGACATGCGCTGCATCATGCCTCCGGAGAAGCCGCGGACAAGCTGGTCGGCGCGATCCGTCAACTTAAAACGCTCGAGCAACGTGTTAGCCCGGGCCGCGCGTTCCTCGGAACCGAGTCCGAAGTAAGCTCCATGAAAAAGCAGGATTTCGCGTGCAGTCAGAGAAAAGTCGAGATTGGGACGCTGCGCCACTACCCCGATCAGACGCTTCGCCGCGGTCTGCTCGCGCCAAACGTCGTGTGGACCAATCCATGCCGTGCCGCTGGTAGGACGAACGCGCGTAGTTAAGATGCCGACCGTGGTTGATTTGCCAGCGCCGTTGGGGCCGAGCAGCCCGAAGATTTCTCCCGCGGCAACGTCTAGGTTAATGCCCTCGAGAGCGACGATCTGGGGCTTCTGGTCTTTACTTTTCTTGCCGTAGGTTTTGCCGCCCGACTGCGAAAAAAAACCGGTACGCCCAGCCACTGCGGCGGGCGGCGGCGTGTGGTAGACCTTGCGCAGATCGCGTGTGCGAATTGCGGAATCCATCGGAGGATTTCCTATTGGAGAACGCCCCACTGCGCTTCCCCAAACTGAGATGTTCGTAAAAAGTATACATAGCTCCGGAGCGGAACTGAAAGATTCAACGCGAGTCGCAGTGGGTTACTTTCAAAGTAGCTCACGACCACGCGGTTAACAATTGGCGACACGGGCGAAGGCAAGGGGGCATACGAATCAAAAGGCAACGGCGGGTTGGCTCGTGTAAACGCGCAGACTCACGATCCACAAAAGCAGTAAAGGCACAGCGAGGAGGCATCCGCGCATCAGCAACATTGGAAATGCCTCGGCGGCAATTCGAAAAGCATAGAGACTCCCAACTGCCAGAAGAAACGCAGCAGTCCAGGCCGGAGAAAGATGGGCGGCGCTTGCCGGTCCGCGATCCGCCTCCGGCCGCTGCCGGATCGTTCGATCAAGCAGCACCAGCATCGGCAGAGCAGCCATGGATAGGTCTTGCATGTGAAGGTGGTAACCAATAAGGATCGTGGTCAGGATGGCGATTGAGTAAGTCATGCAGGAGTCCTGCTGAGCGCAGCCGCGCAGAATAAGCCACGCGGCGACCACGCCGACAACGGCAGAAGCAAAGAAGATGATCGGCACAATCAAGCCCACGTCGAGCCACCATTCAAATCCCCACTGCAGAACCCCGCGCAAATTGGGCATGAACCAGGGATTGAATCCCCATGGCGTTTTAACTCCCTGTTCGCGCAGCATGGCAAGGTAACCAGGAACAATCCCGGGCCCCACCATAAGCAGCGAGATGCCACCCACCACAATTCCACCCGCGGCGAGACCGGCGAGACCGCGCCACTTCCTGGCCAATACGAGAACAAAAAATGCGACTAGCAAGGCAAGGTGAAACTTGAAACATGCGAGCGCGAGAAGGAATCCCGTCAGAGCCGTGCTCCCCGAATCCATAAAGCGAAGGGAAAGGACTAAGAGTAAGAAAAATAGAAGAGAGTCCTGTCCCTCTCCCATCGCGTAGATCACCGGGAAGAAAGCGAATAAGAAGAGAGCCATGGGCACCCCCGTCCGCTGCCTGAGCGCCTGTGTGTAAGGCGCCAGTAACCATCCGATGAGTAACACGATCACAACATTTACCAAGGCCCAGGCCACAATCGCGACGCGGTACGGGAGCCGTGAAACTGGCCAGTAATACAGTAATTCAAAGGCCAGATGATTAAACGGCAGCAAGCCGCTGATTTGGGTACCGGGGTAGAGGCGCTCCTGAGCTCGTTGCTGGGCGTCAAAACTATAAAGATTGCGTCCCTGGCCGGAGCGCACCATGTCAATTCCGGTCATGAAGATTCTGAAATCGCTAACCGCCGGATCGTGGGAAAGGTACCAGATGGCCTGCCGGCCACCGACGTATATTGAGATCAGGCAAAGGGCAATGACCGCAAGCCTGGAAATAGGACGAAGGCGCGAGTCGGCGATTGACATGGGATGGGATCAGCCAACGTTGCGGGCAGTGCCGGCCAATGAAAACTCTATACCGCATTTTTAACAACAGTCCTGCCTTTGATAACACGCGGTGCCCCGCAACGATGGATAATCCCGTCTCTGCCCGGTAACGAGGGTCATCGCCGGTCCGTCTCTTCCGTCTTACCGCCCAAGAGTGAACGGCTTGGGCGAATGTTGGGTCTCAAACCACCGTCCGGGTCCCGTCAAAGCCTGCCCATCGGGAAACAGCATAGGCTTCAACGGCTGTCCTCAGGCCCCGGCTGTAATACTAAAAACTGTAATAACATTCCAAAAATAATATCCGATCTCCAAAAATCTGCTTATAATTGCGGAAGTCTCTATTTCAAGGCTACTTATCCTCAATGGGCGCCCTCAACAACGTGGCAGTGAAGTTGCTTCGTCTTAAGCGGCGGCGGACGCCTGCCTCGGTCGTCACGTCTCCAGTCCCGCCCATGAACCGCGAGTTTCAGACTCGATTTACCGTCATCCTGCTGTTGATTCTGACAGTTGCTGCCGCAGTTTTCGCCGGCTACAACTATCGTCTGGAACATGAATTCGCGATCCCGGACGACGGCGCGTGGTGGATGGAGCGCGGCGGTCAGATTGTCGCCGATCGCCTCGATCCGAATGGCGCTGCCGCCCTCGCTGGAATTCGCAGCGGCGATATAGTCCTCAGCATTAACGGCCGGACCATCAACAGCACAGCGGCGCTGACCCGCCAGCTTTATTACTCGGGTGTCTACTCGAAAGCCACTTACTCGTTGATTCGAGGCTCGGTTCCCCTGGATGTGGTGGTTGTGCTTGTGCCAGCTGAGCGCTCCATGAACGATTGGCTGCGGCTGATCGCTCTGATTTATCTCGGCATTGGGCTCTATGTGCTTTTGCGGCGCTGGACGGCCGCGGGATCGACGCATTTCTATATTTTCTGCCTCGTCTCGTTTATTTTTTATTCACTGCATTACACCGGCAAATTCAATGCCTTCGATTGGATTGTGCTGTGGAGCAATGAAGTCGCCTGGATCCTGCAACCGGCATTGTTCCTGCACTTCGTGCTGACGTTCCCCGAGCGGAGAACATTCGTCAACCGCCACCATTCAATTTTGCCGCTCCTCTACCTGCCCGGCATGGTCTTGCTGCTCGTGCAAATTGTGAGTTTCCAGTTTTTGAACGCCAGCGCGCGGCTGCTCTGGAATCTGAATCGCGTGCACTGGGCTTACCTCGCAATTTATTTCGTCTCTGCCGCAGTGGTTTTATGGCGCAACTATCGGCAAACCACGGCGCCAGTTTTGCGGCAACAGCTCAAGTGGATTACGCGCGGCACGGTTATGGCGATCGCGCCCTTCACGCTCTTTTATGTTCTGCCGTATCTCCTCGGCTTGATGCCCTCGCTCACCATGAAGGCGTCCGTGCTCTCGCTGGGTTTGCTCCCGCTGACTTTCGGCTACGCGATCGTGCGCTACCGGCTGATGGATGTCGATCTGATTTTCAAGCGCGGTATGGCCTATACCCTGGCCGCGGCCGCGATCGTCGGAACCTACTTTGCCGGAGTCGCCGCAATCGCCGAGCTCGTGCATACGCGGGTGCCCAGCACCGGACCCGTCGGGCTGATGGTCGCTATCGTGGTTACGGCGCTCCTGTTCGACCCGGTGCGCAAGTGGATTCAGGAAAAGCTCGACCTGTTTTTCTACCGCACGCGCTACGACTATCGCCGCACGCTGATTGAGTTCGGGCGCGAGTTAAGTTCGGAGACCGATCTCGACAAGATGCTGTCATCGCTCGTCGACCGGCTGGCGCGCACACTGGTCGTCGACCGCATCGCAATTTTCCTCGGCAACAGCGACTCGTCGCGCTTTGAATTATCGAAAGCGTTTGGCTTGGGGGCGGTGGGGGCGGTCGATCTGTCTTTCCTGTCGAAGCCGCGAGCCGAAGATGCCGCCGGACATATTTTCTTTGAGAACACGCGCCAATTGCCGCGAGAGTCCGCGGCCGCGCAGGAAGCGATCTCCCGACTCGATCTCAACTACTACATTCCATGCCACGCCCGGCAAAAGACGATTGCATTCCTCGGACTGGGCAAAACCATGGACGGCGATTTTCTTTCCAGCGAGGATGTTGAATTAGTCGAAGCTCTCTCGGGCTATATCGGAATCGCAATTCAAAATGCCCGGCTCTACGCTTCGCTGGAACAGAAGGTCTCCGAGTATGAGCGGTTGAAGGATTTCAACGAAAACATCGTCGAATCGATCAATGTGGGCGTGCTGGCGGTCGATCTTGAGGACTGCATCGATTCGTGGAACTCACAGATGGAAGTGATGTATGCACAGCCTCGCTGGCAGGTGGTGGGACGCTCGGTCAGCGAGGTTTTCCCCGCGGCGTTCGCGGAGGAGTTCTACCGCGTTCGGCAAAGCCCGGGCATTCACAACCTGTACAAATTTCGCCTCGCCACGCCGACGGGCGAATCGCGAATTGTGAATGTGGCCATTGCACCGCTGGTCACCCGAAAGTTTAACGTGGTAGGGCGGCTCGTGATCATGGACGACATCACCGAGCGCATTGCGCTTGAGACGCAACTTACCCAGGCCGATAAACTTTCATCGATTGGCTTACTCGCCGCTGGCGTCGCACACGAAGTCAACACCCCACTGGCCGTCATTTCCTCGTACACGCAAATGCTGGCCAAGCAACTGCAATCGGAGCCGCAGAAAGCCTCGCTGCTCGAAAAGATTACTAAGCAAACGTTCCGCGCCTCGGAGATCGTAAACAACCTGCTCAACTTCTCGCGAACCACGGGCGCAGAGTTCGCGGAAATCAGCCTGAATAAAGTGATCTCTGAAACGCTGGCCCTGCTCGATCACCAGTTCAAAGTGGCGCACGTGGAAGTGCAAACGCAATTCAATGAGGCGTTGCCGCCAATTCAGGGCAACTCCGGACGCTTGCAGCAGGTGTTCCTGAACCTGTTCCTGAACGCAAAGGATGCGATGGCCGGCGGCGGAGTATTAAATGTCGCGACACAGAATGGCGAATCGGTGAGTGTACGGGTGACCGATACGGGCTCCGGCATTGCGCAGGAACATATCCATCGCATCTACGATCCATTTTTTACGACCAAAACTTCTCCCGCCGAGGGACAAAATCGCGGCACTGGACTGGGCCTCTCCGTTTCTTACGGCATCATCCAGGAGCACGCCGGCAACATTCGTGTGGAGAGCCGGCCCGGCGAGGGAACTACTTTCACACTGGATTTTCCATTGATCAGGAAGGCGACCCATGTCTGAAGCAGCCGTTATCGCACGCCGCATTCCGGAACCCGCGCCGCAGAGCGCAGGCCGTATCTTAATCATCGACGACGAACTCGAGATTCGCGAGTCCCTCGAGACCTTGCTGGAATTCGAAGGCTATACCGTCTCCGTGGCCGGAACCGGGCGCGAAGGCTTGGCCCAGATCGATGAGCATAGCTTCGACGTCGTGCTGCTGGATCTGGCCCTGCCCGATAAGAATGGCATGGATGTGCTGGCGGAGATTCGCGAGCAGCACCCGGAGCAGCCGATCATCATGATTACTGCTTACGGCACCGTGGAAAATGCCGTAAGCGCCATGCAATCGGGTGCAACCAACTTTATCCAGAAGCCATGGGACAACGAAAAACTACTTGCCGATGTTCGCAGCGCCGTCGCCCGTCAGAAAGCGGAAGAAGAAAACGTTCAGCTCAAGCGCGCGCTCAAGCAGCGCTACAACTTCGAAAATATCGTCGGCAAGAGTGACGCCATGCTGAAGATTTTCGACCTGGTCGCACAAGTAGCGCCCAGCCGTTCTACCGTGCTGCTGCAAGGCGAAAGTGGAACAGGTAAGGAACTGATCGCAAAAGCGATCCACCTGAATTCCACCCGGCGCGACCGATCGTTTGTCCCCGTAAATTCGGGGTCCACGCCTCCCGATCTGCTGGAATCAACTCTATTCGGACATGTGAAAGGCGCATTCACCAGCGCGATCGCATCGAAGAAAGGCCTTTTCGAAGTGGCCGACCGCGGCACGCTCTTCCTCGATGAAATCGGCAACATGAGCATGGACACGCAGGCCAAGATTCTGCGTGTGCTCCAGGATCGTAAATTCATGCACCTCGGCGGCGTGCAGGAAATACAGGTGGATGTGCGAATCATCGCGGCTACGAACGTGGACCTGCGCCAGATGGTGCAGGAAGGCCGTTTCCGCGAAGACTTGTTCTATCGGCTGAACGTGATTTCGCTCGACCTGCCTCCGTTGCGCCAGCGCCGCGAAGACGTTCCCCTGCTGGTCGATCACTTCATCAAGAAGTATTCGGAAGAAAACGATCTGCCGAAACGTCACATCAACACCGAGGCTCTGCGGGCGCTCGTAAGCTACTCATGGCCCGGCAACGTTCGCGAACTGGAAAATACCATTGAGCGCGCGGTCGTACTCTCATCCGATGTCACCATCGGAATCGATCTGCTGCCCGATCACATTATTGGCCGCGGCAGCACAATACCAGCGATCGATCCGGCTTCTGGGGCATCGCTGTTCGGCATCATGGAGGATTGTGAGCGGCGCATCATTGTCGACATGCTGGAAAAATGCGGCTGGAATCAGACCGAGGCGGCCGAGAGGTTTCATGTTCCTCTCTCCACGCTGAATCAGAAGATCAAGCGCTTGGCCATTGAGATTCGCAAGAAAAACGGTCATCGCGAGTCAAGTAGCGCGGTAGGGGATCGCGCCTCCTAGGCTGCCTCGCTGAGAGTACATGGTGCGTTAAGGGTGGGGATTTCGCGCTGCGGCCCGAAATGAAAATTACCTGACTCCATTGTCTGCACCTCCTCTGCTATAGTTCCGAGAACGAATAAGTTTTCGTGAACGGAAGTCCTTGCTGACCCATGGCGCTCGAACTCGAACTAACCTCGCCCATTGACGTTGCCAAAGACTTTGCCCTGTCCGTCCAGGAATACACCCAGCTCTCGGCGCAATCGCTCGCCAACCTCTTTCGCAGGCCGCTTTACATGGGCGACATGCTGCAGCAGGCCGACCTGATCGGAGTGGGTTCTCTGCCCATCGTGATCCTCACTGGCCTTTCCGTGGGCGCATTGCTGGCGCTGAATTCGGCAAGCACGCTGCAGCGCTTCGGCGGAATCACCCTCATCGGCCAACTCGTTTCCCTTGGCATGGTCACCGAGCTGGGTCCCCTCATCACGGGGCTGATGGTCGCGGGACGCAACGCTTCCGGTATGGCCAGTGAACTCGGTTCCATGATCGTGACCGAGCAGATCGACGCCATGCGCGCCCTGGGCACCGATCCCGGCAAGAAACTGGTCACTCCGCGCGTGGGCGCAACCGCCTTCATGCTGTTTTTCCTCACGATCATCGCCGACCTCCTCGGTCTGATCGGCGGGTGGGCGGTTTCGCACCTTCTGTTTGGCCTCGACTCGCGCCAGTATTGGACGAGCGCGTGGCAAATCCTTGTGTTCCGCGACGTTTTCACTGGACTCATCAAACCCGTCTTGTTTGGCTTCATCATCGCCACCATCGGCTGCTACTACGGCATGTCGACGCGCGGCGGCACGCAAGGCGTGGGCCGCTCCACCACTCAGGCCGTGGTCGCTGCCTCGGTGCTCATCCTGATCGTCGATTTCTTCGTCACCAAGTTGATCTTCGCGATCTTCGGAGTGCGCTAGGCGATGCCGTCCTCCATTCTCCCACTGGATCAACCTGCGCCGGCCTCGCCGGAGCACTCCGGCCCGGCGATCGAATTCAAGGATGTCTCCATCGCGTTTGACGAAAAAGTGGTGCTCGATGGCGTCTCATTTCAATTGCCTCATGGCGAAACCAAAGCTCTGTTCGGTGTCGCTGGATCCGGCAAAAGCGTGCTTCTCAAGCTCGCCATCGGACTGTTGCGTCCCGACAGCGGGACGATCTGGGTGCTGGGACAAGAAGTCACCAGGATGTCGGAAGAGGAATTGTTCCAGGTACGTCGCCACGTCGGCATCGTTTTTCAGGAGAGCGCGCTTTTCGATTCGCTGAAAGTTTGGGAGAACGTGGGCTTCTCGCTGATCGAGGAAAAAACACCGGGCGACGAGATCGAGCGCCGAGTGCGCGAAGTGTTGCGTTTCGTTGAGTTGGAGCAAACCTACGACATGTTTCCCTCCGAGCTTTCCGGAGGAATGCGGCGGCGCGTCGCCATTGCCCGCGCCATCATTACCAAGCCGGAGGTGCTTCTCTACGATTCGCCGACTGGCGGCCTCGATCCGGTCACATCCAATACCATCGTCGAACTTATCATCAAGCAGCGCGACGTTGCGAAAACCAGCGCGCTCATGGTGACGCATCGCCTGCAGGATGCCTTCACGATGGCAACCCATGAGTTCGATGCGAAGACCAATCAAGTGATCAAGCTGCCCAAAGGCAAGCGCGGCGACGTGCCTTTCAGTTTTCTCATCCTGCGCGACGGCAAAGTGATCTTCGATGGAGACGCTCACCAGCTAGCCGCTTCGCGCGACGAATACATTCGCGAATACATCTCGTAGAAAAAGCCTTTCGCCCTCAATTGTCCGCTGGCCGCAATCAACTGTCGGAAAAACTGGCTTCCGATTCGTTCTCTTTCGAGTAATCCAAGCATCACGCCGGATCGACAGGCTTTCCCGTACTTGCTTTCGACGGCTGGCCGGCAATATCCTTGCGTCCCTGCTTTCCCGGCAGCGCCGCTGGATTTTCATGTACGCGCTCGCGAAAGCCGCCTTTCATTCCCGTTGCCAAGCCGATGGTCGATTCGCCAAATTTGTCGCGCAAATGGTCGGCTGCGGCCAGCACTTTCTGCCAGCGTTCATCACGCTGAGGTTCGAGCAGATCAAGCTGTGACGGCGCCTCTTCGAAATTCGAGGTCTGCACTCCGAGCAACCGCACTGCCGCGCCTTTTTTCCAGTTGACGCGAAACAAAGTTCGCGCCTGCTCGAAGATTTCGCGATCCGTTTGCGTCGGCTGATCGAGCGAGTGAGCGCGCGTAATCGTGGTGAAATCCTTGTACCGCAGTTTGAGTTGGATGGTGCGCGCGAAATATCCGCCTTCGCGCAGCCGTCGGCCAACCATCTCCGAAAGCCGCATCAGCGTTGATTCCAGACGCACCACATCGCCAGTGTCCTCGTCGTAGGTGTGCTCGTGGCTGATCGATTTCGGGTCAGTATGTTCGCCAACCGCGGCGTCGAACCATCCTCCCGCGTCTTGGCCGCGCGATTTTCCTACCAGCGCCAATCCCCACTTTCCAAAGCGCTGCTCCAGATCGTTTTCTTCGAGCTGGGCCAGATCCCCGACGCGCCGGATGCCCATCGTGTGCAGCTTCTGCTCCATCACTTTGCCGACGCCAGGAATGTCGCCGACATCCAGCGGCGCGAGGAATCGCGCTTCCTGGCCGGACAGCACCCAGAGCACTCCGTTGGGCTTGGCTTTGGCGGAAGAAACTTTGGCAATGAGCCGCGACGTACCAATGCCAATCGAACAGTTGAGCTGCGTGGCCGATTTCATTTCGGCGTGCAGGCGATGCGCGCTTTGCAGCGGAGGCCCATGCAGCCGGTCTGTCCCGGTCATGTCGAGATAGGCTTCATCGACTGACGCCATTTCGACCAGCGGAGAAAAATGTCCGAGCACTTCATGGACGCGCACAGAATATTCGCGGTAGCGCTCGGGGTGTCCATTAACAAAAATGGCATGCGGACAGAGCTTGGCGGCCGTGCGCAGCGGCATGGCCGAATGCACTCCAAACTTGCGCGCCGCGTACGATGCCGCGGAGACTACGCCGCGCTCGTCCTTTTGTCCTCCGACGACAACGGGCTTGCCCTTCAGCGACGGGTCAAACAACTCTTCCACCGAGACGAAGAACGCGTCCATATCGACGTGAAAAATGGTGCGCGTAGGAGTCATTGGAGTGCGAACGCTCGCAGAAGTTTACCCCGACGAGGAACTTACCCCGCCACTGGTTCCTTCTTCAGTTCCTTCGCCGCGGCGGCAGTCTCGTGGGCGCGCATCTGCCTTACTCGCTCGTAGAGCTTGCCGTATTCGCGCGCGGATGCTCCCCAGGAAAAATCGCGGCTCATGCCGTTACGCATCAAGGCTTGCCATGAGGACTGATCGCGATATGCGTGCAACGCCTGCTTGATGGTCGCAAGCAACGCCTCGCCGGTATATTCGGAGAATTTGAAACCAGTTCCCTTCCCGGTGCGCGCATCCCATGATTCGATGGTATCGTCGAGGCCGCCGGTCGCGCGCACGATCGGCACCGTGCCGTACTTCAGGCTGTAAATCTGGTTCAGGCCGCAGGGCTCGTAGCGCGAAGGCATTAGGAACATATCGGCTCCGGCTTCGATTTTGTGCGCGATGGCGTTGTCGAAGGCGATTTTGGCGGCAATTTTGTTGGGAAATTGTTTATGAAGACGCTGGAACATCTCTTCAAACAGCTTGTCGCCGGTGCCGAGCGCGACCATGATCATATCTTCGAGCGCCAGCCGGTCCATAATCTGCGCAATCAGGTCGAATCCTTTTTGCGCGACGAAGCGCGAGACAATTCCGATAACTGGCTTGTTCTCGGCTTTCTGCACTGCAAAAGCATGCAGCAGATCCTGCTTGCACTTCTGCTTGCCGCTTAAATCCTGCGGCGAATATTTGGCGGCGATGAACTTATCTGTCTGCGGACTCCAATCATCGTAGTCGACGCCATTAAGAATGCCGGCGACGGTTGCGGCGCGAGTGCGCAAGACTCCTTCCAATCCAAAGCCATATTCGGTGGTTTGAATTTCGTGGCTATACTTTTTGCTGACCGTGGTGACCAGGTCGGAATAGACCAACGCGCCTTTCAGGAAATTGACCTGCCCGAAGAATTCCATTTTTGAAATGGTGAGCAAATCCCATGGCAACATGAGCAGCGGCAGAATCTCGGACGGAAACAGGCCCTGGTAACCCATGTTGTGAATGGTGAAGACAGTGCCCACATCTTGAAACGCGGGGTCTTCCGAATAAAGCGTACGCAGCATGATGGGCACCAGCGCCGTCTGCCAATCATGGCAATGGAAGACGTTGGGAACGCCGAGCACCTTGGAGGCCTCAATGACGGCGCGGGAGAAGAGGGCATAGCGCTCGGCATTGTCGGGATAGTCGCCGGCGGGCGTTCCATAGATTGCGTCGCGGTCGAAGTAGTCGGGGTATTCGACGAAGTAATAGCGGACACCCGCGCTCACTCCGGCGGTCACCACGGAGCAGAAACGATACTTGTCGTCGAATGGAACGGTGATGCTGCGCACGACCGTTTGCGGATCGGTGAGCTTGGTTTGCCGGTAGCGCGGCAGGTAGACGCTGACCTGGTGTCCAAGGCTGGCCAGCGCACGTGGCAGAGCGCCGACAACATCGGCGAGGCCGCCGGTTTTCGAGAAAGGGACGCATTCCGATGCGGCAAAAGCGATATGCATAACTAAGAAGCTCCAGGAGCGTCTCCGCTCAATTCGTCCCGCTCACGTTATGATGATTCCTGTCCCGCTTCTTGTGCGGCGCAAATGCAGCGAGAACGCGTGCAGACCCGCGGCGCTCGTCTCAAGCGTTCAGAGCTCTTCGTCCTAAGATGATGTGACTCGGCTTTGAGCATGAGGAAGGCGGAAGAATGAACTTTACTCAGTCTAAAGCCGGAAGGAAACAGAATCAACGTGCCTAAAGGTGGCCTGCCGAAGAACAATGAGAACGTGGTTGCAGCGGGATCTGCGCGCAAACCGAAAATGGGGCAGCATTTTCTGGCGAGCGAACCTGCCGCACTGCGAATTGTTGAAGCGCTGGGCGATGTATCGCGCGCCACTGTGCTTGAAATTGGGCCGGGCCGCGGCGCGATCACAGACATTCTCGCGCAAAGCGCGCATCGTCTGATTGCGGTTGAGCTGGACCGCGTTTTTTCCGCGCAATTGCGGATGAAATTTTCGCTGCAACCGAACGTGGAGATTCTCGAAGGCGACATTCTTACCATTGAGTTCGACAACATCTTTGGGCCAAAGCCGGGCACGCTGCGGCCGGGCCTGAATTTTTTGCCAGAGCCGGCACGTGTGATTGGCAATCTGCCGTACTACATCACCTCCGACATTTTGCTGCGGCTGTTTGAATATCATCGCTACTTTTCAACCATCGTTCTCATGGTGCAGAAGGAGGTTGCGGACCGGCTGGCGGCATCGGCTGGAAGCCGCGACTATGGCCTGCTTTCAGCCACCGCGCAACTCTATGGACGGGTGGAGAATCTGTTCACGCTTCCTCCGGGAGCATTTTCGCCGCCGCCTAAAGTGCACTCCAGTGTGGTGCGAATCACGGTGAAGCCGCAACTGGAATCGCTTGGAGTGTCTGAAAGCGAGTTCATTCAATTCCTGAAACTGTGTTTTGGGCAGAAACGAAAAACGCTCTGGAACAATCTGAAAACGAAGTACGATGAAGGCAGGCTGCGGGCCGCGCTGGCGAAAAGCGGCGTCAAGCCGGCGATTCGAGCGGAGGCGTTGCCGCTCGACCGCACCGCCGCGTTGTTTCGCGCGCTGCGGGATGCCAAGAGTTAAGCGGCTACGCCGGACTAGCCTTCACGGGCGCGACAGCCGCGCTCTGGCTCCGAAGCAGGTTCACCATGACCTCACCGATTCGACCTCCCGCCGTTGCCGGCCGGTTTTATCCTGACCGGCCCCAAGAGCTGCTGCGCGACATTCGCGAATACATTGCGCAGCCGCAAACTGCGCCAGCTGCCGGTCGGGCCCTCGCTGCCGAACCCTCCTGCATATCTGCATTCGGCTGTGTTGTTCCCCATGCCGGCTACATATATTCCGGGAGGATTGCGGGCGCTGTTTTCTCGCGCATTGAAATACCTGAACACTGCGTGATTCTTTGCCCCAATCACACCGGCTTCGGCGTCCGACTGGCGACCATGGCCGCGACCCGTTGGAAAACTCCACTGGGCGAAGTTGCGCCCAGCATCACGTTTGCTTCGCAGCTGATTGGAAGCTTTCCCCTGCTTGAGGAAGACAGCGCGGCGCACCGCGCCGAGCATGCGATTGAGGTGCAACTGCCTTTCCTGCAAGTGCGGCAGGCGAATCTGCATATCGTTCCTATTGCCGTCGGGACCAGCGATTTCGGCGTTCTGTGCGGACTGGGCGAGGCCTTGGCCAATGGAATTGCCGCATCGCCGGACCGCCCGCTGATCATTGCCTCCAGCGATATGAATCACTACGAATCTGACGCCATCACACGCGTAAAAGACCGCAAGGCGATCGAACGGGTGCTGGCATTGGACGCGGCCGGCCTGTTCGAAGTTGTGATGCGCGAAAAAATCAGTATGTGCGGATTCGGGCCAGCCATCGTCATGCTGACAGCGGCGCAAAAGCTGGGCGCAACTTCGGCGACGCTGATCGACTATGCAACTTCAGCCGACGTGTCGGGCGATTTTGCCAGAGTTGTGGGATATGCGGGCATTGTTGTGGAATAAGAGTTTGGCGGGAATAAGAAGCCACCAACTCTTACCTGATTTCCTGGAGTAGCCTGGCCGGCAGGAGGCCGGCGCTACTCGCTCGCGTGCGTGCTCGTAGGTCAGCAGCGGAGTTACCGCCCGCCGGAATCCTTCAGCAGCCGCTGCGCGCGGGCGCGCGCCACGTTAATGATAGATTGATCGGCAACGATTTTTTCCAGGATGGGCTGAATTGCATTAACGTCCGTCAGCAAACTGTTGGCCCCCATCTCCTGCATGCGCTTGAGATCTTCATTCAGCGCCAGCTTCTGGTAGCGCCGGTCGTAATCCAGGCGGTGTCCGAATTCCAGAGTGGAGGATAGGTTCTGAAAGAGCGTTGTGAGTTCTTCCACCGCTGAGTCGGAGGAGTAGTTATAAACAGCCTCGCTGCTGCGGCTCGCGTCCGTGTAGCGGAGAATCTTCTTGCCCGTAAAAGCGACGTTCTTACGGTGAGCGTCAAGGTCTTTCTCGAAATATCCAGCCTTGGCAGTCAACGCAAAAATGCGAGTGCGGGTCTCCGGCGAAATCGCGAATGCGAAATCGAAGTTATCGACAACATCGGAACCCGAATTAAATTGAGCGCTGGACTCGTAGTGAGCATCCCCGGTCCCGGGCACGCGAATGGAGTAGTGATCGGGTTGACCGCCCGGAAAGTCAAGGGTGAACGTCACTACGGATGAGGCGGGAGCGGATACAATGCCCCGCGCGCCCGTCGCTTCTGTCTGGGCTTGCGCGCCGACGGCCAACGAGGACAAAACCAACAGCCAGGAAAACAACGCGAATCGCCACATGATCTTCCCGTCCATGATTGGCGAGAAGCCGCATGCTGTCAAGGCAGACGACCGAGAACGCTGCTTGGAAGGCCGCTGGGCCCCCCCGACCCCAGCGACAGCCAACTGGCGAACGCTGCCATCTCGCCGCGCCGCCATCAATATCCTAACCCGCTATTTGCAGGTCGCAGTGTACCCAATCGAATTGGTCGAGCTTAGATAAATCTGGCCGGAGATTACTCCGTTGTTGTTGATGCCGCCAACCAGCGTGAACTTGGCGCCGCTGTATACGACATCTTCAAAAGCGCTGTTCTCGTAGATAAACCCGGCTGAGTTTTCATTCAGCAGACGGTTGCCCACGATCACTCCGTCATTATTGATTCCATCCAGCGCCGTTCCAAACGGCGCTTTTGGATAGTCAATGGTGGTGTACTTTCCGCTTTGCCAAACGAACCCCTTGCTGACATCGCTGCTCGAATAGGTTCCAACGATGGCTCCCTTATCGCTTATGCCGATGGGGTAGGTTGACACAGCCTTGGGATAACTGATGTTCGTGTACTTACCGTTATCCAGAAGGAATCCATAGACAGACGAACCGCTGCTGTAGCTCCCCACCTCGCTCCCTGTCTTATTGACATCGAATAACCACGTATTAGCAGCGGAGGGATAATTGAGAGCCGTGAAGGTGTTTTTCGCCAGTGAGAATCCGTGAACCGTCGGCTTTTCGCTATTGTCCAGGTAGGAGCCAACGCCGGTGGTGGTGCCGTTGTGGCCGTACATCCAGGTCGTAGAGGAATCCGGCGCGGCGTAAATTGTGAAATGTCCTGCGGCAGAGCGCAGGAAACCTTCCTGCACTCCAGTATTATTGTTCGTAACTTGCCCCGCCACGGTGCCGTCGTCGCCAATACCTTCTACTGTGCTCAGGGAGTATCCGGCGGGCGGATTGAAAGTCTCAAACGTACAAGGAGCCGTCGCGGCGCGGCTGGCGGCGCAGGCGGCTAACATAGCAACAAAAACAGCAAAGCAAAGCCTGGGGAGGGTCATATTGTCTCCTGGAAAAATCGGGGAATCTCAGTTGGGAAAGGATACTCCGATCGTGGCCGAATGAGACTGCCCGTATGTACTAACGAGTATTGTGCAGGGATTTGCACATTGGAGGTTGTAGGAGCGAAACCCGCTATTGACGGGTGGTGTCCCTACTTACTCTAGCGGCCGGCGGTGCGCACCAGGGGCCTTTGGCGGTCCAGCGTGGCGGCAGTATGGAGATGGCAGATGGCGATGGCGAGGGCATCG
>JBAWBR010000100.1:0-149083 GCA_049589875.1 Terriglobales bacterium
CACCGACGATACTCCCTACTGTTGCTCCTCTGTTACTTTCCGGTCTGTGCCACTTCGAACCGGTCGCTGTTCATCACCTTGGTCCAAGCCGCCGCGAAGTCTTTCACAAACTTCTCCTTCGAGTCCGCGCATGCATAGACCTCCGCCAGCGCACGCAACTGCGAGTTCGAACCGAACACCAGATCGACTCGTGTCGCAGTCCACTTGGTATGGTTTGTTTTCCGATCGCGCCCATCGAACACCTCGCCCGAACCATTGGAGTGAGTCGACGGCTGCCACACCGTGCTCATATCCAGCAGGTTAACGAAGAAGTCATTCGTCAGCGTGCCCGGCTTCTGAGTGAAAACACCATGCTTCGAGTTGCCGGCGTTGGCTCCCAGAACGCGCAGGCCGCCCACCAGAACTGTCATCTCCGGCGCCGTCAGCCGCAGTAATTGCGCCTTATCCACGAGCATCTCTTCCGGAGAAAGGCGCTGCTTGCCGCGCAGATAATTGCGGAATCCATCTGCCCTTGGTTCGAGCGGCTCGAATGATTCCACATCCGTCTGCTCCTGCGATGCATCCATGCGCCCCGGCGTGAAGGGAATCTTCACGTCAACTCCGCCGTCCTTCGCCGCTTTCTCGACGGCCGCATCGCCGCCAAGAACGATCAGGTCCGCGAGCGAGACCTTCTTCCCGCCAGATGCCGCGTTGAATTCTTTCTGGATTTCTTCCAGCTTTGCCAGCACCTTCGCCAGTTCAGTCGGCTGGTTTACCTCCCAGAATTTCTGCGGCGCGAGCCGAATACGAGCCCCATTTGCTCCGCCGCGCTTGTCGGAGCCGCGGAACGTCGACGCCGACGCCCAGGCCGTCGAAACCAACTGCGAAACAGTCAGGCCAGACGAAAGTATTTTCGCCTTCAAAGCGGCAGCATTCTGCTCCTCAATCAGTGGATGATTCACCGCGGGAATGGGATCTTGCCAGGGCAAATGCTCCTTTGGAACGAGTGGGCCGAGATAACGCACAATCGGACCCATATCGCGATGCGTGAGTTTGAACCAGGCCCGCGCAAATGCATCCGCGAACTGATCCGGATGCTCGTAGAAGCGCCGCGAGATTTTTTCGTAAGCTGGATCGAACCGGAGCGAAAGGTCCGTGGTCAGCATGGTCGGCGCATGACGCTTTGAAAGATCGTGAGCATCCGGTATCGTGCCCGCGCCCGCGCCATTCTTCGGAGTCCACTGGTGCGCCCCGGCCGGACTCTTCGTCAGCTCCCATTCAAAGCTGAACAGATTGGTAAAGAAGTGATTGCTCCACTTCGTCGGCGTCTGAGTCCAGGTGACCTCCAGACCGCTGCCGATCGTGTCAGCGCCACAGCCTTTGCCATATTTGTTCTTCCATCCCAGCCCCTGCTCCTGAATCTCAGCTCCTTCAGGTTCAGGCCCAACGTAGTCAGCCGGAATCGCGGCGCCGTGCGTCTTGCCAAATGTATGTCCGCCGGCAATCAGCGCAACTGTTTCTTCATCGTTCATTGCCATGCGCTTGAACGTCTCTCGGATATCTTTCGCCGCCGCCACGGGATCGGGATTGCCATTTGGTCCTTCAGGATTCACGTAGATCAGCCCCATCTGCACGGCCGCCAGCGGATTCGCCAGATCGCGATCGCCGCTATAGCGTTCGTCCGCCAGCCACGTGCCTTCCGGACCCCAGAAGATGTCCTCTTCGGGTTCCCAAACATCCGCGCGTCCGCCGCCAAAACCAAACGTCTTGAAACCCATATCATCGAGCGCGACATTTCCCGCGAGAATCATTAAGTCCGCCCACGAGATTTTGCGTCCATATTTCTGCTTGATCGGCCACAGCAGTCGCCTCGACTTGTCCAGGTTCACATTGTCCGGCCAGCTATTCAGCGGTGCAAAGCGTTGTTGCCCAGCTCCTGCGCCGCCGCGGCCATCGCCAATGCGATACGTGCCTGCGCTATGCCACGCCATGCGGATGAACAATCCTCCGTAGTGCCCGAAGTCTGCCGGCCACCATTCCTGCGAGTCGGTCATCAGCGCGTGCAAGTCTTTGATCACAGCATTCAGATCGAGAGACTTGAATTCCGCGGCATAGTCGAACTCTTTACCCATCGGATCGGACAACTCCGAGTGTTGGTGTAGAACTTTCAGATCCACCTGATTCGGCCACCAGTCGCGGTTCTTGGGAGCGGAAGCTCCGTGGTTAAACGGGCACTTCGATTCGGTGTTTGGGTTCTGAACTTTGCTGTCAACTTCGGGGGAAACCGTCCCCGATGAAGAGGCGAGTGTGTTTTCCATGTGTTTCGGTTTTTCCATATGCTTTTCCTTTAAATAAGTTCAAAATTGTGATGATTTTTACGAACCCATCAGACTTGAGTTCGCACAATTAGCTTCCGAAGCGTGCTTCATCGGCTGCTTAACATTCCACACCTGTCCAGACTTAACGGGAAGCACGCGGAGCGCACTTCGCGCAGAGCCCCCTGAAAATCAGTTCGCATTCGCGAAGAACCCGCTTACCAAGAGATTTCGATCCGGGCTTGGGCAAATCGAACCACTCGATGTCTTCGACATCGCCACAGCGGTCGCAGATGAAGTGGTGATGCCGCATGCCCTTGGCGTCGAAGCGCGCGGCGCGGCCCTCCACAGCCACTTCACGCACCAGTCCCGCCTCCACGAGGTCCCGCAGATTGTTATAGGTTGTGGCCTTGGAAGAGCGCGGATCCACGCGATTCACAGCTTCGAAGATTTCAGCAGCCGTGGGATGCCGGTGGCATTCCATCAGAAATGCCATCACCGCATAGCGCTGCGGAGTACACCGCAACCCGCTGCTCTCCAAAGACCGCTTAATCGTTTGCGCCTGCATTGAATGTTGAGAATAATTGAATGTTTAGAATATATCTAAGGTGACATTTTATCAAGAGTCACACTTTGTTGAATTGTTCAGGTTGAATTTTGTTTTGAAAGCTTGTGGCTTTCAGCCGTGCCGTCAGCTTCTTTTGTTTGGCGCTACGGGCGGGAAACTGGCGGACAAAGCGGAATGCAATCCGCTATTTCGGAAAGCTAAATCCGTCTTCCTCGATCCACTCTCTCCAAACCCAATCGAAGCTAAAGCGTACGCTCAGTTCGACAGGTCCAATCGTATTCTTGGGCCATCGGAACTGCCTTATAAACGCGGTTACTTCGTCCAACGTGCGACTCGCAAATGGTAACTCGCTAGTAATTCTTAGCCCACCTTGTTCGCGAGAAGGCTCTTACCCGAACGGTTTTCTCGGCGCAGCCTGGTCCGCGCCGACGCGTCCCACGGAGATATCCGCCGCAAAGTAATTCTCGCCCTGAATCGGACACCCCGCCATTCGCCGCAACATGGCCAGTTGTCCCACATGCGTAAGCGCATCGGCCACCGGACCCTGAAACAGCTTCTCGACCGTAGCCTGCAATTGCGCGTCCGACGCCAGATAGTCGTCAAACTTTTTCAGCGACGCGAAAAAGCGCTCGCCCTCCTGCTCCCACGCCAGCGGAGTCGAATCGTGCCACTTGCGGCTCCCATCGGCCATCGAGAGCGCCCAATCCATCAAATCCCCAATGTGGGCAAGAATTTTGGCCGGTGTGCGCGAGGAATCCGGCGCGCCATACCCGGCAAAACTAGCGGGCGCGTTGCGAACGGTCTTGCCTCCACGATAAGCAAGAGTAGCCAGCGTGTGACGAAGCAGTGTGCGGTCGGCAGTCATATCTTGTCCTCATTACTTGCGAGGTATGGCTATGAGCTATGAGTAAGAGCAGGCAGAAACTCCAGGCTGTTTGCTCATAGCTCAAAAGCTCATAGCTCATAGCTTTTCTACAATTTTCTTCTCCACAGCGCCCCAGCCGAGCGCGCCGCGGCTTTTATTTTCTCACGCAACGCGGGCGCATAAAGCAGATCGAGAAAGCTACTCATCTCCGCCCCAAATTCGCGTCCATACCCAAACCACCAGATCTTCTTCATGCGCGGCAGCAGATCCGAATCCACATACTTTATGCGCACCATCTCCTCCACGCCCCAGCGGCCGTGAGTTCTCCCTATGCCGCTCGCCTTCACCCCCCCATGTGGAGCTTCGCTGATGCTGAAACACGAAACTACATCGTTCACCATCACGGTTCCGGCATGAATCTCGCGCGCCAGATCCTCGCCACGTTTGCGGTCGCTCGTCCAAATACTCGCCGCCAATCCGTACTCCGAATCGTTGGCCAGGCGCACCGCCTCTTCCTCATGATCAAACGGAGCAATCGGCAACACCGGCCCAAACGTCTCTTCCCGCATGATCCGCATGCTGTGATCCACATCCGCCAGCACAGTCGGCGCAAAAAATGTCGGTCCCAATTCCCGCAATCGGCGGCCGCCCACTGCTACGCGAGCGCCGCGCTGCTGCGCCTCTTCCACATGCGATTCCACAATCCTCACCTGTCGCTCGTGTATCATTGGCCCCACGTCGGTCGCCGGATCAATCCCATTTCCCACGCGCAGTTTCCGCGTTTTCTCAGCGCACGCCTCCACAAACTCCGCATACAGGCTGCGATGCACATAGCAGCGCTCGATCGAAAGGCAGGTCTGGCCCGCGTTCATGAACGCTCCCCAAACCGCGCCGCTCGATGCGGCATCCACGTCGGCATCATCGAGCACCAGCATTGCATCTTTTCCGCCGAGTTCGAGCACCACTGGCAAGAGCCGTTCCGCCGCGGTTTGCGCAATTCGACGCCCCGTGGCAACGCTGCCCGTAAATACCAGTTTGTCGATATCGCTTTTGACCAGCGCAGCCCCAGTCGCGCCATCGCCCGGCAGCACCTGGAAAACATTTCCGGGAACACCCGCCTCGCGCAGCAGGTTCTGAAGATCGAGAGCAATCATCGGCGTCAATTCCGATGGTTTTAAAACCACTGCATTGCCCGCAACTAGCGCCGCCATTGTCTCAGTCGCAGGAACCGAAAATGGGTAATTCCAGGGAGAAATAATTCCAATCACGCCATATGGCTGGCGCAGAATGCGCCCCGATTTCGTTTTAAGCGCCAGATTCCCATGCGGCAAGCGCTCATCCCGGAGAAACGCGAACGCATTCTCGATCAGAAAGCGCGCCGCATCGAGTACCACCAGCACTTCCGTGGTCAACGCTTCCGCCAGAGGTTTGCCCGCCTCTTGCGTGAGCCGGCGCGCAACTTCAATTTTGCGCGCCAGCAGGAGGTGCTGAAAGTCGCGCAATACGCGCACGCGTTTACGTACGCCCCAGGCGTTCCATCCCGATTGCGCCGCATGGGCGGATGCGACCGCCGCGTGTACCTCCGCCAGCCCTGCGCTTTCCAATTCGCCGAGAACCTCGCCCGTCGCAGGATTGACCGATGCGATTCGTGAGACCGGAAATTGTACGTCTGTCGCCATCTCGAAAAAGTGTACGCGCCGCAGAACAACCATGCCACCGGCGATAACAGAGTCGCAACGACCAATGACTCTAAGAATCCTTTAAGTCGTTAGTACTCCACACCCACCAAAAATAATCCCGAGGCCGGAGCCGTCGCTCCCGCCGCTGACCGTTCCCGCGCCGCCAAAATGCGTTCAAAGGCCCGCACGCCAACCGTACCTTTTCCCACTAACACAAACGTTCCCACCAGAGTCCGCACCATGTGGTGTAGAAACCCACTCCCTCGGACCGTATAAATCAGCTCCTCGCCCTCGCGCCTCCACGCCGAAGAAAAAATCATGCGGATATTCGTAGGCCGGCCCTCGTCAGTTCCCCGCGCACCAAGTGCCGGTCTAACCTCCGCCGCCCGCATGCCTCCGCAATCCGCAACCCCCGCCCCACCCGCCATCCGCTCCACGCGCTCCGGATCAACCGCCGCAAACGACGTGAAATCGTGCTCGCCGACAATTACACCCGCAGCCTCGCCCATTGCCCCTTCATCCATCGGATAGGGATAATGCCACACATAGCGCGCCAAAAACGGCGGACAAATCGCTCCTCTATATATGCGATAACGGTAGCTCTTTGCCCGCGCCGATTTGCGCGCGTGAAAATCCGTCGCCGCTTCACTCACCTCCAACACCCGAATCGATGCCGGCAGGATATCGTTCAGCGCGATCACCCAGTTCTGAACCGGAATCGCCGAGTCGGTCGCAAAGGTCGCCACCTGTGCCAAGGCGTGTACCCCGGCATCCGTTCGTCCCGAGCCCTGCGGCAGTACATTTTCGCCGCACAGCCGTCCAATAGCCGAGGCCAGGGTACCCTGCACGGTCGCGCGTCCCGGCTGCACCTGCCAGCCCGCGAAGTCCGACCCGTCGTAAGAAAGGATCACTTTAAGATTGCGCACATGTATTTCCGAGTCCGCCAACGCGCCAGCGTCATCATTATCTAGAACTAAACTACAAAACCAGGCAAAACATCAGCTTTCCGCACCCGCAATGAAATTGACCAACAGTCCCAAACCGTGCTCGGCACTCCTCACCGAACCCGCGCCCGCGCGTCAGCTATACTATTGCACTTACGCCCCATGCGAAAGTTTGTCGTTCCCCTGGATTTGCAAGGAACTCCCGCGTGATGTTCTACGTAACCAACTGTGTGGCTCACTACTCCGCTCCCAGCCCTTATTGATGGAGACGATACGAATGCGACGTTCTACAATTTTCTCTGCCGTTCAGCTTCTAGCCGCTCTTTTTCTCGTCATACTCATGGCGCCCGAGGTTTGGGCCCAGCAAAACCCCACGCTTCCCGCCGCGCCCTCAGCGCAGGTTCAGCCGTCCGCGCCCTCGGCCACCCAGCCCTTCAATGTGCAGGAATACTCTAAGCCTCGCGCGCCCTTTCCAAATATCATCGCGCCCTATACTGCGCGCCGCACGGAAGCGCCCAATCTCGCGAATACGCCGCGCATTGATCAGCTTATGCACGATGGCAAGCTCTACATTTCCATGAATGATGCCGTCGCCCTTGCGCTCGAAAACAATCTCGATATCGCCATCGCCCGCTACAACCTCAATATCGCCGATACCGATATCTGGCGCGCCAAAGCCGGATCGCCCATTCTCGGCGTCAACAGCGGCGTCGTACAAAATACCCCGGGCAGCGGCGTCGGCGGTCTCGGTGGGCAGGTCGGTTCCGGCCAGGGAGGCACTTCCGTCGCGTCGGGCGGCGCTGGCGCTGGCGCTGGAGGACTCGTCGTCTCTACCCTCGGCAGCGGCCCCGTCCTCACCAGCTTCGATCCCGTCATCACCGGCACCCTCCAGTTCGATCGCCAGGAAGTCAATTGCACCAGCCCTTTCTGCGGTAGCAGCCAGAACACAACGACCGGCAATTTTGCCTATAACCAGGGATTCCAGTCGGGCACAAATATGTTGGTCGGCTTTAACAACACTCGCGTAAGTTCGAATAACTCATTTAACGAGTTCACTCCGTCTCTCAGTTCGAGCTTTCAATTCAGGTTGACGCAGCACCTTCTGCAGGGTCTGGGATTTACCCCCAACAACCGCTATATTCGGATCGCAAAGAACGATCGTCAGATTTCCGACGTCGCTTTCCGCCTACAAACCATTACCACCGTCGACCAGATCGAGAACATGTATTGGGATTTGGTCTACGCCTACGAGAACGTGAAAGTGCAGCAGGAAAATCTTGCGTTCGCGCAGCGAACCTTCTCTGACACCAAGAAACAAGTGGAGATTGGGACCCTTGCGCCCATCGAAGTCGTCCGTGCGCAGAGCACCTTGGCTGGCGATCAGCAGACGCTGACTCTCGCTCTTACGAATCTCCAGTTGGAGCAGTTGCTCATGAAGAACGCTCTCAGCCGAACCCTCGTTGATCCACGGTTGGCCGATGCCGAGGTCGTACCCACCTCAACCATGGAAGTCCCCGCCGCGGAGCCCGTTACTCCAACCGAAGAGTTGGTGAATTCGGCTCTCAGCCACCGCCCGGACCTGGCCGAAGCGCGCATCAACCTCACCAACACCGAAATCAGCAACAAGGCCATCCGCAATGCATTGCTGCCGCAACTTGATCTATTCGCTTATTACGGTGGCGCGGGTCAGGGCGGAAGTCCGAATACCAATTACATCTGCGTGCAAGATCCCGGATTTTGTATCCCGAACGCCACTACTTTTCCACTTCCTTCCGGCATCGGGTACGGTGGCACCCTCAACCAACTCATCAATTCCACGGCCCCTGACAAAGGTATGGGTGTGAATCTCACCATTCCCATTCGCAACCGCGCCGCGCAAGCGACCCAGGTCCGCTCCGAGTTCGAATACCGCCAGGCCCAGCTCCGCATTCAGCAGATTGAAAACCAGGTGCGCATCGAGGTCCGCAATGCCCAATTCGGAGTGCAACAGAATCGCGCCAGTGTGGACTCCGCCCAGGCTGCGGTTGACTTGGCGCGCCAGTCGCTCGATGCCGAGCAAAAGAAATACGGTCTCGGCGCGTCCACTTCCACCGCCGTGCTGCAATATCAGTCCGGCTTGACTTCCGCTGAGGTCACACTTGTCTCCGCCAAAGCGGCATACGAAAAAGCGCAGCTCGAACTCGACCGCGCCACCGGCCTTTTGCTCGATCACGCCAATATCGAAATTGCCGATGCCATAAGCGGGCAGGTCACTCACTCGCCCAACGTCCCCCACGCTGTGGCGCGCCCAGCCGACCAGCTTCCCGCAAGCCAGTCGCCCCCGCCACAGCAGTAGGCGGGAAGCCAGCAGTAGACCGGAAAGGGGACTTTTTAGTAGACGGCGCGGTTGAACTGCTTGCCGAACAATTCGAATTCCCAGCTCTTGTGAAAGGTGCGGCTCCCGCCGCGCCGCTCGTTCCTCTTAACTCCGCCGGTTCCTCTAACTTTGTCATTCCGAGTCGGCTGTAGCCGCGAGCTCAGCGCGGGGAGGACGGCGACGAATCTGTTTTCCTCCGCAGCCGGTTCAGCCCTACCGTGCGTGTCGCATGTTTATAAAGACCAACTCTAGCCACTGGCGGCGCAACGCGCGCTAACTATATCCTTCCTCGGTGGTCCTCTCCGTCGTCATCATTACGTATAACGAAGAAGCGAACATCGCCCGCACTCTCGCCAGCGTGCAGCTGCTGGTGGCCGATGGCAAAGGCGAGATCATCGTCGTCGACTCCGGCTCTACCGATCGCACCGTAGAGATAGCAAAATCGTTCGGCGCAAAGGTTTTCATAGAAGAGTGGAAGGGCTTCGCCGCCCAGAAGAACTCGGCGATCGATAAAGCCACCGGCGACTGGATTTTGAGCCTGGATGCCGACGAAGAACCCAGCGATGTGGCGCGGTCTTTTATCCTGGATTTTGTTTTTGGAAGTTTCGGATCGGAGTTCCAGAGCTTCGATGGCGGAGTTTTGCTCCGTCGCCACAATTACTTCTTGGGCCGCTGGATTCGGCACGGGGGCTTCTCTCCCGATCCCAAGCTTCGGCTATTTCGACGCGGTAGCGGCTTCTTTGAGGCAAGGCTTGTTCACGAAGACGTAAGATTAAAGCCTGGAAGGAGCACCCTAGATCCGTCTTTGCATTGGAGTCATCGCGGCAACTCGGATATTCACCTCATCCACCACTCCTACCCCACCCTCGCCGATTACATCGACCACATGAATCGCTACTCCTCACTCGGTGCGGAGATGGTCGCCGCCAAAGGCCAAGTGCGATTCAGAGCGTTCAACATTGTCGTCCGTCCGGCCGCCACGTTCCTCTATAACTATTTTTTCCGGCTCGGCTTTCTCGATGGCTGCGAAGGCCTGCTCCTCCACCTCTACCACGCGGTCTACGTCTCCTGGAAATACGCCAAAGCATGGGAATCAGGAAACAAGAAGGCGGCCCCGCTCGGATAAATGACCATGCGGCCGACGATGTCAAATGCCTACAGTCTTTCCTGTAGAAGGCAAAATTCCTTCGTCCTATCCGCGATTCTTTTTTTTTCAATTCCCCGGAACTTCATATCGACACGGGGGTTTGATCCAAACGTAGCCACCATGCTTCCCATATGAATCCCAGGGAAGCGAACCGTGAATTGCGCTGAGCCGCATCGCCATTATTTATCGCGGCGGATTCGCTCAGCCGGGTCAGCCCTAACCTCCCACAACTGAAAGGATCTCTTATGACACTTCGCACCCGCACCCTCTTGCACCTTGCCGCTCTGTGCCTACTTCTCGGCGCATACAGCTTCGCTGCCGATAACGCGTATCTCTACATCGCGAACGGAATTCCCGGCCGCGATATCGCCGACAATCTGAGCCCTGCCTTTCCCATCGACGTCTTGTTCGATGGCAATTGCATCTCGCGAGGATTGGCCTTCGATAGTATGACCGGCCCGTTTAGTTTTGCCCCAGGAACCTACAATGTGCAAATAAGTGAGGCTAACACTCTCGCGCCCTGCTCTAACCCGCCGATAACTGAGTCGAAAATAACTCTTACTGCAGGGATAAGCGAGACCGCGGTCGCCGCGATCAGCGCCGGTCAGCCCGCTCTATTGTCGCTTACCGATGACTTCACCTCCGTTACCCCCGGTAATGCGCGCTTTGACCTGGCGCAGACTGCCGACGCTCCCGCTCTCCAGGCCACACTTACACAGGTGGGTGTCAAGACTCCTCAGACCTTCACTGTAACGGCAAACCCCGGTAAACAAGAGGCGATAACCGTTCCCGCAGGCACCTATCTCGTGCAGGTCGTGGAAAAGGGTGAGACCACCGTGCTCACCTCGCAGGATATTTCGCTTCCCAGCCAGTCCACAACCCTTGCCTATGCAGTAGGTCAGGCGGCGAACAATTCCATCGTATTAGTCACCAAAACCGTGCGCGACGTATTTTAAGTCGAGCCATAACCAGGGGCCGCGTCACAACGGCCCCCTCGCTTCCAACTGCTTCTATCTCACCTAACTCTCACACCTAACTCTCACACCTAACTCCATTTCCCGTCCATGTAACTCGCAGAATGTCATACTTCACCTCAACCAGCCTTCGCGGAAATGTCGATTCCACATAACTCTTAACATCCTCCACTGACGGTACCCCATCCCGCCCCGTCAGCCCCCGCGCATCGTCCAGCAAAATGATATGCGGATAGGGATGGCTCAAAATCATCTCCAGCTCCGCCGAAAGCCGCTGCTGGTCGCCCTGTTTGCCGATCCACCCGTAATATCCCGCGTCCAGCCAGAACAGCGCCGGCGCCTTTAACAGAGCCAGCACCTCAGGTATCAACACCCGACTGTCGCCACAAAAAATCTTGATATGCGGATCGGCCGCAAACTTCCGCTCCGCCAGCTCCGCCAGCTCCGGCACAAATTCAATCGAGTAGATGCGCTCAAACCGCCCCTTCATCGCGGCCACCATCTCGCCGTAGTAAGTCCCTGTTTCCACCAGCGTCTTCAATCCAAAGCGCTCGCCATATTCGCGCACCGCTTTTTGCTTCAACAAATGCGGAGACCGCTGCGGCCGCCCCCGCAAAATCCAATACCAATAGTCGGGATAATGTCCCACCGCCTTATACGCGCCGTAAAAAGGAGTGCGCTGCAGCAACCGCCGAAATGCTTTCAGAATCTCCTCCGCCGTGCATGAATAAGGGCTAAACGGGAATGAAAAGCATAGGTGTGCGCGAAAAGCAGGTCAAGAGAAGAAGCTGCGAGCTATGAGATGCGAGCTTCGAGCCACGAGCAAACAGAAAGGTACGCCGGCGTCCCTGTCCGCCGCGCAAGGGGTAGCACATGTAGCCACAAACCTATGCAGTCAAGCTCGTAGCTCATAGGCCCTCCCCAACCACTCGGTCGGTTCGTAATCTTGTGGCTCCCTCTCCGCTCCTCTATCATCAAACCTGAGGTTCATTCTCCAGCTCCGCGCACTTGTTAGCGCTAACCGGGGAAATGCCCGATGCTCGTGGGGAGCCGAATGCCCGACAATAAATCGAAGCCTGTGCAGCACAAGCCCGCCGTCGCCGAAAGTCCCATCTCCGACGTCTTCGAAAATCGCAATCCCTCGCCCTCCGAAAAAGCCTGGGCCGAAAAAACGCTCGCTCCCACCATCGACAAGGCTCCCGAAAAGCCCATCGGCGCTCCCACCGGCACCAATCGCGATGAGCATGGCCAGGCCCGCTTCAGCACCATCTCGAACGTTCCCATCCGCCGTCTGTACACGCAGGCCGACCTTCCCGCCGATTGGAATTACGATCAGTATCTCGGCTACCCCGGCCAACCGCCCTACACGCGCGGCATTCACTCGACCGGCTATCGCGGCAAGCTTTGGACCATGCGCATGTTCTCCGGCTTCGCCTCGCCCGAGGAGACCAACCAGCGCTACAAGTATCTGCTCGAGCACGGAGGCGGCGGCCTTTCCGTCGCCTTCGATCTCCCCACCCTCATGGGGTACGACTCCGACCACGCCGCCAGCGAAGGCGAAGTCGGCAAGTGCGGCGTCGCCATCGACTCGCTCGAAGACATGGAGATTCTCTTTGACGGCATCGACCTCGAAAAGATCACCACCTCGATGACCATCAATTCTCCCGCCAGCGTGCTCTGGGCTATGTATCTCGTGGTCGCCGAAAAGCACGGGGCCGACTGGAAGAAAATTTCCGGCACCATTCAGAACGACATTCTCAAGGAATACATCGCGCAGAAGGAATACATCTACCCCCCCGAGCCCAGCATGCGCCTGGTTGTCGATACCTTCGAGTTCGGCTCCAAATTTACCCCCCGCTTCAACACCATCTCCGTCAGCGGATACCATATCCGCGAAGCCGGCTCAACCGCGCTCCAGGAGCTGGCTTTCACCATCTACGATGGCGTCGAGTACGTCGAGTGGGCGCGCCGCCGCGGCCTCGATGTCGATGAATTCGGACCGCGCCTCAGCTTCTTCTTCAACGCCCACAACGATTTCTTCGAGGAGATCGCCAAATACCGCGCCGCCCGAAAAATCTGGTACCGCCTCATGAAAGACCGCTTCGGCGCGAAAAACGACCGCACCCGCCTCATGCGCTTTCACACGCAAACTGCCGGGGTGTCGCTGCCCGCGCAACAGCCGATGAACAACATCGCCCGTGTCGCGTTGCAGGCGCTCGCCGCCGTATTAGGCGGCACGCAATCCCTGCACACCGATTCCTACGACGAAGCGCTCGCCCTTCCCACCGAGGAAGCCGCGCGCATCGCCCTGCGCACCCAGCAAATCATCGCCCATGAATCCGGAGTCGCCAGCACCGTCGATCCACTCGGCGGAAGTTACTTCGTCGAAAAGCAAACCCTCGACATGGAGCAAGGCGCTTTCGATTACTTCGCCAAACTCGACCAGATGGGCGGCATGGTTAAGGCCATCGAACGCGGCTTCCCGCAAAAAGAGATCGCCGAGGCCAGTTATCAGTATCAGCGCGCCGTCGAAGCCAACGAAAAGATCACTGTCGGCGTCAACGGCTTCGTCATCGAAGAGGGGTCGCCGAAAATCCTCTACATTGACGAATCCGTCGCTCGCGCCCAGAGCGCAAAGCTCAAAACTCTGCGCGCCCGCCGCTCCAGCGAAGAAGTCCAGCGCCGCCTCGAAGCGCTCAAGCGCGCCGCCGCAAAAACACCCGATGCCGGCAGCAATGGCAACATCTCCGAGGCGAATACCATGCCCTACATCCTCGATGCTGTCCGCGCCTACGCCACAGTTGGCGAAATCTGCGAGGCTCTAAAGCAGGTCTACGGCACCTACACCGAAGTAAGCATCACCTGATCGGTAGCAACTACTCCTGCCTCTCAAGTGCCTGTCGCCGCCGCCTTCTCCTTCACCCCGGGATAAGTAGCGGCATCTTCCGCAACCGGCCCATTCCACGCGGCTGCTTGCGCCTCCGCACCCACGCGGATGTGCGCGTGCCAGTTCGCTCCTCCGTGACTCGCCACATAAAGGGCTAGTTCCAGCCGCGTCCATACTCCCAGCTTGTCGAACGTGGTCCGGAGATAGTTCTTGATAACCTGCTCGCTGGTGTGGAGCACTGCGGCCACGTCCTTGTTGGTGAGTCCCTGCCACACCAGCGTGGCTACCTGAACTTCTTTTGCGCTCAATCGGTCGCGGGGTTGCATGGCTGCACCTGCTCCTTGATGAACATGGCGGTCGCAAGCTTCACGCGCTTGCGGCCCTCCTTTATTCCAGCGCGCAGAAACAATGTGCGCAGGTGTTGTTTTACGGTTCGCGGGCTGATGTTCAAGTGGCTCGCAATTTCTTTGTTGCTGCACCCCTGCACCAGCAGATGCAGCACTTCCTGGTCTCGGGGCGTAATCTTGATCTCGTTCAAGTTAATCATGGGGCTGGTTGTCCGCTCCTTACGGTTCAATCCTGGGGTGGCGACCTGCCGAGTCTATTGCAACCTGTTCGCCAAATTTTCGCCACTATCCCGCCCCCCTGATTTTGCAGCCAGTTACCCTGTTCATGACCCATTTTCAGGGCAACTCGTTAATCGTCCTTCATGAATCATTTCCCACTTTGTATTCCCGTTTCGACCCGCGCATTCATCCTTCGCCCTCTCGTTTCTCCATCTTCCTGGTCACTAAAGGATGGCCTCCCTGCCCGTCCTCTCGGGCCCTTTTTTCGCCGTTCTCGCCATCGAAGAATTGCACTATAATAAGGCGGTAACAAGTAAGTCCAGTTGTCTCCCCCCGCAACTATGGCCTCTGATCGGGCTAAACTCGTGCTCGACGAGCAATCATTCCAGGGATTGCTGGCGGCAGCCTTTACCATCCAGGAGCACAACGCCCGCATGAACTCCGCCGAGCCCTTGGGCTCGAGCGCCCTTCCGAGACGAAGGGACGCGGCATCTCCCCAGACGAATGAGGTTCAGCCGGGATCCGCCCAGCCGCCCAATACCACCAAAGCGGAGGCTGACTCCCGTCCCGATCACGCAGCTCAGATTCAATCCGCGATCACCTGCCCACAGTGTGGAGTTCCACTCCCCGCTCCCAACGCCTCCTGCCCAAATTGCAGCATGCCGAGCTTCCGACCCGGCGAGCGCCTGCAACGCAACTGGGCCTCCTTGTGGCAAATGAGCCAGGAGCAAGGCCCCGACGCGCACCGGAAAACCGAAAGCGATCTCCCCCTCTCGCCCGCCGATCCCGGACGCCCGCGCCCCGATCCCGTCGTCTCCCGTCCTGCACCCCGCTCCTCGGTTGAGACCGTGCCACTGACCGTGCCGCCAAACGGCGATGCGCTCCGCACCCACGAAACCGCCGAACGGCCTGCCGACCCTCCTCTCTTTGCCCCATCAATGGATTCCTCAAACCTTGGCCGCTCCCAGCAGGTGCCAAACCAGCTTGCCGATCCAAATGCCAGTAGTCGCGATCTCTCCCCTCAGGAGCAATCAAGTTGGGACGCACTCACTCCCGAAACATCAAGCCTTGCGCCCCTTCCGCCCGAGGCCTCCACAAGCGTGCACCAACCCGCCGACTGGAATGCGCCAATGGTCACGGCTACGGACAACTCATCGTCCGCCGGCCCTCTTACCATTCGCGAGCCTTGGGAAGATATGCCAGTCGCCGACTCCGATCCGGCCACCGACGCCGGAGATGATCCTTCGACGAACCCCGCGCCTAAGGTCCATTTTCGCCGCGCCGACCTGTACCTGGCCTTCGCCATCATTTTTGCCATCGCCGTACTGGTCTGGCCCTCCGCCGGAGATCAGAAGCCAAAGCTGCCGCCCTGGCAGCGCGCGCTCATCGCCATCGGCATCGCCGAGGCCCCGCAGCCGGTCGCCCACTTTCATGGAGACCCCGAGCTCAAGGTTTGGGTCGATACCCACACCGCCCTCTACTACTGTCCCGGAGATGAGCTCTACGGCAAATCGCCCGACGGCCACTACAGCACTCAGCGCGAGGCTCAAGCCGACCGCTTCGAACCCGCCGAACGCAGCGTCTGCATCGAATAAGGTCTCCATCGAGATGCTGCCCAGGAAACTTCCATGCGTGGCTCGCGCCTCGGACGAGGCGATGCCGCAGTACATCGAGCCGGGTAGCCTCTCTGTGACTGGATAGTCCCGATTGGTTGAATGTGTAGTGGAGTTCCTAGGTCAGATTTTTAGCGAACGACGAGAACTTCTCGGATGTTGTCGCGGGCGAGAAAGAATTTAATCGAAGCAAAGTCGCGGAAGAGGTTCTCGATGTGCCGATTGTTAAAGACGCGCTGCAGACGAGGTGACTGTTTTTCGGATGCCGGCTGCCCCGGAATCGTAATGCGAATCTCCTGCATCTCCAGCATGTCGTTGCCGCAGACGTGATAACGATAGCAGGTTGAATCGGAGCCGGCGTCGCGGGTGTGAAAAAACGCCAGCAGCAAGCCACCCGGCTTCATCACGGACCACATGCGGTCGATCGTTGGCTTAACCAGGCTTTCTTCCATGTAATCGGCGAGGTTCCAGCAGAGCACAATATCGAATTGACCGTTGGAATAGAGCAGGTTGTCTTCGAGGAATTTCTTGCTGTCGACGACGGTGTTGCCGGTCGCGTCGGCGACGCGCAGAGCGGGATCGAGCGCAGCGCGGAGCAAATCTTCGCTGTAATTCTTGTGGCCCTGGCCGGTAAGAAAAGAAATGTTATTGGCCGAGGTCGCGCCGATGTCGAGAACGCACAGGCCTTCCTGCGAATTCAGAACCCGGGAGATTTCGCCGATGCCGCTCGACCGGCGTTTCAGTTTCTGCGGAGCCGAGGCCGCCGCAGTCTGAGTGGAAGATCCCCGAAAAAACCTCATGAGGTTGTCCGAAACCGTTGGCATGGATCTCACATGGCCGAAGCCGCGACGCTGAATATTACGACGCTGCGCCCTTACCGATTTCCTTCTGAATATCGACTTTGCCTTTGAGGAAAGCGCCTTCTTCGATAGCGATCCGCTGCGTGGTCACATCGCCCGTTACCACAGCCGTCTTCCGCAGGTCGAGGCGGTCGGAGGCGGTTAAGCTGCCATCCACCTTGCCTTGTACGATAATTGACTTTGCTGTAACGCCCGCTCTAAGCTGCCCGGACGGTCCAATTGTCAGACTGTGATTGCGAAGGTCGATGCTGCCTTCCACTTGGCCATCGATATATAAATCCTCTGAGCCCGAGAGTTGTCCTTTAATGACGACCGATTTTCCGATCGTGGCCAACTCCCTGGCGGGTGAAACGTTTGTTTCCGGATCGACCATAACCTTCGCCTCCGGCATGCCGCGCCCAAAGCCGCGTTGCCTGTGTGATTGTAACCTATTGGGCGTGGCAGCAGCCCAGCGCGTCTACTGGAAAGCCCACTCTCCCTTAACTTAGCACGGGTATGTGGGCGGCCCAAAAAGCAACGCGTAGGTTTGTTACCATCGTCATAGCGAAATGAATTGGGGCAAACTAATCTCTTCGATCGCCAGCAGTCTCCGGCGCGCGGTTCCAACCGCAGTTTTAATGAGCGTCACGGGCTTCGCTCAGACCCAGTCTGGCCCGTCGGCAGATCCCGTCTCGCTGGTACGCAAAGCCGTACAAAACGAGATCAAGGCATCCAACGCTCCTTCGGAGCGGTTTATGTTCCGCGGCATAAAGACCACCCCAGCGGGGTCCACGACAAGAATTTATGTCGAAACCGGCGATGCGACCGCCGGAATGATTGTCGCCTATAACGGAAAGCCGCTAACCCCGGAACAACACGAAGGCGAAGTGGAGCGCTTGGAAAGATACACCAGGAACCCCGACGAACTGCGCAAGAAGCGGGCGCAGGAGCACGACGACGCCGAGCGCACCCTGCGTATCATGCGAGCATTGCCCGATGCATTTATCTATGAGTATGAAGGCGAAGTACCCGGCACGAGGGGGATTGGGCATGTGGGCGATCCGCTGGTGAAACTGAAGTTTCGGCCAGATCCAACCTACAGGCCTCCGTCGCGCGTGGAAGAGGTTCTGACCGGCATGCAGGGCGATGTTCTGATTGATGCGGTCCGCTATCGCATTGCCAGCATCGACGGAACGTTGTTCAAGGAGGTTGGCTTCGGATGGGGGATTCTCGGACATCTCAATCGGGGCGGCCATTTCCTGGTTCACCAGGAGGCGGTTGAGGATAATTCCTGGGAAGTTTCAAGTATGAGCCTGCGCTTCACGGGGAAGATTCTGCTGGTGAAGGGGCTCTCCATCGATTCGACGGAAGTGTACAGTGACTTCCATCGAGTGTCGCCAAATTTAACATTTGCGCAGGCGCTCGAGCTCCTCAAGAAGCAGGAGACAAAACTGGCGGAAACCGCGGACGGCGACCACGGAGACTGAATTAAATTTCTTAGCCTGAGTTTTCGGATTATTCCAGTGAGCCCGGAGCGCTCAATTGAGCTATTTCAGTACGACTGGCACAGGCTGGTCATAAGGTTGGATTGTCACCGTTAGAGATTTCCGCTGATCGAAGCCTTCTTTGGTAATGGGAAAAGTTACCAGGATGGTTCCTGCTTTTTCGGCTCCCGGCGCGAGCTTGGTCTCAGGCGGGAGCGGCGGCTCCGAACTCTCCTTCAAAGACGGAAATAGCTGGTAATAGCGGTCGATGTCGACAGCGGAGGCGGCTTCGTCTTCGTAGGTGCGGCCGTCAGCGCCGGTGAGTTGCGCTTTGAGCGAACGAACCCAAAGCGTTTTATCAGCGGTGTTGCGGAGAGTAAAAGTGATGGCAGCCAACGTCATGGCGGGAGTTTGTCCAGGAACCTCCACGCCCGTGACGAAATGGATGGAGCCCCCTCCCTGCGGCTTGGGGCGCTCGCGGAAGGCAATCACAGCAATGATGACAGCGATGATCGCAATCGAGATGAGTACGATTCCGGCGGGAGGAAGATTGCGTTTGGCCGTGCCAAATTCATCTCCAATGTTGAAGTTCGCGATAGGAGTGGAACTGGGAGAACTCAGTGGCTCGTGAGTTGAATTCGAAGCCGAAGGTTCAGGAATTGGCTGGGTGGGGAGAGGTTCGTCCGGCATGGGTTGATTGTAATGGGTTGATTGTAGATGAGAGGACTTTTCGGCGCGGGTTGGGCCTGTCGGGCCATTGCTTGTCAGGCCACGGCTTGTGGGCGCATGGATCAGTGGCTAAGACATGCCCGCCCAGGGCCTGAAGCCAGTATTCCAATGACGCGTGCTTATCGCAGGGGTCGACCGCTGCGCCACCCAGAATCCGTTGGCCATTGTTCGGCGCTCAAACAACACGACCTGTAGTGCCTTAGCGGGACGGGATGATATAGGTACCGGGGCGTGACTTTGGTTACCTTGCCGCGGGTGACGCGCGCTGGCAGGATGCAAGAGAGTTCTCTTGGAGGTAATCCGCGGTGAAACGCATAAACATCTTTGCGGCGCTGGCATGCGCGCTCCTGGTCTTGTCTCTCGTAGGTTGCGGATCGAACAACAAACTACAGTCGATCACGCTTAGCGTTGCGCAGATCAACGGGCTACCGGTCACTGGCGCTGGTGGCGTCGTTAATCTGGCAGGCGATGGCACGACAATCCAACTGCAGGCGATGGGCCAGTACAGTAATTCCAAAGACGAAGACATCACTGACAAGGTTACCTACACAGTGATTATCGACCCCAATTACACCGAAACCTACACCGGAGCCGCATTACTTCCTCCTTGTGGAACGGCGCCTTGTCCCAGTCCCTCCACTCCGCCATTTACTACGGGCACTGTTGAATATAACCAGACAGGGTTAATCACCGCCGTAGAACCGGCAGTCTGCACCTGGGTGGAAAACGGCACTGGATGGTTCTTCCAGGGAGCCTATCAAGTTACGGCATCGCTCGCCGGGGTCACGTCGCAACCAGTGATCATTCCAGTTGCATCGGAAGCGGGTCCGGGAGCCAACGGGCAGTGCGGGCCGACGTCCGGCTCATAGCGTCTGGCTCACGATAGTTGACTAAATATCCTAGAGTTTGCCTCTTGCGGGGACGGGCTGCAATAGCGGCCGTCCCCGTTCTGATTTTGTAACGAAAAACCTTCTCTCGCGCCTTTCAAGCGCCTGCCACGCTGGAGCATCTCTCACAAACCCCGTATAATCTGATAGTTTTGCAGCGAAGCTTTCGGAATGACTATGGTTGACTGCGTGCGCCACGGAAGTGGAGATGGGATGAAGATTCGGGCCGGGATTGAAGTATCGGGACAATCCGATATTGGCTGTCTGCGGAAGAATAACGAGGATTCTTTTGGCTATTGGGAGCCCGAGGAAGACGAGGATTTTGCGCGTCAGGGCCGTCTGGCCGTGGTGGCCGACGGCATGGGTGGATACGAAGGCGGCCAGGAGGCGAGCCGTCTGGCCGTCGACACTCTGGTCGAAAAGTATTGCGAATACGAGGGTGACGATCCCCGGCAGGCGCTGGTTGAGGGCTTGCGGGCTGCGCACGAGGAAATTCGGCGCTATGGGACGGTGCATCCCGAGCTTGCAGGAATGGGTACGACCTGTACGGCGGCGGCGATTGTAGGCGACGACCTCCATTACGTTCATGTGGGAGATACGCGTCTGTATTTGATTCGTGGCGGGCAGATCACGCAGGTGACGCGCGATCATTCTTATGTGGGCCGGCTGGTAGAGGCGGGAATGATCAGCCGCTCGGAAGCGGAGCGCCATCCGCAACGCAATATACTGACTGCGGCGTTGGGCACTGCTCCGGAGCTCTTTATGGATGCACCCGGAAACCCGGAGAAGTTGCGGCCGGACGACGTGATCGTGATCTGCTCGGATGGATTGTGGGGGCAGGTGCAAGACGAAGAAATTCTCGAGGCAGTGAAAAAACACAGTGCTGAAGACGCCGGCCGCGATCTCATCGAACTCGCCCGGCAGCGTGGCGGTCCGGATAACATTACAGTGAATATTCTGCGGCTGCAGTGAGCGAGCCTAGGCGCTCCGGAGCCCCCTTTTCCGGAAAGCGTACAAGTGTTGCAGTTGCCATGAAAGATTCCTTTCCAGTGTTTCCCGTAAATTACTGAAAACAAGAGATTAGTAATCGGACCTCCATTTTTTACTTTGGCAATGTTTTTGCTGTGTCTATAATGTCGATAGAATCCATAGATTTAATTGAACTGGAATCATGAAAATCTCACAAAAGGGTCTTTATGCGTTACAGGCAATGATGATGCTGGCGCGCCGCTACCCGTCCGGCGCCATACGAATCCGCGATATCGCCTACGAAGCCAGTCTGCCGGAGAAGTTTCTCGAGCTGATTCTGCTGGAACTAAAGAATGCGCGCATTGTGGAGAGCGTGCGCGGCGCCAAAGGCGGATACCGATTGCGGCGTTCGCCGCAAGAGATTCGGCTAAGCGAAATCATAAGGCTGATCGATGGGCCGCTCGCTCCGTTTGGAGATGCGGAGCAGTTGCGGGTACTCATCGACCGTAACGACGACTATCGCGCGCTCTACAAAGTGTTTCTCGACGTACGCGATGCGGCGGCCAAAATTCTGGATGGAACTACATTGGCCAAGCTGGTGGGAATCGACCCAGAGGCAACGGCGAAGAGTTTGACACGCAGGAAAAACACAGCGGACGTGAGTGTTTTGCCGATGGGAGCGACAGCGAGGCAACAGGGCCATGACTAATCGAGCTTGCAAGGGTCTACGCCTCGTGAATTCTTTCGCCGCCCTGGGTTTGCTGCTCCTGTGCTCGATCTCCACCTTTGGCGAGAACGTCATCCGCGTGGGCGCCTTTCCGAATATCACGCATTCGCAAGCCATGATCGGGAAGAGCAATGGCTGGTTCGATAGGGCGATGGGGCCACAAGTCAAGATCGAATGGAAGAGCTTTAACGCCGGACCATCCGCGATCGAAGCGCTCTTCGCCGGCGCCATCGATATGACGTACATCGGGCCGAATCCAGCCATCTCCGGGTACGTGCGCTCGAACGGCGAAGCGCTTCGTATTGTGGCGGGTGCGACCAGCGGCGGCGCGGCACTGGTGGTGCGGAAGGACTCCGGGATCCAAAAGCCGGAGGACTTTCACGGCAAGAAAGTGGCGTCGCCGCAGATGGGGAACACGCAGGACGTGGCGCTGCGCGCCTGGTTGATAGCGCATGGCATGAAATCGACGGGTAAGGGCGGCGATGTGCAAGTAATTCCCCTGGCCAATCCGGATCAACTGAGTTTGTTCCTCAAAAAGCAGTTGGACGGAGCGTGGGCTCCCGAACCCTGGGCGACGCGGCTGATTCAGGAGGGCGACGGAAAGCTGTTTCTGGATGAACGCACGCTTTGGCCGAACGGGGATTTTGTCACGGCGCACTTGATCGTGCGGACACAGTTTCTAAAAGAGCATCCCGATTTGGTGAAGAACTGGATTCGGGCGCATGTGGAATTGACGGACTGGATCAACGGCCATCTCTCCGAAGCAAAGAAATTGCTGAACCAGCAGATTGCGAAAGAGACAGGGAAGGCGCTGCCCGATGCGGAGATAGACGAAGCGTTTGGACGATTGAAGCCGACCTACGATCCGTTGCGCTCCTCACTGCTCGTCTCCGCGAAGGCGGAATTTGAAGCCGGATTTCTCGGTCGGCAAATGCCGGATTTATCGAACATGTACGATCTCATTCTCTTAAACCAGGTTCTTGCGGAAAAAGGAAGGAAGGCCATCCAATGAGTACAAGCCAGCAGAATGTTTATCCTGTGCCAATTCCCCCTGTGCGCCGCCCGATTGTGCGCGGGAATGCGTTTCACGGAACGGCGATGGGTTCGGCCACGGCTGAGCCGCCCGTCACAGAGGCAATGGTCCCGAAGGTTACTCTGGATTCGATTTCCCTCAGTTACAAGACGACGTCGGGCGAGCGCCTGCTGGCGCTCGACAGGATCAATCTGGAAGTGAGGCAGGGAGAGTTTCTTTGCATCGTTGGGCCTTCTGGATGCGGGAAATCGACGCTACTACATTTGATTGCAGGGCTGCATCCGCAGACCTCCGGGACCGTGCTGGTGGATGGAAATCCGGTATCGGGGACAGGTACGGACCGCATTTTGATTTTTCAGGAACTCGGATTGTTTCCCTGGCTGACCGTGGCGGGCAATGTGGAGTTCGGCATGAAAATGAAAAATGTGCCGAAGGCTGAGCGCGAAGAAAAAGTGCAGCATTACCTGCGGCTGGTACAGCTTTCGAAGTTCCGGAATAGCTACGTTCATCAGCTTTCGGGGGGGATGAGGCAGCGCGTGGCGCTGGCGCGGGCGCTGGCGACGGGTCCGGATGTTCTGCTGATGGACGAACCGTTCGCGGCGCTCGACGCGCAGACTCGCGACTTGCTGCACGACGAGCTGGAGCGAATTTGGTCGGAGACTGGCTGCACCATCATCTTCGTGACCCACAATGTGCGCGAGGCGGCGCGTCTTGGCGAACGCGTGGTGCTGCTGACATTTCGTCCGGGACGCGTGAAGGAAGAGTTTCGCGTGAATCTGCCGCGCCCGCGGCACATGGAACATCCGGATGTGACGCGCATGGCCCGGACGGTGCTTGACTGCCTGCGCGAAGAAATCAACAAGAGTCTGGAAGCGGAGTATGCAGATGAAAAAGCTCGGTAGGCAGATTGTTTTTTACGGCGCGTTGCTGGGGATTTGGATGCTGCTGGCGAAACTGCGCATCTGGCCTCCGTACTTGTTTCCACCGCCGTGGGGCGTGGCGCAGGCGCTGCGCGATGGTTTTGCAGATCACAGCTTCTGGATCGGAATCGCGGTCACCATGAAGCGGATGCTGATCGGCTATAGCTTGTCGGTCGTGCTCGGCATGATTCTGGGGTTGGGCGTTTCGAGCAGCAAATTTCTGGAAGAGACTCTAGGCGGCCTGCTGGTAAGTTTGCAATCTCTGCCAAGCATCTGCTGGATTCCGCTCGCGGTGCTGTGGTTTGGGCTGACGGAAAAAGCAATTCTGTTTGTAGTGCTGATGGGATCATTGCTTTCGGTGACGATTGCGATGGAAGACGGCCGCAAGCAGATGCCGAAGATCTACGGCATGGCGGGACGCAATCTGGGTGCGAGCGGATTTAAGCTGTTCTGGTTTGTGCTGTTGCCGGCGAGTCTGCCCTTCATCGTGAATGGTATGAAGCAGGGATGGGCGTTCGCATGGCGCTCGCTGATTCAGGCAGAGATGATTTTCCTGAGCTTGGGCCTCGGCCAATTATTAATGATGGGGCGCGACCTGAGCGACATGAGCCAGGTCCTGGCTGTCATGATTCTGATTATCGTCTTGGGATTCATGGTCGATGGATTGGTTTTCCGCACGATGGAGCGGCGTTTGCAGGAGAAGTACGGCCTGTCAGCCGCATAGTAAAGCGGAGTTTGCGCCTCTAGCAACTGGAGTCGAACAGTCTGGCCAGCGCGGCGGGCAGACGCAGGAAGGCAGCCTCCGTAGCAAGACTTCCACTTTTCCCAGAATTCAGTTCTAATGCTGCCTCATGATTCGAATATTGGGGCTGGTAGTCCTTTCTTTTTTTTCACTTCTTTCTTTCAGGACGGTTTTCGCGGCCGATGAGGGTACAACTCGGCACACAGATAGCGATCGCCTGATAGCCGAGGCGCTCAAGCCTTCGGCGATCGAGACCAATCTTCAACGGCTGGCCGACGAGGTGGGAGGCCGTGTGCCAGGAACTCTGGCCTTCCGCCAGGCCGTGAATTGGGGCCTTGCGGCTTTCAAAGAGGCGGGCGCGGAGAGCGTTCACACAGAGGAATTTACGATTCAGAATTCCTGGGCGGAGGGAGCAACGCAGATGACTGCATCTCTCGATTCGAGCTCGACTTTTCGCGTAAAGGCAGTCTCGGTGGCGTGGGCGCCGGCATTAGCGGCGGCGAAGCACGCGCCGGTAGCGTTTGTAGGAGTGGGATCTGCTGACGAGTTTGCGCGGGCCGGCAGCGTGGAAGGGAAAATCGTGCTGGTGGACACCAAGGTGCTCGCAACGTGGGACGATCTTTTCGGCGAGTACGAGCGTGCGCCGCAGATCATCGATCTTGCGGTGAAAGGGAAAGCGGCTGCCATCGCATTTATTGCGACACGCGAACATGGAATTTTGTATCGGCACACGAACTCTGTACAATGCGAGATCGATAGAATCCCGCAGGTGATTGTTGCCCGCGAAGACGGCGAGCGGATGGCGCGCCTGCTGAAGAACGGGGTCGCCGTCTGGGCGGATCTTGCAATTCCAAATAAAGTCGGCGGCCCAATCAAGACCTGGAACGTGATCGGCGAAATTCGCGGGCGGGAGAAGCCGGACGAATTTGTTGTGCTGGGTGCGCATCTGGATTCCTGGGAACTCGGAACGGGTGCGCTCGATAACGGCTGTAATGCGGCCCTGGTCATCGATGCGATGCGGGCGATCAAGGCAAGCGGATTAAAGCCGCGGCGGACGATACGCTTCATTCTGTTTTCGGGGGAAGAAGAAGGGATGATTGGGTCGCGGAAGTACGCGGTGGCGCATCGCAGCGAGCTGGACAAAGCGGCAGGAGTGGTTGTGTTCGATGGCGGAACAGGGAAGACGACGGGCTTTTCGGTGGGTGGGCGAAAGGACTTGGTCCAGGCGGCAGCTCCTATGGTGGCTCCCCTGGAACAATTTGGCGCGAACAAATTGCTGGACACTGCGGAGTCGGGAACAGATCACTACGACTTCCTGCTTGAAGGTGTGCCCACGTTTGTAGCCGAGCAGGAAGAAGCGAACTACCTGGAGAATTATCACGCCACCACCGACACCTTCGACAAGGTGGACTTCGCGCAACTCAAGAAACATGTAGCAGAGGCCGCGGTGCTGACCTTCGAGCTAGCCGAGGCCGAAGCACGAGTGGGTCCGCGGTTGACCCGCGCTCAGATTGAACAAACCCTGCACGAAACTCATCTCGCTGACGAGATGAAGCAGATGGGAATGTGGGAGGAATGGGCGACGGGAAAGCGGGGAAGAATGCAGTAGTTCTCAGCGGTCAGATGACAGTTCTCAAAGAGCGCCCGTTGAATCGCTGGTTCGTTTTGATGAAAAGAGTTTCGTAATGGTCGAGCGCGAGGGTGCGCTCGGAACCGGCGGCGGGCACCCGCACTGTTGTGACGCTGTAGCCATGACTCAGCATGCCACTAGAGATTGGCCGCCAGTGTAGGGAGATCTTGCGGCGCGGCTGCCAGGTTCTGCGCCGGAAGAGCGGAAACGCGCTCGAATGCGTCGGCCAGTGCCCGGGGGAATTCCGAAGTAAGCAGATTTACATCCAGCTGAAGATCGCCATTGAGGTATGTGCGTCGCACTACCAGCGACCCGCGCCGCTCGTTGGAAGTCGTAACCAAGTCAAGCGTCAGCTTCCACGAAGGATCGGTGGAGATCACCGCCATGTGCGGATTCTTGCTCCATTGCACCCGGCGAACGGCTTCGCCGGGTCGCCCGCGATCTCCCGAGGGCAGCAACAACGCTTGAAGTTCAAAGCCATCGAAATCGTTGCTATCGAAAGCCGCAATCAGAATGCTGCGCACTTGATCGAAATCCGCGGCAAGCTTGAGTTCCTCGACCGCGCGGCGAATCGAGAGATTGTTGATAAAGATCTGCCGCTGGTCGATAGTGCGCTGTGCAACCCGGCGTAGTTCGCCGAATTCAAGATAGTTGAGATGCTGAATGCCTATCCAAATGCCGGTTCCCACCACCGCTAGGACCAGGCCCAGGGTGCTCCCGGTTGGCCAAAGCAGAAACAGGCTCAGCAGGGCAAATAGAGCCGAAACCGCGTAGAGAACAATGACCACTTCGCGATGCGACAAGCCCATTTGAAGCAATTTGTGATGAATGTGCTCACGATCGGCGGTGAAAATAGGACGGCCGCTGATCAGTCTTCGCAAGATGGAAAGCGAAGTCTCCAGAATCGGCAGGCCGAACGACACTACCGGAATCGCGACTGCGACAAAGGTTGGAGCTTTTTGCGCCCCAGCCAGCGCGAGCGCACTAAGCATAAAACCGATAAAGAGGCTGCCAGAGTCCCCGAGAAAGATTGTCGCCGGGTTGAAGTTGAAGCGAAGGAATCCGAGAACCGCCCCGGCTAGTGCAATGCTCATCAAAGCGCCCAGCCATGATTGATCCACTAAAGCGACGACAAAAAAGACCATTGTCGAAAACAGTGCCGATCCAGCCGCCAGGCCGTCGAGTCCATCGATCAGATTGAAGGCGTTCGTGACCGCAACCACCCAAAGCACCGTAGCGGGTAAATCAAGGAACCACGGCAGCGAATGCTGGCCAAACAAAACCGGCAGGTTGAGCACGTGCATCCCGCCGGCGAACAGCATGACGGCAGCCATCGCCTGGACGGCAAACTTGACGTATGGTCCGGTTCCGCGAAGATCGTCGTAAACGCCAAGGCAGAAAATGAGACAGGCTGGAACGTAAATCCGAAGGAGGACAGTCGCGTCGGTTCCCCAAGCCACGCGTGGAAAGATGAATGAAAGACCAAACCACAAGCCCAATGTGATGGTGAACGCCAGGAAGATGGCGACGCCGCCCAGCCTTGGCAGCGGTGTTTGGTGAACGTGCCTGCCCTCCTGCGGCCTGAAGACCCATCCGCGGCGAATAGAAATATTTCGGACTTCGCGGGTAGCGATGAAGGAAAGTGCGAGCGAAGATGCAAATAAGCCAAAGAACAGAAGTGTCAATTAGACTTCCTTCCGGCTGGAACACTGTGCATCTGATCCGGTTGGGAGCGATGCTCGTCTATTCAGAACGAGACTTTAACTTCGTCGCGCCCAATTTGTTAGCTTGTTTTTTTGAAATATACAGCCGTTAGCTGAGGAAGGGCAATAGCACGAGTCACTCGCCAGTTCAACGATTGTCCGTGACACGATCTCACTGACGACGATTGTCACATCATGACAATCGTCAAATGAGGGCAGAAAAGCTTACGCGCAATGCTATGTTAAACTCACACCACCGATCAACCCAGGAGTTCCTCTATGGCGGAATGGAAGCGGCGCTTATTACTGCGCGCTGGGCAAGTCCTTCTTACGAGCTTGTGCGGCCTGAGTGTTTGGGCTCAGGTTTCGTGGGCGCAGGCTGCCGCTGGACAGGTTCCGGTTACCGGGGAAACTCAGCGCCCGGTGGCCGATTCGATTCGATCTCGTCCTCCTTCCTCGGCAGGCGTGATGGCGAATTCCAACGTCAAGATCGGTGTTGGAGATTTGCTGGAAGTTAGCGTCTTTGGCGTTCCCGACCTTACTACCAAGACCCGCATCACCGGCGCGGGCGATCTCTACCTGCCACTCATCGACTATGTGCATGTGGCCGACCTGACTACCGATGAAGCGCAGGAATTGATCCAGAAGCGGCTTGAGGATGGCGGCTTTGTGCGCAATCCGCATGTCTCAATCTTCGTCGATGAATCGGCTTCCCAGTCGATCACGATGGTTGGCGAAGTGGTTCATCCCGGACCTTTCCCCGTTATCGGCGATCGGCGCCTTTTTGATTTGATTTCCGCCGCCGGCGGCCTCACTGACAAGGCTGGCCGTTCCGTCACCATCGAGCACCGCGACGATCCCGATCACAAAGTTGTGCTGCAACTGTCATCCAACCTTGCCGAAGACACGCAGAACAATGTCGAGGTGATGGCGGGAGACACGATCATCGTCTCGCGGGCGGGAATCATTTACGTTGTTGGGGACGTGCAACACCCGAGCGGATTTCTGATCGAAGACAATTCGCTGACTGTGCTGAAAGCGCTTGCTCTGGCTGGCGGAAGCACACGGACATCGTCGTTGAACAAGACGAAAATTCTGCGCCAGACGCCGAGCGGAATCCAGCAGATTCCGGTCGAGTTGAAAAAAGTTCTGTATGCGAAAGCGCCGGATGTGCCGCTGACCAAGGGCGACATTCTGTTCATCCCGGGGAGTTCGGCAAAGGCGGCCGCATATCGCACGGCGGACGCGGCTGTGTCGATGTCGACCGCTCTCGGCGTAGTCGCCGCGCATCCTTAGTTGGCTGGCCCAGACCAAGTTATCTCCTAAGCTGTTGATCGTTCGACCATGTCAATGGTTTGTAAGCGGCGCTTTTAAAACGCGCCAATTTTTCACGCCGCTAGTTCCTGTCCGCGCTTTCCGCGACCCAGCAATCGTTCAAGAACCGAAATGTAATCGCGAGCGGTTTTTTCGCGCGATAGATTCTCAACTACGTACTGTCTTCCGCTTCTCCCCATTTGCTGTATACACGCGGGATCCCGCGCCATCTCATAGATCGCCTTTGCAAGTGCGCGGTAATCTTCCGGTTGCACGAAGACACCCGCACCCGCTTTTTCGACGAGCTCCCGGGATTGCCCATCGACCGCGACAATAACGGGCCGCGCGCATGCCATCGATTCAAGCAGCTTGGTGGGAATAACTGTTTTGAACAGATCGTTCCGCTTGAGAAGTACAAGACATATGTCAGCGGCGGAAAGGAAGCGGGGAATCCGCTCGCGAGGTTGCTGTGGGACAAATCGAATATTAGTAAGTTGCCGGGCCATCGCCAGATCGACAATCTTTTGTTTTTCCGCACCTTCCCCGATAAGCAGAAATAGGGTGTTTGGCAGCGTAGTCTGTAATTCTTCCGCGGCGTCTAACAGAATTTCCAGGCTGTGCGCCATGCCCATTGTGCCCGCATAGCAAATCACGAAACGACGATCGAGGTCGAATTGCTGGCGAATTTCTGCGGCAGAAGCGGCGTTCGGGCAAAACAGATCGGTCTCAACGCCGTTTTCAACGACCTCGATTTTATGCGGTGGCACCCGCCAATTTCGGACGAGATGCTTTTTGAATGCCGGCGTGACCACGACGATGCGATCGGCTCGGCGGTAAAGAAAGCCGGCAATCGCTCCCAGAGCGCGATGCAACAAAGTCCCTTCGCCGCCCGCGCCGACAGCGGCCAGCGATTCCGGCCACAGATCGCGCACTTCGAAAATAAATGGCACTCGCATGGACCACGCAATCCACCAGCCCGCGAGCGGGCAAAGAAGTTGGGGCGATGTGGCAATCACCACATCCGGCTTGGAAAGAGTCAGCCCGCGCATCGCCGCCGACAAGGCGAAAGAAACGTAATTTCGGATTCTCTCGTGCGCCTTGCGATTCGGCAGCGGCCATAACCAAGTGCGCTCCACGCGTATTCCGTCAATGGTTTCCGAGTCGTGCATGCGGCGAAATCGAGCGCGCCACTCGTCAGGAACGACGCCCGTGGGATGGTTGGGAAACCCTGTGAGCACGGTGACGCGATGTCCCATTCGCGCCCAGTGCCGCGATAATTCGGCAACTCGCGCGGCCGGTGCTCCCATCTCGGGCGGGAAGTATTGCGAAATGTAGAGAATTTCCAATGCTCAACCAGCCACTTTAATAATGAAGCAACTTAAACGTACTTTTCTCAACCAATGCTCGGGCACGATTGGCTGGACGATTCGCATACCTTTGCCACTTCTCGGCGAAGTTGGTGAAAAAAGCATCGCCCGTCAACAATGCCATCACTCGTAATTGCACGATATGCAAGCGATGATAGAAAGGACTGGCCAGCATTTTCAGCCGCGTGCCGGATTGTTCATAAAGCGACCAGTAGCCCGTGTCGTAACGGTCGAGATTGCGCAGCAGAGTTCTCACGCCGCGATCGAAGACTTCGCGGGCAATGGAAGTTGGGTATTCGCGTGCAGGGCTGTTCGCGCCCCCGTCGGTCGTGAGCCAGTAATCGAACACTCCCCAAAGCGCCCATATAAACCCGTTCAGGATGTGAGTCGGCGGATCGACGATATATTCTTCAATCCATAAATTGCGCTCCTGATCCTCGATCAGCACGCCGCCTTCCGCGATTGGCTTGGTCAGGGAAACAAAGCCAAGATTTGCAGCTTCCGCGTATTTTTCATTGTGGGTTTCCGCGTACGCGCGCAGCAACAGCGAGACTCCCTGGCCCTGCGCCAGTCCCGAATACCAGGGCGTTCTCAGGGTAGTGCGATACTCCCAGTCAAAATTGTGGTTCCACACCCACAAGCCGTAAGAGTTTTGCCGCAAATTTGCAACCAGCCAGTCGGCGGCTTTGAGGAACTTTTCCTGGCGAGATTTTTCAAGCGTCCTATAGAAGAGATTGCAGTTCGCCAGTCCCCATTGTGCGATCGCGATCGGGTTGTACTGCAGGCCAATTGCGCCGCGATAGTGGAGCAGGGGAATTCCAGCTGCATCGCAGGGCCCGGTATAGTCCGCCTTTTGGCGAAACCGCATGTAATACGGGCCGAGTCGCGCGCTGCTTGCGTGAGGATTGAGCTCTGGTGTTTCGTGCCAGAAGGTGAGTTGGCTGTCTCCCGCGCCGAGATAGGCGGGAACGATGCGGCGATAATATTGCCAGCGCGCGGCGAGAGTCATGGGATGCGGCTCCCGGCCTTCGCGCCTGGACTTTGGGCGTCAGGCTCTGGGCTTTGAACCTTGAATCTTGAGTTTTTTGTTTCGAGATTCACTTTCCAGATCGTTGTGACCTGGTCGTTATCCGCTGTCGCAATCGTGGTCGCGGCCAGATAGTTGGTCGTGTTGTCGCCATCGGGCAGAACGACGTTGCCATACTGAAAATAGCGCATGGGAAGTGCATCTTTTCGCCAGCGCGCCATCGTCTGCCAGCTTGCTCCATCAGCGGAGCCCGCGAGATGCACTTCATTTGTGGAATTGACGCGGCTGGGTTCGGCCATGGTGGAAAAGAAAAGCGCATTGGCAGTGCGGCATCCGAAGATGGAGGAACTGGCAAGCTTCGCGACGTTGTCAATTCGTCCCGTGCGCTCAAGGCGCAAAACATGATTCTGTTCGAGCGGAGTATCGGTCGCCAGATAAAGCGCGTCTTCCATGGGAATGGCGGCGACGGCGCGGGCCTGCTGATTGCCCGAGAAAACGGTTTCGATGTTGCGAAGGTTACGATCGGCGCAAAGGATCTGGCACTCCTGGCCTTCGTCGCCGGTGAGAATCCAGAGGCAGTCCGCGTAACCGTCGTAGACAATGTTGTGCACGTGGCGGATGGAGCCCGCAGCGAAAGTATGGGCTATTTGCCATGTCTGGCCGCGATCGTCGGACGCGTAGATGTGAACTTCGTCACGCTCGCGATTGTCGAAGTATTCACCCCAATAGATGTTTCCTTGCGGCACCGCCGTAATGTGCAGCGGCCGCATGCCGCGAAGGATCTGGTGCGTGGTGCGGAATTTTCTGCGGTTGGGCGCGCACGTTACGACCGCGCCAGGAACTGCCGCGATCGTCGTTTTGTCATCGAGAATCGCGAGTGCGTGGAATCCATCGCGCACCAGCCGGTTCGTTAGGCGAAAGTGCGACGTGAGATTCCGCCACCAAACGGGAGTGAAACTCGCAACTGGTTCCCAGTCTGCATTCTGAAGACTCGCACTCCGAAGGCAAATAAGATGATAGCCGCGACTGGCATAGAGAATATCGCCGTCCCATGCGAGCGCGCGAATGCCGCTCCAGGCGGCGAGGCGGCGAAGTTGCGGAAGTTCCGTCAAAGCCGCGTTAGGGTCATGAACAGACTCGGTCGGCTTATGCTCGGGTTCAAGGCTGTTGCGCATTGCCCGGCCAGTTGAGGATGACGAATCCATTTCTAATTTTCACTCTTTCGCGCGAGGTATGACCCGATCGCGAGCGCATGCATTTTTGTGCGCTGGAAGCAGTCGATGGCTTCCTCCGGCGTGCAGACGATGGGCTCATTCTCATTGAAGCTGGTGTTCAGGACTACGGGAATGCCGGTCTTGCGTCCGAATGCCTGAATCAAATCGTAGTAGAGCCAGTTGTCGTCGCGCGTCACAGTTTGCAGCCGGCCGCTGTTGTCCACATGATTCACCGCGCTCAAGTTTTTCCGTTTCTGCGGACGAATTTTATAAACGTGCAGCATGTAGGGCGAGGGATGATCGTGCTCGAAATAGTCGGCTTGCGCTTCGGCGAGGATCGCCGGAGCGAACGGCCTAAACCACTCGCGATGCTTGATGCGTGCGTTTAGCACTTCCTTCATCTTGGGCAGTCCCGGGTGCGCGACGATCGAGCGGTTGCCCAATGCCCGCGGACCCCATTCCATGCGCCCCTGAAACCATCCGACAATGTTGCCGCTGACCATTTCGTCGGAGACTGCATCAAGAAGAGGCGCGCATTCCAGGCGCTCGTATTTCAGGCGGGCGGATTGGAGAGCGCTCTCAATTCGGCTGTCGGAAAATTCCGGACCGAGATACGCGTGGTTCATGTGCTCACGGCGCGGCTGCCGCAGGATGGCGTGATTGACATAGAGCGCCGCGCCGATGGCCAGGCCTTCGTCTCCAGCGGCGGGCTGAATCCATGTCCGGTGGAATGGCGTTCGCGAAAATAATTTTCCGTTCGCAACGCTGTTGAGCGCGCAGCCTCCCGCCATGGCGAGGTTGTCGTCAGGCACACGCCGGTGCAACTCCTGTAGCAGATGAAAGAACACTTCTTCGAACCAATGTTGCATCGCGTAGGCGAGATCCATGTCGCGCTGGGTAACTTCGCTGTGCGGATCGCGCGGCGGTCCGAAAAGCTTTTCCATCTCTTCGCTGAAATGCCTTGCCAGGAGCACGGTTCCATCGGGCAGCACCTGCATTCCCTGATTGCTGCCCAAGGGCATGAAGTAGCTCATATCGAGTTTGAATGCGCCGTTGTGCGTTGCGACCACACGGCCAAGATCGTGGACGAACGTATCTTTGCCGTAAGGCGCGAGCCCCATGACTTTGCCTTCGTCGCCATATTTGTTGTAGCCGATGAACTCGCAAATCATGGTGTAGAAACTGCCGAGGGAATGCGGTAGAAAGACACGGTCCAGAACGTGAATGTTGTTGCCTTCGCAGCGCGCCATCATCGTGGAAACGAAGTCGCCGGAGCCGTCATAACTGAAGCCGGCGGCTTTTTCCCATGGAGAACAATAGTAGGCGCTGGAGATGTGTGCGAGATGGTGCTCGACGCGATGCTCGCGAAATTTCAGCTGTCTGGAATCCACATCAAGAGCCTGCACAAGCCATGAGCGCACGTCGCGCATCGCATGCTTACGCTGGCGCATTTGAATGAAATTCAAAATGCGGCCGGGATGAGCGAGCGCGTACCGTACTTTTTTCGCAAGGTGGGCATCGTTGTCCTGGCCTATGGCTACGTGATCAACGTCGGTAAGCTTCGCGCCGATTGCGTCGAGACAGGCCTTCACCGCAAGCGCGGGAAAGCCGCCGTAATGCTTGCGGCGATTGAGACGCTCCTCGGCCACAGCGAACAGAACTTTGCCGTCTTCGACAATCGCCGCCGAGGCATCGGCGTGAAACATGTTAAGACCAAGAATCAGCATGGATACTTTATCGCGCTTCGCCGCAACGGATTTGCTCATCCTGCCATTGTTTCCCGCAAGGCCGCGGCAAGAAATTCGTTCAGGTTGACTGACAGCGGTTGGCCCGTCTGGCAGGCGTTTTGGAGACGCAGTGTCGCCAGAGTAGATCCCACGATCTCTTCGAAGCCAATCGGCGGCGGAATTGTTCGCGCAAGAGCATTGACGAAAGCACGCATCTCGGCGCTGTGTCCTTTATCTTGCTTCAAACGGGAGCGCAGCACGTGTTTGCGTCCATTGCGGACCAACTCGAGGCGGCGAAAATCTTCGAGGATTGCCACCGATGCGCCACCAAAAACTTCGAAGCGCTCCTTGGATGCGGACTTGTCGCCGTTGGCCATGTAGGTGATGGTGCCGAGTGAGCCGTTGGGAAAGCGGAGTTGGGCCACGATGTTATCCATGCTGTACTGGCCGGCGTTGCCCACGCTCTGTGCCTGCACTTCGACCGGGCACGCGCCGGCGAGGAAGCACAGGAAATCCACGAAGTGGCAGACTTCGCCTAAAATGCGGCCTCCGCCTTGTTCGGGATCGTTTGTCCAATGATTGGCGGGCAGAAAACCGGCGTTCACCCGATAGTGCATGGAGAGCGGTTCGTGGATCTGGTCTACGAAGGCTTTCAGCTCCGCGGACATGGGAGCGAAGCGGCGATTGAAGCCGACCATGAGCATTCGAGTGGGGAACGCTGTGTGAACGAAGTGGGCAGTCGAGCGCGAAGCGACACGCACTATTTCGGCGAGTTCGGCTTCAGTGAGGCATAGCGGTTTCTCGCAGAAGACATTTTTGCCGGCGGTGAGGGCGGAGATTGTCTGGCTGGCGTGAAGATGATGGCGGGTGGCGATTACAACGGCGTTGATGGTTGCATCGCGGAGGATTTCTTCGGCTGAATTGGTGGCGTAAGAGAAGCCGAACTTGCTGGCCGCAAGACGGCTGTGCGGTCCCGTGGCGTTGCAGACGCCAATCAAAGAAACCTTGGGGATCGCCTTCAAAGTGGGTAGTAAAGTGTTCTGAGCGAAGTTGCCTGCTCCGAGCACGCCAAAGGCGGCGGCTTTATTTTCGCCGGACGAGCTCGTGAGTTGCGGGTGATTTTTCCTAAACTTGAGTTCTTCTTTGCACTCAGGGTTGCGCTGAAGATCTGGCCTCTGTGGAGTCATCTTCTGGAGCCCCAAGTCTTCGAAGCCCTTACGCGCTGATGCAATCGCTGTCGCACCCTCCATTTGAATTTCGAGCCTGACGTCCGCTGCCCTTGATTCCGCGGTCGGGTAATTGAGCAACACGGCTAGAGAAGGCTCGCTTGAACGGCCCAGAATCAGATCGTAGGCGCAACTTGCCTGGTCGATAGGAAAACGATGCGTGATGAGCGAGGGCAAGTTGAGTTTGCCCTCGGCGATGAAGCGCAGAAAAACCTCCATGTTACGAGTTTCGGTCCATCGCACGTGGCCGATGGGATAGTCGCGTCCTTTTTGTTCGTAGGCGGCATCGTAACGGCCGGGTCCGTAGGAACGCGAGATGCGGAAGTCGAGTTCCTTCTCGTAATAGAGTTTGCGCTGGAGATCCATGCCGACTGTGCCCACCGCGACAATTTTGGCGCGATCGCGCGCAACTTCCGCCGCCAGATTGACGGGGTCGCTCGAGGGCGTTTCCGCCGTGATCAGCACGGCATCCGCGCCATGGCCTCCGGTTTTCTGAAAGCACAGGTCGCGGAATTCGCCGGGGCGAGTCGAAGCCGCCTCGGCTCCGTTCTGCATTGCAAGGTCTGCGCGCCGTTCGATTAAGTCCATGCCAAATACGCGGCAGCCAGCGGCTTTCAGCAACTGCACGGTGATCTGGCCAAGCAGGCCGAGTCCGATGACTGCAACAGTATCTCCGAGGGAAACTTCGGCGGTGCGAATTCCATGGAGGCAGATTGCGCCCACCGTTGCAAAGGCCGCCTCCTCAAAGGAGACAGCCGCGCGAGGCGACTGCATGGTTGTGTTCGGGTCCGTCCTCACGAGGAGGTTTCCCTGACTGTCAGATGGAATCTTCGCAATCAGCAGGCGCGGCACACAAGCTACTTCCGCATGGACTGCATAGCCCGTGCCAGCGCATGCGACGCGGTCGCCCACGCCGATATCTGAAACGCCGTCGCCAACTGCGATCACTGTTCCAGCGCTGCTGTAGCCAAGCGATAGCGGTTGATCGAGGCGGGAGCGCACTGTGCCGATGGTTGCGGCGAGGCCGTCGCGCTTGAGCTTTGCAATCACATCGCGCACCAAATCGGGGCGAGCTTTGCCTTTCGCCAGCAAACTCTTACTCGCGAACTCCGCGGAGGCGCGTTCTGTTCCCGCGGAAACTAGCGACATCGCGGTCCGAACCAGCACGCAGCCCGGCAACAATTGCGGAGCCGCGACCTCAGTCACGCTCAGATCGCCAGTTCTCGCGTCTTGAAGAAGTTGCTTCATGCGGTTGCCAGTTGCGCTGAGGGCGCTGTGTGTTGGGCGATTGCTTTTTTCGCAAACCGGCGCGCGCCGCCGTCGATGAAGAGTTGCATCCAGGTCTCGAGGGTCAGCAATTGCCAGATTTGCATCGACCAATCCTCGGCGCCGCGGCGGTGTTCGTCGATGTAGCGGCGAACGGCTGCGGGATGAAACAGTCCGCGGCGGCGAACTTGCGATTCGGATAGCAAGTCGTCCACAAGCTGACGCAGGTCATGCGCAAGCCAATAGTCTACCGGAGCGGCAAATCCGGCTTTGGGCTGATCGAGCACCTCCTGGGGAAGCATGCTGCACATGGCTTCGCGAAAAATGTATTTCGAGGTCGGACGCCATTTGCTTCTCAGCTTCCACTCGGGAGGCACGTTCCAGGAGATGAATTCCGCGAACTCGCGATTGAGGAAGGGAACGCGCACTTCCAGCGATGATGCCATGCTCATCTTGTCGTTGTAAGTGAGGTTGAGCGTGGGCATGAAGATCTTAGTGTCGAGATAGAGCATCTGGTTAAGAAAATCGGCGTGAGCGATCTTAGCGAACGCAGCCTGATGGCGCGCAGATGGATTGGAGTCCGTAAGTTCGTGCAGCTCCGGAGAGTAAAGTCCCGATTTTTGTTTGGCGTCGAGATATGTGCAATTGCGGATGAAAGCGTCCGATGGGCTGAGCGATGCGCTGCGAGCCATTTTCCTGGCCAGACGAACAGCGCCTTTCATGCGCGTCCCGCGCAGGTTGGGAAGAGCGAGAGTGGCTTTCTCAGCGGTGGAACGGACGAATGCGGGCATTCGGCGATACTCTTCGGTCCACGTTTGCGCCGCGTGCTTGCGATAGCCGGCGAACAACTCGTCGCCGCCGACGCCAGAAAGCAGAACAGTTGCCTGATTTCGGGCCTCACGGCAAACGAGATAGGCGGCGATAATGGCGGGATCGGCGGTTGGCTCGTCCATGTGCCATGTGAGTTCGGGCAGCAGATTGACGACATCGGGCTCGACAACAATTTCGTGGTGATCGCAACTGAGTGTGCGCGCGAGACGGCGCGCGATTGCGGGATCATCAATCGTAGTTTCGCCGATTCTATACTTCTCGGGGAACGTCACTGTGTATGTGCGTACTTGCTGCTTGCGCGACATGGCCGCGACGATGCTGGAGGAATCGAGGCCTGAACTGAGGAACGCGCCGATGGGAACGTCACTTACCATCTGTTCCTCGACGGAAGCGCAGAAGCGCTCGCGGATCTCGTTTGCCAGATCGGCTTTGTGGCGCTGGTTGTCGAGGCCTTGCGCGCCACACTTAAAGTCGTAATTGGCGGGAGGAAAGGTAAGATCCCAATACTGCTGGATATTGAGTTCACCGCGCTGCCAGATTGCGTAATGTCCCGCTTCGAGCTTGCGAATGCCTTCGAACATAGTTGCTGGATCGGGCACCCAAAGGAAGGTCAGATATTGGTGCAGGGCTTCCAGATTCATGCGGGCTTCAATGCCTGGAACTTCGAGCAGGGCCTTGATCTCGGAGGCGAAGGCGAGCGCGCCCGATCGTTCGCAATAATAGAGAGGCTTGATTCCGAAGTGATCGCGAGCGAGGAATAGCTTTGGCGCTGAGCCGCGCAAATCGCAGATGGCGAAGGCAAACATGCCGTTCAGGCGATTCAGGCAGTCGACGCCATATTCCTCGTAGAGATGAACGATCACTTCGGTGTCAGTGTGCGAGCGGAAGCGATGGCCTTTGCCTTCGAGTTCGCGGCGGAGACCGGCGAAGTTGTAGATCTCTCCGTTGTAAGCGATCCAGACAGAACCGTCTTCGTTCGACGTTCTGCCGTTCGACATGGGCATGTGACCATCGGCGGAAAGATCGAGGATGGCGAGGCGACGAGATCCCAAACCAATGTAGGTTCCATCTCCGAAACGGCGCTCCCAAAGCCCGAAGTCATCGGGTCCGCGATGCGATTGAACCGCGGTCATGCGAGCAAGAGTTTCGGAGTTACCAAGGGCTGCGTCGCGCGTGGCGTTGTTAGTGGCGAGGCCGCTGATGCCGCACATTCTCAGGCCGCCTTTCCTGCCACGCGACGTTCGTAGATTTTGGCTTTGATGTGGAAGAACTGCACTCCTTGAAAGGCGCAATAAATCAGGCCGGGAATTCCATCGAGGAAGCCGAGGCGCGCGAAATACTTGTAGAAGAAAAAGAAAATCGGCGATCCGGGCAGCTCAAGAAAATGACGGCGAAGCCATCGACGGCGCTGAGCCTGCGATCCCCAAAGCGTGGGTTGAAGCTGAAATCCTTGTCCCTCGCCGGTTTTGGCGCCATCGAGCCAGACACGCGCTTCCCAGTTGGAATATTCGTTGTGCTTCTGAATATAGCGATCGAGCGACTCAATGTTGTGATGCACGAGCGGATGATGCAATTGCCGCGTTGGGCCGTCGACGATGATGTGCTCGTGCACTTCCATGTCGGCCATGCTTGTGTCTTGATTGCGCAAGCGGCATTCGAATTTACCGTGGCCTTTGCGGAAGAGCGAGAGCTTGGAAAAACTGGCTCCGCTGTGACGCAAACGGCGTCCGAGAAAATGCATTTCGAGCGCGATGTAATAACCGTGGACGCGCGGGTCCTGGATCGCGCGTTGAATTTCGGCGGCGAGTTCAGGCGTGAGCACTTCATCGGCATCGAGAAGCAAAATCCAGTCATACGCTAAGGGCAGCGTATCCAATGCCCATTGGCGCTTTTTGGGCCATCCGCCGCGATAGTGAAACTGAACGACAGTGGCGCCGGAGGATTCCGCGATGCGAACTGTTTCATCGGCGCTGGCGGAATCGACGACATAAATTTCACCGACCGAAGCCAGCGAGGCGAGGCAGCGCGGAAGATTGCGCTCCTCGTTGCGAACGGGAACGATCACGCTCACGGGCAGCATGGGCGCAAGCCGCGCGGGCCGCAAAATCTCAGCCGCTGTTTTCGTTTCGATCACGGAAGTCTGAAGGTCGCGAGTTCAGCTATCTTAGCCTGCCGGGGCTTGGGATGTCAGGCCACTTGCCGGACATATTGACCTCAGCGGGTAAAGAGAACAGACTTGTGCGCGATCGAATGGGAGTAACGCTTTATCTGGGCATCCGCTTTCAGACCACGTTACTGACTGGTTGGGCGCTATGCTCGACGGACTGAGGAGGCGAGGGACGAGAAAAAACCCAGGCGTCGACCGCCTTTATAAGTGCTTCCCGCTGGTCGTCAGTCAATGAAGCAAGAGTGAGGGGAGTGTTGGCCTCGGCTATCGCGGCTTGCCGCGCCGCTTCGTCGGCTTCACCCGCGGTTTCAGCGGTCTCCGGGTCGATGATGACATTTTTAAGATCGAGGTCGCGGGCTTCCATGGAAGCGATGCTGGTGGCGGCGATTTGCAGGCCATAGAGAAGCAGGCCGGCAGTTCTGGGCTCGATCATCCTTTTCAGCAGGAGTTCGGTAATGCGCTGGACGACGACGAGAATGGAAGATGGATCCTCGATGACCGGCAGTGAGAGTTCACCGCTGCGGTTGAGTTCATTTTCATAAACCTCCACACAGGCTGGAGGATTGTGGTGATGGAAATAACAGAGTCTTTGTGTGCGCAGAGCGGGTGATCCGCAGCGCGTCCCGTTAGTTTTGATATGGTGACAACGTTCTGCTGAGTAAGATGGCATTGGTTTCGTGCTCCTAATTCTTATGAAGGTATGAATTCCCGGTTATGAGTTATCAGTAAGTACGGTGGTCTCCCCCCTCCCCCCGATCTAATGGAATCCCGAAGTTGGAAGGAAATTCCCGGTAAAATCTTGATATGAAGTTAGTTATAGGTAAAATCTTGAATCGTAATGAGTTAGGTGGTCCCCCGCATCCTCACGCTGCCCATGTTTCTGGCGATGCCGCAGAAGCTCTCCCCGAGTAACTGGGAAGAAATCCGTTATGCCTGAAGTTAATAATTGTTGTTACTACTATTATAAGGCCTGTGTCAAGGGGAAACGAATCGCGGTTGGTGGTGCGGCTAAAGGCGCGAGTGATTTTGGGTCCATGGGGGCACGGCTGAAAGCAAAAAATGCAGATTCCTCGCCGTCCTCACCGCGCAAAGCGCGGCTACGGACGGCTCGGAATGACAAACGGTAAGGGACCTGGCGCGGCTACGGACGGCTCGGAATGACCAGAGTCAGGGACTTGGCCGCGGCCCGAAGCCTGGTTTGTAAACTTCCATGCGCCGCTGTAGTTAGTTACTCGTCAGTGTTACATGCTGTGGTCCATTACGTAAGAGGAGAAATAAAGAAAGAAGTTAGAGGGCGCTTGCAGGGCTGTACCTGCGTTTTCCGCTGCCTTGAGTTTGGCGTATGAAGTTATGCCCGTCGTTCCTTCCTTGTTGGGCCAGTCACTCTCACTCAGAACAAGCACCGGAATAACCTGCCACCAGATGGGTTTTATGTTGATGTCCTGATTGAGGAGCACATGGCTGTGATTGGGGCTGGGAAGAAACACGTTGGAGGGTGGACCTGGGAGGTACCCGAGAGCCACGAGGAGCTTGCCAAGATCGAGGCGGGAGGCGTGCATGGTGCAGGTGCCGGGAGGCAGGCCGGGATCGGGACACTGAGTGAAGACTTCGGGCTTGGCCTTGAAGCCTTCAGGAATTGCGCCGAAGAGTTTGATTAAAGTCTTGCCCAGAGCGGGGCCGCACAAAGTGCCGGGAATGACATTGGCGCAGGAGATGGCGGTGGAGGGATCGGTATCTTTATCGACCGAGAACATGGGGACGATCACATAGACCGGCTCGGTGGTGACTTCAGCGCTACCCATTTGTCCGGGAGGATTGATGAGAGGGTTGGTATCGACCTGGCAGATGGGAATTTGAAATTCTCCGGGATCGCGGTCGGCCTTGATGCCGTTGAAGTTCAGGTCGAAATTGGGTTCATCGACACAGTCGAAGCTTTGGAAGTATTCGAACAGGAGAACCTTGTCGTCGCCGTAACCCTGGGTCTCATTGGGTTTTAGCGATTGCGCGAACAAAGTTGCCGTGGTGAGAGCGAGGGCTGAAAGAACGATCAGCCGAAGAATCGAGGTGAGTTTCACTGTACTCCTCCGGGGACGGGTGTGGTGCTGCTTTTGGAGGTACGCGTAAATGAGGGAATTGGATTGGGATGGAGAGGCAAGCGCGAGAATAAAAAACCCCGTCCGGGCTGAGGCTGGACGGGGCGTTATTGTGGTCAGATTCTGCTACGAGCCGCTTGTTTATTTTTCGGCGACCAGGGCATTGATCAGGCCTTGACCGTTGGGGCTACCCCATCCGGTGACAAGATCGTATCCCTTAACCGCCGAGTAGCTACCCGACTTACCGCTGGTGATGTCGTGGAAGTCGGTGGCATAGCTCGAACTCACGCCAAACGAATAGAGATCGGGATCGATGAAGCCAATGGTTTTGTAGCCATCGGCGACCAGTTGTTGATTAACCAGCGCGATATAGGCGGCCCACATCGGCGCGGCGAAGCTGGTGCCGCCGTACTCGTTGGCGGTGCAGGTGGTCTGGTCGGCGCAGACGTAGAAGGTGAAGTTGGCATTGGCAGAGACATCGGGACCGTTGCGGTATTTGGTCGATCCCTTGTTGCTGGAATTGATCACCCCGGAAAGTTTCTGCCATGAAGGAATCGCGATTTTATCGGGCGAGATGCCGCCGCCGCTATCGGACCAGGCAGTCTCCGACTTCCATGCGCCGCCGGCGCTGGCAGTAGTGAGATCGGTGCCGCCGACGGAGACGACGTTGGCGTCATCGGCAGGCCAGGCCTCATTTCTGGAAGACCAAGTGGAATTGTCGCCGGAGGCGGCGAAGAAATTCTGGCCCTGAGCCGACATCTTCTGGAAGTAGGGATCGAGGGTGGAGGGATCGGCGGGAGTCCAACCCCAGGAGCAGCCGATGGTGGTGGGAAGCGGGCTATGGGTGGTCATGGAGCTGATGATGGCGGTATCGGTGGAACCGACATACATCACGAGGCTGGCAAGACCGGGAGCCATGCCGAGGGCTTGAGTCATATCAAGCGTCTGCTCGGTATCGTCGCAACCGCTGCTTACGACGCAGCTGGTGGTGGTGCCATCGGTGGAGTAGAGGGTGACCGGAACCTTGTTAGTCTGCTTGACGTTCTTGTAGTAAGTGTTGAGATCGGCGATGTCGGTGCCGTAATACTCGAACAAGCCGAGGTTCTGGCCGGAGCCGGTTAAGGCAGTTCCGCCGTAATAGGCGGCGCGCATGTCGCTGCCGAGGAACGAAGCGGAGGGCCCAGAGCCGGTGGTGGCGTGGCTGACAACTTTATCAGGACTGATGCCGTGCGCTTTTGCGTAATCGCTTTTCTTCACGTACATGGGATGCGGAATGGAATAGTTGTCGAGGCCGGAGACATGCCAGAGCGCGAAGGGCAGGTCGACGGTGGGCTCGCGGTCGGGAGCGAAGAAGGTGCGATTTTCGGTGGGGTGCTGGTAGGTCAACAGGGCGACGTGGAAGGCGGACTCGATGGAGGAGACCGATCCCCGGACCTGCACTTCCATGCCATCGCGCGAGCCGCCGACGACGACGAGGCCGTGTTCCTGCAGATAGCGAACGACGGCTTCATAGTCGTGCTGGGTGGGACCGAAGCGCTCGGTGAATTCGGCTGGAGTGAGGTACTGGCGATACTTTGGGCTGACCGAATAAAGATCGGCGAGGAAGAAATTGAGCCCGGCCTGGTCACGCAAGGGCAGCACGACATCCAACTGCATGTTGCGGGCAGCGGGAAGGTGGCCGACTGGGGTGGCCTCTCCATTGACGGTCACGGGGCGTACATGGCGCGTCATGAAGGTTTGAGCATGGCCGGCAACGGCACCGGCGATGAAGAACGAAGCTAGGGAGAGCAACGTTAAAGAGACTCTTCGATTCACAATTCCTCCTGAGTTTTTGGGTTCGGTTGGTTTGGAGAGTTACGCATTGTTGGCGGAGTATCTCCCCAGGTGGATCGGGGTGTGAGTAAGTATAGGGAAGAATGAAGCGGTGTCAATAATCAAAGCGCAAACTTGAGGTGATTTTTGTTGGGTTTCCGTAAAAGATAACGGGCTGGTATGACAGCCTACGAAATTCGGCAAATCGACGAGCGCGTTTTGGGGGTTGTCAATTCGCGCTTCGCGGGTTTAGCGGTCGTAGAATAAAGATATGGCTGCATTGCGGGACATTCTGGATGAGCGCGTGGTGGTGGGCGATTGCACGCTGTGGGAGACGATTGATCGCGGGACGAGTGCGCACGGGACGAGTCTGCGTGGAGCGGCGGAGGAGGATGCTGGCCGCGCTCGGATTCGGTGCTATGCGTGTGGACACTGTTGTCCGATTGCCGAGGGGCAGCGCGGAGTTTGCAAGGTGCGATTTAATCGCGGCGGAAAGTTGTACGTACCTTATGGGTATGTGGCGGGAGTGCAGTGCGATCCGATAGAGAAGAAGCCATTCTTCCATGCCATGCCGGGATCTCTTGCCTACAGTTTTGGAATGATGGGGTGCGATCTGCATTGCTCGTATTGCCAGAATTGGGTGACCTCGCAGGCGCTGCGCGATGAGAATGCGGTGGCTGGAATTGCGGAATGCGATCCCGCGGCGATGGCGAAGGATGCGTTGCGGCAGGGCGCGCGGGTGATGGTCTCGACCTATAACGAGCCGCTGATCACGAGCGAATGGGCGGTTGCGGTTTTTCGCGAAGCGCGCGCGGCGGGATTGATGACCGCGTATGTTTCGAATGGCAATGGGACGCCGCAGGTGCTGAAGTATCTGGAACCTTGGGTGGATCTTTATAAGGTGGACTTGAAGTCGTTCGACGACCGGCACTATCGCGAGCTGGGCGGGCGGATTGAGCCGATTCTGGAGACGATCCGGGCGCTGCACGGGATGGGGATCTGGGTGGAGATTGTTACGCTGCTGATTCGCGGATTCAACGACTCGGATGAAGAACTGCGGCGGCTGACGGAGTTTGTGGCCAGCGTGTCGGTGGATATTCCGTGGCATGTCACGGCGTTTCACAAGGACTATAAGATGACGTCTCCGGAAGACACACGCGCGGAGGACTTGATGCGTGCGGCTGCGATTGGGCGCGGGGCGGGACTGCGGTACGTGTATTGCGGAAATTTGCCGGGCCGGGTGGGCGGGCTTGAGGACACGCACTGCCATCAGTGTGGCGAGACAGTGATTCAGCGGCGCGGATATTTTATTGCCGACTACAGGTTGACGGTTGAGGGTAGTTGCTGCGCTTGTGGAGCGTCGATTCCGGGACGATGGGCCCGTGAGTTTACCGGGCAGATTGCGGCTGCGCCTTTTCTTCCACGTTCGCGGCCGGGATTGGTTAGAATCGGGACGCGATAAGTGGCTGCGAGCGTTGCGCCGGGGATCGGCCTGTCCATGGGCATGGCTTCGGCCACGATGCTCCTAATCATGCGAAATTCTCATCTAATTTTGGCAGCATTCTTGTTCTCTCTTATGCCGGGGTGCTCTCCGCGCGATTTCCTGACGCGGCGGCTGGCGACGGATTTGATCCTGCAGTCGGAGGCGTTCAAGCTGCCGCAAACGTTCTGGCTGGAGACGGGCATGGTGTCGAACAAGGATTTCAATTCTCCGGATTCGATGGTGTTGAGGCGGCGGGGATGGATTGCGGGCACGCAGGAAAAAACGTGTCCGGCGGGAGTGGAGCCTGCGCCGTGCTGGGACGTGGAGTTGTCGCCGCTGGGGGCGGAGGCGATTCGTCCCTTGATTGAGAATGAGGCAGGGCACGGACCGTACGGAATTGAGGCGGCGCAGCGCACGCTGGAAGGGATTACGGGAATCAGCAAGGCGGGGAATCTGGCGGATGTGGAGTTCACATGGCATTGGGCTCCGCTGAATCAGGTGGGAGCGGCGCTTTACGATGGCGGGGTGAGGTACCGGTCGGTGGTGGGGTTTCGCGCGTATGACGACGGGTGGCGGGTGGTGAATGGAGCGGTGCGCAGCAACCAGACGATCGAAGAGGCGCTGCGCAATGCGGAGCCGATTGCGCCGTAAGGCGTTTGGTTCAGCATCTTCAGGATCACGGCGTACACGGACAGTACCAGGAGCGTTATGTTTATAATGTCTATTCTTATAGTAGGATTTACTCACGGCGAAACGCCTGGTATCGACTCCCTGAGCTTGTTCACCAAGTATGGAGATTGAGGCTGTCCAATGAAGATCGCAAACGATGTAACGGAGCTGATTGGAAATACTCCTCTTGTGCGGCTGAATCATGTTACGCGCGGGGTCGCGGCGGAAGTGGTGGCGAAGCTTGAAAGCCAGAATCCGCTGGCCAGCGTGAAGGATCGCATCGGAGTCAACATGATTCTGTATGCGGAGCGCCAGGGGAAGATTCAGCCGGGGAAGACGGTGCTGATCGAACCGACCAGCGGGAACACGGGGATCGCGCTGGCGTTTGTGGCGGCGGTGCGCGGCTACAAACTGATCCTGACAATGCCGGAGACGATGAGCACGGAGCGGCGGGTGCTGCTGCTGGCGTTTGGCGCGGAGATTGTGCTGACGCCGGGACCGAAGGGAATGAAAGGCGCGGTGGCGAAGGCCGAAGAACTGCTGGCGAATACGCCGAATGGCTACATGCTACAGCAATTCGATAATCCGGCCAATCCAAAGATTCACTTTGAAACCACGGGTCCGGAGATCTGGAACGACACCGATGGGCGCGTGGATTTCCTGATTTCGGGCGTGGGCACGGGCGGCACGCTGACCGGGGTGAGTGAGTACATCAAGCCGAAGAAGCCATCGTTCAAGGCGATTGCGGTGGAACCGGCGGAGAGTCCAGTGCTTTCCGGCGGAAAACCTGCGCCGCATAAAATTCAGGGAATTGGCGCGGGCTTTGTGCCGAGCATTCTGCGCAGGGATTTGATCGATGAGGTGGTGACGGTGACGAACGACGAATCGATTGAGATGGCGCGCAGGCTGCCGCGCGAAGAAGGGCTGCTGGTGGGCATTTCGTCGGGCGCGGCGGTGGTGGCGGCGTTGAAGGTCGCGGCGCGGCCGGAGAATGCCGGTAAGCTGATCGTCGCGGTTTTGCCGTCGTTCGGCGAAAGGTATTTGAGCAGTATTTTGTTTGAACAGCTTCGTCAGCAGGCGCTCGCGCTGCCGACTGTGGCGATGCCATGACGAGTTTTTTCAAATCGGTGCGGGAGGATATCGCGGCGGTCTTCGAGACCGATCCGGCGGCGCGGTCGTATCTGGAAGTTCTGTTTTGCTATCCGGGGCTGCACGCGGTCTGGATGCACCATGCGACGCACTGGCTGTGGCGGCACGACTTTCGTTTTCTGGCGCGCTTCGGTTCGCAGATCGCGCGCTTGCTGACGGGCATTGAAATTCACCCCGGCGCGGAGATTGGCAGGCGTTTGTTTATCGATCATGGAATGGCGGTGGTGATTGGCGAGACCAGCATTGTGGGCAATGATGTGACGCTTTACCAGGGCGTGACGCTGGGAGGCACGGGCAAGGAAAAAGGGAAGCGGCATCCGACCATTGGCGATGGAGTGACGGTGGGTTCGGGCGCGAAGATTCTGGGAAATATCACTGTGGGCGACAACTGCCGGGTGGGCGCGGGGTCGGTGGTGCTGCGCAACGTGCCGGCGAACTCGACGATTGTGGGCGTGCCCGGACATATTGTGCTGCGCGAGGGCAAACGCGTGATCATTACAGACCCGAAGGAAATTCAGGATCCGCTGTCGGCCGTGATTATTAAGCTGGCAAGAGAAGTGCATGAACTGCGCGCGAAATTTCAGGAGCACTCGCATGAGACGCTGGGCGCCGAGCCGGATTTGACTATCGACGGAGAAGCCGCGTCAGAGTACCTGGTGCCGGAGAAGTTGTTCGAGGAAGATTATCTGGATTATCAGATTTAGGCCCGAACGGGGGCGCGTTGGCCGGACTAAGGCTAGCGGAGGCTGTAGGGCGCGCTGCTCGCGGCGTTGGAGTATAATACGTCTATGCGTCGCCCTCTTACCTTCGCGGCGTTCCTCCTGATTCTTTTGATCCCCGTGTGCATTTTGCCGGTACCGGTGTGCGCACAGCACGGCGGACACGGTGGCGGAGGTGGTGCGAGTCACGGCGGATTCAGCAGCGGTGGTCATGCATCTGGTGGCGGGCATAGCTTTGCCGGCGCCTCTATAGGCGCGTCGCATACGGGATCGAGCATGGGATCGCGTTTGGCTTCGCATCCATACGCCGGTGCGGGTGTGGCGGGTTCGCGGGCGCTTTATGGGCGGGCAGGGTATGAACGATCCGGCTACGGGCGATCAGGATACGGCCGGTCAGGTGGGACTCGCTTTAGTATTCGCACGCGACCGGGGTATCGGTATGGGTATCCTTACTATGGGTATTACGGATACTACGATCCTTACTGGTGGTGGGATTCGGGGTCATCGACGGATCAGGATGAGGCTGACCAGCGGCAGATGGCCGACCAGATGAATCAAGAGAATCTGGATGAACAGCAGGCGCTGCAAGATCAGGATGCATACGCGCAACCGAGGCGCGGACCGCGAGCTCAGCCGGCCGTGGAAGAGGCGCGGAACGAACCGCAGACGGTGCTGGTGTTCCGCGATCAGCATCAGCGCGAGATTCAGAACTATGCGATCGTCGATGGGCTGATTTGGAATTTTACGGCCGCGCGCACTGAGAAGATTCCTCTTGCTGTGATCGATATTCCCGCCACGATCAAGGCGAATGACGATCGCGGGGTTGACTTCCGGCTGCCGAGCGATGGTGAGGGGCAATAGCTTCTCGTACCGCACCACGTTTTTCCACTTTCTGTGGATAAGTTAGACGTTTTCCTTCCGCTCTAACCAGATAAGATTGCTGCCAAGAAATCACAACCAAATCTATGGCTGAATTTGTACATCTGCATTTGCACAGCGATTACTCGCTGCTTGACGGCGCCTGCGACGTTGAAAAGCTGGTTGAGCGCGTGGAGGAACTGGGCATGCCGGCCGTCGCCATGACGGACCACGGCAACATTTTTGGCGCGGTGCATTTTGTGAATGCGGCGCACAAGGCCGGCGTGAAGCCAATTGTCGGCTGCGAGCTGTATATCTGCAAGAAAGACGATCACGATATTCGACGCACTCCGCCGGACGGCGATACTTATAACCATCTGCTGGTGCTTGCCGAAAACGAAGAGGGCTATCGCAATCTGGTAAAGATTACGTCGGAGGCATCACTGCGCGGGTTTTATTACAAGCCGCGCGTGAGCAAGAAATTTCTGGCCGAGCACTCGAAAGGGTTGATAGGACTTTCGGGCTGCCTGAAGGGTGAAGTGGCCGAGCGGCTGACAGAAGGGAACTACGAGGCGGCGCGCGGCGCGGCGGCGTTTTACAGCGATGTTTTTGGGAAGGAGAATTTCTTTCTCGAGATTCAGGATCAGGGCCTGGAGATGGAACACCGCATACACGCGGGATTGTTCCAACTGGAGAAAGATCTGGGACTGCCGCTGGTGGCGACGAACGACAGCCATTATTTATGCGAGGATGACGCGCACGCGCAGGACGTGATGCTTTGTATTCAGATGGGGAAATCCGTGCTGGATACGAACCGCATGAAGTTTGAGGGCAATCAGTTTTATGTAAAAAATGCGGACGAGATGTTGCGCGTGTTCAAAGACTCGCCGGACGTAGTGCAACGCACGCTGGCGATCGCAGAGCGGTGCAATTTGCGGATTGAAAAAGTGCCGAGTCCGTTTCCGCATTTTGATGTGCCCGAGGGTTTCACTCCGGACAGTTATTTTGAACACATCACGCGCGAAGGATTTGCGAGGCGGCTGGAAGTGTTGCGCGGGCTGTCGAGCGCGGGGAGGCTGAAGCATTCACTCACCGACTACGAGCAGCGGCTGGCGCGCGAAGTAGCCATCATCCAGCAGATGAAGTTTTCCGGATATTTTCTGATTGTGTGGGATTTTATACGCCACGCGAAGGAGCTGGGGATTCCGGTGGGACCGGGGAGAGGATCGGCGGCGGGCGCGCTGGTGGCGTATTCGCTGGGGATTACGGACATCGATCCATTGCAGCATGAGCTGCTGTTTGAACGGTTCCTCAATCCGGAGCGGATTTCGATGCCGGACATCGACATTGATTTCTGCATGAACCGGCGCGGGGAAGTGATTGAATACGTCACGAAAAAATATGGGCGCGAGAATGTCGCGCAGATTATCACCTTTGGAACGATGGCGGCAAAAGCGGCGATCAAAGATGTAGGCCGCGCGATGGATATGCCCTACGCCGACGTAGACCGCATCGCGAAGATGGTGCCCCCGACGCTGAATATCAAGCTGGATGATGCTCTGAAAGAGTCCGCCGCGCTGGCGGAGGCGTACGAAAAGGATCCGCAGGTGCGGCAGTTGATGGACACGGCGCGGAAGCTTGAAGGGCTGGTGCGGAATTCAGGCGTGCACGCGGCGGGAGTAGTGATTTCGCCGCGTCCGCTGATTGAGCTGGTGCCGCTGCACAAGACGAAAAACGACGAAATTGTGACGGCGTTCGACATGGTTGCCATCGAAAAGATGGGCCTGCTCAAGATGGATTTTCTTGGGCTGACGACTCTGACCATTCTCGACGACACGCTGAAACTGATCGCACTGAAGGGAACGCAGCTCAAGCTGGACGACATTCCTCTCGAAGACGAAAAGACCTATCAGCAAGTTTTTCATCGCGGGCTGACGTCGGGCGTATTTCAGTTTGAATCGCACGGAATGCGCGATGTTTTGCGGCGTTATCAGCCGAATTCCATCGAGCACCTGACGGCATTGAATGCGCTTTATCGTCCGGGGCCGATGGCGATGATCGACGACTTCATCGAGCGCAAGCAGGGGCGCCGCAAGATCGAATATGACTTGCCGGAGCTGAAGGAGATCCTGCAGGAGACGCTTGGCGTATTTGTTTATCAGGAACAGGTGATGCAAGCGGCCAATAAGCTTGCCGGCTATTCGCTGGGTGAAGCCGATCTGTTGCGGCGCGCCATGGGAAAGAAAAAGGCTGAGGAGATGGCGGCGCAGCGCGAGCGCTTTGTGCAAGGAGCATTGCAGCGCGGGTTTCCGCAGAAAAAGATCGAAAAGATTTTTGATTTGATGGCGCAGTTTGCGGGATACGGATTCAACAAATCGCATTCGGCCGCGTATTCGCTGCTGGCGTATCACACGGCGTATTTGAAGACGCATTATCCGCTGGAATTCATGGCGGCGCTGCTGACATCCATCACGGGCGATACGGACAGCGTGGTGAAGTACATCAACGAATGCCGCGAGATGGGAATTGCGGTTGAGCCGCCGGACATCAATATCAGCGACGCGAATTTCACTCCGCATGCGGCGGCAATTCGCTTTGGATTGGCGGCAGTGAAGAATGTGGGCGGGAATGCGATTGAATCGATTGTCGCGGCCCGCAAAAAGTTGGGCCGGCCGTTCCGCTCGCTGTATGAATTCTGCGAAGAAGTGGATTTGCGGCTGCTGAACAAACGGGTGCTGGAATCGCTGATCAAGAGCGGCGCGATGGATTGTTTTGGCCGGCGCGCGCAGGTGATGTCGGCTCTCGACAAAGCGATTGACCGGGCTCAGAAGTCGCAGCGCGACGCGGAATCCGGCCAGCACGGGCTGTTTGGCGTGTTTGCGGACGAGCCGGCGGAGCAGGCGAATGACGTGCTGCCCAACGTGCCGGACTGGGATGAGCAGACGCGTCTTGCGGCGGAGAAGGAAATTCTCGGCTTCTATATCACCGGCCATCCACTGGAAAAATATAAAGACAAGCTGACCGATTTGAATGCGCTTTCCACCGAAGATATTGGAGCGATGAAGAAATCGACCGCGAAGGATGAAAACATCACGACCGCGGGACTGATCACGGGACTGCGCGTGGCGAAGTCGAAACGAAGCGGCGAATTGTGGGCGCAGGCCTCGCTGGAAGACATGTATGGGAAGGTTGAGCTGCTGGTTTTTCCGGAGGCGTACAGGAAGCTTGCCGAGAAGGTGAAGCTGGAAGTGCCGGTGCTGGTGCGCGGAGGCGTGCGCATTGAAGAAGGCGCGAATCCGAAGGTGACGGCGAGTGACATTATTCCGCTGGATGAAGCGCGGGTGCCGTTGCCGAAGGCGATTCGTATAAGGATTCTCCTGGGGACGGCGGGAGATGGAACGGTGGACGCGTTGCACACGTTATTCCGGGAGCGCCAGGGCGAGGCCAAAGTGTTGTTTGATTTGGAGCGCGACGGCGATTTCATGGTGGTGATGGAAGCCGAAGGCTATAATGTGATGCCAGACCGCAATTTCATGGTTCGGGTTGAGGAATTGTGCGGGCGGGGTTGTGTCCGCGTGATCGGGTAAGCGAAACGGTCACTGCCGCGGGTGCAATACCGGAAAGTAGTGGGTTTGCGCGGACAAGATTTTCCGCGTTTTAATGATGCGTCACGCTAAAGCAAAGCCGATGGTGATACTTGGTGCGGGCGCGGGTACGGCGGTGGCCGGCGCCGAATTTTTACTTTCGATAGTGGAGCACCACCATGCGCGCGGGAATGGAAATGGCAACAAAATGGAATCTGGAACAAAAGCGCGGCAGGAGCTGGACAAGATTGAGGCGCAGCTTGCGCGGCTGGAGCTGGTGGACGGACAGGGCGAGGAGACACAGCGCCAGATCCGCCAACTGCATGACCGCGTCGACGAACTGCGGCGCGAAGTGACCGCGCACTCGACCGCGTGGGAGCGCACGAGTCTGGCGCGGCATCCGCAGCGGCCTTACACGCTGGACTATATCGAGCGGATATTCACCGACTGGAGCGAGATTCACGGCGACCGTGGATTTCGCGACGATCCGGCGATTGTTTGCGGAATGGCGCGGTTTCATGGCGAAGAAGTGATCGTGATTGGGCAGCAAAAGGCGCGGGACGCCAAACATCGCGTGTATCGCAACTTTGGAATGCCGCATCCGGAGGGCTATCGCAAGGCGCTGCGGGTGATGAAGATTGCGGAGAAGTTTGGGCGTCCGGTAATCAGTTTTGTGGATACCGATGGCGCGTATCCGGGGCTGCACGCCGAGGAGCGCGGGCAGGGCGAGGCAATTGCGCGCAATTTGCTGGAGATGTCTAGGCTGGAAGTGCCGATTGTGGCGACCGTAATTGGCGTGGGCGGTAGCGGCGGGGCGCTGGCAATTGCTGTGGCCGATCGGGTACTCATGATGGAAAACTCGGTTTATTCGGTGATTTCGCCGGAGGGATGCGCGTCGATCATGTGGCGCGATGCCAGCAAGAAAGAGCTCGCAGCTGAAGCGATGAAGATCACAGCGAAAGACATGAGCGAGCTGGGATGCATCGATGGCATCATTCCCGAGCCAGCGGGAGGCGCGCACACAGATCATGCGCGCGCGGCTGAACTGCTTGATCAAGCGCTGACACAATATCTGGCGGAGCTGAAGAAGCTACCAGTGCGGGATTTGCTGGAAGCGCGCTATCAGAAATTCCGCAAGATGGCGCAGTTCTTCCAGATTGAAGCGTAGGTGTAATTCACCAGCGCGGTTGTTGTGCGTGTGCGCCAAGTGCGGGGAAAAACCGCGTAGCCGGCTGGCCTCATTTCTTTTCTGGTGATGCCTGGCCGCCCGCGCTATTGGCCTTGTCAATGTTCTTGAGCGATTTCCTGATAGCCCGGCTGGCTTTTTCCGCATCGTCGGATATATTTTTCAGGACCACGGGGCGCGCAAAATAGAGCACTTCCCCAGTTTTCGCGTCGACGATGCCGAGTTGCATGAAAGTCATGTCAAAGACCCCGCCGCCCGGAACGAGAAAACTGAAGGCCTTTTTGTTGCCGGTAAGAACCCGGCCGCGAACGCGAACAAAGAGGAGCGCGTCTACCCCATCTCCAGCGGGAAGATTGGCGACTTCGTCGCCTAGACTATAACGGCCTTTCCGCACATCCTTGGCTTTCTGATTCATGCGTTTCAGTTCGCTATCGAATCGTTTTTGCAGGGTGTCGACGGCGTAACGAAGATCGGCGTCTTTTTCGAGCACGGGCTGAGCTAACGCGTTCAGGTCAACCAGAAACCCGAGCTGCTGGAAAACATTGGCAATCACGGGCGTGAGAGCCTGCTCGGTTTCGAGCGATTCCTGCAACATGGATTCAGATCCCTTCATGCCAACTCGTGTGAGTTCCACCTGAACCGGCATGCAGAGCAGCGAATGCACATGTTTTTTGCCGGATTTAATATCGGGATGTTCAAACTGTGCGACCGCTGCGATCGGAGACAGCAATAGCAAGGCTGCAAGGATGGCGACAGCACGTTTCATTCCTACTCCTCAGGGCGTTGATTTCGATTGCGACGGCGCAGGTGCCTGCGGCGGTTGTTTCTCAAGAGAATCGAGGCGCAGCTTGATCTGGCGATAATCCCTGGCGTCCGGCGCGAGTTCCAGATACTTGCGGAATTCCTCGATCGCGGCAGTGCGCCGGTCCTCGCGCTCGGCAAGGAAGCCAAGACCGCGGTGCGCGGTGCGATTGCCGGGATCGATTGACAGCGCCTTGTCGAACGCCTCCGTGGAGAGAGTGACGTTGGCCTGCCAATGTTCATTGGCGCGCGGCGCGGCCATGAGCGCTTTGTCATACTCGGCGATGGTCATTTTCTGCATACGCTCGCGCTCGCGATCCTTGGCGCGGTTCGTGAGTTCGTCGTCCTCGGGCAAGGGAGTGCGTGCGCCCAGAGTGCGGTAGGCATCGCCGAGCATTACGAAATTCTCCGCGTTGCCAGGCTCTTCGGAAATCAGGCGCTGGGCGATGGCAACCGCGGTGCGCGGGCAGCCGAGCGTCATCGCCAGGCCGGCATTGTGACGGCTAACATTCATGGTTGATGAGCGATAGCCTCGCTCCTCGACGCGCAGGCCGGAGGGATTCGGCTGGAGTTTCTCAGCCATCGCCGCGACATACTTTACCCGGTCGGCGAGTTTGGGGTGACTGGCCCAGAACACAGGCTCCTGGCTCAGGTCCACCTCCGGCCCTTTTCTAAGAAGCTCGAAGCCACGGGAAAACTGGCGCAAGTCATACCCTTGCAGGTACAGAGCGTTGACGGCATAAACATCGGCCTCATGCTCGAGTTCGCGGCTATATCCGAATATGGTGCCGATCATAATCATGGGAAGCAGGTTGCCCATCGAATTCACTACGACTGCGCCAACCCCCGCATAGGGAGCCACACGAGCCGCGGCGAGTATGACGTCAATGGCAACCATCTTTTTGCGGGCGCTGCGGAACTCCAGATAGCCGTGCCGGTTGGTCACGTGAGTTACTTCATGGGCCAGAACTCCGGCGAGTTGCGCTTCATTTTCCATGCGCGACAGCAAGCCAGAGTTAACGTAGATAGACCCGTTGGGAAGGGCGAAAGCATTCACCTCCAGATCGCGAACAACCCGGAAGCGCCACTGCACGTTTTCAGGTGTCTCCCTGGGTACGAGCGAGAGGCCTATCTTTTCGAGATAAGCGTCCGTCGCGGGATCGTGGTATACCCAGCCGCGCTCCTCGATGTATTTGTCAAAGTCGTTGACCTGGCTCAGGAGTTTGAGATCGACATCGCCAAATTTAAAGGTCTGCGCGGCGCTGGGCAGGGGGAGTTTCGAGAATGTGTCCGGCTCCTTATCGCGGGTCGAAATGCCGGACGAACTCGAGTCCGGCGCCGATAAGCCGGGCTGCGTTTGGGGGACAGTGGGTGGCGGTTGCTTGGCCGCTGCATCCTGTGCGTTCAGCGGAGCGCGGAGTAAGACCATCAGCGCGAAAAACGCCGCAAAACTCCGCACGGAATGCCTCATAGCCATGTCCTCAAAAAAACAATAAGACTATATATCTCACCTGCCTACTTATTACAAGGATGTTCAACCTATCCGGAGATACGTTGAGTTACCGGAGATCGGCGCCATCAAGGGTGATAATTCAAGCCAGCGAACTTAGAGAATGGGTAAGTGCAGGCAGGGCTGCGCCATGAAATCGAGGGCGTTGATTTGTTTCAGGGCTTGCTCAACCAGCGAGGTGGGGCATTCCTCGAGCGTAATCAGAAGCGGCAGGTGAGATTTTGGAGAGTTGGGCTTCTGCAGGACGGAAAGAATATTGACTTCGCTATGGGCCAGAATCGAGGCCAGGCTGGCGATGATGCCGGGACGGTCTTTCACAAGAAAGCGCAGATAGTGTTTGGTGATGAAGTCGGAGGTAACGGTTGGCGATTTCTGGCGGGCGCGATCGAAATCCTCTTGACCGGACTGTTGGGCGCTCGCACGTTTGGCTGGTGCCTGGTTCATGCGCGCGTCATTCGTCCGCGTGTCGTTCGTTCGAGCGTCATTCGTCCGCGCATCGTTCGTTCGAGCGTCATTCGTTCGCGCGTCATTCGTCCGAGTTTCGTTCGTTCGAGTTTCGCTGGTTCGAGCGATGGAAAGAATGTCGGAGACGACGGCGACCGCGGTGGGATGGCCGCCGGCACCGTGTCCGCCGAAGACGGTTTCGCCGCCATAGATGCCCGTCGCCATGACGAGATTCTGGCTGCCTTCGACGCGGGCCAGCGGTGAGTTCAGTTCCACGAGCGCCGGTTCGACGGCCGCGAACAGCTTATCGTCCTTCAATTCAGCACGGGAGACCTGACGGATGGTGCAGCCTAACTGGGCGGCATTTTCGAAATCGACAGCATCGATTGGAGAGATGGAGCGCGCGACGATGCTGGTTGCGGGCACATCGCAATGAAGTGCAACGCGGGCGAGGATGGTGAGCTTGGCGCGGGCGTCGAGGCCGTCGATATCGTCGGTGGGGTCGGCTTCGGCAAAGCCCAGCTTCTGAGCCTCGCGCAGCGCGGTGGCGAACGGCACTCCATTGGCCTCGATCTGGCTAAGGATGTAGTTGCAGGTGCCGTTGAGGATGCCGTAAATCTTGAACAGTTCATCTCCGGCGAGACCTTGATGCAATCCGGAGATGACGGGCACGCCACCGGCGACGGATGCGCCAAACTCGATTTGTTGCTGCATTTGTTGGGCGAGAGAGGTCAGTTCGGGGCCGCAGTGCGCGATGAGTTGCTTATTGGCGGTGACCACGGATTTGCCGGAGCTGAGCGCGCGGCGAATCCAGTCTTCGGTGGGCTGAAGTCCGCCCATGACCTCGACGACGATGTCGGCGCCGGAGGCGAGAATGTCGTCGATGTTTTCAGTCCAGACGACGTCGGCGGGAAGCCAATCGACTTTTTTGCGCGCTACATTGCGATTGAGAATATGGGTGAGGCGCAGGTGAGTATTGCGGCGTTCGACCAGAATTTTAGCGACCGAACTGCCGACAGTGCCGAAGCCGAGCAGGGCGACTTTGCAGACTGAGCTGCTGGCGCGGCTGGCAGGGGAATCGAGATTAGAGGATGAGGGCATTTGGTTGTACGGTACTGACTAAGGATATATGACGCGAGATTATTGTGAGTATGAGAAACGGCCGTGAGTATGAACCATGGCTGGTGCGCGCGTGGCCGCCGATCGCGATCTTCGTTGCCATCTTCAGTCGCCATCTTCATTCACCATCTTCGTTCGCCATCTTCATTCGCCATCAGGGCATAAACATCGGATGGCTTGGAGCGCGTATAATGAAGACTTTTCCTCTCTCGTTAAAGCCCGGGCATTGGGGTTGTCCGGCGAGGTGCACGTTTAAACACATTGAAGGGTTCAGAGTCAGGATCGTTCAAAATAGGATCGTTAAAATAAGATCGTTGAAATGAGATCGTTGAAATAAGATCGATCAAAACAAGGAAGGCACAGGAATGGCCACTACCGAGATTGTGCCCCGGGAATCATCCGGTCAGCAGGGGCAGCGACGCGTTGTCAACGACATGAGCATACAGGTTGCGACCGTGAATGGGTCGGGGTCGCAGAGTTCGAACACGGTGCTGCTGCGCAGTATTTTTCAGATGGGCGTACCGATTTCGGGCAAGAATCTTTTTCCATCCAATATTGCGGGCCTGCCGACGTGGTTCACCATTCGCGCCAATAAAGATGGTTACATTGCGCGCAAGAAGGAAATCGATCTGCTGATTGCGATGAATGCGGAGACGGCGCAGGAGGATGTGAAGACGCTGGCTCCCGGAGCGAGCGTGCTTTATGACGAGCCGCTGGCGCTCGACAAGCTGCGCGACGATCTGATTTTCTATGCCGTGCCTTACGACAAGCTGGTGGCAGCTGTATGCACGGAGGCCAAACTGCGCAAGCTGATCAAGAACATGATTTATGTGGGAGTGGCGGCACAACTGCTTGAGATTGATTTTGCGGAAGTGGAGAACGCAATCCGCAAGCAGTTTGCCACCAAAGCAAAAGCCGCGGCATTGAATCTGGCCGCGGCCAAAGCGGGCCACGATTATGCGGCTGCGAATTTGAAGAAGCGCGATCCGTTTTACATTGCGCGCATGGATAAGACGAAGGGCATGATCATTGTCGACGGCAACTCGGCCGCCGCGATGGGCTGCATGTTTGCGGGATGCACGGTGGTGACGTGGTATCCGATTACTCCGTCGTCGTCGCTGGTGGAGACGATGATCGATTACATGAAGGAATACCGCGTGGGCCCCGATGGCAAAGCGACGTTTGCGATTGTGCAGGCGGAAGATGAGCTGGCGGCGGTCGGCATGGTAATTGGCGCGGGATGGGCGGGCGCGCGCGCCATGACGGCGACGGCGGGTCCGGGAATTTCGCTGATGTCGGAGTTCGCGGGGCTGGCTTATTACGTGGAAGTGCCGGCGGTGATCTGGGACATTCAGCGCGTGGGGCCTTCAACCGGGCTGCCGACGCGGACTTCGCAGGGCGATATGCTCTCAACTGCATTCCTGAGTCACGGCGATACCAGGCACATCATGCTGATTCCGGATTCGGTGAGCGAGTGCTTCACCATGGCCCAGGAGGCGTTCGATCTGGCAGAGCGGTTTCAGACGCCTGTGTTTGTTATGTCGGATCTTGATCTGGGAATGAATAACTGGATGTCGGACCCGTTTCCTTATCCGGAAAAGCCGATTGAACGCGGCAAGGTGCTGACGAAAGAAGATCTGGCGCGGCTGGGCGGATTTGCGCGCTACAAAGATGTTGATGGGGATGGAGTCGGCTATCGCACCTTGCCGGGGACGGATCATCCGGGGGCAGCGTATTTTGCGCGCGGCAGCGGGCACAACGAGAAAGCGCAGTACAGCGAGCGTCCGGACGATTTCGAGCGCAATATGGAGCGCATCAATAAGAAGTTTGAGACGGCCCGTTCTTTTGTGCTGCGGCCGGAACTGGCGGGCACGGGCAAAGCAAAGATCGGCATTATCGCTTATGGCACTTCGCACTGGGCGATCATTGAGGCGCGCGATCAGCTCACAAAAGAACATGGCGTGGAGACGGATTATTTGCGGCTGCGGTCGTATCCGTTTACGCGCGAGGTGCATGAGTTTATCGAGCGCCACGAGCGAATTTATGTAGTCGAGCAAAATCGCGATGGACAGATGGCGAGCCTGATCAAACTGGACATCAAGGCGGAATTGACGCCGCGGCTGCGGTCTATCTGCCACATTCACGGGTTGCCAATTGACGCGCGGTCGGTGACGGACGAACTGATGATGATGGAGGGCAAGTAAATGGGAACCACGGGAACACCGACTTCGACTCCTGCTCCTGCTCCGAAGACGAATCGAATTGGCTTGCAGGTAATTGACTATCGCGGCGGCAAGACGACGCTGTGCGCGGGCTGCGGGCACAACGCAATTTCGGAGCGCATTATCGACGCGATGTATGAGATGGGCGTGGCGCCGGAGCGCGTGGCGAAGTTCAGCGGGATTGGATGCTCGTCGAAAAGTCCGGCGTATTTCATGAACCGCTCGCATAGCTTCAATTCCGTGCACGGGCGCATGCCGTCGGTGGCGACAGGAGCGATGCTGGCGAATAAGGATCTGCTGGCGCTGGGCGTGACCGGCGACGGCGATACGGTCTCGATCGGCGCGGGGCAATTTGTGCACCTCATGCGGCGCAATCTTCCGATCATTTATGTGATCGAAGATAACGGCTGCTATGGGCTGACCAAGGGGCAATTTTCGGCGACTGCGGATTTGGGCTCGACGCTGAAGAGCGGCATCGCCAATGATCTGCCTCCGGTGGATACCTGCGCGATGGCGATTCAACTGGGCGCGACGTTCGTTGGACGGTCGTTCTCGGGCGATAAGAAGCAGCTGCATACCATGCTGAAGGCGGCGATTGCGCACAACGGAACGGTGATGCTGGATGTGGTTTCTCCATGCGTGACGTTCAACGATCACGAGGGCTCGACGAAATCGTACAAGTACATGCAGGCGCATGAGGAGCCGCTGCACGAGGTGAGTTTTGTGCCGTCATTTGAGGAGATCAACGTCGAATACGATGCGGGGACAACGCTTGACGTGACCATGCACGATGGCTCTCATCTGCGGTTGCGCAAGCTGGAGCAGGAGTACGATCCAACGGACAAGATCAAAGCGGTGCAGCGCTTGATGGAATCGCACGCGAAGGGTGAAGTATTGACCGGAGTGTTTTACATCAACGCGAAAGCGCCGAGCTTTATCGACATGCTGAATGTGACGGACCAGCCGCTGGCGACACTGCCGGAATCGATGACGCGGCCGAGCAGGGAAGCGCTGGAGAAGTGCATGGCAGAGTTGCGGTAGCGGTGGGCAGCGATGTGTGGTTGGTTGAGTAGTTTGTGAGCCGGTCCTTAGGTGGACCGGTTTTGTTTTATGGGAATTGACGTTCTGGCAAGATCGTGAATTTCTTTCGCCCGCCGATGCGGTACGTCTCGAAGTCGCCGTGATCCACAGTCAAAATCAGGCTGATATGCTCCCGTGCCGCGAGGTATACCAAGGTGGCGTCCGCGAAGTCCATGGGACGATCTTTGTACTGAGCCATGAGAGCGTGAAGAATGGGCAAATCGGGATCATCTAAGGGACAAAGAAGGATCGCACCCGAGCGCACGAAACGCCATGTCTTTTCCATAGCGTAGGAAGTGCGCCCAACAAGGTGGAATGTTTCGGTAAGAACCGCTTCGCTCGTCAGCAAAGGGAACTGGACGGAACGAAGGGCTGAGAGGCAGGAAGTGTGCCAGCGATCGCCAGAGTCGACAATGGCTAGGATGGCGCCGGTATCAATCAGCGCGGCGGGAAGCATTGGATTCCTTGAGATGCTTTTGCCGGATAACCTCACGCACTAACTCGCTCGCTCGCTGGGAGCGGGTGGGATCGCCGCCGCGAATTGTGCCCGCGGCTGCCATGACTCGACGACGGATGGCAGCCTGCTCTTTCTCATCGCCGTTGTGAGAATTGCGGCGCTCCTGCAGCCAGTCGGCTGTAATCTGTTCAAGAAGGCCGGCTAGAGAAGTGCCCTCGCGCCTGGCCTCGCTTTCCAGTTCAGCCTTTTTTTGCGCCGAAACGCGCCAGCTATAGACTTCGGTCTTCATGCACTACATTGTAGTGCATTTGTTTAACTTCGCGCCAGAAGCTTGCTCAAGATGCAGGAATGCAGGAAATATGTCACCCACCCATGGTCAGCACCACGCGGAACCTGGCTTTTCCGCTGATCATCTGCTGATAGGCTTCGGCCGCTTTTTCCAGGGGATATTTTTCGATCATGGGGCGAACTCCGGTCAGGACGCTGAAGTTGAGCGTATCTTCCCAGTCGATGGCGGAACCGGAGGGCCAGCCTTGCAGGCTGCGACGCTGGCCGATTAACTGAATTGGAGTCACCGTCAAAGACTCGAAACCCGCTCCTACAACCATCATCTTGCCGTCTGGACCCAAGCCGTCGATCAGGGCTGACATGGATTTTGAGTCTGGCGCGGTGGCGAGAACTACACGCGCTCCGCCAAGTTTTTGCAGAGCATCGGACGCATTGCCTGCGCCTGAATCGATATAGTCGTGCGCACCGAGTTTGCGGGCGAGTGGCTCTTTATCTGCGCCGCGGCCGATGGCGACGGTGCGAAATCCCATCTGGCGAGCGTATTGAACGCCGAGGTGGCCGAGGCCTCCAATGCCTTGAATGGCGACGAGGTCGCCGGCACGCGCGCCCGCATTGCGAAGCGCGTTGTAGACGGTGATGCCGGCGCAGAGCAGCGGCGCGGCTTCGGCAGCGGGCAGGTCCTCCGGAATTGCGGCAACCGCTTCGGCATTTGCGAGCGTGTATTCGGCGTAGCCGCCGTCGTGGGAGATGGCGGTAATCTGTCCATTCCTGCAGAGGGTGAAATCGCCGCGGCGGCAGGATTCACAGGTGAAATCGTGGCCTCCATGCCAGCCTACGCCGACGCGCTGGCCGGGCTGCCATTGATTGACTCCATCGCCGACGGCGTCGATGCGGCCGGCAATCTCGTGTCCGGGGACGCGCGGGTACTGGATTCCGGGCCAGTGGCCTTCTTTGACGAGCGCATCGCTGTGGCAGATGCCGCAGGCTTCAACCTTGATGCGAACCTGGCCGCGAGCGGGGTTGGGAATATTGCGTTCGACGAGTTCAAAATTTCCGCCGGGCTTCGAGATTTGGACGGCTTTCATGCGGGGCATGGGTTTTCCTTATGAGTCGGATTGATAGGTTGCTGATGCAAAAGACGACAAATTAAAGATGAGCGAGAAGAGGGGAAGGACTCGGGGGATGGGAAAGAATTTCCGCCGCTTAATCGCAAGTCAGGAGTTGTTATTGGCGCCGGTGCAACTCAATAAGGAAGCGCAAGGCATAGGGAACGAGCGCAGCCAACATACAGAAAAAGCAGATTCCATAAAAAGAGACGCCTAGAAATCCTATGATCTGAACGAAATCGTATCCCCGCCGCCAACCGACCACGAGATACGAACCCACTATGCCAAGAACGAGCGCAAGCCAAAGTAGATTCATCCATGGCGGATTTCGATGTTTGTCCATCAACTCTTCGAAAAGAGGCTCCGATCGCGGGGACTACTTTTTCTTCGGGACTTTTCCCTCAAAGGAGTGTTCGGGACTCGATCCAGGCTCGGGGAAATCGCTGTCGGCTCCTTCGACAAGAGGATTCTTGTCGCGGTGAGAAAGCTGGCCTCGCATGGAATTGTTTCCGGCCTGGTTGCGTTCGTCGGGCTCCTTGGAGCCTTTGCCACGGTCGGCATCGTTGCGGAGATGATCGCTGGAGCTGCTCGGCATAAGTCCTCTCTCGAATGCTGCCTGCCTTTGATGCAGACCGCACTCAATGACGCTTGTCTTGGATGCCATGTGCCTGCTCGGAAGCTGCGAAGTTGAGCGGCGAAAATTTGCCGAGGGGGCGGAGATACAAAGACGGAAACCGAAGCGCTCAATCCGAAACTTCCTTTGACCGTTTCAGGCTACGCTCAAAGCCGGGGTTGGGCAATCGGGATTTTTTGCGCGGGCTGAGAGAGGCGTGTAGGTGTGCGGCACATTTCAAGCTCAGCATGGTTGGTGGGCCGTGAGGCGAATTTGGCGGGGCGTAGGAGTGGCTACGAGGTTGGAGGCGCGGGGGTAATCAAGCGCACAGGGACAGCGGAGGGGCCATTGCCGTAGACGGGAGTTCCGGTGGCTCCTGTGCCGCAGCCTACGAGGTTCACGACCGTGGCTTGTATCCCGGGAGGAGTGCCTTCGGGGGATGGGTTGCCATCGGGATTCAGAAATAGTTGGGCAAAGCCGACAAGGGTCGCGGAGTTACCAGCGAGAGAGTTGTATACCGGAACCGTAACCAGGGAATCGCTGACGAGAATATCGGTTTCTGAACTGAGGGCACCCGCTTTGACGATTGGATTATCCGCGCCTGCCACAAACTCAAAGGGTGCTGGCGGGGGATAGCTTGTTGCAACGATGGTATCGCCGTGGCTGTTCGTCGAGTGCGTAAGGCAGTTCACCGCCGCCTGGGTATCGGGATCGAAGTTGGGCCCATAATCAGCGGAGTAACTAATTGTATTTACCGATGTGGCGTTGCAGGCAATGGGGGTCTGTACGCATCCCGCTACGCTGAGCTGGAACGTATTGAAGGTGGCGGCGCTTGTGCCGCACGTGACTGAAGATGCCGCGGGAGGGGGAAAGCTTGGGTTGACGGTGCTGTAGGTATCGCCAGCGGTATATGCCCATGGGCTCGTGCTGGAGAGTGTTTGCTGCGAGCCGAGCAGCTTGGAACCACTCTGAATTTCGCCGCTCGACGGATCGAAGATTGGGTTGTTGCCATTGCTCGGATCGGTGTTCGGGAAGAGCAGCGGCTTGACGCAAGCGGCTGCCACCGGAGCCGCGCCAGCTCCCAAGCCCTGAGGGTTATAGGCTTCCGCCGTGGCTGCGGCGGAAACAGTGACCTGCGTAGTTCCCCAAATCCGTGCAAAGAAAGTCGGCAGTGTGGCTTGGACCTTCACTGTGACCGTCGGGTTGTTCTGCGACGTGACATTGCAGGTTGCGCTGAGGACCGTGGGCGCTTGTCCGCCAACCTGATTTGATTGTGCAACCAGTTTGGCGATGGTCTGGCAGCTGGTTGCCGCTCCGCTGGCGAGGTTGTCGTAAGACGTCATGCCCGAGTTTGCGAGGACGCGGGCCCCGGCGAGGGCTCCGGCATCAGCAGCGAGTTGCGCTTCGCTGCGCGCGGTGTAGAAGGTCACTACGTCGATGGAGAGCGCGGCCATTGCACCCACCACGCCCAACATGAAAATTGCTACCAGCGTGATGATGAGCCCTTGCTCATTCTTACGGACGGAATTTTTGTGACAGCGTCGCAAGTATCCTCACGTCTGGTTGTGTACTGTGGCAGTCTCACTGACGCATGTTTTGGGGCTGTAGTTAGCTAACGGAAACAGCAACTGGATGACGCTGTTGAAGCGCCAGTGGTAATCGTAACTTACCGTCACCGATGTTCCCACCGGTATGGGCGCTGCGGCGCTGCTGTCGACCCAGCCGCGATTGACTACAATCCACAGTCTGTCTGAGGTCGATCCCATGCAACCGGCAGTCGTGTCATGAGTGTAGCCGGAGCATCCCCGAATATCGTACATCCAGGTTAAAGATCCAGCGGGAGATTGAGTGCCTTTTGGCGCGGGATTGAGTTTGCAGCGTCCAGAGTTTGCCTGCGCCAGAACGTTACTGCCGACCAGGGAATTAAAGACGGCGGCTACCACTGGCTGCAGCGACCCGGGATCGGTGTCGGAGGTGTCAATGTCGCTGGTAGGTTGAGCGGCGGCGACGATCGCACCTTCCTGAGCGGCCTGGGCGATTTTCTGCTTCAAATTAAAAGCGCCGCTGAAATCGAAGATGCCAACGATGAAGACCACCAGAAGTGGCAGAGAGATGGCGAACTCAAGAATGGCGGAGCCCTCAACCTTATGCCGCAAGGGCCGAGCGATCTTTTTCACACTTTGAACGCGACAGTAAATGGAGCGGCGCATGCTAGTTCTCCATGCGGCTTTGCGCCTGCGCGGTCAGGGTAACGGTGCTCACTTGCAGCGACAGGAGCGGCAGATTGAACGTGAACGGATACTGGAACGTCACGAGCGATCCGCAGATTTGGGATGGAGTTGGTTGTGGTGGAGAGCCGCAGCTTTGAATTGTGGTGGGATTTGAAGACGGATTCAGCAGAACGTTCTGACAGATTGTGATGTTATCGGGAGAGGTGCACCAGGCCGGAGGAGCTCCGGCAATAATCTGGCTTGTATCGAGATTGGACGCTTTCATGACCGCCTCGACAACGGTCTTAACCGACGAACTGGTAGCGAGGGTGTTTCCGCAACTGCCGGCGCAGGTGGGGCGGGCGGCGGCGATGGCTCCTTGCTGGGCGGCTTGCTGGATGGTTGAGTAGATGTTGAAGGCACGGCCGAACCAGATGATGCCGAGCAGAAAAAGGAAGACCACGGGCAGGACGAGCGCAGCCTCCGCGATTTCGGCGGCTTCGGTGCTGCGAAGCTGGCGCGAGAGCATGTTCATGGTTCGGCGTAGGTAGCCCGGCGAAGGCCGTGGCTTTGATCGTCATTATAATAGCGGCAAATGGGGCTGGAAAACGCGGATTTGCGGAGGTAACGTTACGGGCGGGATACGCCTTTGTATTACTCCTTCTAAGGAGTTGCGGCACCGGCGCTACCGAGAGCAGATTCCTCACCGCGTTCGGAATGACAAACCCCAAAGAGTGAGCAGATTCCTCACCGCGCTCGGAATGACAAACCCCAAAGAGTAAGCAGATTCCTCCGCGTTCGGAATGACAAGGTTTGAAGGGATTGAGGATTGTCAGAAGTAAGGGATTGGCTTTTTTCAGAATTTACCAGCGAAGCTTATCCCTGAAGCTTGCCTGAGAGCTGGGCTGCTACATAGAGGACAGTGGCCAAAGCGAGCGCTACTCCGAAGGGAATTTTTGTGGACTGCGGGTTGTCGAGCGAGACTTCGGCTCCGGGCATTTGGAGGCTGAAGATAGACGCCAGCAGGCGGGCAATGTTCAGCAAGGTCACTTTCAGCCGGCCCTTCCAGATGACGAGGGCGAGCGCCATAACGCCGGCGACGAGGATCGCGGCGATAAGGACTCCGCAAAGAGGACGAGGGCCGAGACAGGCTCCGAGTGAGCCTGCGAGTTTCCAGTCTCCCGCGCCCAGGCTGCGCACGATCACAAAGGGCAGCAGCAATGCCAAGCCTAATCCCATCCCCAGCAGGGCGGTCTTAAGTCCGGGCCAGCGGTAGAGGATAGTATTGGCGGCAATGCCGGCGACTGCTCCGGAAACCGTGAGCCAGTTGGGAATTCGGCGGGTGCGCCAGTCGAGAATGCCGGCACAGAGGGCGATCAGCACGGCGAGGATTGAGGGAATGGGAAAAGCGGGGGCGAACGTCGGCGGGACGGGGAACATGCTGCATGTAATTTAGGGGTTTGCGGGCGCGGACTCAAGGAAAGAGTGAAACTGAAATGTGGGCGGAAGATGCTGCCGCGGGTTCAGTACCCCCCACGTTTCGAAAAGCGCGAAACGGGGGGGGACTTTTTTGTCTGGTAAATGCTAGCGGCGGACGGGGTTGGTTCCGCTGCGCTCGGCAATATACTTCTTCGCGTTGTCAGCTAAGGCGCGCGCCTGCGGAATGAGTTCGAGAGCCTTGATGACCTGCGGATCGGTCTCGGCGCGCACTTTCAGACCCTCTTCCTGGCCAAAGGCGTCGACGAAGATTTCGCTCTTGATGCCGGAGCGCAGCCAGTCGTTATTGGCGATCAGCTCAGCTTCGGTATAAGGGACTTTTTCCGCGTCGAGGTACTTGCGGAAATCCTGAAGGATGGCATCGTCAACTTCGAAGCTTTGCGCGATTTTGTGCGAATTGGCGTAGTTTTTGGCGAAGTTGAAAAGCGCATAGTGCTGTAACAACGTCTCCTGAAATTTGTTGCTCTTGTAGGGAGCAAGTTTGACGTCAGGAGTAATTCCGCCGCCGCCGTAAACGGTGCGGCCGCCATCGGTGAGTTTCACTTCTTTATTGGCGGTATTGTCTTCGCCTTCGCGGTTGTAATAGTAGTCGTAGAGCGAGAGGTTGTTGTAGTCGCGCTGAATGAGGCGTCCGCTGGGCGTGTAGTACCTGGCGGTGGTGAGCGCGAGGCCGGTATTTTCGGCCAGCGGATAGACGGTCTGGACCAGGCCCTTACCGAAAGTAGTTTCGCCCACGATCAGGCCGCGATCATGATCCTGAATTGCGCCGGAGACGATCTCGGCGGCGGAGGCGGTGCCGCGGTCAACGAGCACAACCAGAGGATAGTCCTTGCCGCCATTGCCGCGGGGCGCGGTGTAACGCTTTTCCGGGGACGACCGGCCATGGTGGGAGACGATCAGCTGACCCTTCTTGAGAAACTTGTCGGCAACGCCCACGCCTTCACTGAGCAAACCGCCGGGGTTCTGGCGGAGATCGAGGACCAGTCCTTTGATGTCGCCCATTTCGTCGAGCGCTTCGGAGACTTCATGCTCGGTCGTCTCCTGGAAGCCGGAGATATGCATGTAGCCAATGCCGCGATTCTTGTCGATCACGAAGTGGAGATCAACGCTGTAGCGGGGAATTTCATCGCGAACCACGCTGAATTCCAGCGGATGATCGGAACCCTCGCGCAGCATGGTGATGCGGACGGTGGTGCCTTTGGGCCCCTTGAGCAGGTCGGCGACATCGGAGGTGCTCATGTTATCGGTGGGCTTGCCATCGATGGCGGCGATGATATCGCCGGGGCGAATGCCGGCGCGATACGCGGGAGTGCCGACAAAAGGCGCGATGACGATGACCTTATTATTGCGCGGGCCGACCGTCATGCCCACGCCGTAATACTTGCCGCGCTGCTCCTCGCGAAGGGCGGAGTAGGACTTGGGATCGAAGAAATTGGAGTGCGGATCGAGCTGGTGCAGCATGCTCGGAATCGCGCCATCGTAAATCGCCTTGTCGGGATTGACGGGATCGGCGTAATTCTGCTCGATGGTCTCGTAGACCTGGGTGAATTGTTTGAGGCTCTCGCGGACATCGGAATCGGAGTTCGGCTGGCCGGCAGGATTGATCTTCTGCGCGAAGAGCATTCCGAGCAGCCCGAACAAAGCGAGCACAAAAACGACAAAGAAGAGTGAGCGACGTGAACTACGTGCCATGTTCCGGAATCCTTGAGGCGGCAATGGAAGGAGCTGAATCCACCCCTAATGAGCGCAGTATAGCACCGCGCCTATCAGGATTGGATGCGAAAGAAGGGCAGAAGTTACTTCGGATGGGCAGGGATTTCCGCATGATTGGGACTAGCGCTTATGGGATCGCGGGTTGGCAATGCGAATGCTTCCTACGAAGGTGGGGCGGCGGGCCATAATGGCTCCGGATAGGCGGCGGGACGCTATTCTACCCAGAGTTAGAACTGGCGGGTTACGCCTTCTTCTAACACAACCACCTTGTCTTTTACTCCGGCGGCGCGGGCTTCTTTCTCCAGCAGTTGAAGCGGTTCTTCGATCGGCTCGTGCGACAGGCGGAAGGTGCCGTAATGCATGGGGACCATCCAGCGCGATTTGAGATCGAGAAAGGCCTGCATGGCATCGGCTGGGCTGGTATGAACATTGCGGAATTGGGGAGGATCGTAGGCTCCGATGGGGAGCAGGGCGACTTCGGGCGCGAGGCGGCGTCCGATTTCGCTGAAGCCGTTGAAATACGCGGTGTCGCCGGCATGATAGACCGAGTGCTTGCCAGCGCGCAGCACGAATCCGCCATAGCCGCGATGTGAATCTTTCAGAATGCGGGCTCCCCAATGGCGGGAGGGCACATGCGTGATCTCCAGCGATCCCTGTTTATGAGCGTTCCACCATTCGAGTTCAATGATCTGCCTGAAGCCGAGATCGGAGACGAGGTCGAAGAGATGATGAGGCACGATCAGGGTAGGCGCAACGCCAGTCTGGCGGCGGGTCTGGCGCGCAATCGTGCGCAGGGACTGCCGGTGCAGATGATCGAAATGAGCATGGGTGACCAGCACCACATCCATGGGCGGGAGGTCGCGCAAAAGCAGGCCCGGACGGCGCAGCCGCTTCAAGATGAACAGCCAGCGCGCGAAGTTGGGGTCGATGACCACGTTCATGCCGCCAATTTGCAGGAAGAAGCTGGAGTGGCCAATGAAGGTCAAACCCAGGTGTCCCTTGGCGACCAGTTCTGGCTTGTGAGTTTGACCGCTGCGTGGAGTGACCGCGGAATGGCGGATCAGGCGGGTGAACTGGCCTGCTCGCTTGCGTAGTGCCCGGTTCTTCAGGGAAGACTTTAACATCGCTTACTTTACATCGCTTACGAGCGCCAGCTCAGGACACTAACTTTAGATTGCTATTCGTTTATGGCTAATGACTCCCACGATCTTTTGATGCCTTAATGCGCGCCGGCGACACATTGCTTTGACTCTCCAATGACTGGGGGCGAACATAACTTGGCCCAAAAAGCCTAGCCGGTGCACCTTCTCAAACCAATTCTAGTGTATGACAAGCTCCTTTTTCTTGACCGTTACTTTAGTAGTCATATTTAATCGAATTCAGACGTGTCTGGGGCTGGCAAAAATTCAATAAGTGGGGAGAGCGTCAATGCGCGTAGCATTTTTGGGATTGGGAATCATGGGCCGGTCGATGGCGGCCAACCTGGTAAAAGCCGGACATGAAGTTGCGGTCTGGAATCGCTCGGCGGGCAAGGAGGTGGAAGGCGCGCGCAGCGCGGCTTCTCCAGCGGATGCCTCGCAGGGAGCGGAAGTGGTTTGGATGTGCGTCTCCGACACGAAAGCGGTGGAGAGTGTTTTGTTTGGCGAGAACGGAGCGGAAACAGTTTTGGTGCAGGGCACGATCATTGCCGATTCGAGCACCATCTCTCCTTCGGCGACCGAGCGCTTTGCCGCCCGGGTGAAGGCGCGCGGCGTTGATTATGTGGATGCCCCGATGACCGGGTCGAAAATTGCCGCCGAAAATGGCAGCCTGATTTTCATGGTTGGCGGCGATGAGGCTGTGCTGGCGCGCATTCAGCCGCTGTTTGAGGCGATGGGCAAGCAAGTCTTCCACATGGGTGCAACTGGCAAAGGCCAGGCGACGAAGCTGGTGATGAACCTGCAAATCGCGCTCATATTTGAAGGATTCGCCGAGGCGCTGACTCTGGCTGCCAAGCTGGGCGTGGAGATGGATCGATTGCTGCCGCTGGTGCAGGCTTCGATGGTGCGGTCGGGCGTGGTGGAGTACAAGGCTCCATTCATTATGAAGCGCGACTTCTCACCGAATTTCCCGCTGCGGCTGATGTTGAAGGATATTCGTCTGGCGCTGGCTGCGGCGAAGGAGTCGCGGGTACGTCTGCCGGGGTTGGAGGCCGTCGAAGAGGTGTATGACGTCGCCGCCGAAGAAGGGCACAGCGATCTGGATTACGCAGCCACGCTAACGCTGCTGGAGAAGTGGGCGGGAGTGGAGGTTAAGAGCGCGGCGTAATTCAGTCTTCGTGTAGTGCAGTATGGGTTCTGATCAGAGTGGCGCGGGGCCCGCCCCGCCCGTGTGGTTGGGGAGTCAGCAGCGATGACGCGTAGGATCTCGATTAATGGGCTCTTGACTGCCGAGCGCCCTACGTGGCGGAGAACCGGCGCCGATAGGCGGTCGGTGTCGTATCCAGCGTCCGACTGAAGTGCTGCCGCAGCGTCGCCGCCGTCTGTAGCCCCACGGCTTCGGCAATCGCATCGATTCCATCGTTGGTCTTTTCGAGCCGCATCTGCGCGGCCAGAAGACGCTGGTGGGTGAGCCACTGGTGAGGCGTAGTTCCAGTCTGCTGGCGGAACTGGCGGGCGAAAGTACGCGGTGACATCGCCGCGTGGCGGGCCAGATCCTCCACGCGCAGAGTCTTTGCCAAATTCGATTGCGCCCATTGCAAGAGCAGCGCGAGCCCTCCGGCGGCCCGGCTGTCGACGGGGCTTGGGACGAATTGCGCTTGACCACCGTCGCGGTGCGGCGGCATGACCAGCCGGCGGGCCACGCGGTTCGCGATTTCGGCGCCATAATCGCACCGAACGATGTGCAGGCAAAGGTCGATGCCCGCGGCGCTGCCCGCCGAAGTCAGAATACTTCCTTCATCCACGTACAGAACGCCGGGGTCGACGCGAATCTTCGGAAACCGGGAAGCCAGCTCTTCGGCGTATCGCCAGTGGGTGGTGGCGCGCTTGCCATCAAGCAGGCCGGTGGCCGCAAGAACGAAGGCTCCGGAACAGATGGAGACCAGACGTGCGCCGAGAGCGTGCGCCGAACGCAGTGCTTTAAGAAGAGATTCCGGAGGAGGTTCGCTGGTTCGCTTCCAGCCCGAAATAACAATGGTTCCGGCCTGCTGCAGGGTTCGCAATCCACGACGCGCCTCGATGTGAACGCCGCCGGTCGTGCGGAGCAGGCCGAGCTGGTGCGAGCACGTCTCAAACTTGTACCAATCGACCTCCAGCTCAGGCCGTGGCAAGCCGAAGATCTCCACCACGATGCCGAACTCGAAGAGACTGAGGCCGTCGTAGAGCAGGGCAGCCACGCGGCGATGATCGCGAGAGCGGATGGCAGGATTTTAGCGCATATTGTCATTTCTGCCTATCGACGCCACAGCCAATTCCATCTAAAGTCTGGCTGTGAAGTGCCAACAAGGAGAACACCATGCCTAAGTTGCTCAGCTCGGCTTCCAGCGTCAGCGAAGTGGAAGCAGCCCCTCCCGGCGATGCTCTTCGCCACTTCGAGCGGCTTTTGACGTTCGAAACTGATTGCTGGGATGTGCACGAAGCGATGAAGAATGGGAACCCCGATTTCGTGCTGCTGGATGTTCGGAGTCCGCAGGTGTTCCAGACTGGACACGTCCCCGGCGCGGTGAATCTGCCGCACGGCAGGATCAACGAGCGGAACCTGGCCGCCTACGCGCTCGATATTCTGTTCGTCGTGTATTGCGGTGGTCCGCACTGCAACGGCGCGGATCGCGCGGCCGCGAATCTGGCCCGGCTCGGAAGAAAAGTAAAGAAGATGATCGGTGGGATCGAAGGCTGGAAGAACGAAGGCTTCGATCTTGCGAGGAATTGAATTGCAAAAGAATCGCGCTGTACAACGACGTAACCTGTTAAAGAAGTTCGCCAAGGCTTGGGGGGAACGCGACATAGACACAGTCATGGCGTGTATGACTTCTAATTGCGTTTACGAAGCGTCCTTCGGACCCGAGCCAGGAACTACATTTCAGGGGGCGGATGAGGTGCGACGCGGAATTCTAGAGATGTTTGCCCACGATGAGGGAAGCACGTCTCGAATTTCCAATTTGTTCATCACTGGCAGGCACGCCGCGTGGGAGTGGACGTACTCCTGGAGTGAACCCGCGGGACGGCATCGCGCGGTGCGCGGCTGCGACGTGTTCGAGTTTTCCGGAGAGAAAATCCGCCGTAAGAGTGACTTTCGCAAAACGGCAGGGAGTTGACCATGACGCCAGCACAACCGGGACTAGAGGTGTCGGCACCGGGGCCTTACCGTGAAAGGCTGTTCAATCTATTGGGTGGGCGTGATCCGATCGAGGTGTTAGGGCAGACGGCATCCACACTGGCCGATCTTGTAGCCAGACATCCGGCGGAAGTGCTGCGGGGGCGAGTAATCCCGGGGAAATGGACAGCGAACGAAATCATTGGCCATCTCGTGGACAGCGAATGGGTTTATGGATATCGCCTCAGGTTGATCCTTTGCGAGGACGAGCCGAATATTCTGGGGTACAAGCAGGATGCCTGGGTAGCCTCGCAGCGCCACAATGGACGCGAGCCGTCTGAACTGGTCGAAATATTCCGGACGCTGCGCGGAGTCAATTTGTCCGTGTGGAGAGGAATGTCAGCCGAGGACTTGCGACGCAGTGGGCAGCACAATGAGCGTGGCGCGGAGTCCCTGGCCGTGATGCTACGATTGCTAGCCGGGCACGACCTTTCCCACCTGAATCAGATCAGTCGCTCTATTCAAGCCTTTGAGTCGCGGGGCTAGGCTGCGGCGAGTACGTCCCTTCGAGTGGCCCGTGGATGTACTGGAGGCTAATCTGCGATGAAATCTTACAGCTATTCTGAGGCGCGCGGAAATTTTGCTACGGTTCTCGACGAGGCCGAGCGTGATGGAGCGGTGGAAATTCGGCGCCGCGATGGGAGCGTATTCCGCATTCTGCCTCTGCGAAAATCCAAAGCATCGCCGCTAGACGTGAAAGGCGTAAAGGTGAAAGTATCGGCCGAAGATCTGGTTGCCATTGTGCGCGAAGGGCGGGAACGCAAGCCCTACGAATAGATCCCCGGCGCCTCATGTCCAAGCTTCTGCACGTACTCAATGTACGACCCAGGATAAACAGTTGGTGTGCGGTCGGTGCCGCTCTCACCGCCCAGTTCCAGCACCCGTGAGCCGAGACCGCGAAGGAACATGCGGTCATGCGATACGAAGATCATGGTGCCCTCAAAATCCTTCAGGGCGTCCACCAGCATTTCCTTGGTCGCAAGATCCAAGTGATTCGTAGGTTCGTCGAGCACCAGGAAGTTCGGCGGGTTGTAGAGCATGCGCGCGATTGCCAGCCGCGACTTTTCTCCGCCGGAGAGTGAGCGAATCTTCTTATCCACGTCTTCGCCGGAGAACTGGAATGCTCCTGCCAGGTTGCGCAGCGAGCCGAGACTGTCGTGGGGAGAATCCTGTTGCAACTGTTCGATGACGGTGAGATCGGAATTGAGCAAATCCAAAGCCTGTTGCGCGAAGTAGCCCATATACAGGCTGGCGCCGAGCCGCACGCTTCCGGCATCTGGAGCGCTGGCTCCGGCAATCATTTTGAGAAGCGTAGTCTTGCCGGCGCCGTTTCTCCCCATGACGGCCCAGCGTTCTCCGCGGCGGATGGTGAGATTGAATCCGTCATAAATTACACGCGGGCCGTAACTCTTGTGCAGATTTTCAAGGACAGCCACCTGTTCGCCGGATCGCGGAGGGACGCGAAAGTCGAATTTCACGACCTGCCGTTTCTTTGGCAGTTCGATTTTCTCAATCTTATCGAGCGCCTTGATTCGGCTCTGCACCTGGGCCGCTTTGGCCGCGTGCGTCCTGAAGCGATCGATGAAGCGCTGCTCCTTGGCGAGCATGGACTGCTGCCGGGCAAACGCCGCCTGCTGGTTACTCTCTCGCACCGCCCGCTCGCGCTCGTAGAAATCGTAGTTGCCGGAGTAGGTGATGATCTCGCCGCCATCGATCTCCGCAATCTTTGAGACCAGACGATTCATGAACTCGCGATCGTGCGAAGTCATCAGCAGCGCGCCTGGAAATGACTTGAGAAACTGTTCGAGCCAGATGATGGATTCGATGTCGAGATGGTTCGTCGGTTCGTCCATCAGCAACACATCCGGCATTCCGAGCAGCACGCGCGCCAGCGCAACCCGCATTTTCCATCCGCCGGAGAGAGCGCCCACGTCGCCGTCAATCTGATCGTCTTTAAATCCCAGCCCGTGGAGCACCTCCCGCGCCTGCGATTCGAGCGCGTAACCGCCTAGATGCTCGTACTCCTCCTGCACGTGACCGAAGCGATCAAGGATGCGGTCCATTTCGTCGGCCTTGTCAGGGTCGGACATTTCCCGCTGCAAGGCTTCGAGCTCATGGTGCAGATCGCCGACGCGCCCGCTGCCTGCGATCGCTTCGTCCAGCACCGAACGGCCCTGCATCTCTTCGACGTCCTGGCGAAAGTAGCCGATCGTCATTTTCTTAGGGACGGAGACCGAGCCCTCGTCGGGAGTTTCTTCGCCGACCACCATGCGGAAGAGCGTTGTCTTGCCCGCTCCGTTGGGACCGACCAGCCCAACTTTTTCGCCGGGATTCAACTGAAACGAAGCATCCACGAAGAGCAACTGCTTGCCATACTGCTTATTGATGTTTGAGAAAGAGATCATTTTTAGAAGTCAATTTAAAGGAGCAACTCGCGGCACCGTGCCTCTTCCAGTGTAGCGTGGAGACGTTCGACCAGCTCAGGGCAAGCCTTGGATGGGCCACACGGCCGCATCCTAGAATGTTTCCGGGAATTCTCTCGCTGCCCTAAAAACGGTTGCCACTTCAATCAACTCATCTTGAACCCTGTACACCACGCGAAAACGTCCAACGATGACTTCGCGAATTTCAGGTTCGTCTCGCTCCGGCACAATGCGTCCCGAGCGCGGGAACGGAATCAAGTGCTCAACAGCAGAGAAGATTCGCGCGATGGTCAGACCTGCATAACGCTCAGAATCTTTGGCGATGTATTCGCGGATAGCGTCAAGATCGCGCAGCGATTGTGGCGACCATAGAATGCGCATTACAGCCCAAAGCGATGCTTCGCCTGATCGTGCGGAATGCCCTGCGACCCATCGAGTTCGGCCAATCCGGTTTCGACTTTGGCCAGAAATACGAGCCGCTCAATGGCATCGTCGATGGTGGCATTTGGCGGCATCGCCTGGAGGGCTTCGATAATGCGGTCGCGGGTAAATGGCTCCTGCATGGGCCAATTGTAAACACATTTCGCGGTAGGTGGAACTACATGCGTAACGTCCGATACTCACGTGCCAGAACCGGGTTCGATCAGCCGGAAGAGCTTTGTTTTGCCGTCCCCACAGTGAACAGAAGTCATGGATCGCAGAAATCAGGGAGCGCGAAATGCACACTTGACATTGTCCGATAACCCACTACCATATGGTTGTGGATAAATTGGGCACAACGTTTGCCGCTTTGTCTGATCCGACCCGGCGGGCAATGATCGAACGGCTCTCCCATGGGCCCGCTTCCGTGCATCGATTGACGGAACCGTTTGCACTCTCGCAGCAGATGATTTCAAAACATATCGCCTACCTGGTGCGGGCGCGGATTGTGATCAAGACGAAGCGTGGACGAGAGAGTGTGTGCACGCTCAGGCCAGGGGCGATCAAAAGGGTCAGCGACTGGGCGTTTAGCTATCGCCGATTCTGGGAAGAGAGCCTCGACAAGTTGGATGTGGTTGTAAAGCAAATGAAAAACGAGGAGTTGGGAGATGGCAAAAAACACGGCTAACGAAATTGAGCGGATGGTGATCACAAGAGTTTTTGATGCCCCACGCGAGTTGGTGTGGAAGGCGTGGACAGATCCGAAGTACGTGATGCAGTGGTGGGGGCCGAAGGGTTTCACTGCGCCAGTTTGCAAGATGGATTTTCGCGTGGGAGGAAAATTTCTCTGCTGCATGAGAACGCCGGATGGGCAGGAGTTCTGGAATGCTGGTGAATACCACGAGATTGTTCCCCTGGAGAAGATCGTTTCCTCCATGTATTTTTCCGACGCGAAGGGAAACAAGATTGAGCCTGCGGAATTAGGAATAGAACATGAGGCCATCGACGGTGCGTACGACACCACCATCTTTGAGGATCTCGGAAACGGCCGGACGAAACTCACCTTCATTGGAAATGAACCCATGGAGAGCGCGAAAAATAGCGGTCAAGTGGAGGGCTGGAACCAGATACTCGATAAAGTTGCTGAGGTTATTGCGAAGCTAGCGCAGGCGAAATAAGAAGCTGGGGTTTTGACGATTGTCATGCGCAAGATCGGAACGTAACGCAACGCGGGGCCGTTCCGGAAACCTAGGGGTGGGCGGCGAAAGCTTGAAAGACCGGGGACTTGTCCCCGGTTTTCTTCGCTGCCTGCGATCAGCCCGTCCGGAAACTTGGGGGGTGAAAGTGCACAACACTTCGTTGACAGCTTAAACTCGCCATCCTAGACTGGCAGATATGGAAGTCCATTTCACCCCTGAGCAAGAAGCGCAGTTATCTCAAATCGCGAGTCATGCCGGGACGGATACTGAGCGGCTGGTAAAGGATGCCGCCTTGCGCCTGCTTGAGCAGGATGCCCGCTTTCGCGCTGCCGTGCGCGAGGGCATCGCGCAGGCCGACCGGGGCGAGTTTATCGAAGAGGAAGAGATGGAAGCGCGCATCGAGCGGATGCTTAACTCCTGATGCGTATTCGCTGGACTCCCACAGCCGCAGCGGACTTGCAAAACATCTTCGACTACCTCAAAGAACACGAACCTCATTTAGCCCAGCCCACTGTCATTGAAATCCGTAAATCTGCCCACTCGTTGAAAAAGTTTCCGCTGCGTGGGCGCAACGGACGTGAGGAAGGTACCCGCGAATTATTGCAGCGGCGCTTGCCGCATATCATCGCCTACCGCGTGAAGGACGATGTCGTTGAAATTCTGCACATCTGGCACCCAGCGCAGGATAGGTAGCCAATAAAGGAAATCAGCGGTCAGAATCTTGGCCATCGCCCACGGACACCGGCAGCGTGGATATTGAGAATGCGGGGACAGAGGATGCGGGGACAGACGAGACTGGCACCGTTTTCTGTTGAACGCACAAACAGGGTCACTCCCGTCTGTCCCTGATTTCCACGTGGTCTATCTCTGTTCAATCTCATCCAAACTCCTATCGACGTTAAGTTTATCGAGGTCAAGCGTGATCCGGGTGAGTTCATGAGTGTCGCGCCGTGGCATCACCGGCAGGTCTGAGGCGTGGGACGAAGGCACTACATATTGTGTTTAGGCCCTGCGAACCACCCACTACTAATGGTGCCCAGAAAAGTTTTTCTCCAATATCTTGACGCCCACCACAAATGTCCGCTATTCTGATCTGTATCAGGTTTTAGATGCGCTCTGCAGTTGCGTCCCTTCGTCTTGGGAGCCAGCCGCCCAACCGCACCGCCTCCACCTAGCCTGCAAATAAATTCATAAGGAGCAAGTATGGCAAGCGACACGCCTGTCTTGCCCGCAGAGGGCAAGGTCCAACCAATTCAACCACCACCGTCCGAACCAACTCGAAAAGAAGCGAAGCGAGCAGGAAAGCCGAAGGTGAGGAGGAAGACGAGGAAGACGGCGACGGCAGCCAGCGAGAAACGGGTCCGCGTTATCCGCAATTTTCCCACGGTGTCCTTCGAGGAGTCCTTGGAGATCGCCGATGCGATCCATAAGCACGCCGCTGGCGCAAAGATCCGAAGGTTAACGCTGTTCGATGCACTCAAGAAATCGCCAGATAGCGGCCCTAGTCGAACGCTTGTCACTAACTCCTCGAAGTATGGGTTGACGATTGGGGGATATCAAGCCGACTATCTCGAACTGACACCGAAGGGTCGTGTCGCGACGGATCCTGAGATATCCCCTAAGGAGCGCCTGAAAGCGAGGTTTGATCTTGCAGTAGCTGACATTCCTCCGTTCAAGGCGCTGTATGACAAACTCGCGGGCAGCAAACTGCCTGCCATGCCCGTGATTCTGGACAACCTTCGTGAGATTCACGTGCCTGAGGACGACCTGACCAAGTGCGCCGAGGCATTCATCGTGAATGCGAAATTTCTCGGCCTTCTCAAGAACGTCGCCGGAGCTGAGCGACTGCTGTCGCTTGAACACGTACTCGAAGAGATGCCCGTAGTGTCAGGATTCGACTCTAGTTCGGTGCCGCGAGTGAACTCCTCTGTGGCGGCACCTTCAAGCGCCGAGACTTTCGACTGGTCGAAGATCTGTTTCTACATCACGCCAATTGGCGCGGAAGGATCGGATCAAAGGAGACATTCCGACCTGTTCCTGAACTACGTGGTCGAGCCAGCGATTGCAGAGCTGAAACTGAAAATCGCGCGCTGATCAGATAGGAAAGGCAGGGATGATCGGTGCGCAGATCGTAGAGCACATCTTAAGGGCTAGATTGGTCATCGCCGATCTCTCATTTCACAACCCGAACGTGTTCTACGAACTCTGTCTGCGGCATGTGATCGGACTTCCCCTCGTTCAGGTTATCCGCGAGAAGGATCAGATACCGTTCGACGTCCAACAGTTTCGAACGATCCCGATCGACAACGGAGACATCTACTCCTTGATTCCGAAGCTGGACGTGTACAAGTCGCAGATTGCGATGCAAGCCCGCCAAGCATTGGACAACCCCGAGGCGGTTGACAATCCGATCACGATGTTTTTTCCGGGACTTAAAGTGACTCTGCCCGACTTGGCGCCGAAGGTTATTACGGAAAAGGTGATGTAACTGACTACGCGGTCGTCGAGCGAAATGCAGTTCGCATGGCGACCGCACTTTAGGTATTGGTGACAGTGGAGTCAAAGGATGGAGCCAATTTTCAATCGACAGGGATTAGTCGTGTCATGGCTGAACAATGAGTACATCCATGACATGAGAGGGCGGGCATTCGCATTCATTCGACGTGATGCGATTTACCTATACGACAGGACACAACTTGGCTGGCTGCGAAACGGCTATTTTCGTGACGGTCGGGGCCACGCTGTTGCGTTTCTTCGTGATTGCAGTGGCGGGCCGTTACCGCCGCTCGCGCACTTGCCTCCGTTGCCGCCGCTGGCAGCGCTTCCACCACTCCCGCCGTTGCCGCCTTTGTCTCCGCTGGCGCCCTTGTTCACGCTCAGTTGGTCGCATCTCAGTTGGGAGGAGTATGTCGGATGGCAGTGAATGGCATCCCACAAAGGGATTCGCCTTGGAAAGACTACGAGATGCGAAAAGGATTTACGAGAGAACCATGAAGGAACGAGCCCGAGGCGCCAGTCAGGAACTACATAACGCGGAGCGAAATTCTCCAACGGCCACCCTGTTCTGATTTCCGCCCTGAACCTACTGCTGCAATGAGAATCCCGCCGGCAAAGCTGCCTCAAGATTGATTTGTTCTCCGGTGATGGGATGTTGGAAATTCAGAAATTGGGCGTGCAGCAAATATCCTCCATCGCCCGGGAGGCCGGGGAGATTTTCGAGACCCTGGCCGGATAAACCGTACAGAGGATCGCCTACCAGCGGATGGCCGATGGATGCCAGATGGATTCTTCCCTCAATAACTTTCTTCTCGGCGTCCTCGGCGTCTCGGCGGTGAATATTCCCCACCCACCGAATTTTTGTTGACCGGAAAACGAAGCATCTTTATTCTGTAATTAAGCCGCAAATACGACGAGCGACCCGACATCCGAAACGCCAGAATTTATTGGGGCAGAAGCCAGGAATCCGTCCACCGGAACCGCCTTGGAAGCTGCCCCAAAGCTGTTTTTGCGTTGGTTTAGGGCGCTAAGTCCTTATTTGCCAAGATTTTGACTATAACGTCTTTAGATCGAAGATTTTGCGCGGATTTTCGCGCCAACATCTTGATTCTAGTAGATCGAAGGGGGAGGGGGAGGGGTACCGTTTGCCCGTCCTTCCAAACTGCAAGAAGCCGCCACAGTTGTGGTGCGATCGGTGATCCCGCTGGCTTCGCGCTGCAAGGACGACTGGCTTCGCGCTGCAAGGACGAAAGACGCCGAAAGACAAAGACTAACGACGACCGACATGCGAAAAGGGTTTACGAGACAACCAAAACCGGACGAGCCCGCGACGCATGTCAAGAACTACATCACGCCAAGCGGCCTCCAGCGCCTGAAAGATGAACATCGGTTTCTGCTTACCAGGGAACGTCCGGCCGTAGTGGAGGTGGTGGCGTGGGCTGCCAGCAACGGCGATCGCAGTGAAAACGCCGACTATCAGTACGGCAAGCGGCGGCTGCGGCAGATCGATGGGCGGATTCGCTTTCTCACCAAGCGAATCGAAGCCGCGGAAGTGGTGGACCCGGAAGCTCCGAGAGCGGGGCAGGCGGCGGCCAAGGCATTCTTCGGCGCGACCGTGCGCTATGCCAATGCCGCGGGAGCCGAGCGAGTTGTGAGCATAGTGGGCACCGACGAGGTCGATCTCAACCGGAGCCACATCAGCTGGGTGTCACCTCTGGGGCGCGCGTTGATGAAGTCGGCAGCGGGGGACAGCGTAATCCTTCAATTGCCGGGCGGCACAGAAGAGCTGACCGTGCTGGAAGTGCGTTACGAGCGCATCGATGTGGAGCCCTTCCGTGAACCTCCCGGATCCGAAGCTCGGTCCGAGGCCGCGTCAAAGGGACTCCCCCGCCGGCGCTAATTTCACTTCACGAAGAAACAGGGAGATTGGCTTGTCCTGCCACGGGGCGGGGGGCCGCACTTCGAAGCCCGGCTCTCGGTACCTGCCTTGAGTCTAGGGTAAACCCTGTATAGCGGCGGGTTTTTTCCAAGTGAGAGAATCAATTGTTTTTCAGGGTTTCTCCCCCGGTTGAATCTTTCATGAAACATTTGTTATGTGTCGACGATGACAGCGACACCTTAAAGCTTCGCAAGATCCTTCTAGAGGGGCGGGGTTATTCCGTCGTGACCACAACTTCAGGTCACGATGCCTTGCACCTTTTGGAACAGGGGGCGACTGTCGACTTGGTTTTACTTGACTATTTGATGCCGGGAATGAACGGAGACGAACTAGCCCTACATCTGCGCGAGCAGCGTCCGGATTTGCCGCTGGTCGTGGTCTCGGCGGTCGGCCAACTCCCCCAATCTTTGTTGAATATGATCGATGCCAATGTCCAAAAAGGACAGAGTCCTGAAGTTCTGCTTTCAACGGTGGCTGCAATTCTGGATGAATGCAATGGCGGCAAGGATATGCACGTTCGAATGGAACCGGAACAGACGATCCTCTACGTAGAAGACGAGGAACTACAGCTTAAGGCTCGACGAATACTCCTGGAATCGGCGGGATTCAGGGTAGTTGGGGCGCAGTCCGCGCATGAGGCGCTGGAGGCATTCCGCTCGTCGCGCATTGACGCTGTAGTGGTCGATTACTGGCTCTCCGGGCGGGGAGGAAATGGAACTGCCCTGGCCGAGGAGATCAAGAAAATAAACCCGAGAATCCCCATCATTATGCTCTCTGCTTTTGGTTCGCTGCCGGGAGAGAGCATGGTAGTGGACTCGTGGATGCGCAAAGGGGAAACCGAACCAGAAGAGCTTGTGAATGAAGTAAGACGGCTGATCGAATTCAGAAACCCACGGCAAGATACCGAAATCGAATGATGACGCGGAACGCTGCGCCTTATCCCAGGAAAGTGACGATCGCTTCGAACAAGAGGCCGATTCTTTGCGCCAGATTGCCGGTTGCGCTGGCCATTGTGGCTGCGGCATTGAGTGTGCTTACCCTCAATTCCCGTGCCAGCAGCATGGACTCCAATCAAATGGATTCGGAGCAGATGGTAACGAATCCACTGAAAGAAATGAATCTGGAGCAACTGGGCAATGTTGAAGTAACGACTCCCTCAAGAAAACCGGCACGGGTTTGGAAGACTTCCGCGGCAGTCTTCGTCATCACTCAGGAAGACATTGAACGCGCCGGCGTGACCAGCATCCCCGAGGCCTTGCGGCTTGCGCCGGGAGTGGAAGTGGCGCGGATCGACAGCAATAAATGGTCGATTGGCATCCGCGGATTTGGCAGCAGGCTCGCACGCGATGTGCTGGTGCTAATTGATGGCAGAAGCGTCTATTCGACATTGCTCGCGGGCACGTATTGGGAGGTGCAGAACGTACTGCTTGAGGATGTCGAGCGCATCGAGATTATTCGCGGACCGGGAGGAACGATCTGGGGTCCGAACTCTTTAAACGGAATCGTAAATATCATCACCAAGAGCAGTAAGGATACGCAGGGCACGCTTGTCAGCGCGGGCGGCGGAAATATCGAGGAGGGCTCCATTGACGCTCGATATGGGGGGAGCAACGGCAGGGATTTCAATTATCGTGTCTACGGATTCGCCTTCGATCGCGGCCCTGAATTTCATCCCGATGGAGATAATTACGATAGTTGGCGAGCCGTGCAGAGCGGTTTTCGCATGGATTTCGCTAAGAACAAGAAGGACACCTTCACCGTGCAAGGCGACGCCTATGATGAAGGAGCGGGCGAGACAGTAACCGCGACAACGTATGCCGCGCCCTTTCAGCAGACTGTTCAAGGAACCGAATTGTTATCGGGCTGGAATGTGCTTGGGCGCTGGCAAAGAACTCAAGGAGAAGGAAAAGACTTTCAGGTTCAGGCATATTTTGACCGAACAGACCGCCGCGAGCCTAATTTCGCCGACTACCGGAATACCGTAGACATCGATTTTCTAAGCCATTTCCGATTACCCGCGCGCCAGCAGATTAGCTGGGGACTGGGCGCGCGCGCCTCCACCGGACACGACCCGACTATTGTTTCGGGCTTGTCTTTTACTCCTCAAACTCGAACCGACGAGTTATACACCGGTTTTTTTCAAGACGATATCGGAGTAATTGAAAACCGCCTGTCGCTTTCGCTGGGAACCAAAGTTCTGAAGACCAATTACACGGGCTTGCAATGGGAGCCAAGCGTGCGGCTCCTGGCGACGCCGACGGACAGCCAGACGATATGGGCCGCATTCACGCATGCGCTGCGAACTCCATCCGACGCGGAGCGAGCTTTTTCTCTTCTAGGGCTGGTTGCGATTGAATCCAATGGAACGCCGTACTTCGCAAGATTCAATCCGAATCCGAATTTCAGATCGGAAGAATTAAATGGTTATGAGGGCGGATATCGGAAGCTCCTGAAGAAAAGTCTTTACTTCGATGTGGATCTTTTCTTCAATCATTACAGCGACCTTTTCAGCGAGGATATCACCGGTGCGCCGTATCTCGAAAATAACCCGCCCCCTCCGCACTACCTGCTACCCGCTGAGTTCGGCAACGGATTGGTTGGCACCACGCGAGGAGTTGAATTCGCTCCGGAATGGAAGCCGATGGACTCCTGGCGGCTGCGAGCCTCCTATTCTTTCCTGCAGATGCAGCTAAAAAAGAGCACTAACTCACAGGACGTCGGCACCGCTCCGATCATTGAAGGTTCGAGTCCACGTCATCAAGTTACCGCCGGCTCGAGCTGGAATGTAAGCAAGACTGTCGATTTGGAACTTACTTACCGCTTTGTGAGCGCCCTTACGGCACTGCAGATTAAGTCTTACTCGACTGCGGATGCCCAAGCCGCGTGGAATGTCAAACCTCATCTCCGAATGTCAGTAGTGGCCCGCAATCTTTTGCAGCCTTATCATTTCGAATACGAAAGCAGCCCCGGTCCGAATGTGGGCATCAAGCGAAGCGTGTACGGGCAGATCACGTGGCGACAGTAAACGGCACCGGAAAACCCGGCTGGCGACGGCTGCCTGTTTACCGGTTCTTTCGGTCGCATCAGTATCTTATGGCTGCCATCGTACTGATGATGGCCACGAGCCTGACTCTTTCCGCGGACGAGTTACACCCCTCCGAATCGCAGGTTGAGGCCGCCTATCTCTATAACTTCGGCAAGTTTGTAACCTGGCCTTCGCGCTCCGTAAGTGCCGATTCATTCGAAATCTGCGTGTTGGGCAAAGACCCGTTCGGGCCAAGTCTTGACGCTATTGTCAAGGGAGAGAGTATTGATCGAAAGACGATCCGGGTGAGAAGGCTTTCAAATGTTCAGCAGGGGCAATCCTGCGCCATTCTCTTCATTAGTTCATCCGAAGAAAACCATTTGCCAGCGCTAGTCGCCGCGGCTCAAAACTTCAGCGTGCTAACCGTAAGCGACATCAAGCATTTCGCCGACCGCGGCGGAATCATTGGACTGGTTCGGCAAGATGACAAGGTTCGATTTGAAGTAAACCGCGGGGCAGCCGAGCAGAGTCACTTGGTGCTTAGTTCTGAACTATTAAAAGTTGCGATCAGAGTAATCCAAAAAGCCGAGCAGGGAAGTTAGCCATGGTGCGCGTTCCAGCCAGATCGATTTCAACACGGCTCACGTTATTGAATATGCTCGTGAGCGGTGTGGCCTTGCTGATGGCGTGTGCGGGCTTCTTTGCGTATGACCAAATTACCTTTCGGCACGACCTGGTGCGAACACTTTCGGCTCAGGCGCAGATTGTCGGATCGAATAGCGTCTCCGCGATTCTGTTTAACGATCCGCAGGCCGCCTATAGTACTTTGTCGGCGTTGAAAAGCTCTCCGAATATAGTCTCTGCGGGTATATTTACTCTCAACCGCACGCCGCTGGCGCAGTACTCACAGGAGAATGGCGGCGACATGGTGAGTATTCCGCAGATCGGCGCAGATGAAGCCGAGACTCATCGGTTTGGAAGCCGTCATCTGGTGTTGGTCCGTAAGATCGTATCGGAAGGTAAGCCGATTGGTTACGTCTATCTGCGAGTAAGCCTGGAAGAAATAGATCAGAGACTACGGCGATATGCCTTAATTGCATTGGCGGTGCTGCTTATTTCGTTACTGGCAGCTAACCTGGTTTCATCCACATTTAGAAGGTCGGTCGCGCAACCGATTGTAGAGTTAGCCAAAGTTGCGCAGCAAATTTCCCACGACAAGAACTACACGATTCGAGTGAAGCCCACCGTCGAACAGGATGAGTTAGGGGTTTTGGTGGATTCATTCAACGAAATGCTGGAAGAACTCACCCGTGCTCACGATGAACTGGAACAGCGCGTGGTAGAGCGAACGCGCGAACTGGTTTCGGCAAACCGCGAGCTGGAAGCGTTTTCTTATTCCGTTTCGCACGATCTGCGCGGGCCGCTCGATGCCATCAATGGCTTTACCTACGTCATGATGACGCAATATGGCAATCGGCTGGACGGGCAAATGCGTGAACTGGTCGAGAGCATTCGGTCGGGCGGCAAGCGCATGGCGGAATTGATTGACGATCTGCTGAATCTTTCGCGCGTAACCAGCAGCTTAATGAGAGCCGAAAAAGTCGACCTGAATGCGATTGCTCGCTCGGTGATGGAGAACTTGAGCCGCGCCGAACCCTACCGCCAAGTGGACTTCGCGGCTTCCGCAAAACATGAAGCATACGGCGACGCTCATCTGCTGCGCATTGTGATGGAGAATTTGCTGCGCAACGCATGGAAGTACACTTCACATCACGAACGGGGGCGCATCGAATTCGGCGAGCTTGAGAAAGACGGTGCAACAACCTATTTTGTAAAGGACGACGGCAGCGGCTTTGATTCACGAGCGGCAGGCCGCCTTTTTCAGCCTTTTCAACGGTTACACTCGAAAGCGGAGTTTCCCGGCAACGGCGTGGGGTTGGCGACGGTGAGGCGAATTATCCAGCGCCATGGCGGGGAAGTTTGGGCTGAAGGAGAAGTCGAGCAGGGCGCGACATTCTATTTTACGATTGGTTCGCCACGAACGGATGGCACATCGCTTGGTCCATCATCACAAAGGGAAACGCAGCCCGAACCGCACCGGATGTGAATCGTACTGAAAGCCGAAGTGCGCCATGCTGCCCAAACCGCGGTATGCCATGGTGCCAACTCTCGAACAACGGCCGGTATGAGATGTGAATCGGGAGACGCTCAGGTTTCATCTACTAAAATCATCAGTAGAACGAAAGCAAAATTAAGCTTGGCAGGATTGATCCATGTCTACCTGGCCCATCCCGAGCGCGCTGAACTCCGAAACCCAGATATTCCCACACCTGACTGCGGCGCAGATTGAGCGCATAGGCGCCAGCAGTAAGCGACGAAAAGTTAGCAAAGGCGAGATACTGTTCCGCCCCGGCGACGTGAACGTTCCGTTCTTCGTTTTTCTTTCCGGCGGCATGGAAGTCGTGCAGCCCGGCATCGGCGGAGAACGCATCATTGTTACCCATGAAGCGGGTGCCTTCACCGGGGAACTCAGCATGATCTCAGGTCAACGATGCCTGGTGCTGGGGCGTGTCACCGAAACGGGTGAAGTGCTGGAGCTTAGCGCCGAGGGGTTGCGCTCGCTGATCGGGCGCGATGCCGAACTCAGCGAGATCATCATGCGGGCGTTCATCCTGCGCCGGCTCGCTCTCATCACCAATCATCTCGGCAACGTGATTCTGATGGGTTCGCGCCATTCCGCAGCCACGTTGCGCCTGCGTGAATTCCTCGGACGCAATGGCCATCCCTATACTTATGTAGACCTGGACAGCGACAAGATGTCGCAGCAACTGCTCGATCGATTTGACGTCAAGTTGGAGGAAATTCCAGTCGTAATCTGCGATGGCCGCACTGTGCTGCGTAATCCTTCCCCGCAACAGCTCGCGAATTGTCTTGGCCTCAACGTCAGCCTCGATAACTCCCATGTGCGCGACGTGATTATCGTGGGAGCCGGACCTGCGGGGCTGGGAGCCGCTGTTTATGCGGCATCGGAAGGCCTGGATGCGTTGATGATCGAGACTGAAGCTCCCGGCGGGCAAGCCGGATCAAGCTCCAAGATAGAAAATTATCTGGGCTTTCCAACAGGAGTTTCCGGGCTGGAGCTGGCTTCGCGCGCGGTGACCCAGGCGCAGAAATTCGGTGCGAAGATGATGATTGCGAACAGTGTGGTGAAACTGAGTTGCGATCGCCGTCCTTACAAGTTGATTTTGGACGATAACAACGCGCTCTCGGCGCGATCCGTTGTCATCGCCACCGGAGCGCAGTACAACAAGCCCGAGATCGCCAATCTGGCCAAGTTTGAGGGCCAGGGTGTTTACTACGGCGCAACCTACATCGAGTCGCAATTGTGCGGCGATGAGGAGGTGATCGTCATAGGCGGAGGAAATTCCGCCGGCCAGGCTGCGGTTTTTCTCTCGCAGACGGCGAGCAAGGTGCATATGCTGGTGCGCGGCGCCGGACTGGCCGAGACCATGTCACGCTATTTGATTCAACGAATATCGGAGAATCCCGCGATTGACGTGCACTTCAACACCGAGATCGTAAGCATGGAAGGCGACACTCAATTAGAGTGCGTGGGCTGGATTGATAAAAAAACGGGCGAATCGTCAACTCACGATATTCGCCACGTCTTTATTATGGCCGGAGCCTCACCGCGCACAGAGTGGCTGCGCGGCTGTGTCGCGTTGGACGATAAGGGTTTCATCCTCACGGGCCGCGACCTGGATGGAGCTGAACGGAGCGACGGAAAACTGGCTTGGCCGCTGGAGCGTCCTCCGTACATGCTGGAAACCAGTCTTCCGGGCGTCTTCGCGGTGGGCGATGTGCGCTCGGGGAATGTGAAGCGCGTGGCTTCGGCCGTGGGTGAAGGCGCAATCTCAGTTCATCTGCTGCATCGGGCGCTCGCGGAGTTGTAGAGCTTTGCCAGGTCAGGCTGCGAGTTCAGCCGCCTCAATTTCATCCACGTAGCACCAGACCCAACTCTCTCCGGGTTCAATCGAGCGCATGACAGGATGCTTGGTTTTGTGGAAGTGCTTGGTCGCGTGCTTATTCTTCGATGAATCGCAGCATCCTACCTGGCCGCAAACCAGGCACATTCGCAAGTGGACCCAGGTATCGCCAAGTTTCACGCACTCCGGGCACTCACGCGTATTTGTTTCGGTGACTTTGATCTGATCCAAGTGGGTGCATTTGTTTGCCATCGATTCCTCCTCAAGGCTATCGCGCGACAAAGGATCGCCACGCCCTTCCGCGGACTAGGGAGACTCAAGGCCGCGACTGTCCGAATAAGGTTACGCTACCAGCAGATTCTCCGCAAAAGGCCAGGTCTGATCGATCCATTGTGCTTCGCAGCGGAACCGGGCGGCGGTTGCCATTTCGAAAATCTCTTCGGAGGAATATTTATGGCTGCTCTCCGTCCAGATGGTTTCTCCCTCGCCGAACTCGACAACAATTTCAGAAGCTGGAATGTGCACGGTCTGATCGCGCAAAGAGAGCAAGTGCATTTCGACTCTGCGCGCCTCGCGATTGACTTTCGCCACATGGGCAAATTGATCGAGCTTGAAATCGGCATCGAGCTCGCGGTTAATACGGGCGAGAAGATTCAAATTGAAGGCAGCCGTCACCCCGAGCGGATCGTCATAGGCTTGCAAGAGTTGGTGATTCGGTTTTTCCAGGTCGGTGCCGAGCAGAAGGGAATCACCGGGCTGAAGAATCGCGCGGATCTGGGCCAAAAAGTCTATGCCAGCGGCGCGATCGAAATTTCCAATCGTGCTGCCGAGAAATAAAACCAGCAGGTGCTGGCCAGGCTTGCGGCGGGCAGTCACTTCGAGCAATCCGTCAAGATATTCGCGTTCAAATCCCAGAATGCTGATGGAATCGATGTCGCTGAGTTCGCGTTCACACATAACCAGCGCGGAGCGAGACAACTCCACCGGGTAATAAGACGTTCGCTGGCGGCGGCAGAGCGCTTCGAGCAACCAGCGTGTCTTCTTGCCGCTGCCGCTGCCGAGTTCGGCCACCGCGACCGTGCCTTCGAGGCGATCCACGATATCGTCCGCGTGCCGGCGCAGCAGGCGTTCATCGGCGCGAGTGAGGCCATATTGGGGTAACCGGCAAATTACCTCAAACAGCGCCGAGCCCACGTCGTCATAAAAATATTTTGAAGGGAGTTCCTTCTGTCCCGCGCGCGTGAGTCCCGCCCGCACCTCGGAGGCGAACTCATAAGCGGCATTGGTTGGAATCGCATGAATGAGCATTCTGTGTCTCCTCGAGTTTGCTTCGACGGTTCTTTGAGTGACGATTCGCTCAAAGACCAATCGGTTAGCGGTTCACGCAGCGAAACCCCGCATACACATATTGATAATGTCCCTGAAACCAGTTGCGAAATGTGGGGCGCAGCATGCACGCCGCGGTGCGGGCGGAACCGCCTTTCATGACGTAATGCCTGCCGTCGAAGAAATCCGCCGAGTAGCCGCGATAGAAGGGAAATGGTTCAAAGCCGCGAAAGGGCGCGAAGATCGTTGAAGTCCACTCCCAGCCGTTCCCAATCATGCCCTGCACGCCGAAAGCGCTGCGACCCGCGTTATGAGCGTTCACCGGAGCAGGATCCCAGCGGTGAAAATCGAAGTTACCGAATTTTTCACTCGGCACCGCGCTACCCCAGGGATAAGTTCGCTGACGGCCGCCGTGGGTGCCAAACGCTGCGCGATGCCACTCCGCCTCAGTAGGCAGAGATTTCTTTACCCAGCGCGCGTAGGCCGCGGCCTCCGCATGACTCACATACACGGGCCAATCGAGAGGCAGGCTTATATCCTCAAACATTGTGCGGTAGAGCCAACTATCACTTTTGTTGTCCCGAGACTGTTTACTCTGCTCTCGCCGTTTCCAAAAGACTGGATGAGCAATCTGTCCGGCCCTAATCCACTTCCAGTCGTCATCGGTCCACAGCGCGCGTGTTTCATAGCCCCCGGCAGCCATAAAATCGAGATACTGCCGGTTTGTGACCATGTATTGATCAATTTCAAATGCCGGTACATGGACCGTGTGCGCCGGGTATTCGTTATCCCAGCCAAAACTCTCACTATCGCGTGTGCGCGAGAGGCCCAACACCGCTGTGCCTTCGGGAATTTCGAGCATCTTGTGGAGAACGGCAGGCGTCACCAAACCTGGCCGATCCAACTGTTTGATCTTTTTGTCATGGGGCAACTGATGCAGCATGTAGGCCAGCGTTTCGACATGCATCAATCGATGCTCGATCGCGACATTCAGCAGAGTGCCGAGAGAAAAACCATCGTCGGCTGCGGCCGCCGATTCCAGTTCCTTGGAATCCAGGACTCCGCAACTTAACTTTTCGTCAATCGCGGCTCGAATTTCACGAACATACGTCCGCACCTCTTCGAGCGCTGGCCAGTCGGAAGGCTGATCGACGGGAAGGCCTCCTTCTACCGGATCGATACCGAAAGCAAACAGACGATCAAATGTGGGACGAAAGGTAGTCAGGCCGAGAATGCCGCCAAGAAGGTTGCGGTCGAATGCCTCAAGATGACCCACATAAAAAATGATGCGATGACGCTCTGCAATCGGGCGATTATAAAGAGAGTCCGCCCGCACGATGGAGAAAAGCGCATCGCTTCGTCGTCGAGCCTCCATGACACGAGCCAAAATCTCGCGAGCCATGATCTCGTGGTGAACTGAGGCATTCGCCTTTGCGACCGGCATTGAATCTCCTGACACGAGGCATAATCGGGGAAGGAAAGACGAAATCCGCCCCACAATTGCCAGCTTAGATGAGGGAAATACGCAGAACGTCGCGGATAGATTCAGTCCCCCATCCGAATGACGCCGTACCCGCAATAGATGCAACTTCCAGTCCCAGAAAGACCTGGGAGCCTCAAGGGCAAAACAGACGTTCAAACCGGCTCCCGGCAGCGTTGTGTAATAGGGCAACGCCCTATTTTTATATGCAAAAACGCACCCGGCAATCGTATATACTTCATAAACTGCCAGGTAAGCTGCGGGCGCATTTACAGTGAAATGCGGTGCGCTCTACCGGCTTTTCGGCGCTGTTCTCGGGTAGCCACATGAGTGATGGGGTTGTACGTCCGGACGGGAAACCCGTCCCTGGAAAGCTCGTTGGCATAAGGACACCGTTTGCGGGTGAGAGTTCCGCTGATGGCGTTACGATTCCGCCTCTGAGCAAGACGGTGCCTCCCATGCCCGATTCGCTGGCCACCCTGGTTGAGCAAGTCACTCTGGTGGATGCCGATGCGACCATCGCGCCGGGTGCTTACACTCCGCGACCGCCATCGCCTCCGCCCGGCTCTCCGCCGACCAGTCAGGTTTCTGGTATGTACGGCAGCGCGGCGGTTTTGCAGATCGGGGATTTGCTTGGGGGCCGCTACGAAATTCTGCAACTGCTCGGTGAAGGTGGTATGGGCGCAGTCTACAAAGCGTCCGACCGCGAACTCAATCGTTTCGTCGCGCTGAAGGTTATTCGGCCCGAGCTTGCCTCAAATCCCTCCATCCTTGCCCGATTCAAGCAGGAATTGCTGCTCGCTCATCAGGTCACGCATCGCAATGTGATCCGCATTTACGACATCTCGGAAGCGTCGGGCGTCAAGTTCATCACGATGGAGTACATTGAGGGCCAGGATCTGCGCACCCTCATCCGCGAGAAAAAGAAATTTGCTCCCGAGGAAGCGGTCGATGTTATTCAGCAGGTCTGCCAGGCGCTTGATGCCGCACACAGCGCGGGCGTAATTCACCGCGACCTTAAGCCGCAAAACATCATGCAGGATGGCACCGGGCGCATTCTGGTCATGGATTTCGGTTTGGCCCGCACGGTTGGCGGCGACGGCATGACGCAGACCGGCGCACTGGTCGGGACGATGGAATATATGTCGCCCGAGCAGGCTCTGGCGAAGGAGATCGATCAGCGCTCGGACATCTTCGCTCTTGGCTTGATCCTCTATGAAATGCTGACCGGCAAGACTCCTTTTCATGCCGAGAGCGCGCTGGCCAGCCTGATTAAGCGCACGCAGGAGCGCGCCATTCCAGTATCGGATATCGACGGCCAAATCCCCGGCGCGTTGAGCGGAATCGTCAGCAAATGCCTGGAGCGCGACGTGCAACAGCGGTACCAAAGCGCCTCGGCTATCCTTGCAGACCTCAATACATGGAAGGACAAACGCGCCGCCGGCACCATTGCTTTCGAGGCGAGCGTTAAGCCGTGGGGACAGACTCTTCCGTGGCCGATGATCGCGGGGATTTTCACGGCTCTAATTCTCGCGGTCAGCGGATACATGCTGCGCGACCGGCTGTTCCACTCTTCGCCCGCGACAGAGGCTGTGTTGCATCCTGTCTCGCTAGCGATATTGCCTTTTAGAAATGCATCGGGCGATCCGGCGCTCGATTGGGTTGGTCCCAGCCTCGCCGACATGCTGAGTACCGATATTGGCCAATCCGCGCGGTTGCGGACGGTTAGCCCGGGCAGCCTGCACCAGATATTGACCGACCTGCGCATTTCGTCGACTACGGTGCTTGATCCAGCGACGATCCGCCGTGTGGCCGATTTCAATAATGCCGATCGCGTGGTTTGGGGTCAGTATGCGAAATTCGGCGAGCAGATTCGCATTGATGCCACCGTGCAGGATATGAAGAGTGGCAGCTCCGTGCCGCTAAAAATCGAGGTGCCGAGTGAAAAGGAAATTCCCGGCGCAATCGATCGTTTGGCCGAATCCATCCGTCAGAAACTCGCGCTTCCCGAAGATGTTCTTAAGGAGCTGAAGGCCAGTTCGTTCCAGCCAACTTCGCAGTCAATTCCGGCTCTGCGCGATTACAACCAGGGACTTGCGTCCCAGCGGGATGGAAAAAACCTGGAGGCACAGAAGCAATTCCAGGCTGCCACGAAAGAAGATCCCGCATTTGCGCTGGCGTTCTCCAAGCTGGCGCAGACCTACAGCAGTCTTGGCTATGACAGCGAGGCGGAACAGTCTGCGAAGAAGGCCGTAAGTCTCAGCCAAGGCATGCCGGAGGCGGAGAAGTATCTGATTTCCGCGATTGAGTTGCAAGTGCTCAAGAATTATCCCGATGCCATCAAGGCGTATGAGAATCTGGCGAAGGCTTCGCCCGGCGACTCCGACGTGAAATCGGCGCTGGCCAGTCTGTATAAGGATTCAGGCGATCTTGCGAAAGCGCGCGATTCTTACCAGCAAATTCTGACCTCCAATCCAAAGAATGTGGCTGCAACGCTTGAGCTTGGCCGAATTGATCTTAAGAGCGGCGATCCGCAAGGCAGTCTCGATCCGCTGAACCGCGCCTATAGTCTGGCTGTGCAGGTCGGCAATCAGGAGCAGGAAGGCACGAGCCTTCACCTGATGGCGGTGGCTTACCGTATGTTGAGCAAGCCGCAGGAAGTTCTGCGCAACGAACAAGAGGCGCTTCGGATCTGGCGCAGCATTGGGCAAAAGCGCGGCCTCGGATTCAGTTTGAACGAAATTGCGCGGGCTGAGGTTTCATTGGGCAACGAGAAGGAAGCTTTGGCGAACTTTCAGGAGGCGCTTGCGGTTCGACGTGAGATTGGCGACAGGCAGGGCTTGGGCGATACCCTGATCGATCTCGGTAATTTTCACGAAAATCGGGATGAGCATGATGAAGCTTTGAAGTTGTATAAGGAAGCGTTGGAACTGGAACGCGAGATTGGAAATGAAGGCCTGCAAGCCACGTGCCTGAATAACATTGGCACGGCGTATTCGGAAAAGGGGCAATACGAGGACTCGCTGACTTATTATCAGCAGGCGCTTCAGCTGCGCGAGAAGTCTAAAGTGCCGCAGGATATTGTCGAGGCCGTTCACAATCTCGGTGACACCTACGCCGGCATGGGCCAGTACGATCAGGCGATTACCGACTATCTTCGCGCGCTCGATCTGCGCCGCAGCATGAATGACGCGCGGGGCGCGGCCATGGAATCCTACGGCCTGGGCACGCTCTTCGATTTTCAAGGACGATTTGGCGGGGCCATTAATTCCGAACAGGAAGCCCTGAAGGCTTTCCACGATATCCAGGACAAAACCTATTGGACGGCTCAGGTGGAAGGGCAAGCCGCGGAAGCGCTCATCCTTGCCGGCCGCGGAGACGAAGCGAAAAACGATCTGGATGAAGCGCTCGCTCTTGCGCGGAACCTGAAAACTGACAGCGTCGTGGCGCGCATTCTAGGATTTCAGGGAGACGCAGCTTTCTACCGTGGGGATTTCAAATCCGCGCAGGCTTCCTATGCGGAAGCGCTTCAGGTCGCGACGCGCAGCAAGGAGCCTGTTGCCATTCTGCTGGCAAAGGCAAATATGGCAAAGATTGCGGTGCAGCAGAAGCGTACCGCGGAAGCGATGGCGACGCTTCGTCAGGTTGTCGATAAAGCGAATGAACTTGGCCTGAAGTACACGGCGGTCGAATGCTCTATTCTTATGGGCGAAGCCGAGATGCAGGGGCGCGACCGCGAGCGCTCCCGTCAGGAACTTGAGCGCGCCTTGGCGCTCTCCGATAAGTTAGGGATGCAGCCGCTGAGCGCGCGAGCGCATTACTTGCTTGCGGCCATCGATCGCGATTCGGGCAATGCCAGCGACGCTCAGGATCATTATCGAGAGGCGCTCCGCCTGCTTGATGCGATGAAGAAAGACCCCGGCGCGGAGAAGCTAATGCAGCGCCCCGACTTCAAAACCATATTCGATGAAGCCACACAAGGCGCAGCAAATCCATCGGCAGCTGGGATTGCGAGATAGCGGCTGTCACTTACCCGCGCCCGCGGGTTTTAGGACAGCTGTCGCGCGCTCATCTGCCGCAATCATGCGATAAAACTTCTTTAACTCGTCCAATTTGCTCACAGGTACGCTCAATTCCTTGATCTCCATGCTGCGACGATAGTGCAGCGTCTGCCCGCTCGCTTCAGTCTTGCTGTGATAGCTGCCGAAGCTGTAGTCAATGTCCGTCGGAGGCGGCAACTCGTCGACCACATAGCCTGATGGCAGCGCGATCTCAAAGACGTCGGTATCTCGTACCGGGCCGTCGAACTCGTAGGGAAATTTGCGCGGCTCCTTTGTCTCCAAGATTCCCAACGCCTTGCTTCCTAGCACGCGCGGCCTCACCAGCAGAAGATTGCCTGCGCTCTTTGCATATCTGTCAGACTCGAAGGAATAGTCAAAGCCGAAGGGTTTGTCGGTTTGTTCCTCGTTAACGATATTGGCTTTCAGAATCTGAAAACTCGAGACCGACCCGGCTAACAGGGTTTCGATCGGCTTAAGGCGGTCGGAACTCTTAGTTACACTACGGACCCATCCCCGTTCCAAAGAAGCACGATCTCCGCGTCGAAACTCCGTGACGTCTCCTTTCAGTGCCCCATTGGTGTCAATAGTCAACCGGCCTTCGCGTTCAATGCCGTTCATTTCCGACGGCTCTTGTGGCAACTTTACGAGTTCACTCCCCTCCTGTGCTACCAGCAACCCGTAATTTGCCTGGAGGTAGCCCCCGATATGGCCAAAAGGAGTCAACTCGTTGGTGGGATCGAAGAAAAGGAGTCTCCCGAGTCTGGGATGTTGGATTACCGAGACCAAGGATGGATCCGTGAGGTCGCTCGGTAGCCTGATGGCAAGAATGACGTGATCAAATGCGTTGTGAATCGGCGTGTCTGGTGTAATTGAACCACGCTCAGCATTAATAATCACCAAGTAGGAATCGACGCCGATTTCACGGAGCATGGTCTTCATCAGCGTCGCCTTGTCTTTGCAATCCCCATAACCATGGGCGAACACATCGCGTGCAGCATGGGGTTGAAAGCCACCGATACCCAGCTCAATCCCAACATAACGGATGTCGTGCTGCATGAAAGAAGCGATGGCCTGCATCTTGGCCAGCGTCGTCGCCTTGCCCACTGCCAAGGCCCTCACCTTTTCCTGAATTGGCTCCGAGGCGCTTACCTGTGTACTGGCCAGACTGTCATACCAAATGCCCATGCTTTGCCAGCTCACAAAATCACTCTTTGAGAATGTCCCATCGGCGGGATGGAAGGATACGACCATCTGGCCAGCCAAGCCTTCCCATGGTGGCATGTTCCGCTCAGGCCTGATTTCTTTTACGTCGTTGACTCCCCATCGCAAGAGGCCGCCTGTTTCTTCAGGTTTTACTTCTTCGTGCGAGAGCCACGATGCCTTGAAAATCCAGCCCGGAGGTAGCTGCAAGGAATAGTAGCTCTGCCGCACCGGATCCGTTGTCTGGAAGTTCCAGGTATCCTGTAACCAAAAGGGGCGCTCTTCTACTTCATATTCATAACCCACAATATTCCCGACATCGGGGGCCGGAATGGTCAAAATTCTGTTCTTTGCATCCTCTACCAACGCGCCGTCATTAATCGATACGGAAACATCAATGGCGTCCTTCTCCTTCACCTCGTAATCCTTGCCCTGTGATGGAATACACCAGCCACGCAGGCTTGTGATCTTTCGCTCCGGGTTGAAAAAAACACGGACGGTGCCATGATGCCGACCCTCGGGACGCAAGATTTTGTACGCCTCACGCACATGTGTTCTGATCCGCTCCGTCGACAGAACCGTGACATTGGTCTCGGAATAGAGCAGCACCGCATCGGTCTTTTCGTCGTAGGAGGGTAGGGATGCGGAAACCAACGAGTGCATCCATTGAGGGGCGTCACCCGCAACCACCTGCGGAGCAAGCGCCAGAACCCACCCTGCAACCCACAGCGCTAGATAGAATATGCGGCCGTTAGTCGTTTGAAAGCACAACCTGCTCTTCATCGCCATTCCTTATCGTCTGAAAAAAACTGCGTATGGAGTCATAGTATTTCTGATCCAACAGCAAGAACTTGACGGTTAGTTGTCTGGTCAGCCGGACTGTTCCGTTGCCGCGCTCGGTATTCCGCTTATAAACGATGACGTGCCCATCCTGATCCTGCTGGGCAGGCAAACCGGTAGCGTGCCATCCCGCCGGAAGGCTAACGGTCAAGTCATCGGATTTCTCAAATGGGTAGCTGAAATAGATAGGATGGACTCGAGTTGCGTGGTCAAAGAGTCCCTTCTCACCAGCTGTGAGGATCGCGGCCGGCATGATCGTTCGTCGGCCGGCGGCTGATGCCCAGCCTGGGATCTTCAATTCGAACTCCGCAACCAACGGTGTCTCCGAGCTTGTCCAGTCGGGTTTGTTCGTCAGCATCGCCTCCGCGGGTACCGGAATTTGTTCGGTCGCTAATGTCTCCAGATACTTCTTGCGTTCCACATCGTCCTCATGGAGCTCCTCAAGGCGGTGATGCAGCGCTTCCAATCCGCTATAGGTGAGGGTCAGTGTGCCGGTAATATCTCCCGTCTCGTCGAGTCTCAGCTTACCCACCCGTTCGATTCGTGATTGGGAAGCTTCTGGGATCATTGTTTTGATCCAACTCCCGCCATCCTTATCGAGACACAATCCTTTGACGCCCGTTTCCGGCCAGGTCAACAAACCAAAAGGAGTAAGAGCAGTCCCTGGGTCGAAGAAGAGAGCCCTCCCGTCCAATTTCACAAGCACGACATTGGTGTTGAGCTTGTCACTCTGCATGGTGACAGGGGTGAAAAAAAAGTGTTGACGATCTGAGACCCAGCAACCGGATGCTTCGAATCCTGCTGCTCGTACCAATCCAAGGAAAAGCCATGTGAGCTGAACACTGTTGCCATAGCCTCTCTTCCAAACATCCTCAACGTTCTCCGCCGGCTTTTCTTTCTCTCGCTTCTCCTCCTGCTCGGTTTTTGTCATCTCGTATGAGGTGTTCCGAATCTGTTGTACTCGCGTGTAGATTTTTCGCAACTTTGTTTCCGGCGGGTCGTTGGCCGCAACAATCTGCGCTACCGCCTGTTCCATCTCTTTCCGTTTGCCCACGAACGTTTCCAGATAACCGTTCCATGCCTTTCCGACTCGCTTCCAGTAAGTGTCCTGGTCGTTCCCCGCCGATCCACGCTCGTAAATAAAATCGACCCGCGACTTCAACTCATCGGGAGGGGGCATGTAGTCTTCTAATTGGAATGCCGGTATATTCGTCGCTTCCATTCGCACAATGCCGTCGGGATCTTGCTTCGGAGTTGCACCGGCTGGCAACCCAAGCCAACTCCAGCGCAAGGAGAAACCGCCGTAGTACCGTGGATAAGGTCTAAGCGTGAATTGTGCCTTCTTCGTGAAAAGGTCGGAGCTGAGGATCCAGTGAGAATCGTAGAGTACGTTTTCGCTGTAATCGATTGTGAAAGAGTATTCGATGATGCTCCCAACCTGGACGTCGGGTAGAGTAAAGGTCTTGGCGAGATATCTTACTCCTTTGCCTTTTAAGAGATCCTTCTCGAAGACTTGGCCACCAAAGTCGATGATCGAGCCGTCGGGTCTGATTGTCCGAGCTTTTATGTCTCTAACATTTGCGCTTCTCTTCCAGAAGGGGATATCGACGTCGGCATATTTCCGCCCCTCTTCCGTCAAGATTTTGATCCGAAAATACTCATCCTCGTGGGATGTGCGGCTGTTGTCATCCCGATCGACTTGCCGGTACAAAATGATCGCGGGCGCGCCGGGGGCCAGTGGTTCGTTGGTCATCCTAAGCTCGTCGGGCGAAACCGGCTGAAATCCAACACTCGCTCGCACCTGCGGCACGCCTAACATCCATACTGCAAGCCCGAAAACTATCCACTTGCCGAAACGCATCATCGTCATCCTTCCCAGGGAAAATGCAGGTTTAATGGCGCTATCGAAGAAAGGCCGGTGTATGTGGGAACCGCGAACTGCCAGGAGATGGAGATAGCCGTAGGCACAGGAGTTCCGCCGTTTCCGAATGCCAGGCCCCCTCGATCCAGAATCCGGTGAACTAGGGTAAAACAGTTGAGTATAGCCGGAAAAGGGCTTTCGTCAAGGAAAGAGCGCACTACCGGGCGCACTATTTATGTTTCGTTAGTTTCCGGCAACCCTGAGATGAGTTCGGCGGCACGAGTATTCAAACGAATGCGAACCGGGCTTTGAGACTTCAGTAGTCTTGTATCAATAAGCAAAGGGCGCCGCTTTCGCGACGCCCTGTATTGTTGCTTCTGCGTAAGTTATTCGAACGCATTTCCTACTTAACGTTATAGATAACCAGATCCACGTTCTGATTGCCGCCGGAGTCGGTCGCGGTCACAAAGAACGTTTGCAATCCTCTTTGCGATGTGTTGACCGTTCCGGTGCACGACAGACCGCTGCTGGTTTGTGTGCAGGAAGTCTGGTTGCCGTTGAACTGCGTGCAGCTTGCTGCCGTCAAATATGGACCAACAGGGCTGCTCGTTGGCTTCGACGTGGTGGGATTGTTGCAGCTATAGGCAGCTGTAACAACCTGACCCTTGGTGTAAGTCGTAGGCTTCGGCGAGGTGATATTGATTCCCGGCCAGAGTTCGCCCGGAGTGTCGTAAGTGGCGACCCAACAGGAACCAGTGCCGCCGCTTCCTCCCACCGTCTTGCCGCTGGGATCGCCGGCCAGAGAGAAAGAGGTGATCTGGTTGCTCTGGAACAGAGGCGTATGTGCCGCGGGGGTGCAGGGTAACAGAGGATTTGGTCCCGCGCCCTTGAGCCAGCCTGGGAACGGATTCAGGATAGCTAACTCACCCGGATAGATGAACCAGGGATTATCCGAATACAGGAAGTTGAATGATGTACCCAGGGACGCGAAGAAGTTCTGGTCTGTGTTCTGGCCGCAGGTTCCACCGGGAGAATTCGGGCACGTCACGGCGAACATGACGGCTGCGTCCATTCCAGTGTTTTCCGCATTCTGATATACAAAGCAACGAGCCGGCCAGAAATTGGCTTGCACCAGCGCGTCACAAGCCGCGGGCGTCATCAGGATGGGCTGCACCTGAATGACTGGCGACGGGTACGAGGCTGTCAACTGCGCAGTGTAGGCATACGCGGTATTTCCCGAGGCGTTAGGGAAAGAAAGTGTTGCCGGCGAACTGGTCGATATCACCGCGGTCTGAGAGTTTGGCGTAAACGTCCAGCTTAGGATGTCCTGGTTGTCGTCGCCGCCTCCCGTGGCTGCCGTAAAGCCAACCCATGCATCATTGCCGTTCAGGCCGATGGTCGTCAGGTTGAACAGGACGCCGTCGTAATTCTTGCCCTCGGTGGGAGGAAACAGATCGTTGCCGTCGAGAATGACGTCTAGCAGGGTAGTGCTCGGTCCGGAGTAGTTGATTGTCACTGTGTGTACGTTGCCATCCGCCATGTTGATCGGAGTCGGAAGCAGGGTGAGGTCGGTTACCGCAACCGTGCATGCGGGATCGACGCTGTTGGGGCCTGTTCCGGAGCAATTCTGGATGGTGACATCGCTGTTGCTCGGATCGATGCCCCCATTTTGATAGGTGTTGAACTCGATTGCGAGACTGTTGGTGATGCCGCCGGTCGCGGGAGCGCATCCGATCTGAGTGTCATCGCCGAATCCAATGCCGCAACCGTCAGGGCCGAGAGCGCTTATGCTCGAGTTTTGAATCAGGAACGCAATGCCATCGGCATTACCGCTTCCACCCGCGGTTGTGCCGCCGAGTTGAAAGGTGAAGGTGGTCGAAAACGCGCCGGTCACGTTTTGTTGCGCGGTGTACCAGGCCGACCCTGCGGTAAAAAACTGATTTGGCGTGAGTCGCAGGACGTTTGTGACCCCGGACGGCGGCGGTGCGGTCGGCGGATAAAAGCCAGGATATCCCGGATCGGCTCCATTATTAGTCAGCGTAAGACAGCTCTGGTTGGAGCTGAAGTCCGGGCTATAGTTTGGAGAAGCGGGGCAGCTTTGCGCCCATGCTCCTGTGCTCGCCGCAACCAACATCAGGGACGCAATTGCAGCCAGAAATAATCTCGTGATTCGGACATTCATAATTCTCTCCTCTGCAAATCCAAATTCAGCAGCCGAGCCTCGCCGTTGGGGAGTAAAACGAGGGTGACAGTCGGGCGTTTTTTCGAGGTACACCTGCATCGCTCTTGTCGCCTGTTGTTTTCTATCATTCAAGAGAGGGCAGGTCGTGCTAAGAAACTGTGTTGTGCCGATCGGAATTCGCGGAGTGGTAAGGCCGAAATTGCGAAACACGGAAAGCCGCGCCAGTCGCAGCTTTCCATCGCAGCCATCCCCCTCGATAAAACGCTCACCCGACTGATCGAGTCTGCTATTGAATGGCGCTCCTGTCAATAGAAGTCTACAGAATTTATGGTAGGGAATGCGTCTATCCGGGCTAATTCATTTGGTGAAGGGGGGCGCCTGCGCCCCGTTGTTCAGAAAGGCCTTGCGCGAAGCACAAAAGGCCGAAAAACCTGCTTCCCGCCAAAGAGAAGAAATAAACAACGCAGCTGCAAACCCCAATTAGGGGTGCCGGAATCATAGCAGAGGTTCAATTGCAAATGGTTTCACTGTCGTGTGTAGTTGTTTCTCTTCTTATCCGCGCTTGGTGGTTCTTTCTCCAGTCGCAAAGGCTCCGGGCAGAATCTTGCCGCTGATGATCGATGTGATTGATGCCGAAAGAAAAGACCGAGTGATTAAAGTTCTGGCTGAGTCGCAACTGGATGCGATGATTTGCAACTCGGCGAGTGCCGTCCTGCTTCTGACCGGATACTGGCCTGTGGTGGGAGCGAGTCTCGTCATCTTCACCAAAGAAGGTGAGGTCCAAGTGATTCTGCCGGAGGACGAGGTTGAACTTGCCGAGCGAACTTCGGGCGCGTCTTTAGTTCCTTACCGGCCGGAAACGTTGGCGACCCTGAGTTCTCCGATTGACGCGATTGAGGAGCCACTGCGGCGGCTCATTACAAAACTTAGGTTGAGCAACGCAACGATCGGGCTTCAGCTTGGCGAGGGAATGCAAACCGCCAGCTACGCTTCGTCCTATCACTTTCGATCTTCTCTGTTCAGTCTTCTGCAGCGATTGCTCCCAGAGGCAAAGTACGGGAGTTGCGACCATGCCCTGGAGCAGATGGAAGCCCGCAAGACTGCCAAAGAACTGGAGGGTATACGAGGGGCCTCGGAGATCGCGGCATCAGGATTTGAAAACGCGGCCGAGGTTATCCAAGTGGGAAGACGAGAAGCGGAAGTCGCGGCCGACCTGCAGGCGGCCTTTCAGTCTTCGAGCAAGGCCGAGAGCGTCGAACGCAGCTATGGTTTTTTCTTCTGCATGTCGGGGCCGAACTCCGCCCGGGCCGCTGCTGCGTACGCATGCACTCGACAACGCAGAATCGGGGCCGGCGATCTGGTGATGATCCACGCGAATACATGCGCTGACGGCTACTGGACCGACATCACGCGCACCTACACAGCGGGCACGGTTTCCCAGCAACAGGAAACGATGCGAGCCGCTATTTTCGAAGCGAGAAAACAAGCGTTGCGGGCGATTCGCCCCGGTGCCAACGCTTGTGACGTGGATCGTGCTGCACGAGATGTCATGGTCGCGCATGGTTTGGGGGATGCTTTTAAGCACTCCACCGGGCACGGCGTAGGTTTTGCGGCGGCCAATGCAAATGCTCTCCCTCGGATCCATCCGCAATCTCCTGATGTTCTTGAGGTGGGAATGACTTTCAACGTGGAACCCGCCGTGTATTTCGACGGGTTTGGCGGGATGCGGCACTGTGACGTCGTGGCGGTGACTTCTGAAGGCGCGTCCGTATTCACAGAGTTCTGAGGCTGGCTTTGTTCGACAAAGGGAAGACAAGAATCACGGGCAGCAGGGTGCTGGTCTTCACGGTACCCACGGACGCGCCCGAGGCGGACGGTACTTACGCATGGAATAGCACGACCATGGTGCTGGTGCGCCTGGAAGCAGGGGGAAAGGCCGGGATTGGATACACCTATGCGGATGAGGCGACGGCGAAGCTGACGCACACGCTGTTGCAAAAAGTAGTCGCAGGGCGCGATGTCTTTTCGCAAGCGGCAATCCTCCAGGACGTCTACCGTTACGTTCGCAATCTGGGAGAAACCGGCATTACGAGGATGGCAGCGGCCGCGATCGACAACGCCATGTGGGACCTGCGCGCGCATCTGCTCGATGTTCCGCTGGTGAGCCTTTTTGGAATGGTGCGCGATGGAATCCCCGTATATGGAAGCGGCGGCTTTACGTCATATAGCGATGCTCAGTTGCGAGACCAACTTGGCGATTGGGCGCAACAGGGATTTTCCATGGTGAAGATGAAAGTGGGGAGTAATCCAAATGATGATCCGCGACGCGCTGAGGTGGCGCGCAGCGCTATCGGCGAAAATTGCGAACTCTTTGTCGACGCCAATGGAGCATACACGGTCACACAAGCTCTCCGTCTGGCGCACAGATTTGCCGATCAAAACGTGCGATGGCTGGAAGAGCCGGTTAGTTCCGACAATCTTGCCGGTCTCAGTGAAGTGCGTGCGCGCGCCCCTCTCGGGATGGACGTTGCGGCTGGGGAGTACGGCTACACTGCCTGGTATTTCCGCAGAATGATCGATGCCCAGGCAGTCACCATCTTGCAGGCGGACGCAACCCGCTGCGGAGGCATGAGCGGATTTCTTGATGTTGCCGCGCTGTGCTGGGCGGCGAATGTACCGCTCTCCTCGCATTGCGGACCAAGCATGCATTTGCACGTTTGCTGCGCGGTGCCGCGAGCCATTCACATGGAATTTTTTCACGATCATGCTCGTATCGAACGAATGTTTTTTGACGGCTTCTGCGAGCCGAAAAACGGGATCATGAAACCGGATTTGACCCGGCCCGGTCATGGTCTCGAGTTAAAGGCTAAAGATGCCGACGCTTACCGGATTTGACTTACGAATTTGGCGAGGTTAACCGAATCGAATCACTACGCGCTAAGGGCGCGCAAACGAAGAAAGGCACACTTTATGGCAAAGCAGGTTTCCGATCTTATTGTGGAGCGTTTGATTGAGTGGGGAGTGGATACGATTTTCGGTTTCCCCGGCGACGGAGTTGACGGTTTCTTCGAGGCGCTTCGAACTCATAAAGACAAGCTGCGATTCATCCAGGTGCGGCACGAGGAGGCGGCGGCGTTCGCGGCCGTAGGTTATGCAAAATATACGGGACGCATCGGGGTTTGCTGCGCGACCTCTGGCCCGGGTGGAGTGCATCTTCTGAATGGCCTCTATGACGCGAAGTGCGATCTACAGCCTGTGCTCGCAATTACGGGACACACTTTTCACGATCTGATTGGCATGGACTTCCAGCAGGACGTCGATCTCGACAAGCTTTATATGGACGTCTCCGTCTTCAATGAGCGAATCATGGGGCCGGCGCATGCCGTGAATGTGGTCGACATGGCGGTGCGTACGGCCTATGCCCGCCACGGCGTTTCTCACATCTGCATTCCGAAAGATATCCAGGAGTGGGAAGTTTCCGATAAGCACCGGAGCAAGGCTAACGTCGCGCACCACAGCGGAGACTGGAGCGTGCCTTCGACGGCCAGACCAGCGGATTCACTCTTGCAGCAAGCGGCGGACATCATTAATGCAGGATCGAAGGCGACGATTTTTGTTGGCCGTGGCGCGCTCGCCTGTAGGGAAGAGGTAACGCAACTCGCAACGATTGTGGGCGGACCGGTAGTGAAGGCGCTCTTAGGAAAGGCTGTCTTGCCCGACCGTAGTCCCTACACCACGGGCGGAATCGGCCTTCTTGGCACCGCGCCTTCCGTGGACGCAATGAATGATTGCGACACCTTAATCATGATTGGCACGAGCTATCCCTACATGGAGTTTTTGCCAAAACCTGGTCAAGCGAAATGCGTGCAGATCGAAATTGATCCCAGCCGCGTGGGATTACGGCATCAGGTGGATGTGGGCCTGGTCGGCGATGCAAAAACGATTCTCAGCGCGCTCCTGCCTCTGCTGCAACGAAAGAAGCATGACTTCCTGGAAAAGGCTCAAGCTCGCATGAAGGATTGGAACGAGCTTATGGAGGAGCGGGGCACGCGCAAAGATATGCCCATGAAGCCGCAAGTGGTAACGCACACCCTTAACAAATTGCTGAAGGACGACGCGATCGTCTCTGCGGATAGCGGAACCATCGCCACCTGGACGGCTCGCTATGTAGAGATTCGAGGCACGATGCAGTTCTCGCTTTCCGGTTCGCTGGCGACAATGGCCAATGGACTTCCGTACAGCATTGGAGCGGCTATCGCGTATCCCGGCCGGCAAGTGGTGTGCGTGGTTGGCGACGGCGGCTTAACCATGCTTATGGGCGAGATCGCGACGCTCGTGAAGTACAACCTGCAGGTCACCGTCATCGTGATCAAGAACAACGTACTGGGGCAAATTAAATGGGAGCAAATGATCCTCGAAGGAAATCCTGAATATGGAGTGGAACTGCAACCGATCGACTTTGCCAAAGTAGCGGAGGCCTGCGGGGCTCGGGCGTTCACCATTGAACATCCCGAAGAAGCCGAATCGATTCTTCGCGAGGCGCTCAGTCACAAAGGGCCTTCCGTGGTCCAGGCGGTAGTCGATCCGAATGAGCCACCCATGCCGGGCAAAGCGACGACGGAACAGGCAATTCATTTTGCCAAATCCCTTTTGCGAGGACAGAAAGACGCGATAAAAATTCTTAAGACGATCGCTTTAGACCAAGTGCGCGAGGTTGTGTAAGGCGATGGCAGAACAATCTGCGCTCTCTGTCCGCCATCCTCGCCGCGATTTAGAGATCCTCGCGACTCGAATCAGAGAGGGACGTTTTCAGCGCAGTCTTTCTCTTTTGACAGCCGGGACCAGCGTTGTAAGTGGTCTTGAAGTCGCCTACGAGCATTATCGCGGCAGCTACAGCCGCCGCGTGATGTATACGCCGGTGATCATGAGCGGCTTGCTGGCGATAGGCGGAATCGCCGGCTTCTTCAGCGGTCGCGCGGCGAGAACTGCGCTGCGATGGATTTCCGCGATAACACTCGCGGATGCAGGGATTGGACTTTACTTCCATGTGCGGGGTGTCCAGCGCAAGCCCGGCGGATGGCGGCTTCCCATGACCAACATGATTATGGGACCGCCGGTTTTTGCGCCACTGCTGTTTGGTACCAGCGCCTACCTGGGGCTCATCGCTTCGTTCCTTGAGCGAGAAGACGCTTCGCACGCCACACGAGTAGGAAGAGATAACGTGCTCGCCAGACTCTTGCCCGCGAAAGAAAGCCGGGAACTGCTCTCGGCGGAACAGGATATTCGCGAAGGGCGCTTTCAGCGGCAAGTAGCCATCGTGACCGGGGTGAGCGCATTGCTCAGTGGGTTCGAAGCCTTCTATTCGCACTATAAGAATAACTTTCGCTATGCGGCCCAATGGACGCCCGTTCTTCTGGCACCCGCTTTAGCGGCAGCGGCCTTTGGCTCGGTTAAGAGCCGCAGGCTTGCTACAACGGCGCTACCGGCGTTGTCTGTGCTGGCTTCGGCGGATGCAGCCGTCGGATTCTACTACCACGGCCGGGGAGTGCTTCGACGGCCCGGCGGTAGCAAGCATCTTCTCTACAACATCATGTACGGCCCGCCGATCTTTGCCCCGCTGTTATTTGGCGCGGCGGGAATGCTCGGCTTGCTGGCCAGTCTGCTGCGGAGGAAGCGCGCATGAAGAAAACGCCAGGGAAAACAATTGACGGTGTCGATTCCTCTTTACGGCCTCGCGCTCTCGATGGTGTCGCACTGGAGCCTCGCCGCAGCCCGGGCTATTATCCCGGGTTCAGCACGCTTTCCCAACGCGCGTTCTGGGACGACGCGACGCGCCAAGTCGTCGTCCATCGCGTGGATTCGCCGCCTTCCCGCCAGTTTTTCTCGTCGGAAGAGTGGGATTTCTGGACGCTTGTCTTTGCTCATCTGATTCCGCAGACAGACCGCACGCCAGATCGCCAGATTCCCATCGTTGCTCCACTTGACCACCGGTTGTCCGTCAATCAGACCGTGGGATATCGCTTCGAAGATATGCCGCAGGATCGAGAAGCTTATCGCATGGGGCGAGAAGCCATTAATAAGGAATCTGAGCACCGTTACGGCGCCAGCTTTCTCGCGCTGCCTTATCGGCAACAGGATACCGTCCTTAGAGCAATTCACGATGGTAAGCCGGCGGCTGCTGCGGATATCTGGCATACCATGTCGGTGCATCGTTTTTGGCAATTGATCATGGGCGACGCCATCGACGCGTATTACGCGCATCCGTGGGCATGGGATGAAATCGGATTCGGTGGTCCGGCTTACCCACGCGCGTATACCCGCCTCGAACGCGGCGAACCAGAACCGTGGGAGGTTGAGGAGAAGCGCTATGACTGGCTTGCACCGGAGGCAGCCGTGTCCGATGAAGTTGAATCGGCTGTACATCACCACACGGAAGCCGACCAGCATAGAGCCGTGAAAGAACGATGAACAGGAAGAAGCCAATCCTGGGAGCATTTCGTGCGCCGCACAACGGCAAGCACATGCTCGGGTCGTTGCAGTACTTGCATGCACCGATGCGGAAGTTCGATGAGAACGACGAGATCGACTACGTTATTGTCGGTGTTGGGGCGGCAGGCGGCATTCTTCTGCAACGGCTGGCACGCGCCGGCTTCAATGTCGTCGGCCTCGAAGCGGGTCCATTTTGGGATACCGAACGCGACTGGGTCAGCGACGAGGCGGGATCGCACCAACTTTATTGGGAAGATCCGCGCGTCACGGGCGGCTCCGATCCGTTGGCGCTGGGTGCTAACAATTGCGGCAAGGGCGTCGGCGGAGGCTCGGTTCACTGGGCTGCCTTCACTCCCCGGTTGCATCCTTCCGACTTCGAGGTTTATACGCGCGATGGAGTTGGCGCCGACTGGCCCATTACGTATCAAGACATTCTTCCTTATTACGAGCAACTGGAATTGGAAATGCCTGTCGCCGGCCCCGCCTACTATCCTTGGGGACATCCGCATGGGTATGCGTATGGACCTCATCCCATGGGTGGTGTTGGCAACGCTCTGATTCGCGGTTGTAGCGCGCTCAATATTCCAGTGTCGATTGGCGGCCCGGTAGCCATTCTCTCCGGATCTCATGGGGACCGTCCGCATTGCATCTATCGGGGATTCTGTATTCAGGGCTGCAAGGTCGGAGCAAAAGCCAGCACTCTGATCACGCACGTGCCGGACGCTTTGAAAAATGGAGCGGAAATTCGCGACCGATGCATGGTCTCGCGCGTGGAACTGAGCAAACAACGTCGCGTGAGCGGCGTGCATTATTTTGACAACGACGGTACTGCACATTTTCAAAAATCAAAAGCGGTGATTGTTTGCGGCTACGCCATCGAGACGCCGAGATTATTGTTGAACTCCGCGTGCCCCGGCTTCGAAAACGGTCTCGCCAATTCCAGCGGCACGGTCGGGCGCTATTTGATGGCGCAGGCGGGAAACGTCGTTTTAGGCCGATTTGAACAGCCTGTGCGGATGTATAAAGCGCCACCAGCGCATGCCCTGACCGAAGAATTTTACGAGACCGATCCTGCTCGCGACTTTGCCCGCGGATTCGCCATTCAGACCGTGGGCCCTTTGCCGATTGCTTTTGGTAAGCAGATGCTGGCCGCAAAAAGGGCATGGGGCTGGGGTTTGCGCCGCGAAATGATGGATTACAACCATTGGGCTGCCTTCGGTCTACTGGGCGAGATTTTACCTTGGGCTGACAATCGTGTAACGCTTTCGGATGAGAGAGATCGCTTTGGCTTGCCCGTCGCACATGTCAATTTCAACCTGCATGATAACGACAGAAAGCTCATCAAATTTGCGAAAGAAAAGACCATGGAGGTAATGGCGGCCGCCGGTGCAACCGAGGTTGTGCAGGAGGCTCGTTACGCGCACCTTGTGGGTGCGGCGCGCATGGGAGCGGACCCCAGAACATCGGTGGTGGATAAGTTCGGCCGCACGCACGACATCGCCAATCTTTTTGTATGCGATGGCAGCGTCATGCCCACACAAGGCTCGGCCAACCCCGGACTTACCATCCAGGCGCTGGCGGCACGGACTGCCGACTATCTAATCTCGCAGGGATCTCGGATCTTCAACTCCGACGAGCGCGATATGACCGCGCCCCCGATTCGACGCGGACTGGCGCCTCCGGAAACATGGGGCAAAGGAGTGCCCCGGCTGAAATAGCGGAGAATTAAGCCGATTCCGCGTTCAGTTCCAATCCAGTGCTCATTCAAACCAGTCCTAATTCAAACATCTGCAAAGGCTTACTTTGACGCTGGAGTGCGTTTTTCGGTACGCTTGTCGTATCTTTAAGCATCCTTTAGCGGTATGCGGTACCCTAATACATATGGAGCGGGTTCCGCTCGATGGCAGGAAACGCGGAGCCGGGATCGGCGACGCTTCTTCAATATCCAGTAAGGTCCCCACGAGGGGTGAGGGTAGGCATTTGTCGCAAAATAAGCAATTACTGCTGTTGAAGCCGCGGGGTTTTTGCGCTGGCGTAGTACGGGCAATTGATATCGTCCGGATCGCGCTGGAGGCGTTTGGGCCTCCGATTTATGTGCGCAAGGAGATCGTCCACAACCGATTCGTGGTGGAGGAACTGCAACATAAGGGCGCGATTTTTGTGGACTCGGTCGACGAGGTGCCGGAAGGCGAGCGCGTGATCTATAGCGCGCACGGCGTGTCTCCAGAGGTGCGCGAGCATAGCAAGCTGCGCAAGCTCCGGGTGATTGATGCGACTTGTCCGCTGGTCACAAAGGTGCACGTGGAGGCGGTGAAGTTTGCGAAGGAAGGGTATTCGCTGATTTTGATCGGCCACCGCGATCACGATGAGGTGATCGGCACGCTGGGTGAGGCTCCTGCCGTGACGCAGGTCGTTGGGTCGCCCGCGGAAGTGGCCTCGGTTACCTTGCCGGATCCAAATCGCGTGGCGTATCTGACGCAGACCACGCTGAGTCTGGATGAGACTCGAGACATTATTGCCGCGCTGCGGAAGCGGTTCCCGAATATTAAGGGGCCAGCGGCGCAGGATATTTGCTATGCAACTGAAAACAGGCAGGTTGCAGTGAGGCACGTGGCCTCGGATGCAGATCTGCTTCTGGTGGTGGGATCGGATAACAGCTCGAATTCAAAGCGGCTGGTAGAAGTTGCGCGGAGTTTGGGAACCGAGGCGCATCTAATCGATAATTACAGCAATATCAAGGCAGAGTGGTTAAAGGGAGTAAAGCGCGTGGCGTTGACGGCCGGCGCGTCAGCTCCCGAACACCTTGTCCGCGAAGTGATGGAATATCTTGCTGGCAAGGGATTTGGGGATGTCGAAGAGCTGGAGATCATGCCCGAAAATGTCAGGTTTGGATTGCCTCCGGAGATTGTGGAGACGATTGCGGCAGCGCCGGGCGCGGGCGCCTAAGATCGCGTTTCCTGATTTGCCAAGTTAGCGCCGGACAACGGCATGCTCGACCTTGGCGCGCTGGACAAAATGCAGATTCCTCGTTCGTTTTCACCGGTGATCGCGGCTGCGGACGGCTAGGTTGAAATCGCTAAGTTGGAGTAGCAAAGCAGCAGGAGTTTGAATGGACGAATCTTCCTCTCCCTATAGTCCGGCCTCGGCGCCCAATTCTGGCACGCCAAACTCAGGCGCGCTGGGGACCCCACAGATGCGGTTTGGAAAGATTGACGATCTGGTGAGCCGCGTGGCTGTGGCTGTAGACGCCGCGCGCAAGTTTCTTTTCTCCCAACAGCACGAACAGGGATATTGGTGCGGAGAGCTGGAAGCCGACACAACGCTCGAGTCGGACTACATCCTGCTGCATACGCTGCTGGGGACGGGCAATCCGGACAGATTTGCGAAAGCAGCGCGCTACATTCTGAATCATCAGAATGAGGATGGGGGTTGGAGCACATATGTCGGCGGGCCTTCGAATCTGAGCGCTTCGGTCAAATCATATTTTGGGCTGAAGCTGGCGGGATACGAAACGGGCGATCCGGCGCTGGCGCGGGCCCGCAAGAAGATTCTGGAGATGGGTGGAGTGACCGAGGTCAACACCTTCACCAAAATTTATCTCTGCTTTTTTGGGCAGTACGATTACGACGCGGTGCCGGCGGTTCCGCCGGAGATCGTGCTGTTTCCCAACTGGTTCTGGTTCAATATCTACGAAATTTCTTCGTGGTCGCGCGCTATTCTGGTGCCGCTTTCGATCTGCTATGCGAAGAAGCCCTTCAAGAAAATCCCCGATGAAATGGGCGTGGAGGAGCTTTTTGTCGGTGGGCGCGACAAGTCGCGCATGCATCTGCACTGGGCAAAGAAGCTGGTTTCCTGGCGTAATTTCTTTCTGGTAATTGACCGGATGGTGCACTGGTTTGAAGCCGTGCACGTGCGGCCGCTGCGGTCGATCGCGCTGAAGCGGGCCGAGAAGTGGGTGCTGGAACGGTTCGAGATGAGCGATGGGCTGGCGGGAATTTTCCCCTCGATCATGAATTCGATTATCGCCATGCGCTGCCTGGGGTATTCGCTGGACGATCCGCAGGTGATTCGCGCCATGGATGAGTTTGAGAAGCTGGGGATTGAGGAGGGCGATACCTTCCGGATGCAACCGTGCGTGTCTCCCGTATGGGACACAGCTTACGCGCTATTTGCTCTGGGTGAGGCGGGCGTGCCGGCGAGCGATTCGCGCATGGTGAAATCCGCCGACTGGATGCTGCAGAAGCAGGTGCGCAAGCCGGGGGACTGGAAGGTTAAGAATCCGAAGGGTGAGCCGGGCGGCTGGTATTTCGAGTTCAACAACGAGTTTTATCCCGACGTGGATGATACCGCGATGGTGTGCCTGGCGCTGAGCCACGTGGAGCATCCGAACGGGCGGTATCAGCGTGAGTCAGTGCAGCGCGCAATCGACTGGGTGCTGTCGATGCAGTGTAAGAACGGTGGCTGGGCTTCGTTCGATAAAGATAATGACCGGATGGTGTTTCAGTACGTGCCATTCGCCGACCACAACGCTATGCTCGATCCTGCGACCGTGGATATTACGGGCCGAGTCCTGGAATGCCTGGCGACCTATGGGTTCGACAAAAATCATCCCGCGGTAAAGAAGGCGATGACATTTCTGAAGGGCGAGCAGGAGGCGGATGGGAGCTGGTTTGGGCGCTGGGGCGTGAATTACATCTACGGAACCGCGCTCGTGCTGCGCGGGCTGGAAGCAATCGGTGTTGATCGCAATGAGCCAATGGTGCAGCAGGCAGCGGAGTGGCTGCGCATGATCCAGAACGCGGACGGCGGATGGGGCGAGACAGTGGGATCGTATGACGATCCCAATCTGCGCGGACAGGGAGACAGCACCGCTTCGCAGACCGCATGGGCGATCATGGGATTGCTGGCCGTGGGCGACACGCGGAGCGAGTGTGTGGCGCGGGGAGTCGCGTATCTGCTGAAGACGCAAAAGAAAGATGGTTCGTGGGACGAAGCGTTCTATACGGGGACGGGATTTCCGCGGGTGTTTTATCTCAAATACCATCTGTACCGGCAGTATTTCCCGCTGATCGCGCTGACAGCATATGCCAAGGTCATGGCGGAGAAAAACCAGTAACCAGGTGCCAGTACCAGTTGCCAGTTGACGACGGACGCGTACGGGAGATTTTGCGAAAGCAAACACTGAAGGTGGCGATGGAAACGCGAGATGGCGTAAAAGGCAAGAGATGCTCAACGTGTGGGCCATGGAAGCCCTAACCGATTTCTACCGTGATCCGACGCACCCGCTTCGCGGGGTGGAAGGCATTGCCGCTGCAAACCTTGTTACAAAGCAGGCCGGTATCGGCAACGAATCGGCCGCCAATGAAAACCCTCGCCACTGGTAACTGGCTACTGAGAACTGCTTTTGAAAGCATTTGTCACTGGCGCTACGGGATTTCTGGGCAGTCACGTAGCCCGCGCTTTAGCTGCGTCGGGAGCGGAGTTGCGGTTGCTTGTGCGGCCTTCGAGCGACCTGCGGAACATCGCCGATTTGAATGCCGAGCGCGCTTCCGGCGACCTGCGCGATCCGGCTTCGATTGAAAAGGCGGTTTCCGGCTGCGAAGTTGTTTTTCATGTAGCGGCTGACTATCGGCTTTGGGTGCGCGATCCGCAGGAGATGTACCGCTCAAACGTCGAGGGCACGCGGGCCTTGCTTGAGGCGGCCCGGAAGCAGGGCGTGCGTCGTGTAGTTTACACGTCGAGCGTGGCTACGATGGGCTTTGGGTGGAACGGGCACCGCGGCGGACCTTCCAGCAGCCGCGAGTCAGCTGACACGCATCTGACAGATGAAAAAAGTCCGGTGTCGCTCGCGGACATGATCGGACCTTACAAGCGGTCGAAGTTTATGGCGGAGAAGGTTGCAGTCGAGGCGGCGAAATCGGGCGTCGATGTGGTGATTGTCAATCCGACGACTCCGGTTGGCGAGAGCGATGTGAAGCCGACGCCGACCGGGCGCATCGTGTTGGATTTCCTGAAGAGGAAGTTTCCCGCCTACGTGGATACAGGACTGAACCTGGTGGACGTTAGGGATTGCGCTCGCGGTCAAATTCAGGCGCTGGAAAAAGGAAAGTCCGGCGAGCGCTACATTTTGGGCGGCGAAAATCTGACACTCAAACAGATTCTGGATCGACTGGCGGCGATTACGGGACTGAAGTCGCCGACAGTGAAGCTTCCGTACGTGTTTGCATTAGCAACCGGCGTCGTCGATGAGATGGTGACGGGGCGGCTCTTGGGACGCGAGCCGCGCGCGACGATTGACGCTGTTCGCATGGGACGCAAGAAAATGTTTGTCAGCTCGGCGAAGGCGGAACGCGAACTGGGCTGGCAGGTGGTTCCGGTGGATGGGGCGCTGAGACGGTCGGTGGAGTGGTTCAGGGCAAACGAATATGTTTGAACCGGCTACGGAAGAACGCGATGCGGATGCCTCTGCGGTTAAAGCCCGTGAGGAAGCGCCGGCTAGCGCAGCGCTGGAGAGCCGCGCCACCCAAAACCACACTGCCACCCAAAACAGCGCTTTGACCATCGCCATCGTCGCGGCCATGGAAAGGGAAGTGGGGCCGCTCGTTCGCGGCTGGAGGATGCGCGAGCTTGTGGGCGATCAGCGCAGATATCGTCTGTTTGAAAGCGGCAATGCAGTTTTGACTTGTAGCGGTATCGGAGCGGAGTCCGCACGGCGCGCCGCGGAGGCGGTGATTGAGGAGTTTCGCCCGGCGCGAATCGTCTCGGTTGGCTTTGCCGGTGGTTTGAATTTGCAGATGAAGATTGGGGATGTAATGGAGCCGCGGGTCGTGGTCAATGCACTCGACGGGTCGCAAACGGATACAGGTGCGGGACAGGGAACGCTGGTGAGTTATTCCGCGGTAGCGGACAGGGATCAGAAGGAACGTTTGGCGCGGGCTTACTCGGCCGACGCGGTGGATATGGAAGCGGCCGCTGTGGCGCAGGCGGCGCAGGCCCGCGATATTGAGTTTGCGGCGATCAAGGCGATCTCCGATGGGGCGGATTCCGAGATGCCTCCTGTGGCGCGATTCGTTTCAAGCGATGGGCAGTTTCGCTCGGCGAGTTTTGCACTGCACGTTGCGCTGCGCCCCTGGCTGTGGGGGAGTACGATTGCCTTGGCCCGCAATAGCTCACGAGCAAGCCGGGCGCTCAGCGCAGCGATTAAAGCGTATTGCGCCCGCGAATTGGCGTCCCGATGTAAGCGTCCCTGATTCGACTGACAGTTGAGTGAAGAAGTCACAATCGTTATGGCAACAGTTCGGCCTACAGATGTTGAAAATCAAGTTGGGTTCGTTCCCGTCACTATGAAGGCTGCGGTTTACCGCGGGGTCAATGATGTTCGGCTGGAAGAAGTTCCTGTGCCGGAGATCGGGACGGGCGAGATTCTTGTGCGGGTGCATACCTGCGGAATCTGCGGTACAGACCTGAAAAAGATCTCCACGGGATCGCATTCGACGCCGCGCATTTTTGGACATGAAACCTCCGGAGTTGTGGCCAAGGTGGGTGAGGGCGTGCGGAGATTCACGGCCGGCGACCGTGTAATGGTGTTTCATCACATTCCGTGCCGCGAATGCTACTACTGCCGGCACAAGACGTTCGCACAATGTGCGACGTATAAGAAAGTCGGGTGCACGGCTGGGTTCGATCCCTCCGGCGGGGGCTTCTCGGAATACGTTCGGGTCATGGATTGGATCGTCGAGAAGGGAACTGTTCGCATTCCCGACGCGGTTTCGTTTGAGCAGGCTTGTTTTGTGGAGCCGGTGAACACTTGCCTGAAGGGGATTGAAACATTACGGCTTGAGCCCGACGAGACGGTGTTGGTCATTGGGCAGGGCCCAATCGGGTTGATTCTAGCCGTGTTAGCCAAACGGACGGGCGCACGAGTGATTACTTCCGATTTGTATCCTGCGAGGCTTACAATAGCTAATAGCTTCGGCTTGAATTTAAGCATTGACGCCTCGAAAGAAGATGCGGGGCAGGTGGTGCGTGGAATGACGGACGGACGTGGCGCTGACGCCGTAATTGTGGCGGTCGGCGGCAGCGGTCTGATTCGGCCGGCAATGGAGGCGACGCGTCCGGGAGGGCGCGTTTTGCTGTTTGCGCAAACGGTGCGCGGAGAAGCGACGATCGATCCCGCGGCGGTATGCGTCGATGAGAAAGCATTGCTCGGCTCCTATAGTGCGTCGGTTGATTTGCAGGACGAGTCGGTGCGGTTTGTGATGAACCACGAAATGGATTTAGAACGGCTGATCAGCCATCGTTTTCCGCTGGAGCGCGCTGTGGAGGCGCTCGCGCTGGCTGCCCATCCTCAGCCGGATTCGATGAAAATTGTGATCCAGCCGGGCGTGCGCGGGAAGGAAAATTAACGTGAATAGCAAGATGACGGCCGCCGTTCTCTACGGCAAGGAAGACATCAAGATCGAAAGAGTGCCAATCCCGCGCGTGGGCGATGGCGAGGTGCTGGTCAAAGTACACGTTGCGCTCACTTGCGGCACCGATCTGAAGGTCTATCAGCGGGGGTATCACGCACGGATGATCGTGCCTCCAGCGCTGTTTGGGCACGAACTGGCGGGAACAATTGAGCATGTGGGCGAGGGAGTGCGCGGATTCAAGAAGGGTATGCGCGTGGTTGCGCTGAACTCGGCTCCGTGCGGAATGTGTTTTTACTGCTCGAAGCACCAGGGGAATTTGTGCGAAGACTTGCTCTTCAACAATGGCGCGTATGCAGAGTACATACGTATTCCGCGGCGGATTGTTGAAACGAACATGCTGGTAGTTCCCCCGCACGTAAGTTTTGAAGATGCCGCGATGACGGAGCCGCTGGCTTGCGTGCTTCGGGGGTTGCACGAGACGGGAGTGGAGATCGGCGACACGGTCACGGTGCTCGGCGGCGGCCCGATTGGGCTCATGTTTGTGCAGGTGGCCAAGGCCATCGGCTGCAATGTAATCGCGGTTGTGAAGCGCGATTCGCAGGTGGCGCTGGCACGCCGTAAAGGCGCGCATGAAGTTGTGCAGATCACCGAAGTAAAAGATCCAATTGAGGCGGTGCGGCAGCTGAGTCCGGAGCGCCGCGGGTCGGACGTCGTGATTGAAGCGGTGGGACGGCCGGAGGCGTGGGAGTGGGCTGTGCAGATGGTCCGCAAAGGCGGCACAGTCAACTTTTTCGGCGGTTGTGCGGCGGGGACAAAAGTTCAGTTGGATACGAATCGGCTGCATTATTCCGAGGTCACGCTGAAAGCGACGTTCCACCACACGCCGGAGACGGTTCGCCGCGCGTTCGGACTGATCACGGAGAAAAAAGTGCGCGGGACCGACTACATAACTGGCGAGGCTCCGCTCTCCCGCCTGCACGATGTGCTGCGGCACATGCTGAACCGGAACGGTGACATTAAGACGGCGATTATTCCGGGGCACTGAAAAGGGGACCGTTCGGGGCTAAAGCGCGGGTCCTAAGGTCGTTAGCCACGGCTGAAACCGTGCCCTTTCCAAAACATCTTGCAGGAGTGAATGTCTACGATTGCCACAAGTGACCGTAAGGACGCGGCTGCGGCCGGTGATGGATGGGCTCGCCTTCCCGCGGAGTACGCAATGCCATCGGTAGCGCCATCGCTTGCCGCCGCTGAGGAATATTGCCGGCGGCTGGCGCGGTCGCATTACGAAAATTTCTCGGTGGCCTCGTGGTTTCTGCCGTCGCATCTGCGGCAGCATTTCTTCAATATTTATGCGTATTGCCGGATATCGGACGATCTGGGCGATGAGGTCGGCGATCCAGTTGTATCCTTGCGGCTCCTGGACGAATGGGAGGCGGAGCTACAGGCGTGTTATAGGAGTGCCCCGCGCCATCCGGTGTTTGTTGCTTTGCAGGGAACGGTGCGGGAATTCGAGATTCCGCAGCACGAGTTTTCCGATTTGCTGACGGCGTTCCGCCAGGATCAGACAACGCCCCGATATGAGATGTTCGGCGACGTGCTTGCCTATTGCCGGAATTCGGCGAACCCGGTGGGCCATCTGGTGCTGTATTTGTGCGGGTATCGCGATGTGGAAAGACAGCAGCTTTCCGACTACACCTGCACGGCATTGCAGTTGGCAAATTTCTGGCAGGACGTTGGCATGGATTTTGCCAAGGGGCGAATTTACTTACCACTGGAAGATCTTCGGCGGTTTAGCGTAGCGGAAGATGACATTCGCGATTTGAAAAATACCCCGGCCTTTCGCGAGATGATGCGCTTTGAAGTGGAACGGGCGCGGGAGTGGTTTGCGCAGGGATTTCCGCTGGTAGGGAAGGTTGACCGCAAACTGGCAATGGATATTGAACTGTTCAGCCGCGGCGGAATGGAGATTCTGAAGGCAATCGAGCGGCAGGGATATGCGGTATTGGGACGCAGGCCGGCAATCTCCAAACCGCGAAAGCTGGCGCTGGTGGCTCGAGCAGCCCTCAGATCAATTACGCCGGGGTCAAGTGCGCGAGGGAATTCGGGATGAGCACAGTTGCGGGGAATGCGTCCATGCATTTTGCGCCCACGCGTTCACAAATCAATGTCGCGTACTCGGTGTGCCGGAGCATTGCGCGCTCCGCCGCTAAGAATTTTTATTACGGATTTATGGTGCTGCCGCCGAGAAAGCGGAACGCGCTGACCGCGGTCTATGCATTCATGCGGCGGTGCGACGACATCACCGACGATATGACGCTGCCCGTGCAGGAGCGCCAAAACAAGCTGTCAGAGTGGCTGGACAAAGTTCATCGCGCGCTCGCAGGCGATCCAACCGACGATCCAGTTCTCTTGGCGCTGACGGATGCGCAGCGCCGGTATCACATTCCAGTCGGCCTTCTCGATCAACTGGCCTATGGCACGGAGGCCGATCTGGAGGGTGGACCGGCCACCGCAACCGGCGCACCACTGACGGCTCGTTACAAGACTTTTGAAGACCTGCGCAAATATTGCTACGGTGTCGCGTCGGTGGTGGGGTTGGTTTGCATTCGTATCTTCGGATATCGCGATCCGGCGGCAGAGGCGCTCGCGGAGCAGTGCGGCCTCGCGTTTCAGCTTACGAATATTATTCGCGATGTCAAGGAAGACGCGGCGATGGGCAGGGTGTATCTGCCGGAGGAGGACTTATTGCAGTTCGGGTTGCGGGCTGAGGATTTGTCGGCGCCGGAGCTTTCGAGAATCCGTCCGTTGTTGGCTTTTGAGGCGGACCGGGCGCGGGAGTTTTATCGGTCGGGAGAAGAGTTAATTCCATTGGTGAGCGAAGACAGCCGGCCGGGACTGTGGGTGCTGATTACGATCTACAGGCGGCTGCTCGAAAAGATTGCAGCGAACGACTACGATGTTTTTTCACAGCGCGTGCGGGTGAGCGTGCCGGAAAAAGTGAGCGTGCTGACGAAAGGAATTTTGAAGCGCGTGTTGTGATGCGCGGAGACCTACCTCCTGAGCGCGCACAAAAGGGGCGCGTCGGGCGCAAAGCCGAAAGGGCTGTTTTCGCGCAGTTTCTGCGCAGTGCGCAACGCGGCTCTCCTGTACGATTTTTCCGATGCCACAACAGACAATTGCGATTGCCGGAGGTGGTTTGGCCGGACTAGCCGCCGGGTGCGCGCTGGCCGACGCCGGTTTTCGCGTGACGCTATTTGAGCGGCGGCCATATCTGGGTGGGCGCGCTTCTTCGTATCAGCATCCAGGAACGGGCGAGGTTGTCGATAACTGCCAGCACGTATTGTTGGGCTGCTGTACAAATCTGATCGACTTTTACCGGCGAACCGGAGTCGAGAAAAAGATTAAGTGGTATGACCGACTGACGTTTCTGGAGCCGGGCGGCCGCGCATCGGTGATCGGGCCTTCGCCATTGCCAGCTCCGCTGCATACCGCGCCGTCATTTTTGCGGGCGCCCTGCCTTGCCTTTGCCGATAAGGTTGCCATCAGCCGCGCGATGATGGCGCTCGCTCCGGCGGCGCCGGCGAACCATGCTGAGTCATTTCTTGATTGGTTGCGTCGGCATGGGCAGACCGAGCGGGCGATTGAACGTTTCTGGAAGACGATTTTGGTCAGTGCGCTGAATGAAGATTTGGATAAAGTTTCAGTTCCCTATGCGGCGCAGGTGGTGCGCGAGTCATTTCTAAAATCGGCGGCAGCGGGGCGGATGGGGCTTCCGACAGTTCCGCTGACGGAGCTTTATGACGCGGCTGGCGACTATATTTGCGCACGCGGGGGTGAGATGCAGTTGCGCGCGGGCGTGGAGTCGTTTGGTGAAGGGGAGAGCGGCGTGAGCGTAGTGGTGAATGGTGTGGAGCAGAATTTCGACTACTTGGTGCTGGCCGTTCCATTCGATGTCCTGGGGCGAATGCTGCCGAGTAACGGGGATGTGGCTGCTTTGGGCGCTGCGCTGGGCGAATTCACGACTTCGCCGATTACGGGGATTCATCTCTGGTTTGATCGCGAGATTTCGAACCTGGATCACGCAGTTTTGCTGGATCGGACGATTCAATGGATGTTTCATAAATCGCGCATTATTGAATCGAGGATCAGTGAATCTAAAAACGAAGCACCTGGGAATCAAGGCGTACGCGAAAAGGGAAGCGGCAGTTATGTTGAGCTGGTGGTGAGCTGCTCGCGCAGTCTGGTTGAAAAATCAAAGGGAGAGATTGTGGAGTTAGCAATTCGCGAGCTGAAAGAGTTTTTCCCTGGCGCGCGCGATGCGATATTGTCGAAATCGACCGTCATCAAAGAAGTGCATGCGACGTATTCACCGGCGCCGGGGATTGACCGCATTCGACCCAAGCCTGCGACTGCGTGGCCGAACGTTTTTCTCGCAGGCGATTACGTGGCGACGGGCTGGCCCGCGACCATGGAAGGAGCAGTGCGCAGCGGATATCTGGCTGCGGAGGCTTTGACTGGGGCATCCGGACGATGGGATCGACAGGGGCAGGCTAAATTTGTCGTCCCGGATATTCCTTCGGCAGGCTTGATGAAGCTGTTCGGATGAGAGTCTCACGACGCCGGGAGAAATACTTGACCTTTCCTGTGTTTGCCTACCGGTCCGGTTACTTCAGTTCTAAGACATAGTTACTACTGATGAAAGGAAGGCCATTCTAAAGATTTGGCCGCGTAATTACGATGGTATATCCGTGACAACTGTCGATCCCAAGGGTGAGGACCGCCGACGCAATCCCCGCTTTGTCTGCGGAGGGTGCGCGACGATCTATCACGTGCCTTTTAATGGAACGTCGATTTCGGCAAGCCTGCGCAATGTGAGTGTTGGGGGGCTTTGCCTGGATATGGCGAGTCCAGTCGATCCGGGCGCGCGAACAGAAGTTGTATTGCGAGTGAATGCGTCATCTTTTCGTGCGGCGGCGCTGGTGAAGGGGCAGACGGGTGTCTCCGGAACGAGCCTGGAGTTTGTCCAGATAAGCGCGGGCGGAAAAGATGTGCTGGAAGAACTGTTGGAGCGGCTGGCGAAAGTGCAGGCTCTGAACCGGAGATTGCGGTCGTCGCGCGTCGACGAAGATACACGCCGAATGCTGAGCGAGAAAAAAAAATTCAGAGTTGTGGGTGTGGGGGACGTGTCGAGAGTGATCGGCATTGGAGGCAGCCATGGGGCGGAGGCAACTGTCTCTGTCGAACAAGAGAAGGCCGAAGCCGACCTTGTCCAGCCTGAAGCGATTGAGATTGATTTGTTCTGCTGAGAGGATTGTGTGGGGATTATCGGCGGCGAAACAACCGATTCCGTGCAGTGATTTAAAACGCCATCAGTGCGACTCCCGCACCCACTAGCAGGGCTGCGACCCATCGGCGGCGGCCTACGTCTTCGTGCAGAAAAAGTTTTGCGGCGAGAGCATTTGCCACGAACGTAAGCGACGCTGAAGCTGGGACGACCAGGCTGAGATTTCCCCAGGACAGCCCGAAGAGCAGGCTGTAGAACGCGACGCCCATAGCGGCTACGCCCAGAAAGAATGTAGGCGTTGCGAAAATCCGCGCGACCACGGCGAACGGGCCCAGCGTCCTCCAGATTTCACCCACATCACCGACGCGCTTCATCGAATACGCGAGCAGGACGTCGCCTGTGGTAGCGGCCAGCGTGATCGCGGCAATCGCGGCCCATGCATAGAGATTGTTCACGGCTGCAACTCCTGTGACACGGACTCGGGCGAAGCATTCCTTGGCGGAGCATCTCTCTCAAAATCATCTCCCGGAGAGCCGTGGTGGCTGGGCGTGACGGCAGGTCCTGCGGCGACGAAACCGACTCCGGCAGCAATGAGAGCGATTCCCATCCAGCGCGTCGGAGATATTTCCTCGTGAAAACGAATGCGCGCGATTACGGCTACGAGCACGTAGCTAAGAGAAGTCGCCGGCAAAACATAAGTCAGATCGGCCCAGGAAAGCGCGTACATGTACGACGCGAAGAAGGCCAGCAGAAGCAGGATCCCGACGCTAACCCATGGATTAAGAATAGCCAGAAGCAGCCCGGAGAAATTATGCAGCGCAATGCCGCCGAGTTCCTTCATTCCGCGCGCCAGCAGGGAATCGCCGAGCGTGCTGAAAACGGTGACACCGGCGAGCACGAGATATTTGCGGAAGGTCACTAGAATTATTGAGACATTAAATCATTTGGACATTGAGACATTTTGAGCAACCGTGGGTTTGGATGATCCAATGCCACACCGATTCAATGACGCAATGCCCTTCTAGGCTTTGGCTGGCTCCGGCGCCGGGGTTTCCTCTTTGCGGTTGTCCTTAACCCACTTATGGCGCTGGGCACGGAGTTTCAGGAACGTGCGCGCTTCCTTGTAAAGCCGTTTGCGTTCTGAAGTGTTGAAGAAGGCTTTTCGCAGAATCCGGTACGCCGCCTTTGGCCGGAAATAATACTCGTCGTAAAAATGATGAACGGCCTCGAGCACTTCCGCGGCAGGCAGGCCTGGGTATTCTATCTGCACCATCTGGTGGCCCGCATCATCGACCATTTTGGTCTCGGCGGTCATGAATCCGTTCTTGACGGCATATTCATGCAGTTCGGTTCCGGGATAAGCGTGCGCGACTGAAACCTGAATCGTCTCAACATCGAGTTCTTTGGCGAAGTTGATCGTGTTCTTGATGGTCTCGCGTGTTTCACCGGGCAAGCCGAGGATGAAGTCTCCATGCACGACCAGACCGAGTTTGTGGCAATCCTTGGTGAACTGGCGAGCGCGCTCAACCGTGGCACCTTTCTTGATGTTCTTAAGGATCTGCTGATCGCCAGACTCATAGCCGACAATGAGCAGGCGGCAGCCCGCTTCTTTCATCGCTTTGAGAGTTTCAAAGTCGGTGGTGACGCGCGAGGTGCAGGACCACGTCAAACCAAGCGGCTTGAGCTTCGCGCAGAGTTCCACGGTGCGCGCCTTCTGGATATTGAATGTATCGTCGTCGAAAAAGAATTCCTTGACGTAGGGCCAGTATTCCTTGGCCTTAGCCATCTCGCGAGCTACATCGTCGGTGGAACGCTTGCGCCACGGATGACCGCTGAGCGTTTGCGGCCAGAGGCAGAAGGTGCACTGGGCGGGGCATCCACGAGTAGTGTAGAGCGAGACGAACGGGTGCAGCAGAAACGGAACATTGTAGCGGCGGACATCGAGGTCGCGCCGGTAAATATCGGTGACGTGCGGCAATGCGTCAAGATTTTCGATGGTCGGCCGGTCGGGATTGTGTACGACCTGTCCATTCTTGCGGTAGGAAATGCCCAGAATCTCTTCAAGCGGCTTTCCCTGTGCATACTCGACAATCGAATAATCGAATTCCTTGCGGCAGATAACATCGATCACTTCCGCTTCCTTCAAAGACTTTTCTGGAAGCACGCTGACGTGCGGACCGACGAAGGCAATCTTGATCTTTGGATTGGCGTTCTTGATCGCGTTGGCGATGTTAATGTCGCCCTGGAAGCCCGGGGTGCTGGTGAACAGCACGAGGAGTTCGTAATCCTGCGCAATGCGGATGGTCTCTTCGGCGGTCACGTGATGAGGCGGCGCGTCGAGCAGGCGCGCGCCCTCAAGCATCCCGGCCGGATAGGCAAGCCAGACTGGGTACCAATACGATTCGATTTCGCGCGTCGCGGGCCAACGGGAGCCGGCGCCTCCGTCGAAATTCTCAAAGGAGGGTGGGTTGAGAAACAATGTCTTTAATGGCATATGGGCGTTCTTTCTATTTTAGCATTGCGAAGTGAGCGGGACACCCCTCGGCTAGCTACCATTCGGGTACGCGGCCGATTTGCTGGGAGCGTGGAATTCCTTTTGGAATCATGCCTCAGCCCATTAGGATGCACAAACCCAGAGCGGCGAACGCCGCTTTTCTTTCATTGAGTTGCGGGAATTGGGTGTGGCTGGGATGAGTCGCCAGGGACTGTCATTCTTCTCCGCAAGCGAATCCAACGTTATTTTGGGGAAAAGACCGGCAGCGCCCATTTCTCCAACTCTCCGGTAGCGCGCAGCAAGTTCAGGCGCGCGCGCTGATATTCGAAGTCTGCATCCTGAAAAAGCAAATAGCGCTCGTTGGCCTGTACCTGGGCGTCGGCCAGTTCGTGCAGCGTTGCAGTTTTGGCCTCGATGCGGGTGTGCGCCGCTTCCAGACTGGATTGCGCAAGATCGTATTCGAGTTTCGCCACGTCGCGGGCGGCCTCGAGTTGTTCGGCGGCCCGTTGGAGTTTCAGCGTTTCCTCGGAGACCTTGTCGCGCGTGGCCTCCGCCTGTTTCTTAGCCTTCAAGGCTTCAAAATCGGCTGCTTCGGCATGGGCTCGCTGGCTCGCGTTGAAGATAGAGAAGCGGATGGCGGCCCCGATTGTCACGCTATTGGACTGAAAGTGCCCATAAAACTCGGCATAATTATTGAAGTTTGGCAGATAAGTGTACTGAGCGGCAAAATCGATCGACGGCAGCGACGCGCGGTGTTCAGCAGAGGCTCGTAACGCCTGGGCAGAGGCATGTAAGTCGGCAATCTTGGTGGCGGCGTTCGAATCCGCCGCCTTCTCCTGAAATTCATCCTCTGATCGGACAGGCGGCAAGGGCGGCATGCTCTCGGGATCAACCTCAATCGCCGAGACGGGGAATCCTGTGAGGTCGGAGAGATGGCGGCGAAGAACGTCGGCCGCACCGTGCGCCTCAGCGCGATGAAGCCGTACGCGAGCAAGCACTAGCTTGGCCTTGCTGGAATCGACCTCACTATCGATGCCTTCTTGAACGCGCTGGGTGACAGCTTGCGTCATTTGCTGAGCCTGCGATTCGTCCTGTTGAAGGTGGACGAGCCGTGCTTCCCATTTCGCGAGTTCCGCATAGCTGAGCGCAACATCCTCGATGACCTCGTTGCGCTTATCTTTATCCTGCAAATCGGCGGCGCGGACGTCGGCCTTAGCCGCGCCCAAATACTGATCTTCCGCGAAATTGAGAACCGAGCTTTGCGTGGTTAGCGTTATCAGCGAAGGTGCTGAACCGACGATTGCCAGTGGAAGCCCGTACGACCATCCTGGGTTGGAACCAACCGTCAGTTGCGGAATGCGGTTGTCGCGCAACTCATGGTAGGAGGCAATCGCTTTTTGCAGGTCTGCGTGGGAGATGGCCGTAGTAGTGCTGTGCGAAAGGGCGAGCCGGATGGCGCGTTCCAAAGGCATTGGTTCGGCCCAAGCGCACGGCACAAGGCTCAGAGGAGCGAAATTCATCAGGACGAAAAATGCAAGCAGATGCGGCAAATGCCACGAAGCCGGCAATCGTAGTCTCATGTCTACCTCTTCTTTAATTCTTGCCGTCTTGTCGACGGTGTGCGCGCTGCCGCTGATTCCGCCGGCAACGCCGCAGTCGGAGCAATCCATCTCGATTGCAGTTTAGCGATGCGTGACTAGAGATTGTAGTGCCCAGGGAAGGAAATCGGAGAGAGGGTTTAGAAAAGTTTTGTCTGAAAGAAGTGAGCTTATCTGTTAGTGAACTACGCGGCTCAAAGCCTGCTGAGCCTGCTCGAATTGGGGCGCCAGAGATAGTGAATCTTTATACTCCTGCGCAGCTTCCGCCCTGTCCCCTTGCTTTTCAAACAGAGTGCCGAGCAGATAATGAGCCTTGAAGGCGGGCGCTTCCTCGACCGGTCCGGAAGCGAGATAACGGCGCAGCAGCCGGATGGCGAGACTGGGATTGCGTCCTACGCGATAAAGGTTTTGGGCGATATCGACAAGCACATCGGGCTTGGACATGGGAGCCTGGCTGGTGCGGACGAGCGTCTGCTCCATCTCGTCGTAGCGCTTTTGATGGCGAAAGAAAAGAGCGAGGTTCAGCCATGCTTCGGAATCGCCGTTGCTGACCTCAATCATGCTGTGGTATTCGCGTTCGGCAGTTGCGTTGTCATGATTCTTTTCGGCAATGCGGCCATAGACCCAATGTTCGCGAGCCGGATCGGTTGATCCGATGATTTTCGCCTGGCTGAGAGCTTTGTCCTGGCCGCCGCCAACGATGCCCGGGGCTTCCAGGTAGAACTCGGCGAGATCGACACGCGAATCTACATCTTTGGGATTGAGTTCGACGGCGCGTTCGAGTTCCTGTCGAGTCTTGATGGCAAGGCCGGCGGCGGCTAACAGCCCGGCGCGGGAAGCCTTCTCTCCATAGACGTGGCCCAGCCAGCGATGATAGCGCCCATTGCTCGGATCAAGCGCAATTGCCTTTTTGCAAGCCGATTCGGCATGATCGAAGTCTTCAAGCTCGAAATAAGCGCGACAAAGCAGGTTAGAAGATTCGGCATCGGAGGGCGCAGCTGACAGGCGCCCGTTGAGCGTGGTGAGGGCCTCACTGATGCGGCCAGCGGCCAGCATCTCACGCGCGGAGTCGGCAAAGCCGGGGATTGCGGCCCCCAGCACGAGAATGGCAACGAACGCGAATTTATGAAAGCGATTCATCATTTAAAACTTGACCTGCATTCCGTCGGCGAGAGGCTTGCCATTGAGCGATCCAATCGCAACCAGATCGTTGGCGGACAAGCCGCGGGTAATTTCCACCTCGGTGAGATTGGAAAGCGCGGTTTCCACCTCGCGACGTTTTAGCTCGTGACCGACAATCTGCAACACGTAGGGCTTGGAATCGTCGTTACGAACGGCCTCCCGCGGAATAACGAGCACGTTATCGTGCTCGGCGGCGACGATCGTCACACCTACGTTTACGTTCGGCAAGAGCTTGAATTCCTTATTATCTACGACGCTCGTGATCTCGCCAACGTTACGGGAGCCGCGCGGCATTACGGTCGAAGGAATTGTAGTTACTTTGGTTTGCCAGATACGGCCGGGAGACGCATCCCATGTGATTTCAATGGGATCGCCAACGGCGAGGCGAGCGATATCGGGTTCATCGACAAAGGCGCGGAGCTGGACTTTACGCAGATCCGCGACTTGCAACAGCAATTCTCCGGCGGTTACAAAATTACCCTGTCGTACGGGGAGGGAATATACGGTGCCGTCAAAGGGCGCCCGCACGTTGGCTTTGGCAAGATTTTCCTGAGTTTCGGTGTATGCGGCATTTGCCTGGTCGCGTTGCGCCTCGACTCGCGCCACCTCAGCATTGGAATACCGTTTGGATTTCTTCTCTTCCAAGAATTCCATCTGTGAATTGGCGCGGGTGAGAGCGTTTTGTGCCTCCTGGACTTCGCCCGCGGATGCGGCTCCCTCAGCCTCCAGGCGCTTCAGGGCGTCGAAATTACGCTGCGCTGTGTCCCGGTCGGTGTGCGCCTTGACTAGTTGAGGTTCAAGTCCGAGGATCTCTTCTTGCGTGCCTCCATGTGTGGCGGCTGCGAGATCGGCTTGGGCAGCCTTCTGTTGCGCCAGAGCGCGCGCGGCCTGTACTAGCAAGTCGGAATCGTCAAGTTCCAGCAGCAATTGGCCCTTCTTGACAATGGCACCCTCTGTGACAAGAATGCGCTTCACGGTGGTTGAATTGGGCGCGTGAGCTTCAAAGTTATTGACGGGCTCGATCTTTCCGTTGGTTGAAATCACGCTCCGAACGGAGCGCTGTTTGACCTGGGCAGTGCGCACCTCGACTGGATCGCTGCGGTGCGAGACCAGGGCAGCTAAAACGCCCGCAGCTGCCACGATGAGCACAGGTGTGACCCAGCCGCGCCCCTGTGAGCGCTGAGAGCTATTTGCATTCAAAGGCATACGAAGAAAATGAAAGCTTAAATGTACCACTCGTGAGCCGCTGGAAAGCGGCGAATTGTACATGAGGCTTTGCTAATTCGATGCGGCAGGGTCGTAATTTGCGTCAAGATTAATGCGGAATTTTGCAGTGCGGATTGCCCGCTCGGTACAATGAGCCGAGAAATATCCGAAGAAGAGATCACGGGGAGCCGCTGCGCAAACGGTAATGTTCCGCATACGCAGTCATGCAGCATCGAGAGGAATAATGCCGAAATCGCGCCGCTATACCGACGAGCACGCCAGCGCTGGACTTGACCACAATTTTCCCGAGATCGAAACCTGGCCGAATCAGTTTCCGGGCTATGAAATCGTGGTGGACGATCCGGAATTTACCTCGGTTTGCCCGAAGACAGGGTTACCAGATTTTGGCACGATTGTGATTCGCTACGTGCCCGATCATCGCTGCCTTGAGCTGAAATCCCTGAAGGAATATTTGCAGTCGTACCGGAACCTGGGGATTTTTCAGGAGAATATCGTCAATCAGGTGCTTGAGGATGTGGTGCGCTGCGCGAAGCCGGTATGGGCTGAAGTGAAGGGCGATTTCCGTCCGCGTGGCGGGCTTTCGACGGTGGTGGTGGCGAAGTGGCCGCGCGGTAAAAGAGGTCAGAGATAAGACGTCAGATTGCGGAGGTGAAAACTTATAGCGTTTATTTCTGCAACCTGAGTTCTTACTTCTGCAATATCCTCATGCTATATTCGCTCGACCTGTGGCTTCCGCCAAACTCTATCCGCGCACCGCGCTGGTCGTGCTCACGGCGCTGAATCTGGTGAACTATATCGACCGCTCTGTGCTGTTTGCCGTGCAACCAATGGTGCAGGCGGAATTTCATCGCAAGGATAGCGATTTCGGTCTTCTGTCGAGCGCATTTTTTATTGTCTACATGTGCACGGCGCCGTTTATGGGGCCGCTGGCGGACCGCTATTCGCGTAAGAAAATTATCGTGGCCGGCGCCATTGTCTGGAGCATCGCTACCCTCCTGACAGCGTTTACTCACAACTTCCAGATTCTGTTTTTCCGGCACATGATTGTCGGCATTGGAGAAGCGAGTTTTTGCACGATCTCGCCGACAGTGGTCGCCGACCTTTTCCCTGAGAAGGTGCGCGGCCGCGTGCTTGGCATTTTTTATCTCACTTTGCCACTCGGCACCGCGCTCGGTTACATCCTGGGAGGATCGGTGAGCGCCCACTACAACAGTTGGCGTGCGCCGTTTTATCTGGGAGCGGCTCCCGGTCTTTTGCTGGCTGCGATATTTACGTTTCTGCCGGAGCCCGAGCGCGGGCAATTCGACAGCATCATAGAAACGCCGGAGCGGGGAACGATTGCGGGCTTGATCCGCAATCCAGCATTCTGGTCGGCGACCCTGGGCATGGCGATGATGACTTTTGCCCTGGGTGGATTGCAGGTCTGGATGCCGACGTTTCTGCATCGCGATCACGGGTACAGCTTGAAAGATGCGAATCTGATTTTCGGGCTTAGTACCGCGGCGACCGGCATCGCGGCGGCGCTGGCCGGAGGATGGCTCGGGGACTATCTGCTGCGCTACACACGCAGCGCGTATTATCTGGTTTCCGCAGTCAGCTTGGCGCTGGGGATTCCGGCAATGTGGGTTGCGCTTTACACCACGGGCAATCGCATGCTGGCGGGCATAGTGGTAGCAGAGTTTCTGCTGCTGATCAATACGTCGCCCTTGAACGCGGCGGTGATTAATTCAGTGGGAGCGCATGTGCGGGCGACAGCAATTGCCGTCGAGATATTCACGATCCATCTGCTCGGAGATGCGTCGTCGCCCTGGATCATCGGTTATCTCTCGGATCGTCATTCGCTGGGAGCGGGACTGTTCGCGACCATTGTGGCGATTGCGCTTTCGGCTGCAATCCTTTTTTACGGCATGCGTTTTGCGCCGCCGTTGCGCGTGGACGCCATGGGCGAATCGCCCCATTCCTTCGGAGCATCTTCCTGACAACATGACTTTGCAGATTGCGTACTGGATTGCCGGCAGCATTCTTGCGCTGGCATGGTTTTCCCGCATCGTTGAGGCTGCGATTGGCATGCCTCGCATCGCCGATGTGGCGCGGCCGGAATGGGATCGGAGGCCGCCGACTCCCTCAGGAGAGCCTCGCATCAGCATCATCGTTCCCGCACGTAACGAGGAACGGGACATTCGCGCCACGCTCACCGGCTTACTGGCCCTGGATTATTCGAATTACGAAATTATCGCGGTCAACGACCGTTCCACGGATGAAACCGGCGCGCGCATGGAGGAATTGGCGGCTCTTCCCGCGGCGCATGACCGCTTGCGCATTGTGCAGGTTGCGGATCTGCCCTCCGGTTGGATGGGCAAAACGCATGCCATGTGGAAGGCTGCGGCCCAAGCCACAGGGGATTGGCTGATCTTCACCGACGCCGACGTTCTATTCAAGCCGGATTCGGTGCGGCGAGCCGTTGCATATGCGGAGGCGGAAAAGGCGGATCATGTGGTGCTGTTTCCACGCATGATTATGAAGCGTCCGGGTGAGCGCATGATGATTGCGTTCTTCCAGGCGCTCTTTGTTTTCGGGCATCGTCCCTGGAAGGTCGCCGACCCCGCTGCGCGGGATCACATGGGTGTGGGCGCGTTCAACATGATCCGTCGATCAGTCTATGACGCGATCGGCACTTATAAGGCGCTCCGGATGGAAGTACTCGATGACATGAAACTCGGCAAGGTGGTGAAGAACGGCGGGTATGCGCAACGCAACGTGTTTGGAGAAGATTTGATCTCGCTGCGCTGGGCGCAAGGCGCATTTGGCATCGTCAACAATCTGACGAAGAATTTTTTTGCCGTGATGTCGTTTCAATGGCCGCGGACTGTGGCGTCGATCTTTGGGCTCGCGTTTCTAAATTGGGGTCCGTTTCTTGGCGTTTGGCTGGCCCACGGGTGGGCGCGGATGCCTTATGCGCTCGCGCTGCTGTCGCTGTTTGCGATCTATTACGGGATGTCCAGCCGCTCGGATGTGGCGCCCTCTTACTTCTTCCTGCATCCGGTGAGCACAGCGCTATTCATGTACACGCTGGTGTGGTCGATGTTTTACACACTTTGGAATGGCGGCATTGTCTGGCGCGGGACGAAGTATCCTCTGGAGGAATTGCGGCGCGGTATGGTGTAGCGCTGCATATTAGCGGCGCTGTGCGAGAGCGTCTCGCCCCGGGAACTCATCGAGCGGGGTTAGCCTCTACTTGTTGAAACGGATTTACGACCCGCAGTCCCTCGATCTCTCTCGTGTTCTGCATATCTTCTGATAAGAGCACGCTACAGCCGGCCTGTTTTGCCGAACGAACGATGAGTGCATCCCAGAAGGAAAGGCCGTGCAATCGATGGAGATCAATGGCGGCCAGGATATCCGCGATGTCGGGAGATGCAACATCGAACTCAGCCAGCAGTTCGACTTTGCGCCGGGCAATTTGAGGATCGACCTGTAGCTTGCGAGTGACGGTCACAAAATACTCTTGTAGAACCTGTAGCGACACGACGCCCGTGCTTGCCCGGCGATGCGTGGCGACCAGATCGAGAGCGATGCGCTGCTTGGCGGGGGCGGCTGGGTCGTCCGTGTAGACGAGAATGTTGGTATCGAGAAAGCTGCGAGGGGTCATCGCTGTTGTCGCGTAGCATCCGATCGGTCATGAATCTCTTCGCGGTTGAAACGCCATCCATCAGAGTTACCGCGACCGGATAAATGCTGGAATTCTCTAATGCTGCGTTCTGGATCGTCCCCACCGACAAGCTTTTGCAGATAATCCCGTACCAATTGATTGAGGCTTTTGCCGAGCAATTCCGCCTTCTTGCGCGCCTGAGCGACGAGTTGCTCGTCGACCGAAAGGGTTATATTCATATGCACATTATACGTGTGCACGTAATGTGTGTCAACCGAGTTGTCACGCTCCGGGCGTTACGGCTCTTCCGCATCTTCGATGGAAACAGGTGGAGCTGGCGTGGTGTGTTTAGCCTTCTTTGTTTTCGTAGCGCGGAAAGTTCCGGCGCTGTAATGACCCTGCCGTTCGACGTCGTACTCTTTGGGAATTGCGGTCAGATGGGATGCGCTGTCGCCTAACTGCTGGGGATGGCGCAGGACGATCTCAGCGCGCTCGTCATATTCCTCGATTCTACCCTTGATCGTGATCACGCGGCCTTGCAGCTGCCGAACGTCGCCAATGGACTTAAGATCGCCACGAAAGACGACCACCGTGAATGGGCACGCGTGGTAGTCGGTGCAGAAATCGAGGAACGTTACTCCGTTATTGCCTTCCTCAACGCGCACGATCGTTCCTTTGACACAATTCGTTTTGCCGACGTGTTTCTGGGCATCGGCGATAGAGAGACAGTTCTGCGGTTCTTTATTGTCAGAGGAAGAATTGCCCTGAGAAGAATTGCTGCGAAAAGGATTCGAATTGGAGTGGCTGCTGGCGCTGCAAAGCGTGCTTGTCGTCAGGAGAATTCCAGCGAAGAAAATCGGGGAAAAGAAGCGCATGAAGCCGAGGCCACCTGCAGCCTCTGCTTTGATTGTAGGAGTGAACGACGAGTGACGAGCGTGCGGGACCGCTAATTATCGTGGTCTGGGCTCCCGAAAAGGGAAGCGCGACTCAACCACGAGGCTATAAAACAAGATCCGCAGGAGCGCCACGCGCAAGCGCTCCGAGGACAAGTCGCCTTGGAGCCGCAGACAGGTTCCCGGCGCTACCATGCGGAGGATTCGACGATCAGCGCCGGTTTCAAGCGCGCCAGTGGCTCGCATCACGCGTTGCGGGCCAGGCTAGTTGCTGAATGCCTTGATCGCAGTGGCTTCGTCGTCTTTCACGTCGAAAACTGTGTAGAGCTTCGTGATCTGAAGCAGGTCGTGAACCTTCTTGGTCAAGTTAAGGAGCTTAAGTTCGCCGCCCTGGTTTTTGGCGGTGGTGAAAGCGCTTACGAGTTCTCCGATTCCGGAGCTGTCGATGTAATTAACGTCGCCCAGATTAAGCAGAATTTTTTTCTGCCCTTTGGAAAGCAGATCGCGCACGGTATCGCGCAGAACAATGCTGCCTTCACCGAGCGTAATGCGGCCGCTGAGATCGACAATTGTGACGCCATCCACCTGACGAGTGCTGGACTTCATGCTCACTGTGGAGCCTCCTTGGAGTCCGCGTTGGCGCGGACGTGCTTAATCATTTTAAGTTCGGTACCCGTCTGGGATGGGTGAATCTCCACCACATCCATGAACGAGCGAATAAGAAAAATGCCGCGGCCCGAGGTCTTAAGCAGGTTCTCCGGAGCCAGCGGATCCGGAATCTTGCTGGCATCCAGCCCCTTCCCCTGGTCGCGAATCTCAATAATTAGATCGTTCGCGGTGCGTTCAAAAGCGAGGGAAACCTTTTTATTCGGATCGTAAGCATTTCCATGCAAAACCGCATTGACCGCCGCCTCGCGTACCGCCATGGAGATCTTCAAGACCTCCTCTTCGTCGAAGCCCGCTTCAGACGCCATCCGGGTCGCTGTTTCTTCGGCGTGGTTGACTGTCTCCAGCGTCGAGTCGAGCGTATAGGAAACTCGGTCTGCGGTCATAAGACGAATGTTAGCTGACTCGGCATTCGCCATGGCTCGCGGAGACGATATAAACACAATACTCCGGCGCGGCGCTGGGGAGTGCGCGAATGAAAAAGTGTGCCTGTAGCGTGAGGAAAAGTCAACGCGATACATTCAATAGCGGTCCACAGCGAGAGAAATGTCTTCATCTTCTGCACAATGTCCGATTCAATTTTCAACGCCGATGCCGATCATGCCGCGCCGCTTCCTTGAGACTGGAGTTTAGCCGGTCCCGACTCCGATGGCAGATTGGCAGAGCCGGGTTGTCGCATTATGTACAGGTAAACAATCAAGAAGACGGGAACGTTCCATAGGAACCAGAGGTCGCGTAAACCAGCGAAATTTAAGACGAACATAACTACATTGATGAGAATGTAAAAAGCAAATGTTCTGCGTGCAACCAGCCTGTTGGGTTCCTTAATTAAATAAACAGCCGCTGACATGAAAACCGGCAAGAGAATCACTTCGTCATAGGTCCACGCATAAGGAGCCGTAATGAAGCCGATCAGCAGAAGCATCGGCAAACTCCCCTTCCAGTCCCAGGACGAGCGATGTTTTCTCCAATACAGGATGGCCCATGCCAGACCGGGGATTAGCGGCAAATACTGCAGCCAAATCCTCTGGTAGCCCAATGTGGCGCGCAAGAACCCGCCCCATGCTGGAGCAGCGTCATCCCATATTCGCGGAATAATCTCGCGATATTGCGAGATCAATTCCGGCCGCATCCAGACGGGGAGGAGCAGGAACGCGGCCGCCAACGCGAACCCGGCCACGAGCCGCCAGTTTCGCTCCCGCAGGCACCAAAGCAGCAGGATACTTGCCAAGGGCAAGCATAGTTGTGGCTTGAGCGCGACCAGCGCCAACGCGGCGCCAGCCGGCACATACATGCGCGTCTCCGCAAAGTGGAGGAAAGCGGCCACGCCGAGCAGTACCAGCGGGGTCATCTGGCAATCGAGCAGCGCCACGCTGACAGGCAAAGAGATTCCCGGCAGAGCTATGGCCAGCCATCGGAACCGCTCAGGGCCTCGATAGATCCGCCACAGCCAGAAGGAAGAAACGAAGACGATAGCGAATTGCAGCGCGAACCACACGCCAGCGGCGACCGGAAAGGGAAGCAATCCGAAGGGCGCGACCACCGTTAGGGCTGGCGGAGGATTGAACATCATCCAGGCCCGCGGGCGCGTGCTCAGGCGTAGCTGCGTTTCCAGATGGAACACTTCAGTTGCGGAGTACGGGTTACCCCCTGACAAAAATAGACGAGCGGCAATCCAATATTCGACAAAATCACTTCGCCGCAGCTTGGGCCCGATTTCTCGAGCGACGAACCACGAAGACAGCAACAACAGTGCGAGCAGAACGGGCTTCCGAAGGGAGGAATATAAAGAGTTGTCTCCACGCCCTCGGCGTGAAGTTGGCCGTCGTTGCCGAAAAGGAGGGTTGAAGGCGGGTGTCATTCGCATCATCCAATGGCCACGCACCTACGACTTTCTTGCGGCCTTGGCTAACTCCGGGAGTTTGTTGAACACCGCACAGCATCTTAGCCACAACCTATTGTCGATTGCCGGATACCCGCTGACGGTCTTACCGGCTTCTACATCGTTCGGAATGCCGCTCTGGGCGGTTGCTATGGCGCCATCTCCAATTCTGCAGTGGCCGGCGACTCCAACTTGTCCCGCGAGAATGACATGGTTGCCAATCTCGGTTGAGCCAGCGAGCCCTACCTGCGCGCAGAGCAGCGTGTCCTCTCCAATGGTCGAGGCGTGGCCAACCTGCACCAGGTTATCGATCTTTGCGCCGCGCGCAATCACTGTCTGGCCCACGGCAGCGCGATCAATGCAGCTGGACGCCTGTATCTCGACATCATCGCCAATGACGACATTGCCGGACTGCACAATTTTGTGCCAGGCGGATTTTCTGTTTTCAGCGGTTGAATTTTGGCCGGTGGAGTTTTGGATGCCGTCATCCATGGCAAATCCAAAACCGTCGCAGCCGACGATCACCGCATTTTGCAAAACAATATTGTTGCCAAGATGGCAGAACTCGCGCACGACTGCGTGGGTGTGCGCGAAGAAGTTATGGCCGATGGTTACTCCGCGATAAATAGTGACGTGCGCGAGCAGAACGGCATTGTCGCCAATCTCGACATCCTGATCGATAACGACATATGGCCCCAGGTGCGGGTTCTTGCCGAGCTTGGCCGTGGGATGAACCACTGCGGTTGGATGAATGCCAGGAGCATATCGCGGCGGCTGATAGAAAAGTTCGATAGCCTTGGCCCAGGCGAGATACGGATTCTTCGTGCGCAACATGCCGGTGGGGACGGCGGGAAAGTTCTCGTCGACGATGACGGCCGAGGCGCGCGTGGTTTTGGCCGCGGCGGCGTATTTCTTGTTGGCGACAAAGGTAAGCTCGCCTGGCAGAGCATGCTCGATGCCGGCGACGGCGCTGATTTCAGTGTCAGGAGAAGCGTTGTCTAGGGTTGCGCCGATCGAGTCAGCGATATCTGAGAGCCTCATAAACATTCAGCCTTTCTTGCGAAAGGCGATTGTAATGGAGAAGCGGCAGAGGATTCGCCAGGTCGTGCGTCAGAGGCAGAGCATCGCGGTGATGCTGAGTCCAAATGCATAACGCGACTGACAGGCGCCCGAGCCAGAGATCATCACCGCCCACGAACAATTGAGCGACAAGCAAGCGAAGGACAAACAATGGAGCGACCGGCATGGAGCGTTAAACAAACGGCAAGCATTGAGCGCACGGGCATACACCGTCACGGCGCGTAAATGGCGAACGGCTGGGGATTGGAAAGGCCGCCGCATGGATCTGGATTCCGCCAGGCGGCAATTTGGATGGTCCCCAAAGCGGGAAAAGTCGAGCGGCGATGATGGCTTTCCGCTACTGGTCGAAAAGCGTGACCTGCTGTGCATCGAGTTCCAGTTTGCGGCGGCGGCGGGCCGATCCGATCACCGCCAGCACCACAACCGATGACAACGCCGACCGTGGCACGAAAACTCGCTGTGTGTTCGAGCGCAGGTCAGGAGGATTCATCAGGAATCCTTCCGGCGGATTCTGAGTGAGGTCATTGGGCAGGATGCCCTCAATGACCTCGCTGTCTTTAAACTTCAGGCGCACCCACAAGCCTTCGGTGCGCGGACGCGTGGTGAAGGTCTTGCGCAGAATGAGCTCGGAGTCGGAAAACTCGCGGACAAAATAAACCGCCTTGATATCCCGCAGGTCGATTGCGACCACATTGCCCGAAGTGTTGAGCAGTTCGAGTTTGCCATCGACCACAAAATTAGCGGGAGCGACGTATCCGTGGATGGAGTCGCGGTCGTGCTTGTGCACGATCACCTTTTTATGGGTCGATGGCATTGGCTGGCGGCAGCTTCTAAATCAGCGCGGCGAATGCACTTAACATGCGTGGGTCGCGCGCAAGGCTCCTGCTGGCGATTCTCGCACTTTCGGGCGGGAAAGGCACGGATTGTGGCTTCGCAGTAGCCAAACGGTAAACCTTGTGTTATTTTCTTTAGCTTGCTGGAATCTCGGGTCTAATTTATAAGTCTAATGTCTAGAGCGAGTTAGATTGGACAGGGAAGAAGCGCCGCGTAAGGGGACGAACTGCCCTGTGGAAATCCTGTGAATAACGCTCGGCTCCAGCCACCATTAGGCGATTGAGAAGGCATGGCGGATTACATCTACACGCTGGAAACCCGGCTTTCGCCGGACCAACAAAAGGCTGTCGCATCCGTAGTGGAAGCTGCAAAAGCGGCCGGAATGAACGTGTATCTAACGGGCGGCGCGGTGCGCGACATTATTACAGGCTTTCCGATCCGGGATCTTGATTTTACCGTCCAAGGCAACGCGCTCAAGCTTCAAAAAGAACTGGAGCGGGCTGGCGCTGTAATTGGCGACGCCGACGAGGATACACGGACGCTCCTGCTCACAATGGCCGGCGGCGTGCGCGCCGAAATCGGCATGGCGCGAACCGAGAGCTACGAGAAGGCTGGCAAGCCGCCGCAAATCGCTCCCGCCACAATAATCGAGGATCTGCGCCGCCGTGACTTCACCGTTAATGCCATGGCCCTCTCGTTGAACGAAGGCTCGCGCGGCCTGTTGATGGACCCATCCAACGGCGTAGCCGATATCGAAGCGAAGCTCATCCGCATTTTGCACAACTATGCATTCCTGGAAGATCCCTCGCGCATGATTCGCGCGACGCGCTTCACGACGCGCTTTCATTGGCCTCTGGAAGAGAAGACGCAAGTGCGCCTCGAAGCGGCCAAAGAAAATGGATACATCGACCACATCCGCAATGCCAGCATCGGCTATGAAATCGAGCAACTCGCGTATGAGGACGACGCCCTCGGCATTCTGAAAGCGTACGAAAAAGATGGCTGGCTGAAGATTCTGAATTCCCACTGGACGATAGCGAAGGTCGACTCGGCCGGCCTGAGCGCATTGATGAAGACTCGTCAGCAGATGAACGAACTCGGTTATGCGCCGGACGTGGCTGCTGCTGTGCTTCATTTTCTTACGGCGCGCATGGGTGACAAGGACGTTGCCGATCTGCGCCGGGCGATTCCGCGCAAGGACCTGGTGGAAGCGTGGAAGGATTTGGAAGACGACGCCAAGGAGCTTTCCAAGCGGCTCTCCGGCAAAGAGGCGGCGACGCCCTCGCGGACATGGCAACTGCTCTCTTCGGCACGGCCGGAGATGGTGCTCTTCCTGGCGGTGACGGCGCGGCAGCAAGCAGTCACACAGAAGATAAAGAATTTCTTCACCAAGTGGCGTCAGATCCAGCAAAAAATTCCGCTACCGGAAATGACGGAGCTGCATATCACCCCGCAGATTCCCGCCTACGACAAGATTGCGCATGACGTTTTTCTGCTGCTGCTGGACGGAAAGCTGCGCTCGCGCACGGAAACGCTGAAGTTTCTCAAGCCGCTCGCGCCGCCACCCCCGCCGCCTCCTCCTCCGCCTCCAGCCAAACGTGGCAGGGGGGCAAAGGCTGTGACTACGCCAGCGACAGTTGAAAAAGGGAAGAGCAAAGGGAAAGGAAAGGGTCAAGCGGCGGTACCTCCACCACCCGTCTCGGCTTCTGCCGCAACTGCGCCTGCGAAGGGCGGTGTCGGCGCGAAAACCCCGGCCGGGCTACCCGCTGGCGCGAAGGTTACGGCGGTTGCAAACGCCACGGCAGCCCCGCCGAAGCCTGTTCCATCCGCTGTGCCCAAGCCCGCGTCAAGGGCTGTCAAAGCTGAGAAGGCGCTCTCGAAACAGCCCCCCGCTAAGCCGGTCGTTAAGAATGCGGGCAAGAAGACGTCAATAGGCAAGAAAAAACCTGCGGGCAAGAAGAAGCCGGCCCCCGGTAAAAAGGCGACGAAGGCCGCTAAGAAGGGCAGGAAGAAATAATCTTTCCGGCCACATGAGTGAATGGAGTGCCGAGCCGTCTCGCCTGGCCCGCGTTTTGACCAATTCTACCTAGTGCAACCAGACCACTTCGAACGCACTAGCCCTGTGCCCCCATAGCACCGCATATTGTGTGGCAAGCCGCTTAGCTTAATTGGCGTAACCTGCCCGGTCGTGACGCTCTTGTTCCAGGTTGGGATTTCCAACGGATGGGCGTGATTCCTTTAAGAACAGCAAATCGCTTCAGTTGATGCGCAGATCGTTGCACCATTTTGACTAGACTGATCTGCTTAGGACCACTATTTGTCATAGTAGCCCCTTAGCGCTAATCCGTTTGAACTGGTTCTTTGTGAATTTGTCGTCTTGACAAGAGAGAGGCTTCCGGAGACAATCAAACGGTTACTGAAGTAAGTAATTCTCTGATTCGCGCTCGTACCTCCCCAGCGATCAGGTTCCAGTTCACTGCTTTTGGGTAACTCACGTAGCGAACAAATGTAAGGACACGCCTGTAAGGACGACCGTGCAACAAAGAGAATCGTCACGAGGCGAAAGCGGGCAACGAGGAAGTAGACCAAATCAAAGTCAGGCGAAGGTGGAATTTGGCAATCGCGCCCAGTAAATCAGGATTTCTGCTTCTGGATACGTCGCTGAACTTGATCGCCTCAAACCCCGAGGCGGTTCAAATTCTCGCCTATCCCAGCAAGCCGGACCGGATCAAACAACTGAATGTATTCCTTTCAGACCGTGTTCGCACGGTTCTGGTTGACCATCCTTTATCGGAGGGGAACGGCGTCAAAGAATATCAATCCGGCAGACGTCGCTATGTGTGCCGCAAGTTTCAGATCGATTGCAATGGAAAGTACACTCCGCAGCCTGCAATCGCGATGATCATCGAGAGAACGGCGACTCCCGATCTTGCTCTGGAAGAGCTTTGCCGTCAATTCGAGCTGACTCCGCGGGAACGGGAAACGGTGGAGCTGCTGGTGCAGGGGCTCACGACTAAAGAGATCGCCAATCGTTTGTCGATCAGTCCAAATACGGTTAAGGCATTTGTGCGAATTGTGATGGTGAAGATGAGTGTTTCAACGCGCTCGGGCATCGTGGGAAGGCTCACGGGAACCCGGGCATCGGGCTGAAATTTCCCCTGAATTACGCAAGATTCCTCCCTATGTTGTTCTCATCATTGTGAATTAGTTCAATTGAGGAGTTTACTCGGCACGGCGAATTGAGTCATGATCCATCGCCGTGAAACGTTCAGCGGAACGAGACCGCCGTTTGCATGCCAGATTCCCTCAAGCGCTCGATGTGTGCGCCCGTAGCATGCCCGCTGTGAACGCTTCGTATGCAGCCTCCCGGGAGTTTCGCGGGAGGCTCCAGAACCTTAGTCAGGGCGGAATCTGCATGATGAGTTCGCAGCCCATGCCCGTGGCCACTTTCTTTTCCTGCGAAATTTCAATGCCCGATATTCCGGTCTCGATCCCCGCGATCATGCAGGTCCGCTGGACATCAAAACGGGGCCGCGACAGCCAGCATTACATCAGCGGCCTTCGCTTTGTTTCAGGCTAGCTTTCGCGAATCGGGTTAGCTTCGAATTGCCAGAATTTTTCCGTTCAGAATACGATCTGAAAGTGGCGCATTGCGGCGCTACTTCCCGCCTTTTCCGCAGGTGCAGATGCCTTGCCCACCACCCTGGCTTTGGATGAAGCCGCACATAGCTGCCAGGTTCGCCGCGGTGGCGGAGCTCAAGGAAGCGGAACTGAACGAGGTTTCGGTGATCTGCGGGGATCCCGAGGGAACGCCTTGAACGTTGGTCTCCCATCCTAGAATCACGCCGTTGGGTGAAAGCGAACTGGCGCTGCACTGCGGATTCTGCTGAATATTCGAGGGCACCATCAGGATCGCTCCCGCGGCTGGAGGAATGCCCGTAAGCGGATCAGAGGTCAGGTCGTGGAGCAGCGACAACGCGCGGAAGCCGCTATCCGAGACCGAACATCCGCAGCACTCATTCATCTCCTGATTCTGATCGAAGACGTAAATCATGGCGCACAATTTTCCAGCCGCGGAGCTTCCCGCGGTGACACCTGGATTGGTCAGGTAAACGGTGCCATCGATGTTTGCGGTTTGTGCGTCGATGCGATCGAAATAATTCACATAAAGCAGAGGTGTCACGGCAAGATTGGAAGTTCCCGTCACTCCACTGTAGGTTGCGAAAACGGTGGTCGACCCGACCTGCCATGCGGTTGCGCGGCCGCTTGCGCTGATGGTGACGATGCCCGCCGGCGTCGAACTCCACGAGGCGGCTGGGGTCACGTCCTGGGTCGTCCCATCGCTCCAGGTAGCGACTGCGTGAAGCTGGCTGGAGCTCTCGAGGACCAGCGATAAGGCGAGCGGTGCGACGTCCAGCGAAACGACGACGGGCGGCGCCGCGGTCACGCTCGCCGTCCCGACTACCTGCCCCGAAGCCGCGCTGATCGTGGCTGTGCCAAGCGCATTGGCTTGCACGGCCCCACTGGAGCTCACGCTTACGATGGTTGAACTGGAGGAACTCCACGTGACCTGAGTCAAAGGCTGTGTCGAGCCGTCGGAGAAAGAACCTGTCGCAGCGAGTTGAGCAGTTTCACCAATTGGCAATGACGACTGAGCCGGGCTGACGGTAATGCCGAGCAATGCCGCTTGCCCCACGCTGAGCGGCATGGAGCCAGTCACAGGACCGGATTTCGCTGTGACCGTTGCGCTGATTGTGACTGTGCCGGGAGCGGAACCAACGACCAATCCAGAGGGCCCGACTCTCGCGATGCCAGTTCCGCTTGACGTCCACGTGGCCGAGTGGGTCACATCCTTGGTCGATCCGTCGGAAAACTTTCCGGTGGCGATCATCTGTTCCGATTCCCCGAGCGGCAGCGATGCATGGCTTGCGCTTACTGAGATTTCGACCAATACGGGCGCGCCGATTGTCACGTATGTGCTTCCCACTACTGCTTGATAAGTGGCGGTTATTTTTGCCGCTCCTTCACCCATTCCGGTGACCTGGCCTTCATCGTCAACCGCCGCAATTTCCGGTTTTTCACTCTTCCAGATGACGGGCGTCGTCACGGTCTCCACCAGTCCGTCGTTGTACGTGGCGGTAGCTTGCAGGCGGACGGTGTCGCCCTTAGCAAGTGTCGGATTGGCCGGGGTGACTGTTACCGATTGCAGTCCCGTGCCCGTGCCGCAGCCAGTAAGCGATAGCGCGCCCACGAGCAGAGCGAGGACACTAATGGCGTGAGTTATCGAAAACTGTTTCACACTGGGGTCTCTTGCAGCCGCCGGGGAGGGAACCACGAAATAAACAATTGAACTATATCGAATGGATACTCCCTTGCCATACTCAGCAGGAACTAACCCATATGGGTAAGAATAAGCTAGGTTGGGTGCCCGGCGCAAGCTTCTTTTTCGCCCCTCAGCGCCCCCGAAACGCCCGCCAGACGCCGCAAGAGCTGGATTTCTAATGAGATTGGAATGAGTCCGGAACAGCCGTCTCCGAGACAGGGTGCGCGCGCCGGAAACCGGCACGGGGAGCGCATTCTGATGTGGACCATCTTAAGTTACTAATCCTAAAGGGCTAATAAAAATGCCATTCAGGGACCGATGAGCTAATCCAATTGTGGCATTGCCGCTCGAGTGCTTCCGTAGTCTACTAACTAGTGTCGTTGGGCTAATCGCTGCGCACCCGGATTTTATTTTGGTAAGATTGGCTCGAAAAGCACGGGTGAGGCCGCGTTTGGTTTGACATGCCGAGCCGTTGGGCTGAAGCTCTAATTTCCCCCTTTCCCAGGGGAGCATGCAGTGCTGAACTGGCAGTGCGTTGATGTTTTGCGAGTAACCGTCGGCGTACGCGCCAGGCGGAAACGCTCTCCCCGCGAATCCTCCCCCGTGAACAGAGCCATGCAGTGCTATAACAGGTCCGTGGCGGTCTGATGAACGCCGGTTATTGCATTGATGGCTGCGCTGAACTGAGTTCGTTATGGCCGGGAATTCCGTCGCAGAGTTCGTAGCAAAGTTCGCAGCAAAGCCGGATCGCGCCAGGCGCGGCGCGTCTGTGCGCCTGAACTCGGAGCAGCGTTCGGATCTGCGATCATGGATGCGTCGTGGAATTCATGCCGCGGCCGCGATCATGCTGACGGCCTGCTTTACACACGCACTTTGGGCCGCGGAGACAAAGATGGCGGGCGGTCCGATGATCCAGCGCTCCATGCGCGTGGTACCGCGCAAATTTGTCATCCTTCCCAGCGGAGCCACGGTCCCCATTAATCAAACCCAGCATTTTGGAGTGCTTGACTCGAGCGGCAATCCAGTGGCGGTGCGCTGGAATGTTTCCGGTCTGGGATGTTACGGCGCCTCTTGCGGCAGCATGGATGAAGATGGCGTGTATCATCCGCCCGCGTCGCTACCGCAACCCCGCGTAGTCACACTTGAAGGCGTGGTGGTGTCCGATCCCCGATACTCGGTGTTAACGGAGATCAAGCTCGAAGATGATGCAAAGACCGCAGGCAGCCCGGCGATGGTCACGGGAAGACAGCCTGAGAGACGGCAATTGGCGGCGCCAGATGCGCCCAGAGATCGTGACACCGGCAGCCGATTGAAATCGCTTCCCACACCGCGGCCGGTTGATGCAGCGCCAGCCGTGGCCGAAGACGCGGTTCGAGCGATGATGGATGCGAACCGCGTTCCGCTGCCTTCCGCGGTGAGCGCGGCGCCGCCGGTTGGCAGACAGGATATATCGAGCCGCGCCAGTTCCATGCCAGTGCCTTCGGCTGTCGGCAATGCGCCGTCAGTAGGATCGACGGTGGACATTGCTCGCGCGGAGGCGCTGCCGCTTCCGATGGCGGTTGGCGCGTCGCCCATGATTGCATCGGCGTCGCTTGCAAGCCAGGGTACGGCTCGCCACGCCGCATTGCCGCCAACTCCGGCCGCAATCGATGCCGCGCCCGCAGTGGATGGAAAGCCTGCCGCCCGCAACTCGAATCTCGCGCCGCTTCCTTCGCCCATTGGGGCCGCTCCGCAAGCGCAATCGCGAGAGTTGGCATCCAGAGTTGACCCCATGCCGGCGGAGCAGCCCGTAGCGGCGCCGCCATCGCTGGAAAAGTCGTCAGGCTCGCGACAGACTGAGTTAGTGCCTTTGCCGCGCGCGATCGCCGCAGCCCCGCCCGTGAAATCGGAAGAGCTTCCCAGCAAGATTGATCTGATGTCAGGTCCGGTCGCGGTCACGATGGTGCCGAAGTCAGAGCGGCAAGACTCAGAGCAACGGGAGAATGTCCTCTCGAACAACTCGCGCCCGAATAATCTCCGCCCAAACAATGTCCGCCCGAACAGCTCACCCGCACATGAGGCTGCTCCTGCTGCGGAAGAGCTTTCGGACAAGATTGATCTCGTCTCGGGGCCGGTTGTGGTGACCGGTGTGCCCAAGTCAGAACAGCGCGGCAGCGTTCGCCCGAACACTCCGGTTTCGACGCAGCCTTCTCCCTCTGTCTCCGCACCGGTTTCAATTCAAGCTGCTCCGGTCCAGCCTGCTCCGGTCCAGCCTATTCCGGTCGAGTCTGCTTCCATCCGACCCGCTTCCCCAGAGGTCTCCACCCGAACTGTCTCTACTCAGGTAGCTTCTGTTCCGAATGCTTCAGTACCGGCTGCTGTAAGCAGTCTCGGGCCGGCGCAGCCCGCAGGGGTGCAACCGGAGCCTGTGCTCATGGCGAGCGCGCAAATTCCCAACCCGAATTCAGTATTGCGGCAGATGGTCGATGAAAGCGCGAAGGCGCCAGCAGATACTATGCCGCAGGATGCTGTGCGCGTCACTTATCGCGACGGTCAACTTACGATCGATGCGCGGAACTCCACGCTTGCCGAAGTGCTGAATCTGGTGGGCCAAAAGACAGGCGCGAAGATTGAGATCCCGCCGGATGCGGGGCAGGAGCGTATTTATGAGCACGCCGGTCCGGGAAAACCGAACGATGTGCTTACCCAATTGCTCAACGGTTCGCATCTTAATTTCATCATCGTCAATTCGCAGGAACAGCCGGACACAGTCGCGCAGGTTCTGCTGTCTGTGGAAAAAGAGGACAATCAGACTGCCGCGGTTGTTGTGCCGGTACCAAAGCCGTCAATCCTGCCGGGTATGTACAAACCGTCGGAAGATGTCGGCCCGCAAACGTTGCCTCCCGAATACAACACGGATTTGAAAGTTCCGGCTGAGTCATTGTCGCCCGACGCTCGCGGCGATTTGATGAAAGAAATGATCCGCAAACTCGGCGAGAAAGCCGCTCAGCAAGCGCCTCCGCAATAATCCAGGCTCGGAAAGAAATTCCTGTCTTACAACTTTCCCTTTGTGTTTCTACCGCGATCGTCCAGGAAGAAATAGCAGCCAGGAAAACTACAACAAAGATAATCTGCAAACTTTTGCAGACGATGTACTACTCCATACGCAGTAGCACCCTGACGGTAGTGATTCGGGTTAAGCCAGGTGGGTACTTGTAAAGAATTAGCAATTGATTAGAGTTGCGCAAGCGCCACCAGCTGAACTCCCCCCAGCCCTCGGCGTAACACTACTGGAGGATCACAAATGAAAAGGGTTGGATATGTGTTGTTTTCTGTGCTGGCTATCGCGCTGATGCTGGGTATCGCATCGGGAACGGCGATGGCACAAGCTGCCGGTGACAATAGCACCTACTTTGTCACATATTTTTCCAATAACGTATCTGCGGCTCCGGATGCAACAGTGCGCGTAATCAACGATGGCGACCAGGGTGCACCTCAGCCCGCGGGCGACCTGTTTGCGGAATTCTTCGTGTTCGACGATAGCGAAGAGCTGACGCAGTGCTGTGGTTGCGTGGTTACCCCGGACGGCCTGCTTTCCGAGTCGGTGAAGAACCAACTCACCGATCACTCGCTTCGTGGTATCACTCCGCCCCGTGGCGTGATCAAGCTGATCTCGTCCTCGAACTGCTTGGGCGCGAACTGCCCCGGCGGACCGTCGTTTGCCCCAACCACGCCGATTCCGGGACTGCGCGCATGGGCGACTCACATCCAGAGCAATGCCAACAAGTATCCGTACGGCCCGGCACCTTACACGCAGACGGAAACCAAGTTCGCTGATGCCAATCTGGGAGCAGCTGAAAAAGGTCTGATCGAAGAGCTTTGCTACTTTGACTATCTGCTCAGCGGCTCACCCTGCACCTGCACACCGGAAGACTACGACTTCTAGTCTTTCGCTGTAAGATTTCCTGCGGTCAGGCTAAAGCCTTCAAAGCGAGCCCTTTAGCCTGACTAAACCAAAAAATCTTCCCCGGACGCCGGGTTTAATGCTAGACTCGTCGTCTGGGGCCCTCCCCCTCCCTTTTTATCCCCCACAACATTTTTTGAAGAGAGGAAATTTCCGCGATGTCAACCAAATACGCTTTGATGGCGCTCGGATTGGGAGTTGCACTGGGTGCCAGTTCCATCCCGGCGGTTGGCCAGAATGGATCCGACGTGGTGGCTGAAATTGGCGGCCACAAAATCACGGTCGAACAGCTGGAACACGACGAGGCCGGCAAACTGCTTCAGGCCCGCTACAAGTACTACATAGCGGAGCACGATGCGCTCCAGCACCTGATCGACGAGCAGCTCGTGGATATGGCGGCGAAAAAAGAAGGCCTCTCCCGCGATGACCTGTTCAAGAAGCATGTGACGCCCAACGTGCCCGAGCCGACTGAAGATCAGCTGCGCTTCTACTATGAGGGCGTGCAAACGGATGAGCCGTACGAAACGGCCCGGCCGCACATCATCGAGACCATCCATCAGCTGCGTTTGAAAAAAGCGCGCGATGCATATCTTGCGGAACTTCGCTCAGAATTTGGCGTCGTCATCGAGCTAAGCCAGCCCAGCGCGCAGGTTGAAGCGGGAAATGATCCGAGACTGGGTGCAGCGAACGCGCCTGTACAGATTGTTGAATTCGCGGACTATGAATGCCCTTATTGCCAGCAAGTGAACGCGGATCTGGGCCGGCTGCGCGAGCAATTTGGCAACAAGGTGTCGCTTGTCTATAAGGATTTCCCTCTTCCCATGCATTCGCTGGCCCAGAAGGCAGCCGAGGCGGCTCGTTGCGCTGGGGTCCAGGGGAAATTCTGGGAATTCCACGACTACCTGTTCGAGACCAAGCGCCTTCAGACTACATATTTGAAGGAAGAAGCGCGCACCCTGAAGCTCGATACGGATCGCTTTGACAAGTGTCTGCAAACCGGTGAACAGCGCGATATTGTGAAGAAAGATTCGGAAGAAGGTCAGCAGCTTGGATTGGAAGGCACGCCGAGCTTCTTCATCAACGGCCATTTCATGAGTGGGGCGATCAGCTATGCCAAACTGCGTGAGACCGTCATGCAGGAACTGAACGGCACCTCCGGAACCAAGCAGAGCGCGGAATTGACAACCGCGCCCTCAGGCGAAACCAAGAAGTAGTTTGAAGTAGTTGAAAGTTCGGGTGGGGAAATAAAGCCGTTGCACCTGCCGCTATTTGGCAGCGGGTGCAGCGGCTTTAAATGCTGCCACGCTCATGCAGTACTTACCTTCCGTCCCGCCGCCAGTGATTGTGGGCTGGTAGGTTCCCGGCGCGCCGCTGAGTACAAAAGCATAGGAAGGCATCAGGCTCCACTCCGCGGGAGTCACGGCCAGCGCGGGCGGCGGAGCGCTGAAATAGCGGGCAACAATAAAATCCTTGGCCGTGGTTTTGATCGTGGGACCCACTTCGGCACCCTCTTTGCTGCGGTTGCCATCGGTGACATTCGCACCCTCGCCATCGAGCACTGAAGACGATGCCAAGCCTGCCACTTCAATGAAGGCGTTTATAACGCCCTTGGAGCGGTCCGACAAGTGGAACTTCAGTTCGGTCACTCCCGCGTTGCATTTCTCGCAATACCAGATATCGAGCGACTTTCCTTCGCACGTAGCGGCGCTTCCGGGCACCTGCTTATAAGTATTGCCGCCGGCTGGGGCGTTGTCGGTCACGCTGAGCACTTTAAGGCCGGGCGTCAGGGGTAACGGCATGGCGATGATGGTGCTGCCTTCGGTCGTTGGTTCCAGGTCCATGTCCGAGACGGCGCCACCGCTGCTCAGCGCCGCAAACTGTTGAACGATGGTTTGCGCCGAGACGCTGACAGCCGACAGAGCAAACGCGCATAATGCCAGCAAGACAATAAGAGTTTTCTTCATTACAGACCCTTTCAGTGGAGTGAATTTATAGATTGGCTGGTCTCATGAGGAGGAGTCAAGCCTCCCGCAGGCCGGGGCAACGCGAGGGTAACTGAAGGTTGCCTTAGGTCGCCCGCGAGAAAAATCCATCGGCGATGAAAAAAAGCAGATTCGCTGCCCGCAGATTGGTGTTCACTTGGCCGCGTCTTTGCCCGCGGCGTCTTTGGCGCCGGAGTCTTTACCCGCGGCGTCAACTTTAATCTTTGCGGGGTCGGAGGCAAAAATAAATGGTATTCCCTCGCGGCCCGGCTGAGTGCTGATTTTCCCGGTAACGCACACGTTCTTGTCCTTGTAAGCGTCGATGGTTTTTTGCGGTGTGTCCGGAGGCCCCGGTGCGAAGGCTATGAAATAAAATACTGGATTCGGCTCCGGTTGATCGAGGTCAAACGTAATAGGCATGCCATAGCCGCCAATCCCATTGCGCGGAACTATCATGTCAACCACTTTGCCGCAGACGATCGCGGTCTCGCCTATGTGGCCTTTGGCTTCGGTTGGACTCACGCGCTTCGGAGCCGGGCCGTCGCCAAACGCCAGCGCCGTGAGGCCAGTTAAAGAAACGATAATCGCCAGATTTTTCATGTTCGTCATATGGAGTCCTAAAGAGAAAAAGTCGATCCGCCAAGCTCAGTCAACCGAACATCGTCGGAGCGAATCTCGACACAAGCCCGACTTGAAACTCGATCGATCAAGATTTACGAGACAATTGCGCTCGCGCCAGGCCTATTTGTCGGCTGGTTTGTCGGGAGCCTTGTCCGTGTCGATCTTGATCTGCGAACGGTCGGCTGCAAGGATGAACGGCGGCCCGCTGGGCGGCACCGTGATCTTTCCAGTCACGCAGACTTGCTTGCCCTTATAGGCGTCGATGGCTTCCTGCGGGCCAGCCTCTTTATCGCCAAAGGCCACAAAATAGAAAATCGGGCTTGGCTCGGGCTGGTCGACATCGAACGACACAGGCTTGCCATGGCCAGCCAGTCCGTACTTGGAGACTTTGGTATCGACCACTTTCCCGCAAACGATAGCATTTTC
>JBAWBR010000101.1:0-3732 GCA_049589875.1 Terriglobales bacterium
AAAATGAGCCACTCGGCGAATGGACGATGTGAAAAAAGTTTTACTGCGTAATAACGGCGGACGAGCAATGTGTGGACTTCCCGCGCGATTCGAAAGCCACTTTCCATATCACCAATAGCAGCAAACCTGCCATCAGCCAAATGTCCCCAATACTGAAACCGTGTAATGCCGCATGGTCTCCAAGGACCAGCAATTGTCCCTTACCGGATACATTCCAAACCGGGCATGCTGGTTGAAACGTAGAGGGCACTCCCAGTGCTGGCATGACGTCCAGATTGCTGCAGGCTGCCGAAATAACGCACGTGGGTCGCTTCCAGACTGAGCCAGAGTACCTGTCAACGGTTTCAATAAATGTTCAGTTTTGTACACCTTCGAAATTATCCAGCGATCCAGCAGGTGCCTGCTGTTGCTCATCGCTGTCTGGCGGCTTCGTTTGTGGGAATCGGAGTCGGGCGCTAGTCGTGGAGCACGACGTTGAGAAGTGAACTGTGAACTTGCAAGCCTCCGCCGCTGTAATCAATGAAGCCCAATTTCCTGAACCTATTCATGAGAAAGCTCACCCGCGACCGCGTTGTGCCTATCATCTCTGCGAGGGTCTCCTGACTCATCTTTGGGATTAGAATCTCGTGCTTACCTTCCTTGCCGAAATGAGCCAGCAATAGCAACATCCGGACCAGTCTTTTTTCACTGGAATTGAAAAGCTGGTCAACCAAATCCTCTTCATATCGGATGTTCCGTGTCAGCAAATATGCTGCGCGGGGGGGCGAAAGCTCATCGGCTCACGACCGCTGCGCCAGCGCTTGTCGCACGGCCTCTGGACGGATTGGTAAATGACGCAGGCGCGCACCTGAAGCGGCAAAGATCGCATTGCCGATTGCAGGTGCGACCGCAGTTGTTGCCGGCTCACCAAGCCCAACCGGTATTTCCGAACTCGGCACGAATTCAATATCAACTTCCGGCACGGCGCCCATTCGAAGCGGGTTGTAGGTATTCAGATTAGTGTCCTTAGGCTGCCCCTTCACGAACTCGGATCCCTCGAACAGTGCCATGCTCATTCCCCACAATGCGGCGCCCTCGACCTGAGCGGCGGCGCTGTTCGGTTGAACGATCGTGCCGGCGTCAATCACAAGAGTCAGTTTCTCTACCGTCACGTAGCCAGTGGTGCGATCCACCCGAACACGTGCAGTACAGGCAACCCAGGTAGGCATGGCGCGCTCCTGACCAAATGTTGAAGCAACACCTAATCCAACGCTATTCGGCAATGGTTTACCCCAGCCTGCCTTCTCGGCCACGCGCCGCAAGACTGCAGCTTGGCGGCGTGCACCGCCTACGGCATTCGGCGCTGATCCAGAATTCCGGCCGGCGCCATCCAACAAGCGCAACCGGAATTGGACAGGGTCAGCACCAATTGCATGAGCGGCCTCGTCCATGAAACTTTCAACAGCCCAATTCGTCCACCCTGCTCCGACAGAGCGCAGGTACCCCGGGCGAAATGCTCGATGAGCCAGGTCGTTGCGCACGGCGCGCACTCTGTGCGCACCCACTGTATACCAGTGGTCAGCACCTTGAATCGCGAACGGATCATACGGAGCACCGTGGGCATCCTTGAACATAAAGCCAGGAGCGATCACCGACGTAGGCCAGCCTGCTGCCGCGTGATGTTCCATTGCGGTCACCTCACCGCCGTCGCCGAAAGCCATGCGCAGCAGCTGCACTGAAGGCGAGCGCGGGCAATCGAAGCGCATGTCGTCGGGCCGCGTACAAACCATCTTCACCGGCTTGCCTGCAGCCTTCGCGGCAAGCGCAGCCGGCACACAATAGTCACCATCGAGGCGACGGCCAAATCCTCCACCAATCAGGTAAGTGCGCAGCACAACCGTGTCTTCACTGCGGCCCAGCGCCTTGGCCACCAGGGGCAGGGCGACGGATTGCCATTGATTCCCCGTATGGATCTCAAAAATTCCATTCCTTTCGAAAGCCAAGACGTTCACCGGCTCCAGTGTGAAATGCATAACAGTACTGGTTGTGTACGTTTGCTCAAGCTTCTGCTTGGTCTTCGCGAACGCGGATTCAATGCCTGGGTCATCGACCAGCAAAGCGCCTCCCGCAGGGTCTGCAATCAGTTGGGCGGCGCGTTGCTGAATGTCTTGCTCTGAAACATTGGTTGTTTCACCCGGACTCCAGACCACTCTTACGAGGTCCGCTGCTTTGCTTGCGGCCGAGAAGCTCTCCGCATACACCATAACCCAGCCGGGAACAGTACCTGATGGATCGTCCAACGCCAGGCTGCGAATGTATCCGGGCACTCGCTTCGCCGCCGAATCATCGATTAAGATCACTTTGGAGCCGAACCGGGTAGGAGGAATTTTGGGACGAGCGTAGATCATGCCCTCCACTTCGGCATCGATACCGTAGCGACCCTGGCCATTGGTCTTGGACGGAACGTCGAGGGCCATCGTGTCTCGTCCGATCAGCCTCCGATCGGCCGGCTTTTTAACTGGAATGTTCTTCAGCTGGTCAGGTGTGTAGCTTCGGCGCAGGTCACCGCGCGCGACAATCTCCCCATAACCGATGGATTTTCCACGAGCATGCACGGCGCCGTTGCGTGCTGTGCAACTGCTCGAACTCACGCCTAGCAATTTGGCGCCTTCTTCGATCAGAGCCGTGCGGCCCGCGGCCCCCGCCCGGCTTAGAACCGGAAAACTCTGCCACACGGACCAACTGGCGCCCGTGATCATAAGACCCCACTTTGGATCGGAATCCACTCCGACAATGCGCACTTTGGCCCAGTCGGCCTCCAATTCATCCGCAACGATACGTGCAAGCGAAGTGCCCACGTGCTGCCCCATCTCGGCACGAATGATGTTGATCGTGACTTCGCCATTACGATCGATGCCGTACCAAATCGTCGGTTCGAATAGTTCGCCGGCACTGTCCGGTTGGCCCGGTTGGGAAAGAATCAAATCCGGCATTGATAAGCCGGACCGGGCGTACCCCAGCATGACGCCTGCGCCCATCAGCGTGATCAGGAACCTGCGGCGCGATGGATCGACGCCGGACCTGATTCCATGAGGGGATAGGCTATCCACGGGACTCTCCTTCCCGCATTCTGTCAGCCGCCAGCTTGATCGCCTTACGTATTCGCAAGTACGTCATGCAGCGGCAGAGGCTGCCGGCCATCACTGCATTAATGTCCTGGTCAGTCGGATTGGGGAAGTCCCTGAGCAGCGTGGCAGCCTGCATGATCTGTCCCGATTGGCAATAACCGCATTGAGGAACTTGCAATTCCAGCCATGCAAGTTGCAGCGGATGTTTCCCTTCGGGATCCAGTCCTTCGATGGTGGTCACATCAGCGCCTGCCACCGCGCTCACGGCGGTGATGCAGGAACGGGTCGCCCGGCCGTCCACATGCACGGTGCAGGCGCCGCACAAACCGATCCCGCAACCGAATTTGGTTCCTTTCAGCCCAAGTTCGTCACGGATCACCCAGAGCAGTGGCGCATCTTGAGGGCCTTGCACCGAAACCTTTCGACCATTGAGATTGAATGTGCTCATCGCGGACGCCGTCCTCTCTTTTCTAGTGCGACTTCTCCAGCTCTCGTCGTGCCGCCGCTACTTTCTTGTCCAGGTCAGTCCACGGCGGGAGTTTGGTACGCGTGCGCCGCAGATAGGCTGCCAGCCTTGCCACGTCCGCGTCGGAAAACGACGAGGCGTACGCGGGCATAACTAAAC
>JBAWBR010000102.1:0-66627 GCA_049589875.1 Terriglobales bacterium
GTTACCGCCGTGAAAGGGCGATGTCCTAGGCCGGGCTAGACGACGGGGACATTCCGGCCATCAAGACTGTGACGCCGGGAATTGTAACGAGCAATTCATAGTAACAGCCGCCTTTTTCGCCTGTCAAAGTTTTGCCCGCCGATTCACCCTTCCTTCACCACGGACTCACGGAGCGTGGAGGGAACCTTAACCTGCTAAACCAACAGGAACTACCTAGCCTAGCTTTGGAATTTCTCCGTAACTGCGGGCCTGCGCGGTAAAAAATCAGGTGTTCAGTGCAGCGTCAAATTTTCTGCCTGCCACTTTGCCCGCACAAGAATAAAATGTCCCGATGGCCGATTCGCTCTATCTGAGCCTCTGGTTCCCGTCGTTTGATTTGCCGGATATTCTTTCGCGCACCATCAGCGTGCTGCGACAGATTCCTTTTTCGGCGGCGCAACCGGGAGTGAGTTATCTGGCGATTCATCCAGTTTCGTGGAACGAGCCGACCGTTCTTGAGCGCCGCTTCGTACCTCCTCTCGCGCCCGAGGATGCGGTCACATTGACGACCGAGTTTCTCCATGAGGACTATGCGTATGTCTACGAGACTTACTGGGATTTGTGGGGGCCTGCCGAGGCTGGAGCATCGTGGGTGATGAAGCCTTCGCTGATACGCGTGATTGCGCACGGGGCCGAGTTTGAAGATGACGCCGCGGCGACCGCCGGCCAGATTCAAATCGACTTCGGTTTCGACACGCCATTTCTCCACGAAGAAATGGCGCTCACCATGGAGACCGAAACTCGCGTGCGAAGCAACGTGCAGAGACTGGTGGAATTTACTGGAAAGATGGAAAGTAATTCCGGCGCAACCGGACGCCTTCTCTGGTCGGAATCCGACGAGAACCTGGCGCAGAAGCTAATCTCGAGACTTCAGAGAACTAACTGAAGTTTTTGCTAAACCAGTAAGCGCTGCGAAGCGGGTGCATGAGCCCCAAGGCCGATTGACACACACCCTCCAAACGCCCTCCCGCTTTCCAGACGTTCGTTATAATTGAGTAAGCACGCATGAATACTGCTTTCCAAGCTGGCGCTCAAGGCGAAAATGCGTTTGGCCATGGGTCCGACGATATCCGCGGTGCTGGAGACCGCAGTGGACAAGAAGCCGTGCGCGCCGAGTTCCGTGCACTTGTCTCCGGCTGCGGAGTCTACGACCTCGAATCGCGCGCGAAAATCCGCCTCACCGGCGCCGACCGCACGCGCTGGCTCAATGGCATGGTCACAAATAACATCCGCGATCTGGCGCCGAACCACGGCGTCTATTGTTTCCTGCTCAATGCTCAGGGGCACATCCAGGCGGATCTCTATGCCTACAACATGGGCGAATCGCTGGTAATTGATATCGACGCGCACCTGCGCGAAAAAGTTCTCGCGCATTTCGATAAGTTCATCATCATGGACGATGTGGAAGTGGCGGATGTAAGTTCCACGATTAGCGCTATCGGGCTGGGTGGTCCGCAAGCAAAAAGCGTGCTCAGCGCAGCCGGAATCCATGCGCCTGAACTTGCCCCGCTTGAACTATGTACGCCTACTTGCGACTGCGCGTGTGGATGTCTGCAATGTACGGTAGTGCGCGGCGACGATCCCGCCGGTTCGTCCTATGAAATCTGGCTTTCACCTGACAAGGGAAAGGCCACATGGGATGCCTTGATAGCCGCGGGCGCAACGGCAGTGGGCGCGGATGCGCTTGAGCTGCGGCGCATCAGCTGGGGAGTTCCGCGATTCGGTGTCGATATTCGCGAGCGTGATCTGCCGCAGGAAACCGGCCAGGCCCGCGCGCTGAATTTCACCAAAGGTTGCTATCTGGGGCAGGAGATTGTCGAGCGCATCCGGTCGCGCGGCGCTGTGCATCGCCAGTTTGGCGCTTTTGCGTTGGAAGGCGCGCTGCCCGCGCCCGGCACAAAGATTCAAGCCGGCGAGAAAGACGCCGGCGAGATCACCAGCAGGGCCAGTTTGCCTCTCCCTGATGGCGACCGCGCTATCGCACTGGGATATTTGCGGCGTGAAGCGTTAGGTAAGGATTTGCGCGTTGGAACGGCGGCGCTGAGACCTGCGGCGGTTCCCGTACTTTAGGATCAATCAGTAACACGGTGCTTGCAAATATGGCTCCAAAGTCACGCGGTGCATGTCGAAATTGAAACCGAGACAGGAAACTTTCTATGGCTGAAAAGAGGAAGGAAAGCGAATTTAAAGTAAGCGATCGGCGCTTATTCACTGCCGATGGAGAGCTTCGCGCTTCCGTGGAAGAAGAACCGCAAGAGCAACCACGACAAACGGAGCAATCTGCCATGGATGGTCCGGCGCCGACGACTTCATCCGGGCCTGCCGCAACTGCTCATGCGAACTTCGACGGCCAAGCGACAGCTGCCGCTCCGCAGACAGAAGCGGTTTCTGAGCCGCCCACCGCCTCCGAGCAACAGGCGCAGCACGATGCCTATCGTGAATCGGCGCGCGATCTGGATCGCCGCGTCGAATTGAGTGGACGTTCTGCTCAGGAATTCGAAGTCAACTTCGAGCGCTTCATGGCCTCGCTTTACATGACGGCCATGATGCAACTCGGGCTGATGCACGAACAAGGCGGCCAGCCCACGGTCGATCTTGTCGGCGCTCGCCAGACCGTTGACACGCTCGGCATGCTTGCTGAAAAAACCAAGGGCAACCTCACTCCCAAGGAACAGGGCTTTCTGCAAAATTGCCTCTACGAACTCCGCATGGCATATGTGGAAGTGACCAACGCGCTGGCGCGCACGCCGCTAGCTCCCGGCCCAAGTACAGGAACCAACGGCTGATGCATGCGGAACTGACGGTTCTCGGCAGTGGCACCTCGATGGGCGTTCCGACTATCGGGTGCGATTGCCCTGTATGTCATTCCGCCGATCCGCGGGACCGCCGCACTCGCCCCTCGATCATGCTCAGTTACAACGGGCGCCAGGTTCTTATCGATACCACGCCCGACTTCCGCGAGCAGGCGCTACGCGAACACATCACGCAACTCGATGCCGTACTTTACACCCACACGCACGCCGATCACATCCTCGGCATCGACGATCTCCGGCCGCTCACTTACCATCACAAGCCCGGCAAGTTGCCGCTCTTTGCCACGCCGCGCAATTGCGAATTTCTGCGCACCATGTTCCGTTATATCTTCGAGGCCAACTACAAATTTGGAGGCCTGCCCCAGGTTGAACTGAAGCCCCTTGACGGCGCAGTTGAGCTATTCGGCGCGCGCTTTGAGCCGGTCACGGTAATTCACGGCGAAACTCCTATTCTCGGTTTCCGCTTCGGTTCAGGCGCTTATCTCACCGACCATAGCTCCGTGCCGTTGGAGACGCTCGATAAGCTGCGCGATCTCGACGTTCTTTTTCTCGATGCGCTGCGTTACCAGCCGCATCCCACGCACTCAACGGTCGATCAGTCGCTACAGATTGTGGCCGCGGTGAAACCTAAGCGCGCATTTTTCACGCATATTTGCCACGATCTTCCGCATGAGGAAACGAACGCGAAGCTGCCGCAGAATGTGCAACTGGCCTACGATGGAATGAAGCTGGAGTTCGAGATTTAATAGTCGCATCGTAACGTTTATAAATTGTCAATCCGAGCCAAGCGAGGAATCTTCACTTTTTCGGCGGCCTCGCATCTTGTCACTAAGAAGCCAGCGAATGCAAGTCTTTCACAAACTCGCGGATATCCCGACCGACTTCGGTCCCGCATTCGTGAGTGTCGGCAATTTCGACGGCGTGCATCGCGCTCACTGCGCCGTCATCGACGAGATCGTCCACCGCGCTCAAGCTGCCAAAGGCGTGTCTGTCGTCGTCACTTTCGAACCGCATCCCGTGCGCATTCTCCGACCCGATCAGGCGTTCAAACTGCTGAGTCCTACGCCGGAAAAGCTTCGCCTGCTCGCAACTACCGGAGTGGATGCCGTTCTTCTTCTTCCCTTTACACGCGATCTGTCGTTGATGACGCCGCACCAATTCGCGCACGATATTCTAAAAAAGCATCTTCATGCGCGCGAAGTTCATGAGGGCTATAACTTCCACTTCGGCCATAAGGCCGCCGGAACTATTCAAGTCTTGCGTGAGCTGGGTCAGGAAATGGGGTTTCTCGTCCTCGACTATTCTGAGATGCGCCTGCGCGGCGAACACGTCTCAAGTAGCCACATCCGCAAACTGCTTTCTGAAGGACGTGTGAGCCGGGCGCGCCATCTGCTCGGCCGCCCTTTCAGCATTCTTTCAACGCCCGGACGCGGACGCGGGTATGGCTCCAGATATACCGTACCCACTATCAACCTGGTGCGCTACGAAGAACTCGCGCCCAAAGATGGCGTCTACATCACGCGCGTGCGTATCGGCAGTGGCGAGGCAAGCGAGTGCTTCGACGCGGTGACCAATGTGGGCAATCGCCCAACCTTTGGCGTCGATTCTTTCGCGATCGAATCGCATCTGCTTAATTTCCATCCGATTGTGCTTACCGCCGATACGCAAGTTGAACTTCATTTTCTTGAGCGACTGCGCGATGAGATCCGCTTCCCTTCTATCGACGCGCTTCGCGCCCAGATCGGCCTTGATGTGGCTAAAGCTGAGCGCTACTTCCGGCGGCTGCGCGCACAAATGAAAGATTCGCAAACGAAACGCTGAGGACGTACTGAACGCATGTCATCCGCCATCAAAACAATTTTCTTTGACGTGGGTAACACCTTGCTTTTTCCCAACCGCGAGCGGCTTCATGCGCCGCTCGCCGAGCGCGGCCACGCGCCGGATGCCAGCCATTTGCGCGACCTGGAGCGCCGCATCAAGAATCAGTTCGACGCGCAGATGACCGGGGACGGCAATCAAGACCACAGCTTCTGGTGGATGTTCTACACTCAGCTGTTTGCGGAGATGGGATTGAAGGATGAGACGCTGTGCGATCAACTTGTGACCGGCATTCGCAGTTCCGGTAATTGGGATCGGATTGTTCCCGGCACCCGCGAGCAATTGCAGGCGATCGCCACGCGCTATCGCATCGCCGTGATTTCGAATGCAGACGGTGGAATCGAGAAAGTGTTGCGGCGCTGCAATATAGCCGACTGCTTTCTCACCATCACCGACTCCGGTCTGGTGGGACACGAGAAGCCGCACCCGGAAATCTTCCGTCAAGCGCTCAAGACCCTGAATGCCGCGCCGGCGGAAAGCCTCTATGTTGGTGATGTCTATTCGGTGGACTATCTCGGCGCGACCGGGGCCGGCATGCAAGCGCTGTTGATGGATGTTTCCGGCGCATATGTGGATAAAGGCGTAGCGCGGGTGGAATCGCTGGAGGAATTGCAGTGCACGCTGGCGATCTAGAACTACGACCGGTGAGGGCTATGCGATCGAGATCACCTGATGATCATGGCAATCGGTATGCATGGAATCGTACAGAGTCGTCAGCAGACTCGGGCCATACCGAGCCACAAAGCTCACGCCAGCCACTGCGCGCTCTTGTAGCGTTTTGTGCGGAAACAGCGCATTGCACAGGGTATCCGAGTGATGGTCGATCACTTCATTACGCTGCAACTCCGACCGCCCCGCCTGTCCCTGCAACCGGTTAATCTGATACCACATGCGCATGCGTGCGCGGTCGGCAGCGCGTATGAGCGTGGAATCGAGTTTGCCGATCGCATCGCGGAGAGCGGTCATCGACTGCTCGGCATGAGCGTACGCATCGGCGAATCGAGCCTGTAGGTCGGGCGGCAGCGAGCGTGCGGCGATTTTCACTCGCACCTCGTTAGGGCCAGAGAACAGGTCTGTTAGCTGAAGCCCGTAGCGGCTCAGTATGCGCTCTGCCTTGGGCTCGACGAGTGTTGCGGAAAAACGCGGCAACACCGGGGTCACGCGTCCCAGCAATTTCTCATACACCACGCCTGCCTGGGCGAAATACGCCACTTCGGCCGCGCCCCCGGTGTAGGCCAGCGTTGGGAGCAGGTAATCCTGCACTACCGGCCGAAAGAGCACGTTGGGGTTGAAATTTTCCGGCGTGGATTCAATACGGTCGAGCAACTGCTCCCGCGAACATTTCTCATGGCCCACCTGAAAATCGCCGGTGTCGATTCCGTTGGCTTTGCGCCGAACTACGGTGCGTGCCCCATTCCTCACTTCAAATAGCAAGGTGGTCGCAGCCGTTACTTTTACCTGCTGGTGAAATCCGGCCGCTTCCAAGACTTTTCCACGCTCAAGCAGAGCGCGGTCAAGCTCCGACGCTTTTTCGATTGCCTCGCGAAACAGCGGTTTCGCCACATGATGAAATTCGGGGTCGGCGGGATCGAGTAAAATCACGCCCCAATCGGCAAACACCCGCGCAAACAGCCGCGCAAAACCGCTCCCCAGCGTCTCCCCCTGTCGGTACGATTCGCGCAGCCAGGTCGCAACTTCGGAATCGCCAAGGAGCGAAGCTGCGCGCTCCACCGCTGGTTCAATCGCCGGCCCGAACTGAACGGCCCCCACCGGCGCGTCGGGAATTCCGCGGCTCTCCACCGCAATCCGCTCCGGAGAGCCTTCCGGGGAAAGCAGAAATGTGTGATTAACCTCGGCGAGGTCGTGATCTTCGGTTGCCAGCCAGAAGATTGGAACGCAATCAACCCCGGCAGCCGTGGCCTGCTCCGCCAGTTTGACCGCAGTCAGCGCCTTGAAGATAGAAAATAGCGGGCCGCCAAAGAGGCCGACCTGCTGTCCTGTAACAATTGTGAGCGCTCCGCGGCGAAAGCGCTCCAGATTCGCCAGCGTCTTGGGGGAGGCTCCCCACGACCGATTCTGGCGGGCAAGAATTTCGCCGACTTTTGCGCGCCGATCCTGATCGTAACGCACGAGCGGCGCTTCATCATTCAGCCATTCTGCAAAATCTGGGGAACGGGCATAGAGGCCGCGTACGGAAGGAACATAGGAAAGGTAATCGAGAAAAAGGCGGGTGGTGTGTGGAATCTGCCGGAATGGTACACACTGCGTGCTCACCGGCAACCCTCCGGACATCGGCACTGCCTGTTCACCCGCATGCGCTTTTCTCTCTATCCACTTTGTCGACTTTGACGAATTACACTCTACTGGCGCGACTCTCTTGCGGAATTTTCAAAATTCCCGTGGGCGGAATTCGACCCCAGCCCAACTACATCAGATGTTGCCGCCGCGCAGAGGTTGCAGATCTTAACATTACAAGCGCGAACTCGATCCTGGCGACGGGTAAATATTAAGGGCTAACGCTTTTCAAAAACGACCGCGAGTTTGTCCTCATACACAACGGACCACTCCTGAGGCAATTCGCGCAGCAGGTTGGCAAGCGTCGACCCGGCGGGCAACAGAACGGTGCGAACGCGTAGCTTGTCGAGAGCCCGCCTCCACTCTGGCTCGCCCTGCATAAGAACAAGCAACTGCCGGATTCGATTCGACCCATACAAATCGTGACGGTCGTCAACTACTACCAGCCGCTTCGGGTAGAGGCGGTAAATAAGATAGCCACCCCATGAATCCCTAGAGAATATGGGCTCAGTGCTCGGCTCATTTCCGAGGAAATCCACGGCAGCCACGGGCACCCACTTCGGCTCAAATTGCGCGTGGATCACATGCCGCGATCCGAACCATCCCCCCTGCAAACACACGAGGAGCGCGCCAATTGCGCTCAGGACGGGCCACAAATGGCCGCGCAAGTGCAATTCCTGGGCACTCATTCGGCTGGAAAAGCTGTCCATGCCGGCGGCACGACGCCGCACCCACCCCCATGCGCCGGGCGTTTCCGCCAGCACGACGAAGCTCCCCCACAACATTGGGCCGATGATCAGAACGAGCAGCATGGAAGAAATGGGGAGGTTCCGCGACGACAACAGTCCGATGTAGGTCGCAAGCAGGGCGACCAGGATGTGACTGATTCGCACGTCTTTTCGATGGCTGGCAAACGCGAACACCGTCAGGACAAGGATCACGCCAAAGCAACGAGCCGGCCAGTAATGAAAGTTAGGCGAGCGAAACTCGGAGATGCGGTCCATCAGATAGCGGTCTGTGAGGTAGCGAACAATATGCTCATGCAGCCGCCAACCATAAGGATTTGCGAATGTCGCGAGCGCGGAAGCCGCACCCGCCCACCCCATGCTTCGAGCGCGTTTCGCCGCTGTGAGCGCAGCGAATGGATCCTGCGATCTCCAACTCTCGACGATCGCAGAGAAAATATAAATCGCAAGCAGCGCGAAGCCGAGCACCCATTCGCCATGCAGGTTCACCCACAGCAGTGTGGAAGCCGGAAAAAACCAGAGCGGCCATCGAGGCGATGTGAGTCCCAAATCCCGTCGTTCCAGCGCAACGAACCACAGCAACACCAGCAGCCAGCTCGCGATATGGGGTCGTGCGAAAAGATGAATGGTCGCCGCGGCCTCAGCCAGCAGCATTAGAAAAATTGCCAGGAGTAGTCCAGTCCCGCGCTTGAGCAGTTGACTTAATAAGATCGTAAACGTGGAAGCCACCAGAACGGCGCAAAGCCAGACCACACCGTTCAACCCGCAAAAATGGTAGAGAACACCTAGAGCCAGATCATAAAGCCATTCCCATGCAAACCAGGGCTGGCCGAGCATAGTTGAGGAATACGGATCGATTCGCGGCAGCGTGTGGGTAATTAGAATTTGCTCGCCAGTGCGAATATGCCAGCCTATGTCGGGGTCCGCCAAAGGCCGATTCGATAGTGTTCCAGCGAGCAATGACCAGAACAAGAAAATGAAAATGATGTCGCGAGCTGGCGGCAGCAGCACGCGCCAGGCTGCTTCTCGAAACTTTGCGTGATCGTAAATGGTCAATGTGTGAAAACGCCGCGTGAAAAAGCAGTGTATGCGGAGCCGCCAGACGAAGCCAGTGGAAAGTTCCCGCGCCACAATCCGGGCTGTGACTTTTCCCGGTCGCGGCCACACTTGCGTCGCTTAGGAATGACTTGCGCCGCTCCCGATATAATGAACTTGCCGTGAGACGTGGCTTTCGCCTACTAGCTGTTTCGTTGCTTTCCTGCGCGACTCTTCCCGCCCAGCAGACGCCGCATCCGGCGGGTCATACACTTGTCATTATCCCTTTTGAAAATACTTCCCTCACGCCGGCCATGGAGTGGCTAGGTGAAGGCTTCGCCGAAACCCTGCGCTGGCAGCTCGATTCACCTGTCCTCTACGTTGCCACCCGCGAGGAGCGCCTTCAGGCCTGTGATCGCGAAGGCATTCCGGCGGGCTTGCATCCCTCGCGCGCCACGCTTTATCGGCTAACCGAGCAAATGGACCTTGACTATGCCGTACTCGGTTCTTACCGCATTGATGGTGAAAATGCGACCGCGACCGCTCAATTGCTTGATATGCGCGCGCCCCGGCTCTTGCCCAGTGTGACGGAAAGCGCCCGCCTCAGTGAGCTTGGACAAGTCCAATCCGCGCTTTCATGGGATTTGCTTCATCAGATACGTACAGATTTTTCCATACCAAAGGATAAATACATTGCCGGGGTTCCGCTTTTGCGGCTGGATGCGCTCGATAATTACATACATGGTATTCTTGCCTCCGCGCCCAGCGAGAAGACACGATATTTTACAGTCGCCCTGAGCGCCGACCCGTCATTCGCCCAAGCCTCCCTCGAACTGGGGAAGACTTATTTTGGGCAGAAATCGTATGACTCCGCTATTGCCGCGTTGGAGAAGATTTCTCCCTCTTTGCCACTGGCGCGCGAAGCAAACTTTTATCTTGGGTTAAGCAGCTATGCGCGCGGCGATTATGAGTCCGCCGAAAGCGCATTTCAATTTGTCGCCTCGCGCTTGCCGCTGGCCGAGGTCTACAACAATCTCGGAGTCGTCGCCTCCCGCCTCGGCCAGAAAAAATCCGCCGCCTACTTTGAGAAGGCTATTCAAGACGATCCGAGCGACCCTGATTATCATTTCAATCTTGCGCTCGCGCTCGCTCGCAGTGGCGATAAATCCGCCCTAACCGATGAATTGCACCTTGCCCTGGAGCGCCGCCATGACGACGCCGAAGCGGCGGCGCTGCTCAATGAGCTTTCGCTCGCCGCGCATAGTACTGCGGCTGGCGCCATAAAACTGCCGGCTGAGCGCCTGAAGCGCAACTATCCCGAGAGCGCTTTCCGGCAGATGACGATTCAGATTCAGACCTGGGCGGAACAGCAATTCGCCCATGCCGATCCCAACACGCGGGCACGCTATCATCTCGAATTGGGAAAGGAACTGCTTGCGCACGGATTTTTCGGCGACGCGGAATCCGAATTTCGTCATGCCGCAACCATCGATCCGGCAGGTCCCGCGCCCGTTACTGCTCTCGGCGAACTCGCCGACGCTCGCGGAGATTCGAACGAAGCGCGCACTCAAGCGGAAGCCTCGCTCCGCATCCACGAATCGGTGGACGCATATTTGCTTCTTGCCCGTCTTGACCTGCGCCAGGATCGCACGAATACCGCTGCGAAAAGTCTCGAACGCGTCCTGCAGTTGGAGCCGGGAAATCGCACTGCACAGGATTTGAAGCGCACGTTGGCCGCCAAGCTGGCGGGGAAAGCGCAACCATGAAAACAGTTCACAGTTCCCGGTTCGCGGTTCGTAGTTCGCAGTCGTCGGCTGTCCGGTGTCAGCCCTCAACTTTCGTCCGCGATCTCGTCGTCACATTGCTTACGATCCTTCTCTTCGCCGCCGTTTCTTCCGCTGACGTATTAAAAATCGTCGTTGACGATGCCATTCAGCCCGTGACCGCCGAATACATTGGGCGCGCGCTCGAAACGGCGGAGACCAATCACGATCAGGCTGTGCTGCTCGAAATCAACACGCCCGGCGGATTGGTCGATTCCACGCGCGAGATCATCGAGAAGATTGTCGCATCCAAAATTCCAGTCATCATTTATGTGACTCCCAGCGGAAGCCGCGCTGCATCGGCTGGTTTCTTCATACTTGAGTCCGCCGACATCGCGGCCATGGCTCCCGGAACCAACACGGGCGCAGCACATCCCGTCATCATGGGCGGCGAAAAGATGGATGACGTGATGAAGCAAAAGCTGGAGAACGACGCGGCCGCTCTCATGCGATCGGTGGTCGCCAAGCGCGGACGCAATGTCGAACTGGCCGAGAGCGCCGTGCGCGAATCAAAATCGTTCACGGATCAGGAGGCGCTCGACAAAAAGCTGATCGAATATGTCGCACCCACCGAGCAGGATCTCTTCCGCCAGCTCAGCGGCAAAAGTTTCAAGCGCTTTAACGGCTCGACCGTAACGCTGAATCTCATCGATCAGCCGGTGCGCGACTATCGCATGACGCTCAAGCAGCGCATCCTTAGCTACATCATGGATCCGAACGTCGCGTTCATATTGCTGGCTATCGGCGCGCTCGCGCTCTATGCAGAGTTCAATCATCCCGGCGCGGTCATCCCCGGCACAGTGGGCGTGGTATTTATTCTGCTGGCGCTATTCGCGCTCAATCTTCTGCCGGTTCGGTTTGCCGCGCTGGTTCTCATCGTCGGCGCGTTTCTGCTATTTGCTCTCGAAGCCAAATTCGCTACCCATGGAGTGCTCACCATTGGCGGTATTTCCCTGCTCGTCATCGGAGGACTGCTGCTGGTCGATGGTCCCATCCCCGAAATGCGTGTGCGCCTTGTGACCGCGCTGGCGGTAAGCATTCCACTCGGAATCATCACCGCTTTTCTGATGAGCATCGCCGTGCGCGCAAGGCGCAACAAAGTCGTGACCGGGGAGCAAGGATTGATCGGCGAAGTCGGTGTTGCCGAAACTCCGCTGTCACCAGCGGGGAAAGTGAGAATCCACGGCGAAATCTGGGACGCAGTCTCCACCCTGAACATCGCCGCCGGAGAGCGCATAGTAGTCAGGCATGTCGACGGCCTAACCCTACGGGTAGATCCGGTGGCGGCGACGAGACCGGTGATGGCCTAGCCACGCGAATACCTCACGGTGTTCCACTCGGCCTTGGGTGGGCTTGAGCGTGCCCTGTAAGAAAACCACCGCGCCAAATAGCAACGCCCTCTCTTTAATTTGAGGTCGATGTGCATTGGTCGGGATCGCCGTTTGAGGTTATGACCTGCCAAGTCAACTCATCAGTCGGCACGTAGGGACTAGGGACAACACTCGCCGACTCAATGCTCCACGCCCCCTTTTTCATTACAGTCTTCGCATGCCATTTCCATTCGCTCGAGGCCAAGGGGACAAAAATGGAATTCGGCCGCTCCGCTTTCCACAGCAAATACATCGTCGCCCAGAACGTAACATCATGTGAGATTGGCGTTCCTTGAAGAGCAGGTGTCGCCAGCGGGAGGTCAGGAGCATCCCACGTATATCCTCCGCCGGGCTCTGAAATCTCCGGAAGAAATGGATAATTGTTGTCGAGACCATTGCCGGAGGAGCAACTGTAGTGCTGGCCCCCCTGCATTTCTATATCGTCGGTGTACAGATTCAGTATTTGAACAAATTCGAGTCTGTCCTTAAACGATGTAGTCACAGAAGCATCGTAGCGGAGGCACGGTGAACCGGGCGGGTCACCGCAGGAGAGTCGCGTGGGAGATCCGGAGGGTAGAAGCTGAGTTACGCCGGGCGAACTGCCTGTAAGGCTGAATGCCGACGGGGCAATCACGTTGAAACTGGCATTGGCGGACAACATCGTTCCATCTGTGCGCTTCACGCCGACATTCACTTCAAAGGTGCCGGGTTTCACCCAATAGAAAGTAACGGTTGGCTGCGTCAAGCTCGGCATCGGAAGCACGCCTCCGACGCAATTCTGGGGAGCGACCGTTTGAGAGCAAAAGTTAACTGTCGGTGTGCGCCCTCCAATTGGATCGCCGGTAATAATCCATTGGTTCGACTGCGGAGGTGGGATGTTCAGGCTTAAGTTGATTTGCTCACCGATCGCTACCTCTTCCGTGCCCGTGACGACCTTGCCGTCAAAGAGGATTTTGAGCTTAGTCAGGTCGACATGGACATCGATTGTCTCTGACAACCCATTCACCGAATAAATGAGCTGGAAATCATCCGTTGTCGACAGGGAACTGGTATCTGTCCAGGTATAAAATGCGATTGTCGCGGGTTGTGGTCCAGTGTTACAGCCGGGGATCGGCAAACTGTCATCGGCAAATGCGAGGTCCCCATGTTTCGGCGCGACCGTCGTGCTGTAGGAACCCACGCCTACTGACACGCAGTTGACGTAATACCATGTGGTGACGGCGTTGACCGTGACGCCAGGTACAACTTCAATTCTCTTCGAGAAGTCCGAACGGATTTGTCCGGTGACCTCGGCACGAGCTTCTGAAAAACCAATGAGGACAGTGAAAGCGAAGAATAACAAGAGATTGCTTATACATAAAACTTCCAGCTTCTGCATGTTCGTCTTAATCCGTCGGGCCGAAATTTAGCGGGAGCCGCTGTGGCTAACAGGAGTGAAAGTATATCGCAAATTCTTCTCTCCGCAGGTTAATCCCAGGTTAAGAGTCCAATCCGGTGGGCAAGGTTCGCGCCCGCTTTTGGCCGCCATTCCGACTTCGCTCATTTGTGCATTGGCCAACATGAGTTCTTTTCCGAAGTAGACTTACAGCGCCTGCCCCACAAGCTTGGAAACACTTTGGCCTCCGCGATGGTAATGTAATGGTCGCGGAGAGTGGCCATGTGTTTTTCGGCAACGGCAAACTTTATCGGAAGCGGGGTGCTGGGCGCCGCGGGCGCCGTGACGTTGACAAAAGTGAAGCACAAGCGCGAACTGCTGTTCGCGGCGCTGCCTTTGCTTTTCTCCCTTCATCAGTTCATTGAGGGCTTCGTCTGGTTGGGATTGGATGGGATTCTTTCGCCTGTGGTGGCGCGCGACATGGGCGCGGCGTTTATGCTTTATGCGCAGGGGTTGCTCCCTTTCCTTCTGCCGCTCAGCGTGCTGCTGTTCGAGCCTGACGCGAAGAGCCGTCAACGCATGCGGCCCTTCCTTGTGCTGGGCGGGGGCACGACGCTTTATATTTTGTGGGCGCTGACGGCGTATCCATTGCAGGTGTACATCCGCGGAAACAGTATTGTGTATATCAACCAAGCCACTAACAATACCGCGGTAGCGGTGCTCTACGTAATTGCAACCTGTGGCTCGCTGTTCTTTTCCAAGGTCAGGATGATGGTGGCCTTTGGCGTGGCGAACCTGGCAATCCTTCTGGTAGTGATGGCGTTCAAACAGTATGCCTTCACATCGCTGTGGTGCGCGTATGCAGCGCTCGCGAGTGCTATTATTCTGGTCTATTTCTGGACCAGCAGCGAAGAGCGCCCTTTCGCCTATCCATAGGTCGCGATTGCCCGCACCTCGCTCAATAACGGCGAATACGCGCTCCTCACGGCCTGTAATCGCTGCCTTGCGCTACAATCCGCATAGACACCTAACATGACTTGCGAATAAGAATTACCTGGAGGCATTTATGCCGGATCTCGGGTTTCCCGTTGCTGCTGTTGTGGTTGTCATTTTTATCATCTACATTCTCAGCTCGATCAAGATTTTGGCCGAGTATGAGCGCGGAGTAATCTTCCGCCTGGGCCGCCTGCTCGGCACAGCAAAGGGGCCGGGTGTGATTTTCGTCTTTGCCCCGATTGACCGCATTGTTCGCGTGTCGCTGCGGCAAGAGGCGCTTGAAGTACCGCCGCAGGACATCATCACGCGCGATAACGTTACGCTGAAGGTCAACGCGGTAATCTTTCTTCGCGTGATCGATCCAAATAAGGCGGTTGTCGAGGTCTCCAACTACGTTTACCAGACCTCGCAGTTTGCACAAACCACGCTGCGCTCGGTGCTCGGCGAACAGGAGCTCGATGAATTGCTGGCTCATCGTGAAAAGATCAACCTGCGGTTGCAAAGCATTCTTGACACGCACACTGCGCCGTGGGGCGTGAAGGTTGTGAACGTCGAAGTGAAGCAGGTTGATATGCCGGAATCGATGCTGCGCGCTATGGCGAAGCAAGCCGAGGCAGAACGCGAAAAGCGCTCGAAGATCATTCATGCCGAGGGCGAGTTCTCAGCCGCGCAAAGATTAGTTGACGCCGCGCACTTGCTGGCAACAGAGCCGGTCAGCGTGCAGCTGCGTTATCTGCAAACGCTTACCGAAATTGGCGTGGAGAAAAACACCACTGTTGTGTTTCCGGTGCCCGTCGATTTCTTTTCTGGCCTTCAGAAGATGCTTGGAGGACAGCCGCCAGCCGCAACACCGGTAGCAGGTTCAGGGAGTTAAAGCCGACGAACCGTCGTAAGTACAAGCCGTCGGCGCAATTATTGTCATGGCCACTTCGAAAAAGGATACGGAAATTACTCTCGGCACGGGCCGGATGCTGGTTGTGTTTTTTGTATTCGTTCTGGTCTGCGCGGTCTTTTTTGCCATTGGATTTTCACTCGGCAGAAAAACTACACTCGCCCTCGGCGGCGACGGCATGAACGGCTCAGTTGCGGCGGCGGGCGGGATGCGGCCAACAACTGGGGATACCGACGGCAAGGCAGCATCTCACGTAGATCAAGACGCAGATAAGAGCCGTGGCGTGAACGCGGCTGCTGCGGCGCCCGAGTCGCATGGTTCCGCCGCGCCGGGCGGAAGTCACCCTCCAGCGGGGACTACGAACTCGTCATCAACATTGGCGGCAGGCTTGCCGAACTCAGTACCCGCAAACGGTGCCGCTTCCACTGCCGGCAGTTACTACGTACAGGTGGCAGCGGTCAGCCGCCAGGAAGACGCCGAATCGCTGGTGGAAGCGCTGAAGAAAAAACAGTATCCCGCGTTTGCCGTGAATAATCCCCCGGCGGACAAGTTTTTCCACGTACAAGTGGGTCCTTATGCGGAGATTAAAGAAGCCGACGCGATGCGCACTCGCCTGATTGCCGACGGCTACAATCCAATATTGAAAAAGTAGAGGCAATTTCTGATTTGTAATTTGAAAACCGGCTGCCGCTGTTCCCTGTGTTGCCTGGTCGCAGATTTCCAATTACAAATTAAGTCAGAGATCAGCAATTCAATGTTCTCATCAACTGCCCAACTCGATCTTTTCTTGCACGCCATTGCCGACCCGACACGGCGCCGCATTTTGCGCGCGCTGAAGGAAAAGGATGGGAACTCGATTGGAAAAGAGAGCGGCCTCTGCGCTTACGATATTGAGCAGCGGATGAAGTTGGCGCAGCCCACCGTTTCCCATCACATGAAAATTCTTTTGAAAGCCAGGCTGGTTGAAGCGCAGCGCGAAGGCCATTGGCGCTGGTATCGGCGTAATGAGAAGTTAATTGCGGAGATGATGCGCGGGTTGAAAGCACAGCTTTAGCGTCCGCGGCCTGATTTACCCGCCCGCTCCAGCGGAAAGCGTCTTGGCTTCCTCGCCCGCCGGTGCTGTTTTGCCATTCTTTTGAATCACATTGCGAACCTGTGCGATAAGGTCCGCAACCTCAAAGGGCTTGGCCAGCGAAGATATGTTATGGCTGTGCAGGAACTCGCGAGTCTCGGCGTCGGTTACGCTGGCGAAGGTCAACAATAATTTCTGTTCCATGCCACTGCGCTCGGCGGCAATCGATCGATATAACTCCTGCACGCTGGCACTTCCCGGCATGCGTCCATTCATGACGATGACGCCGAACTCGTTCTTGCGAAGGCGCTCTTTCAGTTCGTCGAAGCTGATTGCGGTAGTTACTTCGGCGCCCGCTCCCATCAGAACTTCGCGTTCAAATTCCAGCACCGCTTCCTCGTCCTCGACCAGCAGAATGCGCCCAGCCAGCACCGACTCGCGGCGGACGGTCGTCGCAGTTTCCGCAACAGGCGCCTTCTCGCTTGCCGGCAAGCGCACTTCAAGCGCTGCTCCGCCTTCTTCGCGATTGCGGGCGACGATTTCGCCGTTGTGCTCCTTCACAATCCCATAGCAAATGCTCAAGCCCAGGCCAGTTCCCTTGCCAATTGACTTGGTAGTGTAGAAAGGATCGAAAATCCGGTTGATGCCTTTGATGCCGGGACCGGTGTCAGCAAATTCCACGCAGACGAAATCATCTTTCTTGGCGATGTTTATCTTCAGCACTCGCTTACCCGCGCCCTCGATCATCGCGTCCATGGCGTTGTTGATAATATTCAAAAACACCTGCTCCAGTTGGTGTGGATCGCCGACTACCGTGGGCAAGTCCGCAGAGATGTCGCGCTCGAGCACAATGTTGTTGACCCTCATGTCGTACTCGCGGAGCGCGAGGGTTTCATCCAGAACGCGGCGCAAATCTACATTCTGCCTTTCCGGCTTGCGTTGGCGCGCGAATGAGAGCAGATTCTGCACCACGCGTTGAGTCCGTTGTGCCTGTTTGAACAGCTTGCCGACGTAATCGGCGGCGCGCTCACTGAGGTCCATGCTCTCCAAAAGCTGCCCGTATCCGAGGATTGCGGTCAGGGGATTGTTCAATTCGTGCGCCACGCCGGATATCAGTTGCCCCACGGCCGACATCTTCTCGCTTTGTAGGAGCTGTTCCTGCGTGCGGCGCAGGTCTTCGTAGGCACGGCAGGTTTCCTCGTAAAGCTGTACTTTCTCGATCGTCGTGGCCAATTGCCGGCTGATCGCGACCAGCAGATTCTCGTCATTGCTGGAGTAGTGCCGGTCTTCCCTGCTGGCCACTCCCATAATTCCGACCGGCTTGTCCTTGCTCCACAAGATAACCCATATCCAATAAGGCAACCGGTCGGCGCATGCGAACTCAACTACTGCCGGCGGAAGGTGCGGGAGGAAATCGGGACCCACCACCTCGGCACGCGAGCGCATCACCAGATCACCCAGGCCTTCGGGGAATGTCACCTCGCCCATGCGGCCGCGCGCCTCGCTGCGCGGCCCCCAACTCGCGCGCCTGCGGTAAATTCCTTCGGATTCGCCTGCCAGGTAAACCGATCCTGTGTCCGCTCCAAACAACGAAACAACCTGACGCAGAGTGAGATTCAGTATTTCGTCAAGATCGAACGATTGCGTCGCGATCACTGCCAGGGCATTGAGTGCATTCAATTCGCGATTGCGCCGGCGCATCTCGTCTTCCGAGCGCTTCTTCTCCGTGATATCCAGAACAAATCCCTGGTAACGCTCAATGCGACCGGTCGCGTCGCGCGTGGCAAAAGAGCTTTGCGCCACCGTCAGCAGCGTTCCATCTTTGCGACGCACCACCATTTCGAAGTTGCGAACGTAATTATGAGCGTCGAGTTCATGACGGAAGCGGTCGCGCTCTTGCACATTCGCGCCCAAAACGCTCGCCAGATCGAGCGCCATCAATTCATCGCGGCTGCCATAGCCCAGCATGGTGACGAAAGCATCGTTGCAATCGAGCAGATCGCCTTCCAGCGTCGCTACAAAAACGCCCTCCTGCACCTGCTCGAACAGCGTCCGGTATTTTTCTTCGGCTACCTGGCGGTCGGTCGTATCGTGTACAACATGGATCGTGCCCTTCTGCTGTCCACCTTGTTCCGTGTAGGAGGAAGTAGAGACCACCGACTGGCCTCCAAAGCACGGATCGAGGCCTTCCGTTAGCCCGGATCCCCGGTCACAATATGGACAGCCCTGCCACGCGTATTTTCGCGGCAGTACCGATTCGCACAAATTGCCCAAAACATCCGCGGGCGCTTTCTCCAGCCGCAGCAGCAACGACCGGTTCATCTTCAGGACTCTATTTTCGGTATCGTGCGCCAAAATCGAGTCCTGAATGGAATCGAAGGTATTCATCCACTGCCGCTGCGAACGAATCACCTGTTCCAGCAAACGCAGGTTCTCCGCCGCAATCCCCATTTTCTGGGCGGCAATTTCCAAAAACTCGAGCTCTTCGCGGTTATGCCTCCGCCAAGGGGAACAGGCGAATGACAGGGTTCCGATCACGGACGTCTTGCCGAGCACCGGCACCACGATAATTTGATGGATGCCGCTCTTAACAAATTGGTCACGCACCGGCGAGGGTGCTTGCCGCGTTTTGACGACGGCTGCCCGCTTCGCTTCCAGGATCTCACTGAGCGTGGCGCCCAGGCCGGCATGATCCAGAGCGCGCAAAAATTCCCCCGACAAACCAATGTGCTGCGTGGGCGCTATGCTGTCAGCTTCTATCAACCGGAACCATGCCGCCTTGCTGCCAATCGCACCATGAAGTTTCTCCAGCGCAACCTGCATCATGGGAGCATGACTTGAGCTGCGGGCAATGGCGGCCGAAAGTTCGTTAAGAATGGCAAGTCGCCGCGTGCGCGCACGGGAATCGTCCAGAGCCACCAGCAACATGCTCGACCCGAGCAGAATTTCCACCAGCAAGCTGGCTTCGTCCGGAATGCGGTAGCGCACCGGCAACAAATTCAGATTGAGCGCGATCAATCCGGCGGAGAACAAGACCGTTCCAAAACCGATTCCGCCCAGCCTGGAGCACACCAGTTCATATCCCGCACGGGCGGCAATCAATGCACATCCGGCCTCCAAGACCAACTGCGCGGGGCCGGATTGCGGAAAATAAAGAGCGCGCAAGGCGGCGCAGATCAGTACCGCCCACGAAACCGCGATCAGGCCGGTCATAGCACGCCACGATTGTGCCGACATCATGGCAGCCGCCGCCAAAAGGGCAATCGCGAGAACAAAATTGGTCTCGCCAAAGGCCGTGATCGAACTCGAAGCCGGATGAATGCCGCCCGCGCGCGTCAGGAAGAGGAAGGCAGCGTATGCCATCCACCCACCGCCCCAGGCAAGCAGATAGCGTTCGCGGAAGGCCTGAAAAAACAACAAGCTGACCGCCACCACGATCAAGGCGGCAATTTCCCTTTCCGTCATGGACAGTACGGACATGGCGCCTACCGAATTTCCAAACGGGAGGGCAGGGATCATAAGGAGCGCACGGCTGCCAAGGCTCTTAAATATCACGCGGGCAGCGGCGATTCCCCGATTTCCGCCTCCAATTGGTTACTTTCGGAATGTGAACTCCAGCCCTAAAATGAGCGATAGATGTAGGTCAGACTATGCCCAAAGAACGAATTCTGGTGGTGGACGATGAAGAAACGATTCGCGAGATCGTTTCTTCCATGCTCGGTGGTGCGCAGTTCGAGTCCCAACAGGCTGCGAGCGGCGTGGAGGCGTTGTCGATTCTTGAATCGGGCGTGGAATTCGACCTCGTTCTCTCGGATCTCATGATGGCGGAGATGGACGGGATCGCCCTTTTGGAGCGTGCGAAGGAACGTTATCCGGATTTGCCTGTCGTGATGGTTACCGCCGTGCACGACCTCTCCGTGGCGCTGCAGGCGTTACGCAATGGCGCTTACGATTACCTGCTCAAGCCGTTTGAGCGTGATCAATTGCTCGCCACTGTCCGCCGCGCGCTTGAGCATCGCCGTCTGAAACGCGAAAATGACGCCTATCGTACCCGGCTGGAAGGTCTGGTTGAAAGCCGCACCCAGGAACTGCAACAAGCCCTCGTCGATCTTAAAAAATCCTACGACATCACTTTGGAAGCATTTGGGTACTCGCTCGAACTTAAGGACGCCGAAACGCTCGGCCACACCCGCCGAGTCACCGCCTATGCCATCGCTATCGCGCGCAAGATGGAACTCTCGAATGAAGTAATCGATGTAATCGCTCGCGGCGCGTGGCTGCACGATATTGGCAAAATGGCGATCCCCGACGAGATCCTGAAAAAGCCCGGCAAGCTCACTCCCGAACAAATGGCGGTCATGCAGGAACACGCTTATTTTGGCTACGAGATGTTGAGCAGGATCCCATTTCTCGCGGAAGCCTCGGAAATCGTCTACGCCCACCAGGAGTTTTTCGATGGAACGGGCTATCCGCGGCAGCTCAAGGGAGATCAGATTCCGCTCGGCGCTCGCATATTCTCCATCGCCGATACGCTCGATGCCATGACCTCGGACCGCGTCTACCGTCCTGCCCAAAGTTACGAAGCGGCGCAGCAGGAAATCATACGTTGCTCCGGAACTCAGTTCGATCCTCACCTTGTGAAAATATTTCTTGAGATTCCTGTGAGCTTTTGGCGGGGCCTGCGCGATGACGTGAACAGCAAAAATAACATTTCACAAAAGTCTGTCCCGCTGGTCGCCGGCACAACTGCCGGCATCCAGAAACGCTAGTTATCCCGCGAACAACTCAATCCCTTGTAGACGTCCCGGTAGGCGCAGCAAACGCGACAGCCGAGCTTGACTTTTTCGCCGCATGCGGCAATTTCCTCGGCGCAATATCCATCATTCGGCGCGTTCCTAGAATGAAGTGTATAAGGGAGCAGGCACTCTCCCTCTAAGGAGCCCTTGAATGAAGTCCTTTTGCCTCACCGTCGTCGCAATTTTCCCATTGGCCATGGCTCTGCTGGCGCAGACACCGAATGTCACCGCGTTGCCGAACACGATTTACGTGGGAGCCGACGGAAAATTCGACACCGCGCCCGACACTGCAGTCATCCAGTTCAATATTTCCGCGCAGGCCGATACCGCCAAGGAGGCCTATGAATTGGCTTCGAAGCAGGCCGAGCAGACCCGTCAGGTCCTGCGCAACAACGGCGTCGATCCCAAATCGGCTGAGATCGGATTCTTTGCCGTCAATCCGCAATACAACTGGAAGGATGCGAAGCATCGGATCATCGGCTATCAGGTGACCACCAGCGTTAGTCTGAAGCTTAAGGATTTTTCGAAGATTGGGCCGATAACGCAGCAACTCGCCGATGCCAGCGTGGGTGAGAGCCAATCGTTGAGTTACATTCTAGAAGCGACGGATGAGGCTAAGGGCAAGGCCGTTGCCGATGCCTACCGTCGTGCGCGCGCATCGGCGCAATCGCTGGCGAATGCAAGCGGACGAACACTGGGCGAACTTTCATATGCATCGATTGATACGTTTGAGAACGTCCGTATTATGGCACCGATGGCCCGCATGAAATCGATGGCTGCAATGGCGAATGCTCCCGCGCCAACCGAAGAATTCAGCCCGCAGAATGTGACCGTGACAGCTCATGTCAATGCCATGTTTACATTGAAATAGGGTTTTTCCCTCAGCCTCTGAATGCCATACACTTTGAAAACAAAATCCGAGCAATGGCCAGTTAAACGGATTGGGCGTTAGCGGCTGACGAAAACTGGATTTCAAACCGGGCCGGCCCGTCTTACTGCGCCGCCTTCCCCTGACTAGCCTCCACCCAAACGCGACTCGCATCGACAATCACATCGCGTTGAATTTCCATCTCGATCGACGTACCAGTCTCGAGTCTCACATCCGAGCCGCGCGTTAGCAGAGCGATTGCCATGCCGGCGACACCGCCAATCCCGGCGCCAATCCCCGCGCCCTTGCCGCCGCCGGCCACCGCGCCAATCACCGCACCAGTAGAGGCTGCGCCCGCAACGTCGCGCGCCTTCTTGCCCACATCACTATCCTGGCGGATCGTTCCCTCCGAATCCTTCATCGAGGTCTTCTCCGATCCAGGAGCGTTCTCGACAGAGCCGCCCAGCATAACCGTGTAGCCGCTGGGATAAATTATCGAAGTGAAATGGATCAGGAGTTGCGCGCGGCCTTTGAGCCGTCCGCCGCGCTCCACACGTGTGATTCGGCCCTGAATATAGGTGCCTGCGGGGATCACGATGCGGTCATTCAAAACAAATGGAAATACAGTCTCGGCATAGACCGGATCGCCTTCCTTGGCGGTTTTGGTTGAGATCGCCTGCTTCAGCGCAATCGGAACTTTTGTTCCGGTAGGAATCGTGAGCTTGGGCTTTTCGCCATCCACCGCGGCAGCCGAGGCATCCGGCGCAAGAGTCGATTGCGCCGCAGCCATGCTCGCCAGCAGCAAAGCGATCGCAAAAACAAAGCGTATCTTCATCGAAAACCTGCCTTCGATAAGCACGAGAATGCTAATACAAAATACCCACTAGGTGTGCCAATCCGCGCCTGTAACCCGTCTAATACAGCAGATACTTGCTTCTTATCTCGACGAACCGCCGCAGCCCGTCTTCCCAGTCCTCGGCGATCCGCCGGGGATCCTCCCCCGCAGTTAAGGCGTCGAGCACAGCCTTGTTCGCAAGCAGATCGAGCATACGGTCAATCTTAAAATCATTCGGATAAAGCGTGTGCAACGCCGATGCCAACTCGATCCCCAATTCCGGCGCATCCATCGTATTGCGGTCGAGAACGATCAGATTGACTCCCTGGCATCGCTCGCCGCTCGCAGTGCCCGACGACGGGGTGAAAATAACCGGAACAAACCGAACGCTCGGGATCGCTCGCGCATTCAAGTAAGCCGCGAGTTCCCTGCCCTTGATCCACGGGGCGCCAACGATCTCAAAAGGCGTATCGGTGCCGCGGCCCACGGAAACGTTCGTCCCCTCGATCATCGCCACACCGGTGTACAGCGTAGCTTCATTCAGGTCGCGCAGATTGGGCGACGGGTTCACCCATTCGAGGCCCGTCGAATCGAACCAATCTCCGCGCTGCCAGCCCTGCATGCTCACGACCTGAAGGCGCGCTCCGATGTGGCGCTCGGCATTAAACATTCGGGCCAGTTCGCCAAGAGTCATGCCTTGCCGCGGCGGCTCGACAAAATAATTTGTGAAGCTTTCGCGGCCATCGTCGGAGACCGGCCCCTGTACAAAGCTGCCGGTGATCGGATTGGGCCGGTCGAGCACGATGATCTCGAGGCCAGCCTTTGCCGCCGCTTCCAGAAAATAGCCGACCGACGTTTCGTAAGTGTAGAAGCGCGCGCCCGCGTCGGCGAGGTCGATTACGACCGCGTCCAGCCGCTTCAACACGTCGAGCGACGGACGACGCGCCGTGTCGCTTCCTCCATACACGCTATAGACCGTAACGCCGGTCGCCGCATCTTTCGCGTTCTTTACATCGGTAGCATCGAGCGTGCCAGCGACTCCGTGCTCCGGACTGAAGATTGCAGTGAGGGAAATCCCCTGGACGTTGGCCAGCACATCGATTGTCCGCCGGCCCTCCCAATCGATGCCCGTCTGATTGGTAAGTAGCCCCATCCTGCGCGGGATGCGGCTTTTCGAGGGCTGTAGTAGGGCGAAGTGCGATTCCTCGAGGACATCGATTCCTGTCTTCACCTTGCCATTACGGACAGCCAGCTTGCGCGCCGCGCTTTGCATTTCGTTGTATCCGGTGATGGAGGCGATACGCATCTTTTCCGCCTCGGCGGGGTCAAGCGCTAGCGCCGCGGCAATCGCAGTCGCTACTTTGCTTCGCAGCGCGACGGCGCTTCCCTTCTCATGCCCTGGGATCGTGTTCATGTGGACGGCATTGGACAGCAGCACGATATACGTTTTCGTCGCCGGATCGATCCACAAAGAAGTGCCGGTGAATCCGGTGTGGCCAAAACTGCCGACCGGAAACAGTTCACCGCGGTTGGTTGAAAAGGGAGAATCGATATCCCACCCAAAGCCGCGCAGAGCGGTGCCAGTTGCGGGTTGTTGCGGCGCCGTCATTTTGGCGATGGTGGCCGACGATAGCACGCCGCGCCCGCCGTCGAGCAGCGCTTGCGCGAACGTCGCAAGGTCGTCGGCGGTTGAAAATATTCCAGCGTGTCCGGCGACCCCGCCCATGCGCCGCGCTGTGGGGTCGTGCACCGCGCCACGAAGCGGATGATGCTCGTCGTCTTCCGTCGGCGCGATACGCGGCAGCCATGAAACCGGCGGCAGAAATCGAGTCTCCTTCATGCCGAGCGCGTTGTAGATGTGCTTCGTCGCATACTCATCGAGCGATTCACCCGACAGGCGTTCAACCAGCGCCGCGAGCACAATGAAATTCACATCGCTATAGAGAAACGTGGAGCCGGGCGGCCGCTGGGGTGCGATTTCAAATGCCATGCGATACGCGGTCTCCTTGCCCTCCCACTTCTTGGTGAGGTCAAGGTCTTCCGACAAGCCGGAGTATTGCACCAGCAACTGGCGAATCGTAATGTCCTGTTTGCCGTTCTGTGCGAACTCCGGAATATATTTCGCAACCGGATCGAGCATACGGAATTTACCCTGTTCCCAGAGCTGCATAACGGCCATCGTGGTAGCGACAACTTTCGTCAGCGAAGCGCAGTCGAATACGGTGTCCAGCGTCATCGCCTCGCGGCGCGGGACAACAGCGCGGTCGCCATAGGCTTTTCGATATATAACTTGCCCATCGTGACCAACGATGAGCACAGCTCCGGGGATTTGCTGTTGGGCAATCGCGTCGTTCACGATGGAATCCACCACAGACAGGCGAGACTCGAGTGGCTGCTGGCAGAAAGAGAACGCGCCGCACAAAACGAAAAGAAAAAATGCAGGCTGGATTTTCACGGATGCTGTGACTCTACACGACAGCGAGATGGCTCTCAAGCGGAATAGCGGCTCGGCGTTCCTCGTTCGGCAGCATCCCGAAATGCAATACCGCACCGGAAAACTGCGGTCGGCAGCAAGGATTGTTCGCGCTACACTGAGGTAGCTCTTGAGCTTACTGTCGACCTCGACTCCCGACCTCGACCCTTGACCTCAATCCCCAATTCGCATGAAGGTTTCTCGTTCCTGGCGCAGCACAGCGGCGAGCAAGACGAACGTTTCCGAAGCGCGTTTGTTACTCTTCGCCAAGCTATTGAAGCGCGCTCGTTTCCTGGCTGCTCGTTGGCTGTAACCTGCCGCGGAGAGCTCATCGCGCACACGGCGATGGGCCGGTTCACCTATGAGGCCTCGGCCGCTGCAGTCGCGCGGGAGACTTTGTTCGATCTCGCCTCGATCACCAAAGTGGTTGCAACAACCTCGATGGCGATGATTCTGTACGAGCGCGGCGTGCTCGACCTGGACGCTCCTGTAACCGCTGTGGCGCCGGAGTTCGCATCCGCCGATCCGCGCCGGAGCCAGATCACGCTGCGAATGCTGCTCGCGCACAGTTCGGGTCTGCCGGCATACGAGAGACTTTTTCTTCGCTCACCCACTCGCGAGCAGTTATTGCGCGCGACGTTCGCGACAGAACTTTCCGCCGATCCGGGCATGCGCGCCCAATACAGTGACATCGGTTTCATTATTCTGGCAGTCGCTCTTGAACGTTTGGCCGACGAACCGCTCGATGTATTTTGCCAGCGCGAAGTGTTCGGCCCACTCGCGATGGCGCACACAACGTTTAATCCAGCACACGAAATCCGACAGAGCATTCCTCCCACGGCCGACGATCGCACCTTCCGTCATCGCATTGTGCAGGGCGAAGTGCAGGATGAGAACGCCAGCGTCCTTGGTGGCGTGGCCGGGCATGCCGGTTTGTTTTCCAATGTGGAGGATCTTGCCCGTTTCGCCCATGCAATTCTGAATGGCGGGCATCCAATTTTGCGGGCGGCCACCGTTGAACTTTTCACTCGCCGGGAATCCACACCCAATGGCACATCTCGCGCACTTGGATGGGACACGCGTTCGGCTCCGTCGCAATCCGGCAATTATTTTTCCACGCATTCGTTCGGGCATCTTGGATACACCGGGACTTCGCTGTGGATCGATCCCGAGCGCCAGCTTTCGGTCGTCCTACTCACCAATCGCACGTGGCCCGACTGCCAGAATCAGGCCATCAAGCAAGTGCGGCCGGCATTTCACGATGCGGTGATCGAAGCGCTGCAAATGGAGAATCATCTGTGAAGGGGAAAGCAAGAACCGGCCTTCGCATCCTGGAGACAGAGCAGCCCAACGCCGCGTCGGTGGATCTTGATTGCCGGTCGGCCTTGGAGATCGCGCGCATCATCAACGCGGAAGACGCGCGCGTGGCCGCAGCCGTCAAAAGAGCGTTGCCGCAGATCGCGCAGGTTATGGGATGGATCGCCGATGCATTCTCCAAAGGCGGACGACTGATTTATGTTGGCACAGGAACCAGCGGGCGCATTGCCGCGCTCGACACCGCGGAATGCCCACCAACATTCGATACCGACCCGAAGATGGTGCAATTCATTATTGCTGGCGGATCGAAAGCGCTGGCGGAGGCGGTTGAAGCCAGCGAAGATTCGCGCACCCTGGGACGCAAGGCAATGGCCAAGAAGAGGCCTCGCAGCAACGATGTTGTTGTTGGGGTGGCCGCCAGCGGCCGTACGCCGTTCACCATCGCAGCGATCGAATACGCGCGTTCAAAGGGCGCAAAGACCGTGGCGGTGGTCTGCAACCATCTTTCGCCGCTTGAAAAAGCGGCACACATTGGCATTGTGACCGAAGTTGGACCCGAGGTGGTCGCGGGCTCGACACGCATGAAAGCGGGCACGGCGCAGAAAATGATTTTGAATATGCTCACGACTGGAGCAATGACGCGGCTTGGCTATGTGTATGGCAATCTCATGGTCAACCTCCATCTGAAGAATGAGAAGCTGGCGGCGCGGGGCATCGGTATTCTTGAGCAGGCCGCCGGAGTAGATCGGGCGGCGGCGCGCAAGCTTTTGAAAGCCGCGCACAAGAGCGTGCCGGTTGCGTTGGTCATGGCGAAGGCCAGAGTGACCCGCGCGCAGGCGCTCATCGCGCTGAAACAGGCACAAGGGCACGTGAGGAATGCGATTACCGCAGCGCAGCACCCACCGCAAAAGGAGCAATCATAAAGGCTTCCTGGCGCGTGCTTCTCTCTCTGGTGCCGTGCGTCAGCTTTGCGCAGGATTTCGCCGCAGTATTTAGCGTGTGAGCAAAGGCATCGCTGCCTCCTTTCCTGTCTTTGGGATTAACACTTCTAGCCGGGGCATCGCGCCTGGAAGCCGGCTAGAATAAATCAGCGCCAATTTCGCTTGCCGGACATGGCGCGGTTGGAACTTCTTCATTTATGGACAAACTTATTATTCGCGGCGGCAATCCTCTGCTGGGCACGGTGCGCATCAGCGGCGCGAAGAATGCGGCGCTTCCATGCATGGCGGCTGCTCTGCTCACTGAAGAGCCGGTCATTCTAGAGAACATTCCGCACGTGCGCGACATAGAGACTACGCGGAAGCTGCTCTCCGCAATGGGGGCCGAGGTGGAACTTGGCTATGGCCGCGCGCAGCATCGGACGACGATCTGCGCGAAAACGCTGGTTGCGCCCGAAGCGTCCTATGAACTGGTAAAAACTATGCGCGCATCCACGCTGGTACTCGGGCCTCTGGTGGCGCGATGTGGGCGCGCGCGCGTATCGCTGCCAGGAGGGTGCGCAATTGGCGCGCGGCCCATCGATTTGCACATCAAAGGCTTGGAGCGCCTGGGCGCGACGATTACGCAGGAGCATGGATACATTGAAGCGACGGCCGAGCGCCTTCAAGGCGCGGAAATTGTTTTCGAAAAGATTACCGTCACGGGCACGGAAGACTTACTAATGGCCGCCACCCTCGCCGATGGCGAGACTGTAATGCAGAATTGCGCGCGCGAGCCCGAGGTTGCTGACCTGGCCGCGCTGCTCAATTCCATGGGAGCGAAGATTGAAGGCGCGGGCACACCGACCATTCACGTGAAGGGCGTGAGCAGGCTTCACGGCGCGCGCCATCGAATTATTTCCGATCGCATAGAGGTCGGCACGTTCATTATTGCCGGCGCGCTGACGGGCGGCGACCTTAGTGTGGCCGGCTGCGATCCTCTCCTACTAACTGCCGTGTTACAAAAGCTGGCCGAGACCGGCGTGCGAACTTCGGTGAAGCCAGATTCGATTCGCGTGATGGGCGATCATCCGCTGAAGGCGGCCGACTTGAACACGGAGGAATATCCGGGCTTTCCTACCGACATGCAGGCGCAATACATGGCGCTGGCAACGCAGGCCGAGGGCAGTTCGGTTGTGGCGGAGAATATTTTCGAGAACCGATTCATGCACGCGCAGGAACTCGTGCGAATGGGCGCGAATATCAAAATTGAAGGACGGCGCGCGATCGTACGAGGGAAAACACCTTTGAGCGCTGCTGCGGTACTGGCTTCAGACTTGCGCGCATCGGCATCGCTGGTGCTCGCCGCGCTGGTGGCGGACGGCGAGACGATCATCGATCGTGTGTATCACATCGACCGCGGCTACGAAAACATTGAAGAGAAGTTAAAGGGCGTAGGCGCGGAAATACGGCGCGTGGGAGATATCTTTCCCAAGCGACGGGCGCAGGGCCTGTAACTTTTCGCCCGCCGCCGAGTGCGTTGGTAACGCCCCGCTGATGACGATAGTAACTTTCGGAACTATCGATCAGCGATTGCCTTCTGCCCAAGGCCGCCTTGGCTACAACTGCACCTCCGTGCCGCTGTCACTAACTTTTGCTTTTATAACTTTCCTTCCCTCTTTCCCTCTGTGTATATCTAGTGACTTCCGTAATCCTGCCTTAAATCTGCGCGTGTGGGATAACTGACTTGCAGGCTTTCAGTAACCGGCAGGTAACCACGCGGGATTAGGACGTCACTCACCTTCTTCCGTCGAGGCAAAGGACCCAGCTATGAAAGTTGTCGTTCTGTGTGGTGGACTCGGCACGCGACTTCGCGAAGAAACAGAATTTCGACCGAAGCCGATGGTAGAAATCGGCGGCCGGCCCATCCTTTGGCACATCATGAAGATGTACGCCCACTACGGAATGCGCGAGTTCATTTTGTGTCTTGGTTATCGTGGCAACATGATCAAGGACTATTTCCTGAACTACGAAGCCATGAACAATGACTTCCGAATCTCTTTGGGATGTAAGTCGCATATTGAGTTCATGGGTGCTCATCAGGAGCAGGACTTTACCGTAACCCTCGCCGATACCGGCCTCGACACGATGACGGGAGGCCGGGTGCAGCGTGTGGCGCGCTATCTCGACAACGATGAAACTTTTTTACTGACTTATGGTGATGGCCTCAGCGACGTAAACATAGGTTCCCTGCTCCACTTTCATCATCAGCATGGCCGACTGGCGACGGTCACTTCCGTGCCTCCGGTGTCGCGCTTTGGCGTTCTGGAAGCGGACGAACAAGGTCAAGTGCAGCGCTTCATGGAAAAACCCAAAGCAAATGGCTTAATCAGCGCGGGCTTCTTTGTTTTTAACCGCCGCGTGCTCGATTATCTCAGCGGGCCGGCGTGCATTCTTGAACGAGAGCCGCTCGAACAACTGGCACGCGAAGGCCAACTTATGGCGTACCGGCATGACGGGTTCTTCTACGCGATGGATACCTACCGCGAATATCAATATCTCAATGAGCTATGGGCCAGCGACGCAACACCATGGAAAGTATGGTCGGATGAAACGAGCATACCCGGCACTTTAGCTGCAGCCAAGAAGGTGGGAGCATAGTGGGCTCGTTCTGGCAAGATCGCGCGGTGTTGGTTACAGGCGGCACGGGCCTGCTCGGCTCATGGCTGGTTCCGCGGCTTATTGATGCGGGCGCCAATGTCGTCTGTCTTGTGCGGGATTGGGTTCCACAGAGTGAGTTGGTGCGGAGCGGGCGAATTGCGCAAGTGAACGTCGTCCGCGGCGAAATTACGGACCACGACCTGCTGGAGCGCGCTCTCGGTGAATACGAAATTGAAGTTGTCTTCCATTTGGCGGCGCAGACTATCGTAGGAATTGCCAATCGAAACCCGACTTCGACGTTCTCAACCAATATTGGGGGAACATGGAACCTGCTGGAAGCTTGCCGGCGGTCGCCAAAGATATCGTCCATCGTCGTCGCTTCTTCGGATAAGGCATATGGCGATCAAGCGAATCTTCCTTATAACGAGACGATGCCATTACAAGGGCGCCATCCATACGACGTAAGTAAGTCGTGCGCCGATCTGATTGCACAGAGTCATGCGCACACCTACCGGCTGCCGGTGGCCATTACGCGCTGCGGAAATTTCTATGGCGGCGGAGATTTGAACTGGAATCGCGTGGTTCCGGGCACCGTCCGCTCCGTGCTGCGCGGCGAACGCCCGGTGATTCGCTCCGACGGCAAATTCATTCGCGATTATTTTTACATCGAAGATGGCGCCGCCGCCTACATGCTGCTTGCGGAACGTCTCGCCGACGATCCCATTCTGCACGGGCAGGCCTTTAACTTCTCTAATGAAAGTCAGATCAGCGTACTCGAAATGGTAGACCTGATTTTGGCGAAAATGAACTCCTCGTTGCGTCCGGAAATCCTCAATCAGGCCAGTAACGAGATTCGTCATCAGTATCTAAGCGCCGAGCGCGCACGCACCGTCCTCAACTGGCAACCGCAGTTCACCCTCGACGCCGGTCTGGACCGCACTCTCGCCTGGTATCGCGCCTTTTTGAGCGCACCTGTGGCAATGGCAAAGGCGGCGGAGTAACTCGTCATGCACAAGACCCCTCGCCAACTTCGCGAAGAAATCGGTGTTCTTGTACGCGAATACTATGACGTTGCGTTGGCTCCGCAACCTTTTGCAGAGGGCCAGAGCGATGTGCCAGTGTCAGGAAAACTATTTGATTCGGCCGAGCTTGAGCACCTTGTCGATGCATCGCTCGACGCGTGGTTTACAACCGGCCGTTTTGCCGCCACTTTCGAGCGTGACTTCGCGGCATTCATGGGCGTTCGCTGCGCGTCTTTGGTGAACTCAGGATCGTCGGCCAATTTGCTCGCGCTTTCCTGCCTTACTTCGCAGACATTGGGAAGCCGCGCCCTGCGCGAGGGAGACGAGGTCATCACCGTGGCGGCGGGCTTTCCGACCACAGTCAATCCGATTATTCAGAACGGGCTCGTGCCAGTGTTTATAGACGTACAGATTCCGACTTACAACGTGGATGTAACCCACCTTGAAGCAGCGGTATCCGATCGTACTCGAGCGATCATGCTTGCCCATACGCTCGGCAATCCGTTCGACCTCGACGCAGTTATGGCTTTTGCATGTAGGCATAACTTATGGGTAATTGAAGATTGCTGTGACGCCGTGGGGTCAACTTACAAAGGACGTCCGGTCGGAAGCTTTGGTCATCTGGCTACAACCAGCTTTTACCCCGCGCACCACATCACGATGGGAGAAGGCGGGTGCGTGCTGACCCGGCAACCAGCGCTGAAGAAGTTGGTCGATTCGTTCCGTGACTGGGGACGCGACTGCTGGTGTGAACCTGGTAAATCAAACACATGTGGCCGACGCTTTGATTGGACGCTGGGCGATCTACCCTGTGGATACGATCACAAATACATCTACAGCCACATTGGCTACAACCTGAAAGCGACCGACATGCAGGCGGCGATCGGCGTCGCCCAGCTTAAAAAGCTGCCCGCGTTTATGGCGGCGCGGCGTGAGAACTTCGTTGAATTGCACAAGGCGCTCAGTGCTCTCGATGACATTTTTGTATTACCTGAAGCGACGCCACAGTCCACTCCATGCTGGTTCGGATTTCCTCTCGCGCTTCGCGGGGATTCGCCGCTGACTCGCAGTCAGGTGATTCGGTTTCTCGAATCGAAAAAGATCGCGACGCGCCTGTTATTCAGCGGAAACCTGCTGCGCCAGCCCGCATATCGCGATATTCCGCGGCGCGTGATTGGCAACTTGCCTAACACTGACTTCGTGATGAATAACGTCTTTTGGGTCGGCTTGTATCCAGGAATTACAAAACAAATGCTCCATTACATGACTGACGTCTTCCATCAACTGCGGAAGACGTTTGCGCAGGGAGCGTAAGTGGCGTTATGACGAACCGGCTCGCTGGCGAACTCGATAACATTCTTGCGCGCACCGAACCCCTGTGGAATGAGTTGCGCGGCGGGCGGATTCTGATCACCGGCGCGACGGGGTTTTTCGGCTGCTGGCTGTTAGAAAGTTTCGCGTGGGCGAACGAACGGCTGAATCTTGAGGCGCAGGCGGTCGCGCTTTCAAGAAATCCCACTACGCTCAGTCAGAAAGCACCGCATCTTGCGACTAATCCCGCGATTGTGTTGCATGCCGCCGATATTCGACATAGCGACTTCCCACGCGGAGACTTTTCGCACGTAATCCACGCCGCGACTGAGGCGAGCGCACGCTTGAACAGTGAGGCGCCACCGGTGATGTTCGACACGATCGTCGAAGGAACGCGGCGCGCGCTACAGTTCGCTGTTGCCGCACAGGTCGTCCGATTTCTTTTTGTCAGCTCGGGCGCAGTTTACGGCAGCCAGCCGCCTGAGGTTACTCATGTAAGCGAATCTTACAACGGAGGTCCCGACCCACTTGATCGGCATTCGGCATACGCCGAGGGTAAGCGCGCGGCTGAAACGCTCTGCGCGCTGGCCGCTTCGCCTCGCATGACCACGACCGCCGCACGATGCTTTGCCTTTGTTGGCCCTTACATGCAGTTGGATGCGCACTTCGCCATTGGCAATTTTATTTCGAATGCTCTGCGCGGCGAGCCGATTAGCGTCAAGGGGAATGGCACTGCCGTTCGCTCGTATCTCTACGCTTCCGATCTTACTGTTTGGCTTTGGACCACGCTCTTTAAAGGCCGCTCCAGTCGCGCCTATAACGTAGGTTCTGAAGATGCGCTGAGTATCGCAGCGCTCGCCAATGAAGTAAGGAGCGCAGTGTCTCAGAATGCAGATGTCAGCATTAGCGCGGCCCCAGAACCGGGAACGCCAGTTCATCGCTATGTGCCTTCGACGGCGCGCGCGCATGAGGAACTGAGTCTTTCGGCGGAAGTACCGCTGAGAGAAGCAATTCGCCGCACTCATTGCTGGTTTGCGCAGGAAGAGGCTGCTTCACGCGCCCGAACGAAAGGTGCCTGTGTCTAGCGCTGCCGTCCAACACGCCAAAGCTCCGGCACCAAATCGCGCCCGCGGCTTGGATTATCGCGGGATGCTTGTTATTGCTGCTCTTATTTTCGCAACGGCGGTCACATGGCATTGGGCGCATGTGCAACGCGACACGCGAACTGCCGAAACGATTGTGGCGGAGTATTTGCTTGTCGCGGGTATTTCCGTTCTCGCCCTGTCTTTGCTGAGCAAGTTTCGCGGCGCGCTTACGGCGGTGCGCATAAGCAGATGGACGCTGGATGTTTCCGGCAGCGCCGCCTTGGCTGTGTCGATTTGGCTGCTCGGCATGCGGCAGTTTGGCGGATTCGACCACAGCGAATTGATTCAGGCAGGGTGGCTTCAGTTCAGTTCACTTGCTCCCTTTAAGGACTATCCCTGCACATTACCACCGTTGTTTTTTATTGGAGCGCGCTACGCATTTCTGGTTTTCGGTCTGCGCTGGAGCGCGTGCGTTCTCTCAATGATGGTCTTTGCAGTCGCGAGTTTTCTTTTCCTTTCGAGGCAGCTGCGCATGCTGGGATTTTCTTCGAGTGAGGCGGCCGGTCTCTCGATCACTGCGGAACTGGGAACAACCGTAGTGTGTTCGTTCTGGTGGTACAACCCGGTTACGAGCGTGGCCGCAGTAATGGTATTCGTATCGGCGCTGGTGTGTTCGGTGCGTTCGAAGGACTGGATCTCCTGGGCGCTCCTAAGTTTGTCATTCACCTTACTTGTCTTATGCAAGCCAAATGCATGGCCCATCGGCGCCTGCGTGACTTTGCTCGTCGCGACGCGAGATGCGAGTCAGCGAATACGCGCTCTGTGCGCGCTCGTTTTCGGCGTGACAAGCGCCGGACTCATCTGCCGGCTTCACGGCCTTAGTCCCATGGACGTCCTCCGCACTTACTCTGAGGTCGCACGGACGCGAGGTAACCCTTTGCTATCGATCGTCCTGAGGGATTGGGCTCCAGTTGAAGCGCAAATACTCGTGAGCTCCGCATTAGTAATTGGATGTCTGTTCTTTGCGATTCTTGCCGCCAATAAGGACGAGCTGCATAAGTACTGGCGCGAGTATTCATGTTGCGTGATAACCGCCTGCACAGCCCTTGCTTTGTTCAATATGAATGGCGAGATCAAAACATCAGACCTCACGCCTCTGGTAGTCGCATTGGCAGTGGCCGCCTTTAGACCGTGGAGTAGGCGATGCTTTGACGGAATCGGACGAGCAGCTACAGTCATAGTAAGCGTTTGTTTCATAACGTTGTCGAGTTACTGGGGAGTTACGCGGCTGCGTGTGCGAGGCGCCGGCGAGCGTATGTTTTTCGAGAACTTTGCGACCCAGACAATTCCAACCGGCTTTTTCCGGGGACTGCACTCCGGGCCGCGCCTGCCTCGCGCTCTAAGCCAGATTGAGGGTGTGCTCCGCAAATATCCCTCTAACAAAGTGTTTTTCGGGCCGCGCATGGAATTTTCTTATGCGGTGTTTCGGCGTGAGCCGCCGCGCGGGCTGCCAATTTGGTGGGATCCGGGTACGTCGTTTGCATTGAGCGATCTTCCCGCAGTTTCCCATTCCCTGGAAGTCGACGATTTCGACTTGATGATTTTTCTCAAAAATGACTGCACACGAATGCCTGGAGCCGCGCTGCTGCGCAAGCTTAGATCCTACGATCACGATGTGGAATTCAGCGAGCTAGACGTTTACATAAGACGAAAGGGGCCAGGATCGGCCGACACTCTGCAATGAAACTTTCCGATTACACCGCGCAGCAACTGGCGGATTGGGGCGTGCGCCACATTTTTATGGTTACAGGCGGCGGTGCCATGCATCTGAACGACTCCATCGGCCACGAAAAACGCATTCGCTACGTGTGCAACCACCATGAACAGGCTTCGGCCATGGCGGCCGAGGCGTACGCTCGAATCAGCGGGCGGACCGGCGTACTCAACGTCACTACCGGCCCCGGCGCCATCAACGCGCTCAACGGCGTGTTCGGAGCATGGACCGATTCCGTTCCCATGCTCGTGATCTCCGGCCAGGTGAAGCGCGAAACGTGTATGCGTTCTCTTGGTCTAACCGGACTGCGCCAGCTCGGCGACCAGGAAGCCGACATCCTCGCGATGGTTGAGAACATCACCAAATATAGGGCTTTTATTGACGACCCGCTTTCGATCCGCTTTCATCTCGAACGCGCCTGGCACCTGGCGCAAAGCGGCCGCCCTGGACCTTGCTGGCTCGATATTCCTGTGGACGTGCAATCAGCATCGATCAACCCTGCTTCGCTTCGCGCCTACGATCCGGCGGAGGATGAAGCCCTTACGGATCATTCCCTGCTTTCCGACATCTGTGGCGAAATTCTCGCCCGTATAGAGGCCGCAAAACGGCCCGTGATTCTAGCAGGTTCAGGGGTGCGCGCCGCTGGCGCTCTCAGTGAGTTCCGCGCGTTGATGGGCCGGCTTGCAATACCCGTAACTACGGCATGGACGCATGACTTGATCGCGTCGGATGATCCTCTATTTTGCGGGCGCCAGGGGACAATCGGCGATCGCGCCGGAAATTTTGCCGTACAAAGCGCCGACCTGTTACTCATTCTGGGATCCCGGCTCACTATTCGGCAAACAAGTTATAACTGGCAGTCTTTTGCCAGTAACGCTTTTAAGATTCAGGTCGATATCGATCCCGCCGAATTCGACAAGCCTACAGTGCAGCCAGATATGGCCGTTCACTCCGATCTCAAGCACTTCCTATATGCCATGCTTCAAGAGTGCGACCGTACCCGCCACCGCGCCGGGCGGCATGATCGCTGGCTGGCATGGTGCAAAGAGCGTTCGTACCGTTATCCGGCAGTTCGAGGAAGCCAGCGAGCACCGGGACCACCGCTGAATCCCTACTACTTCGTCGAATGGCTGTCAAACCAACTCAAGGATGATGACATTATTGTTTGCGGCAATGCTACCGCCTGCATTGTTCCTTTCCAGACTTTGCGACTAAAACAGGAGCAACGACTCGTCTCTAACTCGGGCGCCGCATCCATGGGCTATGACTTACCGGCGGCAATCGGCGCGGCTTTTGCGCGCCCAAATCAGCGAATTATATGCGTCGCTGGCGACGGCAGCCTGCAGATGAATCTTCAGGAACTGCAAACAATTGTTCATCATTGTCTGCCCGTAAAGATCGTTGTCCTGAATAATTCAGGTTATCTTTCGATGCGCATAACTCAGTCCGGCTTTTTCGGCCGGCTCACCGGAGAAGGAAAAGACAGCGGCGTGTCTTTCCCAAATATGGTAAAGGTCGCTGAGGCGTATGGCATTCCAGCGGTTCGCATCGACCGAGACTCTCAGTTTCCGCAGATCGAGCAGGCGCTCGCGGCTGACGGGCCAGCCTTGCTCGACATTATTCTCGATCCGGCGCAGGAGTTCGAGCCCCGGTCAAAGGCACGGCAGTTAGCTGACGGCCGGATCGTCTCTCCTAATCTGGAGGACATGTACCCATTCCTGGACGAGACTGAACTAATGGACAATGTGATCAAGGAATAAGGACAGTACCATCACAGTATATAGGCACTTTAAGACGGGATGGGCCTCTGACTAATATGACCGGCAATGACATCTTCGACGAGTTATTTGTACTTGAACTGGCAAACAACCATCTGGGCGACGCCAAGCGCGGCCTGAAGATCATCGGCGACTATTCACAGGTGGTGCGCTTCAACAATGTTCGCGCAGCCATCAAGCTGCAACTGCGCGACGTGGATACCTTCATCCACAAAGACTTTCGCAACCGCGAAGATATTCGCTACATCAAGAAGACCATTGACACTCGCCTGCGGCAAGAAGATTTCGCCACGCTCGTACAAGCCATACGCGCAGCCAGTTGCATTCCAATGGCAACTCCATTCGATGAAAATTCGGTGGATTTCTGTTGCGAACTGGGGATTCCGATTCTCAAGATTGCCAGTTCGGATTGCAACGACTGGATTTTGATCGAAAGAATCGCAAAGACCAAAAGACCGGTTATTGTCTCGACCGGAGGCTCGTCCCTCAAGGATATCGACGATCTGGTTACTTTTTTTTCAAACCGCCATATTCCGCTGGCGATCAATCACTGTGTTTCGCTGTACCCCTCGGAAGACTCCGAAATTGAACTCAACCAGATAGATTTCTTGCGTAACCGTTATCCGCATCACACGATTGGATTCTCAACCCATGAGTACCATGACTGGACTTCGTCCATGCTTATGGCGTATGCGAAGGGCGCGCGCACGTTCGAGCGCCATATCGATATCCAGACCGAAGGCAGCACGGTTTCTCCGTACTGTTCGGTGCCGCAGCAGGTCGACACATGGTTCAAGGCATTTCATCGCGCCAAACGCATGTGCGGAGCGCCCGGAACACAAAAACGCCTTCCCCCGCAAAAAGAGATCTCCTATCTGGATTCGCTTGTGCGTGGCGTTTACGCCCGGCACGACCTGCCCGTTGGCCATGTTTTGCAGGATACCGATGTGTATCTCGCAATTCCGCTTCAACAGGGGCAGATTTCCTGCCGCGAACTGATGCGCGGCGAAGTGATTAGGAAGGCTGTAACGAAAGACCAGGCCGTGATGATCGACGCGATCGACAGCCCCTATGCAAACATTCCTTCACTTACGGAATTGATCTATCACCGCGGACTGTCTTTGCAGCCCGCTGTTTTGGCAGCCAAGGCAGGAAGCGGCCAGTGAACGACACACACGGATTGAAAACTATCAGCGTTGTCACGCCCTGTTTCAACGAAGAAGGTAACGTGCGCGAAGTATATGAGCGCGTGCGCGCACTAATGCTGGCCCTGGGAAGTTATCGTTATGAGCACATTTTTATCGATAACGCTTCGCGCGACTCCACGTTTCAGGTACTTGCTGACATTGCGGCTGCCGACTCTAATGTAAAGGTAATTCGCAACGCGCGGAACTTTGGCCACGTGCGCTCACCCATGCATGCTCTCTTTCATGCCCGGGGAGACGCGATTGCCGTTCTTATGTCCGACTTACAGGATCCGCCGGAGATTCTCGGCGACCTGATTGAGCGCTGGGAGAACGGCTTTCCAATTGTGATCGCGGTGAAGAACACAAGCCGCGAAGCCGCCCCAATGTTTCTTGTTCGCAAGCTTTTCTATCGTCTCGTGAATCGGCTAGCCGACAACATAGAGACCTACGAGAATTTTACCGGCTTTGGATTATACGACCGCAAGGTTATCGACTTGGTCAGGCAGTTTGGCGATCCTTATCCTTACTTCCGCGGCATGATCGCGGAAATTGGATTGCCACATGCTGAAGTTCAATACGAACAACAGCGCCGAAAAAGCGGCGAATCGAAAAATAACTTCTACACGCTTTATGATCTCGCCATGCTTGGCATCACCAAGCTTTCAAAGGTGCCTTTGCGGCTGGTAACCTTCGCGGGATTTCTTGGATCGCTGCTCTCCATGCTGGGCGGGACGATCTACTTCGCATACAAGCTGCTATTTTGGCGGAATTTCACAGTGGGCGTTGCACCTATCGTTATCGGTATGTTTTTTCTGGGATCGCTGCAGCTTTTGTTCATGGGCATCCTGGGCGAGTATATCGGCAACATCCATACCCAAGTACACAATCGTCCGCTGGTGGTTGAGCGCGACCGGATTAATTTTGAGTTTGAACCGGCCAAACCTCTTCCGTCCAAAGCAGCCACATTGGCTGCTCCAGCGGGGAACTAGGTGTCAACACAGAACGGCACAGTTACCTTGTGTTTAAGGCCGCCAGATGCTGCTTTGCATCCGTGCTCTCTACATTTAGCCTCAAGGCCTCTTGATATTCGGCTCTGGCGCCTCTAATATCGCCGCTCTTTTCCAGCGACACTCCTAGCCAGTAATGATAATCCCACACGTTGTTATCGAGAGCCACGGCCTGCCTCAGGTAAGGCTGCGCCTCATTATTGTGAGCATCGGCGAGTAATGCACGGCCCAAATAGTGCTTGGGTCCAGGCAACTCTGGCGCTAACTGCGTTGCCCGTACTAACAAGCGTTCGGCATCGTGATACTGGCCGGTCATTAAATGAATGTTACCGCAGTTATAAATTGCCGAATAAAGGTCGGGTTCCTTGGCAAGAATTTCACTACACAAATCCAGCGCTTTATCGTAATCTCCCATGCGTCCATAGAGGCTTGCGAACTCGGCCACGCCGGTTTCTGATTGCGCATATTCAGGATTGACCCTCTGCAGCCAGATACGCCCATCATCGAAGCGGCCGGCGCGAATATATGCTTCCGCCAGAGCGAGCGCCCCGTACGGATATTCAGGATGCCGGATTGCGGCCTCTTCCGCCAGCTTGATTGCCTTTTCGTTCGCACCGAGCTGACTGTATTGCGCCGCCAGCGAAGCCATCGTAAACGGATTGTCGGGATAGAGCGATTGCCCACGGACCAAAAGCAAAAAGTCGTTGGCCCAATACACCTGTTGTGCGAGCGATACACCGAAGTAAGCGATGCACAATGCCCCGACCACGGAGAGCTGCACGGCTTTCGCGCTCCATTGCTTGATCGAAGGGATACGGCTACACGCCAGCGCTGACAAAATAGAAAATCCAACCGAGGGTAGATACACGTAGCGGTCGCGAACGAAGTCTCCATTGCCGAAGTTGCGCAGCCAGAGCGCAGGCGCAAGACTTATTACAAACCAGCACGCCACGAATGCCACGCTGCAGTTCGGTTCTCGCCGGTTCCACCACCACAGTAAAGCGGCGATCGCACTGAGCGCCAGCGTGGGTAAAATCACCTGCGTGAATGTATTCCCAGTGACATAGGGAGTGAAATAAAGTCCGGTTAGCCCAATTGGCAAGAACAGCTTTTTCAAGTAGAAGCTTACGACCAGAGGTAAAGTTTTGACTACGTCGGCTATTCCGTGCCCAGGATCGAACTGGCCGGTGGCGTGCATCAACGCGTGCTTGCGCAGCGCTGCGTAAGCAACGGTTACCAGTGCATAGGGAACGGCCTCGCGGGTTGCGGCAACCACCTTATGCCGCTGTGAGAAATCCTGGCGCTGTGGATGCAGCCACGCATAGATTGCAACTAGCCCCGAAAATGTAACCGCCATTTCCTTGACTAACAGCGCGCACGCGAGCAGAACCAGCGATGCCAGCCACCAGGACGTTCTCGACCGCTGCGAAGGATCGCGTCCATTCAAGAAGGCCACAAAGGCTATCAGCACAAAGACGGTGACCATCGTGTCTGAGGCCGCGGAAATCCAGACGACTGGCTCAATGTGAATGGGATGGATCGCGAAGATCAGTGCCGCGAGCGCAGCAGTCAAATACTCCAACCCGAGCTTTTGGGCGAACCAGAATACGGCCGCCACCGCCGCGATGTGCGCGAGAATTGCGCCCAGATGCCATCCCCAGGGATGCAATCCAAAGAGAGCATAGTTCAGCATGGACCAGGCGACAAACAAGGGACGGTAATAGACCTGGTGGCGCGCAACGTGAAACCATAAGTCGCTGGTAAAGGCGCGCGGCAGGTTATGCCAGCTGCGCAGAATGGGGTTGTTGACGATTTGGGAGCGGTCGTCCCAGACAAAATCGAAGAACAATGCACCGCTGTAGAGCACCAGCGTACTTGTGGCCAAAACAGACAGCAATACGCTACGGCGGCGCAGATACCTGATCAGTGCCTCCCACGCGCTCACATCTTCATTTTCGCGCTTCACTTCGGCCGTTGGCAGCTGACCTTTCATTTACCGTAGTCCGACCCTCGACATACAACTCCAGAGTGCCCATCGTATCTCGCTTCCACGCGCGGCGCATGTTACCCACGTTACCTCCGTGTCCTAGTTATCTCCCTGTTTTGTACGGGTATTTGCAACCATTGTGTTCATGGGATCAGCGGGAACCCAGCTCGCCCAGGAAGCAAAGCCTGTCTTGTGCGTGGACCTCGACGGCACTCTGATTCGAGGCAATCTGCTGTGGGAGTGCGTTCTAGCTCTGCTCAAGGCGCAGCCCCTTACACTGTTTCTCATTCCGGCATGGCTGATGCGCGGGCGCGCATTTCTCAAACGCCAGCTTGCTGCACGCGTTCGTCTCGATCCCGCGCGGCTGGTTTATCGAGAACAGGTGGTTAAGTTTCTGCGACAGGAGAAACTTGCCAATCGCCGCATTGCCCTTGTAACTGCCGCGGATGGGGAACTTGCCGGGCAGGTTGCCCGCCACGTCGGCGTGTTCGATGAAGTGTATGGCAGCGACGAACGAGTGAACTTGAAGGGCGCGGCGAAGGCTGCGTTTCTCGCCGCGCGCTTTGCCGGTACCGGCTTCGACTACATGGGAGATTCAGAGGAAGACATCGCGGTCTGGCGGAATGCGCGAGCGGCCTATGTGGTGGGCTCGCGGGTTCTTGTAAGGCAGGCAGCCGCCGCGACCACTGTCAGAACGAGCTTCGTTATTGAGCGGGCATCGTGGCGCACATGGGCTGCCGCGCTGCGTGGCCACCATTGGGCAAAAAACCTGCTGCTGTTTCTGCCGCTTGCACTCTCGCACAATTTGGCTGTCGATTCCATTCTCCGCACAACGGCGGGCTTTGTGCTTTATGGGCTGTGCGCCTCGGGACTATACATTCTTAACGACCTTCTCGATTTGCACTCGGATCGCGAGCATCCATGGAAAAAAGAGCGGCCATTCGCCTCTGGCGAGATATCCATTCCCGGGGGATTGTTCGCGTCCGCCGCGCTCCTGGGCTATGCGCTAAGCGTAGGCTTCACGCTTGACCGGCAATTTGGCATGGCACTACTGGGATACTCGGCGCTCACCATGCTCTATTCGCTCTACCTGAAGAAAATCGCGCTGCTCGATGTGTTCGTGCTATCGAGCTTTTATAGCTTCCGAATTGTTGCCGGCGCGCTGATCTCATCAACCCCGCTATCACAGTGGTTCCTCGCGTTCTCCTTATTTTTCTTTCTTAGCCTGGCCATGGCAAAGCGCTATTCCGAACTGGTGCACGCCGAGTCCTTGGTTTCTTCGGGAAACTCTGGGCGGGGCTATCGCCCTCATGACCGCGAATTGCTATTGTCATTGGGCGTGGGCAGTGCGTTTTCGGCGGTCGTTATTCTTAGCCTGTACGTGCACAGTCCCGAGGTGCGTGTGCTTTATTTGTCGCCCGAGTATTTGTTCTTACTGTGCCCGATCGTTCTTTATTGGCTGAGCCGTAACTGGCTGCTCGCTCATCGCGGTGAATTGAAAGAAGACCCGGTCACGCTTGCCATTCGCGATAGCGGGAGTTATGCGGTCGCGCTGGCTTCGGCGATTGTGATCGCGGCCAGCATGACCAGTGTTCAGCGGTAGGATCGCGTTCGGACTATGGCCGCGAAATAATAAGTTGTCAGAATAATAATTTAGTTTAACTTGCAGCCCCAGGGTGCTCATTTAATGTCAGCTTACGCTCCAGCTATCGCTCGCAAACGCGCTGCCAACGCGGTCTTTGCGCAGCGCTACTTTTCGTGGGGAAGGTATCCGCAGGTGGTGCATGCTCATGTCCATAAGCCGGCCTGGAACGACGAGGTTGCCGGCATCCTCAAAACCGCGACTGATGGATCGCTGCTTCCCCACGGGCTGGGTCGCAGTTATGGAGACTCGTGCCTTAACGCGGATCGGCAGTTGGTCGATTGCCGCCGGCTCAATCGCATTCTCGGATTTAGTGAATCAACAGGAGTGCTGCGCTGCGAAAGCGGCGTCAGCTTCGCCGATATCATCGAGGTCTTTCTTCCGAAAGGATGGTTTCTTCCGGTCACGCCCGGCACCCAGTTCGTTACCGTTGGAGGAGCGATCGCCAACGACGTGCACGGAAAAAATCACCATTGCGCCGGGACGTTTGGCGCGTACGTCCGCAAGCTGGGATTGCATCGATCCGACGGTCAACGCGACGGCCTGCTCACTTGCAGTCCGCAGGAAAATTCCGAGATGTTCCGCGCCACTATCGGCGGGCTTGGGCTGACGGGCATTATCGCGTGGGCCGACATTCAATTGCGCCGCGTTGCCGGCCCCTGGATTGACAGCCAGATACTCCCGTTCCAGTCCCTAAGTCACTTCCTTAATCTGAGCCAGGAAAGCGACAAGAGGTTTGAATACACCGTCGCATGGCTCGATTGCTTTGCAGGCAAGAATCCGCGCGGAATCTTTTTCCAGGGAAATCACTCTGCCGAAAATGTAAAGAAACTCGGCTCCAAACGCAGCCCGCGACTTCCCTTCGCGTTGCCCGCGTGGGCGCTGAACCAATACAGCGTGCAGACATTCAACTCGCTTTACTACCATGTTCACACCGCGATGAAAGGGTCCACGCTCGCCGGCTATGACTCGTTTTTTTATCCGCTTGATTACATGCGGCAGTGGAATCTGCTTTATGGCAAACAAGGTTTTCTGCAATATCAGTGCGTGCTTCCTCAAGGCAATACTGAAGCGCCGGAAGAGTTGCTCGACCGAATCGCTCGTTCCGGCATGGGATCGTTTCTTGGTGTGTTGAAGCAATTCGGATCGGCTCCGACTGCTGGAATTCTGTCGTTTCCGCGCCCTGGCCTGACGCTTGCTCTGGATTTCGCGATGCGCGGCGAGAAGACGCTGCAGCTTATGCGGTCGCTTGACGAGGTGGTCTTAGGCAGCGGCGGGGCGCTCTATCCCGCTAAAGACGCGCGCATGAGTCCGGCGTTGTTTGAAGCTTCATTTCCGCATTGGCGGAGTTTCGTCCCCTTTATCGATCCGAAAATGTCGTCGTCGTTCTGGCGGCGAGTCACGGAGACGCAATGACCCAGCACGTGAAATCGAACTCCGGTCTGACGGCATCGGCTGGCATCGGCGTCGCTGCGCCGCGATCGCCGAAAAGGGTGGTCGTTCTAGGTGCAACTTCAGGGATCGCGCTCGAAGTTCAGCGGCAACTGGCGAGGCTCGGATCTGAGTTGCTTCTGGTGGCGCGCTCTTCGCAGCGTTTGGCAGTCGTCCAATCGGACCTGCTGGCGCGCGGGGCGAAGCAGGTTCTGATTTGCGCGGCTGATTTTGCGAACATTCAATGTCACGCCGGAATTTTCGATTTCGTGCGCCGGTCATTTCCCGATTACGATACCGTTCTGCTCGCCTATGGCACGATGCGCGATCAGCAAGAATCGGAAACTTCAATCGACGCACTGCTCGGCGAATTGAATGTGAACTACGTGAGCGCAGCCGCAATCCTCACACTGTTTGCCGCCGATCTGGAGCAGCGCCGCACGGGTTGCATCGCCGCTATCACCTCGGTTGCGGGAGACCGCGGCCGCCGTGCGAACTATGTCTACGGCTCGGCCAAAGGCGCGCTGTCGCTTTTCCTGCAAGGATTACGGAGCCGGCTTCATGCCGCCGGAGTGCGTGTTATCACCATTAAGCCCGGCCCAGTTCAGACGTCAATGACCGACGATCTTCCAAATGCAGCGCGGTTTGCGGAACCGGAACTGGTCGCGCGCGATATTGTGGGTGCGATCGAGCGCGGCGCGCCCGACGTTTTGTACACTCCTAAAATTTGGCGCTATGTGATGACGGCGGTCGAGCATATTCCAGAAGCGATTTTCAAGCGGCTATCGTTCTAAATCGTCCTTACCCTGTCGGTGTCCTTTGGTTACATCCTAGGCGCGGGGGACGTAACGGTCCGTCGACTCGCTCACAATGACAAAGCACAATGACATCATCCGATCAAACCTCGTAACAATAAAAAGAGGCCGCATCACTGCGGCCTCTTCTAACTAAACCAACTTTTCTGCACTTTGACTCCTCGCGGCTTGGCTAAAGTCGTGCCCTTATAGAGCCCAACCGCTTAGCGGCGCCCGCGTCCGCCCCCACCGCCGGAGTGTCCGCCACCATGACCACCGTGGCCTCCGCCACCGCCAGGGCCACGACCGCCGCCACCACCGCGCCGCCGACGTCGATTCCGATCACGATCTCCACCGCCTCCGCTGCCGCGGCTTTCGCGCGCGCCTTCCGGGCGAGCGGCGACTACCTCCGCTCCTCCAGCGTCAACGCGGTTAAAGTTCGGCTCATCGTCATCCGCTCCAAAATCCGCGCCGCCTTCAATCACTGCAGTCGGCGTGCCTTGCGGAGCGGACTCGTCAGCGTGAAAACTTTCTTCATGAGAGCCTTCGCCGTCAGTAGGAGCTGGAGGTGCGCCGCCGCCCATCTTAGCGCGCTGCTCTTTCAGAATCGCTTTGCGAGACAGCTTGATCCGGTTGCCTTCGACGGCCAGAACTTTTACCAATACCTGATCGCCCTCTTTCAGTTCGTCGCGCACATCCTTGATGCGATGTTCCGCGACTTCGCTGATGTGCAGCAAGCCATCGAGGCCGGGCAGAATTTCAACGAACGCGCCGAAATCCGCCAGCCGGCTGACTTTGCCGAGATAGGTCTTCCCTACTTCGGCAGACGCCGTCAGATCCTTAATGATCTGCAAAGCTTTGTTGGCCGAAACCTCATCGTTCGAGGCCACGTTAACTTTGCCTGAATCTTCGACATCGATCTTCACGCCAGTCTGCTCGATAATGCTGCGAATCATTTTGCCGCCGGGCCCAATCACATCGCGAATCTTATCGACTGGAATTTGCAGCGTGTAGATCCGCGGCGCATACGTCGAGACCTTGACGCGTCCTGTAGTCAGAATCTCATCCATCTTGCCAAGGATAAACAACCGCCCGCGCTGCGCCTGCGCCAGCGCTTCGCGCATGATCTGCGCCGTGATGCCGCCGACTTTAATATCCATCTGCAGGGCGGTGATGCCGTCTTTGGTTCCGGCCACTTTGAAATCCATGTCGCCGTAGTGGTCTTCCGCGCCCGCGATGTCGGTGAGGATGGCGTAATCCTCGCCCTCTTTGACCAGGCCCATGGCCACGCCTGCAACCGGAGCCTTCAAGGGAACACCGGCATCCATCAGCGAAAGCGAAGCACCGCAGATGGTCGCCATTGAAGACGAGCCATTCGACTCCAGAATGTCGGAGACGACGCGCATCGCGTAAGGCCAGTTGTCTTCCGTGGGAAGCACGGCCGAAACCGCGCGTTCCGCTAAAGCTCCATGACCGATTTCGCGGCGGCCCGCGCCGCGAAGAAATGCCACCTCACCAACGGAAAACGGCGGAAAGTTATAGTGCAACATGAAGCGCTTCTTAGCTTCCCCTTCGAAGCCTTCCAGTCGCTGCATGTCGTCGCTGGTGCCGAGCGTGGTGGTGACCAGAGCCTGAGTCTCACCGCGGGTAAAGATTGCACTGCCGTGCGCGCGCGGCAGAACTCCGGCTTCAATCCAAATCTCACGAATCTGGTCGAAGGCGCGCCCATCTGGACGCCGTTTCTTGCCGATCACCTGATCGCGAAAAATACGCTCGCGCAGAGTCTCGTAATACTCTTTCACTTTGCTGCGGCCAGCGGTATCGTCTTCAGGAATCGCGTCCACCAATTCCTTCTGGAGCGCCCGCACCAACTCATAGCTCGCAGCCTTCGGATGCTTTTCCGTGTCCAAAGCGTCGGTCAGGCGAGAACCGATCTTGGACTTCAGGCCGTCATAGTAAGCCTGGTCGAACTCGGGCGGCGTGACGGCGCGCTTTGGCTTGCCGGCTTTGCGGCGCAGCTCTTCAATTCCGGCGCAGATTTTCTTGATTTCGGTGTGCGCAAATTCAATTGCATCCACAACGGTTTCTTCTTTAACTTCTTTTGCGCCGGATTCGATCATTACGATCGCATCGGCCGTGCCAACGACCATGATGTTGAGCAGGCCTTCACGCATTTCCGTGTACGTGGGATTGGCGATGAAGCGGCCATCCACCAGACCGACGCGAATCGCGCCGACGGGGCCGAGAAAAGGAATATCGGAAACGGTGAGCGCCGCCGAGGCTGCGTTGATGCCGACGACATCGGGATCGTTTTCGGTATCGGCTGAAAGCACAAACGCAATGACTTGCGTCTCACACTTAAAGCCCTCCGCGAACATGGGCCGGATCGGGCGGTCAATCTGGCGGCTGGTGAGAACCTCGCGCTCGCTCATGCGGCCTTCGCGTTTGATAAAGCCGCCGGGGATGCGTCCGCCGGCATAGGTGTATTCGCGATAGTCAACGGTGAGAGGGAAAAAATCGATGCCGGTACGCGGCTCGGGATTGGCAACCGCGGTGGCAAGAACCGTGTTCTCGCCCAGGCGCACAACGGCCGAGCCGTGGGCCTGCTTGGCCAGTTTTCCGGTTTCAAATGAGATGGTTTTTCCGCCGGTGATTTCGACGGAAACTGTAATAGGTTCGGGCTTCATAGATCATCCTCGTATGGCAGGAGCGCACTGCGCGCCAATGCGGAGTTCGCATGAATGGGCAAATGGCAAACGCCAGTGCCGCTCGGGGTTGGAAAAACGCACTTGCTAAGCTCTCGGAATTCAACCGGCCCCATTGGCCGGTTCACATTTATTTGCGGATGCCGAGTTTGCCAATCACGGTCTTGTAGCGCTCGGAGTCGTACTTCTTCAAATAATCGAGCAGGCGGCGACGCCGGCTGACCATCATCAGAAGGCCACGACGCGATCCGTGATCCTTGAGGTGCGCTTTGAAATGTTCCGTCAGTTGACCGATGCGCTCACTGAGCAGCGCAATTTGAACTTCCGGACTCCCGGTGTCGGTGGCATGCGTGCGATACGCGTCAACCACGGATTGCTTTTGTTCTCTGGCTAGCACTAACCTGTTGCACTCCTGTCTCTTAATCGTTTGGTAACGTCATTGAGAATACCACAGGCGAATCCCCACCCGCCACTGCCGATGCGGTCTTTAATTGAAGCGCGGTGTGCTGCGCCCTATCGGCGGCTGATTTGCTCTCAACCTCCAAGGCCGCTATCATCCCCAACCATGACTTCATTTATGCCTCCAATCATGACTAAAGCACAGTTTCTCTTGCTTGCTCCGCTTGCCGCGTTCCTGCTTGCTGCGGCAGCGGCACTTGCTCAACCTCCTTCTAATAAAGAAGTGGATGCCGTTTATCCCGCAGCGCATGAGGTTTATCTCGATCTGCACCAGCATCCCGAGCTTTCATCGCATGAAACACACACCGCTGCAAAGCTGGCTGAGAGCCTGCGTGGATTGGGCTATGAGGTCACCGAACACGTCGGCGGCACGGGCATAGTCGCCATCATGAAGAACGGAGCGGGACCAACCGTCATGCTGCGCACCGAGCTTGATGCGCTTCCAGTCGAAGAAAAGACTGGCCTCCCCTACGCCAGTAAAGTTCATACAAAGGATGATGCCGGACGCGAAGTTCCCGTCATGCACGCCTGCGGGCACGATCTGCACATGGCTGCCATTATCGGAACGGCCGCCATCATGGCGCACTCGAAAGATACCTGGCATGGCACGCTCATGCTGATCGGGCAACCTGCTGAAGAGACAATTTCCGGCGCGCGCGCCATGCTTGCCGACGGCTTTCTCACACGCTTTCCCAGACCCGATTTTGGCGTCGCGCTGCATGTTGGCAACGGACTGCCCGCAGGCGCTATTGGCATCGTTCCCGGGGTGTACGATTCCAACGCCGATTCGCTGCGCGTCACCATTTATGGCAAGGGCGGTCACGGCTCCGCTCCGCATACAGCGATCGATCCCATTGTGATTGCGGCGCGCACCATCGTTTCTCTGCAGACAATTGTTTCGCGCGAGGTTAAGCCGGGGGACTTCGCGGTGATCACTGTCGGCTATATCCGCGCGGGAACCAAGAACAACATCATTCCCGATGACGCGGAAATGGGACTCACGGTCCGCACTTTCAAGCCTGAAGTCCGCAAGCAGGTTCTGGCGGCGATTGATCGCATTATCAAGGCGGAAGCCGTGGCCGGCGGCGCAACCCGCGAGCCTTCGATTGAGCATTATGAATCGGCGGACTCGGTCTATAACGATCCCGCGCTGGCTAATCGATTGCGCGCGCCTCTGGAAGCCGCGCTGGGCAAGGACAACGTCTATACAGACGAACCGATTACCGCCTCGGAAGATTACAGCGTGTTTGTCGAGGCCGGCATTCCCTCTCTTTATATGAGCCTGGGTGGCGCCGATCCCGCGAAGCTGGCCGAATCGAAACAAACGGGAATAAGACTGCCGTCAAATCACTCTCCGCTGTTTGCTCCGGATGTCGATCCAGCACTGCGCGGAGGCATTACTGCGGAAGTAGCTGTGCTGCGCAATCTACTCGGCGGAAAATAACGCCTGCGCCAATGTTCAACTCGCTCCACGCGCTATAATGGCGCCCACTCATGGCGCAATAAAAGAAGAGGTGCTGCGCTGATTAAAACTTTTCGCAAAATGCCTGCTCCAGATGAAGCGTCGAGTGCAGAGGTTGCGAAATTACGCGGCGTGCGGCTAAATTAAGTGCAAGAATTGGAACCGCACATGAAAAAACGCGTCCCGGTCAGCCGCCCCACGAAAGGAAAATTAGCCTCCGCCCCGATGGAATCTGCCTCAGCATTCATCGACGAAAAGATCAAGGCGCTTGGTGACTGGCGCGGAAAGATGCTCGCGCAAGTGCGCGAAATCATCCACCGGGCTGACCCTGAGATTGTGGAGGAGCGGAAGTGGATCAAGCCGACATCGCCGGGGACACCCGTTTTTTCCCACGCCGGCATCGTCTGCACCGGCGAGACTCACAAAAATGTCGTTAAAATGACATTCGCCAAGGGTGCCGCGCTAAAAGACCCTTCTCGCCTCTTCAATTCCAGCCTTGAGGGAAATGTAAGGCGCGCCATCGACATTCATGAAGGCGACAAGATCAATGAAAAAGCCTTGAAGGATCTTATCCGCGCGGCGGTCGCGCTCAATCTCGAGAGCAAAAGCAATCCTAAAAAGAAGACCAGGCCGAAGCCCGAAAAGAAAACGAACTGAGAACTGAAAAACCTCAACCGGGGACTGATTCTCACTCCCACTCAATCGTGCCCGGAGGTTTCGACGTGATGTCATACACCACGCGGTTTACTCCGTGGACTTCGTTCACTATGCGATTGGAAATCGTCTTCAGCAATTCATAAGGAAGCGGCACCCAATCGGCGGTCATGCCGTCTTCGGAGTGGACGGCCCGTATCGCGCAGGTGTAAGCGTAGGTGCGCTGGTCTCCCATCACTCCTACCGACATCACCGGCAGCAGCACCGCAAACGACTGCCAGATTTTGTTGTAGAGTCCCGCCTTCTTGATTTCGCCGACGACAATGTCATCGCACTCGCGGAGCAGGTCGGCACGCTCTTTTGTTACTTCACCCACGATCCGAACCGCGAGCCCAGGCCCGGGAAATGGCTGCCGCTGCAGAATATCTTCTGGCATGCCGAGGTCGCGGCCAATCCGCCGCACTTCATCTTTGAAAAGATCCTTCAACGGCTCAATCAGCTTAAGCTTCATCTTTTCCGGCAGCCCGCCGACATTGTGATGCGATTTGATCACGTCTGACGGCCCGCGCACCGAGCGCGATTCGATCACGTCGGGATAGAGTGTTCCCTGCACCAGCCATTCCACATGGCCTTCGGTCTGCAGGATTTTGTGGGCTTCGTCGTCGAAAACGGCGATAAATTCGTTGCCGATGATCTTGCGCTTTTTTTCCGGGTCGGTAACTCCGGCGAGTTTGCTCATAAAGCGATCCGTCGCGTCTACGGCCACCAGATGCAATCCGAGTTTGTCGCGCAGGTTCTGCTGCACTTTCTCGAATTCGTTTTTGCGCAGAACTCCGTTGTTGACGAATACGCAAGTGAGACGCGATTTGCCCGACGCGTCACGCATGGCGCGATCGACCAGCACAGCTGCAACCGAGGAATCCACTCCTCCGGAAAGCGCGCAGATGGCGCGCCCGGTGCCAACCTGCGCCTTGACCTGAGCAACAGTTGAATCGATGAAGTGCTGGCCAGTCCAGACCGGCTGCGCTCCGCAGATGTTCAATGCGAAGTTGCGAAGAATGTCGGCGCCGAGCGGCGTGTGATGCACCTCGGGATGAAACTGCACGGCCCACATCCTGCGCTCCGGATTTTCAATCGCCGCGACCGCATGAGGAGTCTTCGCGGTCAGGCGGAATCCGGGAGGAAGTTCTTCGGCGGAATCGCCATGCGACATCCACACGGCAAGCAGCTTAGGCAGTCCCTGAAAGAGATGTGAGTCGCTGACCTGCAGCTCGACCTTGGCGTGCCCATACTCGCGCTTGGTTGCCGGAGTCACTTTGCCGCCGAGCGCATAGACCATGAACTGCAGTCCATAGCAGATCCCGAGCACGGGAACGCCGAGTCCGAACACTTCCTTATCGGCGTGCGGCGCGCCCTTATCGCAGACGGACGACGGCCCGCCCGAGAGAACAATGCCGATGGGCGAATAGCTGCGAATCTCCTCGATCGTTGCATTGAACGGCAAGACTACCGAGAAAACCTTGTTTTCGCGGATGCGGCGCGCAATGAGCTGCGAGTATTGCGCCCCGAAGTCGAGGACGACGATTGCCTGAGTGTCTGCTGATTGAGGTTCCACGGATGAGTTTCTCAGATTTGGTCAAGAAGTGTAAAGCGACGCGTAGCCTCGTGGCTAGCTTCCACGCGCAGTTGCTCAGCGGCCGCGTCAATTCGATGACAATCAGCGTTCTTACTTAACCTGGAAGGCGCGGGCGTCGATCGACATGTTGTTGGCGATATTCAGCGCCTTAACCTCCCATTCCACAGACTTCGTGAACCCGGATTCCGATTCCAAAGTGTATCGGAGATCGTAGCGTTGCGGCAGCGTAAGGCCGTTGGCGGTTTGAAAATCCGAAAACCGCTCTTCGATCCTATAGCGCCGAGTCATTTTGCCTGATTGGGCAGTTTCTCCGCCAGAGACACTTGTTGAGGGATCCATTTTGTAAAGCGTCATGACGTGTCGATACGTTTGCGGATCAAAGTACAAAAATATATTTAGGTCCGTAAGTTTCTTGGGTTCATAACGCAGCACGATAAACTCCTTTCCGTCCACTTTCTTCATTCCCTCGGCGTGGAGCCGTGCCTTTCGATCCCCCAGGTCGAGGAGTGGCCATGCGGAAGACCAGACGCCTCCCAGTAGGTTCTCTCGCAGGATCATGTCTTGGGCGAGAACAAAGTTACCGAATTCAGAGCGGGTCTTGTCGGAATATGTCCCTGCAACACTCGTTTTGTTGCCATCGCAGATAAACTGCTCCCCAAGGTATCCGCCAGCATTGACTCTAAAGAGGTAATCGGACTTTTGACCTTCCGATGCAAACTGGAACTTACCATCAATCGCACCGGACCCCCCAACCAAAATACGGTAGGTCACCGCACCCTGAATGACGCGCGATTTTATCTGGCCTCGGGCCGCGGCTAAACCGATGGAATCGAGATGCTTTTGAAGAACATCGGCAGGGCTTATATCTCCGGCCCAAAGCAATCCGGTGCAAAATACCATCGTCAATACTTGAACAAGAAAGGATTGCCTGCGAGATAGGGCAAGGCGCATGGAAAGGTACCTAGGAAGTAACGCGCAAGTGTAACCCGTCGCGGATTGCCGAGCAACTAATATCTCGATATCTCGAGGTTAGATAACCCTGTGTCTACTTCACCACGATATTAACCAGCTTCTTGGGGACTACAATTACTTTCAAGATTTGTTTGCCGGCGATGGCAGCCTGCACTTTTTCGTCCGCGAGCGCGGCTTGTTTTACCTGGTCATCGGTCGCCGCCGCAGGCACAACTACTTTGCCACGAAGTTTACCGTTGACCTGAACTGGGATCTCGATTTCGTCTTCAGCCGCAAGCGCAGGATCGTACTTCGGCCATGGCGCTTTCAGCAAATTGCCCTTCTCGCCGGTCATCTCCCAAAGTTCGTGCGCGAGATAGGGAGCCATCGGCGCCAGCAAAAGCGCGATTGAGCGCTGCACTTCGGCAACGAGCTGTATAGGAATCTTACCTGCGGCGCTCGCTTCCTCAGCGCCATATATTTCATTTACCAGCTCCATGATCGCAGCAATGCAGGTATTGAAATGCCACCGGCCCTGGAAATCGTGCGTGACCCGCTTGATCGTCTGGTGAAGTTTGCGCTGGATTCCGCGGGCCTCGAGAGGCAGGTCCGAAGGCACGGACTTGTGCCAATCCACGTGATCTGAATTCGCGCTGCGTAGGTAAAACCGATACACGCGCCCCAAAAACCGCTGTATCCCTTCGATTCCCGTATCCTGCCAATCCAAATCGCGGTCGGGCGGCGCGGCAAACAGTGTGTACATGCGCGTCGCATCGGCCCCGTAGCGCGCAACCATCTCGTCGGGCGAAACGGTGTTGCCCAGGCTCTTCGACATCTTCGCGCCATCTTTGATGACCATGCCCTGCGTGAAGAGTCGCTTCACCGGCTCGCTGTTTTTCACCAGGCCCATGTCGCGCATGAACTTCGTCCAGAAGCGTGAATAAATAAGGTGCAAAATTGCATGTTCCACGCCGCCGATATATTGATCGATGCCATCTTCGCCAAACCAGTAGCCGATGATCTCGCTCTCGAATGGCGCCTTTTCATTGCGCGCGTCGGCATAGCGGTAAAAGTACCAAGACGAATCGACGAAGGTATCCATGGTGTCGGTTTCCCGGCGCGCGGGACCTCCGCACTTTGGACACGTCGTATTCAGAAACTCCGGAACATTCGCCAGCGGAGATCCACCCGCCAGCGTCACCGTCACTTTGTCCGGCAAAATCACCGGCAAGTCTTTTTCAGCCACCGGCACAACGCCATCTTTTTCGCAGTAGACCATCGGAATCGGCGTCCCCCAATAGCGCTGCCGCGAAATGCCCCAATCCTTCAGACGGAAAGTGACCGTCGCTTTGCCGAAACCCCTTTCCTCGGCAAGCGCTGACATTTTCTGCATGGCTTCGGCGCAACCCAAACCGCTGTACTCGCCCGAGTTCACAAGAATGCCGTCCTCGCTGGTAAACGGCAGCTGCGGCTCGGCCGTGGTTTCCTCCGGATCGCTCGATCCCGGCAAAATCACCAGCCGGATATCGAGCTTGTATTTCTTAGCAAACTCATAATCGCGTTCGTCGTGCGCGGGCACGCTCATGATGGCACCGGTGCCATAATCCATCAGAATGTAGTTTGCCACCCACACAGGAACAGCTTCGCCGTTATAAGGATTCTTGGCATAGCGGCCGGTGAACACGCCATGCTTTTCGATCGCTCCGATGTCGCCCGCTTCTTTCGCGCGGCGCTGCTCGGCCACCAGCTGCTCGACCTGCGCGCGCAGTTCGGCATTACGCGCGGTCAGATCGGTCACAATCGGATGCTGCGGCGCCAGCTGCACCGACGTAGCTCCATAAATCGTATCCACACGCGTGGTGAAGACCGTAATCGTCGAGCCCGCAGGCCCCACCGTTCCACCAAGATCGAAATCAACCAGCGTGCCCTCGCTGCGTCCGATCCAGTTCTCTTGCATGATGCGAACTTTTTCCGGCCAGCCATCCAGCTTCTCTAAATCGCGCAGCAACTCGTCGGCGTACTTCGTAATTCGCAGGAACCACTGCTCCAGTTCGCGCTGCTCCACGGGAGTATCTTCGTGCCGCCAGCAATTCCCGCCGACCACCTGCTCATTCGCCAGCACGGTCGCGCATTTGGGACACCAGTTCACTTTGCTCTTCTTGCGATAAGCCATTCCCTTCTCGTAGAGCTTGAGAAAGAACCACTGATTCCAGCGGTAGTACTCAGGCAGGCAGGTGGTGACCTCACGCGACCAATCGTAGGCAAAGCCGAGGCGCTTCATCTGCGTCTTCATCGCGGCAATGTTGGAGAGAGTCCACTCGCGCGGCGGCGTGTTGTTCTTGATGGCCGCATTCTCGGCCGGCAATCCAAATGAATCCCAGCCCATTGGATGCAGCACGTTGTAGCCGTTCATCCACATGTAACGCGCGAGCGCGTCGCCAATTGAGTAGTTCCGTACGTGCCCCATGTGCAGCGCGCCCGAAGGATAAGGCAGCATCTCCAGCACGTAATACTTGGGCTTTGTAGAGTTGGCCTCGGCGGCGTAGAGCAATGGATCGCTCTGCCAGCGCTCGGCCCACTTCTGTTCAATGCGCTGCGCGTCGTAGCGGTCTTCTCGCTCGTTGCGAACAATAGAGAAAGGTTTGTTTTCCTGTGGCATAGAAAACTTCATGAGTGCATGAGCAATCGTTCATTTTACAATGTGTTGCGAAGAGATGCGCCAAGCCATGTGTCCAATAACCGCAGTCCTCATCTGCCACGTACATTCGCCTATTTCCTCTTAACCAATCCCTTCAGCGCTTCCACATTTCGCAGATCGTCTCCCGGATCGTCAACCGGCGTCTCCGCGATGAAAGCGGCGTGCTTCAATCGCGGATCGTTCAGCAGCGCGCGAAAAACTCCCAAGCCAAGATGGCCGCGGCCGATATGTTCGTGCCGATCGAGCCGGGATCCTCGCTCCGCCTTGGCATCGTTGCAATGGATCACGCGCACGTTCTTCAATCCAACCGTCTGGTCAAGATGCTGCAACGTGAGATCCCGTCCTTCGTCGGAGATGATGTCGTATCCCGCAACATGGGTGTGACAGGTGTCAATGCACGCTCCGACGCGCACATGACCGCGCAACAGCTCCAGCAATTCCGCGACTTGCTCAAACGTGCCGCCCAACGAGAACTCTGCGCCGGCTGTATTCTCAATCAGAATCGCCAACCTGCCGTTTTTCCGGTCCAGACCGTCCTTCCCCTTCAGATCATCCTTCAGATTCAGACCCTCCGCTGCCTCTTTAATCGCCGACGCCACCCGCTTCAATCCTTCCTCGCGATTCAATTCACGGAACGAGCCTGGATGCAACACAAGATACTCGGCGCACAACGCCACTGCGCGCTCCAGTTCTCCACGGAACGCAGCAATGGACTTCGCGCGGAACTGCGCGTTCGCCCCCGCCAGATTGATCAGGTAATTCGAATGGATGACAAGCGGCTTCAAATCGTATTTGCGGCGCAACTGGCTCATAACCTCGCATTGCGGACGCCCCAACTCATAAGGAGCCCATTGGCGCGGGCTCGAAGAGAAAATCTGAAAGGTGTTGCAGCCCAGCCGATAAGCGCGTTCCGCGGCATTCTCCACACCGCCGGCAATCGAGGTGTGAATTCCGATCCGACGCGACGTTTTTGCAAGCGGTTCAGCTGGAGCAGGCCACTTCAGCGGATCTTTTTCCGATGGGCTGAATTCCACCGCGCGCGATTCAGAGTGGCGCAATTCGGATCTCCGGGATTTAGACCGTCGGGGCTCGATCTGGCGCAGTTCAGCCATACCAGATTTTAGAGCATCACCTCATACCACCTCTTTAAAACACCTTCTTTAAATCAACTCCGAAGCGCCCGCTTTCATCCCCTGCAAATCGCATCATCAAATCGCTTCCAGGCTCTTCCCTTTCGTCTCCGGCAGTATGGTTGTCTTGGTGAAATCGGCAACGGCCGCGTTTGCCGGGAAAGCTCTCCTTGCGACCCTCCAGACTTACACTCATTGCTCCGTGGGCGCATTGGAAGCTACACTGAATAGCTCAAGGTATCCACCATGCTCATTGTCATGAAGGCGCAGGCTACGGAGGCCGATGTCCGCGCCGTTTGCCAGAAGATCGAATCGCTTGGATTCCGCGCTCATTCCATCCCCGGCGCGCAGCGTACCGCTATCGGCATTACCGGCAATCAGGGCGCGGTTGAAACCGGCACGTTTGACGACATGGCGGGCGTGCAGGAAGTCATACGCGTCTCCAAGCCCTACAAGCTCGTCAGCCGCGACGTGAAGCCCGATAATACGGTCATTAAGTTTCCCGGCCATTCCGCGACCATCGGCGGACGCGACCTTGTCATCATGGCTGGTCCGTGCGGCATTGAGAGTCGCGAGCAGGCGTTTGCCATCGCCGAGCGCGTGGCTCGCGCGGGAGCGCAATTCTTCCGCGGCGGCGCTTACAAGCCGCGCACTTCTCCCTATTCGTTTCAGGGGATGGGCGAAGCCGGCCTGAAGATTATGGCTGAAGTCCGCGAACGTTTCGGACTGCTGATCGTAACCGAAGCGGTGGATTACGAATCGCTTGACCTCGTCGAGAAGTATGGAGACATGATCCAGATCGGCGCGCGCAACATGCAGAACTTTTCCTTGCTCAAACGCGCCGGACGAGCCAGCAAGCCTGTTCTGCTCAAGCGCGGCATTTCGGCTACGCTCGAAGAGTTCCTGATGGCCGCCGAATACATCATGAGCGAAGGCAACTACAATGTGGTTCTGTGCGAGCGCGGCGTGCGCACGTTTATCGACCACACGCGCAACACGCTCGACCTCAGCATCATTCCCGCTGTGCAGCGGTTGAGCCATCTGCCGATCATTGCCGATCCCAGTCATGGCACGGGAAAGCGCGACAAAGTTACGCCGCTCGCTCGCGCTGCGGTTGCCGTTGGAGCCGATGGCCTGATCGTCGAAGTGCATCACGATCCCGACCGCGCGCTTTCCGATGGCATGCAGTCGCTGTTCCCAGATCAGTTCGACGCGCTGATGACGCAAGTGCGGCAGATTGCAGCAGTGCTGGAGCGCACGATTGCATCGGCCACTGTGCGGACAGAAACGCCGGCGGCTGCAGACTAGACCAACAGAGACGCCTCATCTGATAATCTTCTGCATTCAACAGAGTCGCGTCGCCTTTGCGTAAACTTCTCCTCATCGCCGTCTGCGTTCCTCTTCTCCTTGCGGGAGGATGGTATTACTTCCATGAGCGCACTCTGCCTGCTTACCCGCCGCTTTATCGTGAGTACGCTTACATCACCAATGGCAAGAGCAACAACGTCACGGTCATCGATCTGCGCACGTTTTCGCCGGTGCGAACTCTGACCGTCGGCTCCGAACCTACTGGTGTCACGGCGAATCCGAAACGGAATGAAGTCTACGTCGTCAACTCAGGATCGTCGAACGTCAGCGTGATTGATGCCGAGCAGAACAAGGTTGTGGCCACAATCGGAGTTGGCGGACATCCTTATTTCATAGACGTTTCTCCCGATGGTCATCGCGCGTGGGTTGCCAATTCCGGTTCGGCCAGCGTTTCGGTTATCGACCTCGATCGCCGCGCCGTGATCGCCACGCTGCACGTTGGCGCGAATCCAGGACTGGCGCGGCTTTCGCCCGATGGCAAGACTGTGGTCGTCAGCAATCGCGCCGATAATACTGTCTCGATCATCGACGCTCAGCGCATGACTGTGAGATCGGCGATCACAATCTGCATTCAGCCCGAAGACATTGCCATTCTGCCGGATTCGAGCAAGGCGTTCGTTTCCTGCTCGGGATCGGGACAAGTCGCAAGCATCGCGCTTGACGGTTCGAGCGCGAATACAAGCGCGAGCGAGAAAGCCGGCGCAAACCAGAATCAGGTTCACGCGAACACAAGCGATCCGCTGACTCAAACACCGAATGACAAGCTGCTGGCGCTGCTCGACGTGGGAAAATCGCCGGTTAGTCTGGCGCTCAAGCCTGATGGTGGAGAACTGGCGACGTTCAACTTCGATGCGGGAAGCATTTCGATGATCGAGACGACTCCCAATGAAGTCGCGGGAAGTTATCTGGTCGGCAATCAGCCGACGCGAGGCGTGATTTCAGAGGATAATGCGCGGTTGTATATCTCGAACTTTGGCTCGAATAACGTTGCGGTTTACGATATCGATCTCGGAAAGATCGTCGCGTATTTGCCGGTCGGATCACATCCCGATGGATTGGCGCTTTCGCAAAATCAGAGTTATCTGCTGGTGCTCGATGCCGGATCGTCGGATGTGGCGATCATTCAAAAACGCGTTCCGAAGAAAAAGTTTGAGCCTTCGGAATATTCCTTGCTGACCATAATTCCGGTTGGCATGCAGCCCAATCAGATCGTGGTGAAGTCGTTTTTGCTGACCAAACCGGATGGGCGCTGACCGGCGGCTTCAAAGGCGAATAATAGCCAGTCTTACTTTCCAATCAACCAGCTCTACATTCCAATCAATGAGCTCTACTTTACCAACGCTCCGAGCAGGGATTCGAAAATTTTGTAACCGTCGGTGCCGCCTAGTTCAGGCTCGGCGGCGCGTTCGGGATGCGGCATCATGCCAAGCACATTGCGTCCGGCGCTGCAGATTCCGGCGATGTTTTCCAGCGATCCGTTTGGATTCGCTTCTCCGGTGATCTCGCCTTGCTTCGTCGAGTAGCGAAAGACGATGCGGTCTTCATTCTTGAGTTCTGCGAGGGTCGCGCCATCGCAAAAATAATTCCCTTCCATGTGGCCGATGGGGATGGTCAGAACCTCGCCTTTTTTGCATGCGCTGGTGAAAGGGGTTTGATTATTTTCGACTCGGATTTCGACCGGCTTGCAGACATATTTCAGGCCGACGTTGCGCATGAGGGCACCGGGGAGTAATCCGGCTTCGCACAAAATCTGGAAACCGTTACAGATGCCGAGGACGAGGCCGCCGCCATCGGCGAACTTGCGCACGGACTGCATGACGGGCGAGAACTTCGCGATGGCGCCGGTGCGAAGATAGTCGCCGTAGGCAAAGCCTCCGGGAACGATGATGGCGTCGCAGTTCTGGAGATCAGCCGAGTCATGCCAGAGGAAAGTTACGGGCTGATGAGCGACGTGCTCGATGGTCCAGAAGGCATCGTGATCGCAATTGGAGCCGGGAAAGATGATGACGCCGAATTTCATATTAGCTCGTATTGGGCTTTTGGCTCTCGGCTTTGGGCTTTGGGCTTTGGGGGCCCTCCCCCCCCCCCCGCTCTATTGGAATCAAGATCTTAGCGAACAATTCCTTCTAAAATATTGATACGAAAACAGTTAGAGGCAAAATCTTGAGCGCCTAGAGGTTACTGGCTAAATCTCAAGATTCGGCGCCATTTCTCCAGTGCCGATCACTGCAACGGCGCTGATCCACCATGGAGCTCTCTACTACAAAAGCTAACCCACAGCTCTTCGCCAAAAAATCTGGAGTGGATGATTCATAGTGACAAGGATTGAGAGTCATGGTCAAGAAGAATATGCGGAATCTGCAGAAAAAGGGACTGCGAGCGCGCTGATATGCGCCCGCAATCCTCCTCGCGTGGCTTGTTCCTGAGTTAGTTTACCGTTTGTGTTGTTGTTCCCGAGCTCTTGGCCGACTGCGTGTCTCCGCTATAGTCCGCTGTAAGCGTGAGTGTTCCGACGGGTAGCCTGGTCGTGGTTAAGGTTGCAGTGCCTCCGCTTAAGTTTGCCATGCCCAAAGATTTCGTACCGTTTTTGAATGTCACAGTGCCGGTTGGCCCGCCGGTCGCACCGGAGGTGACGGTTGCGGTCAGCGTAACAGCTTGCCCGGAGGTTGAAGGATTGGGACTGGAGGAGAGCGTGGTGGTGGAGGAGAACGTGTTAACGACCTGCGTTACCTTCCCCGAGCTGGCTTCGTGGAAAGCATCGCCAGCGTAACTAGCCTTGATTGTGTACTTGCCAGCCGCGGCAAAAGACGTTGTCAGACTCGCGACGCCATTGGTGGTTGTGCCCGTTCCGATCTCACTAGCGCCATTGTAGAAAGTAACGGTGGAACCGTTGGGAACAGCGGCACCTTTTGCGGTAATCGTGGCCGTGAATGTGACCGACTGGTTGATGGACGACGGGCTGAGCGATGATGTGACCTTTGTAGTGGTCTGCACAAGGAGGTCGTTCAATAGCACACCGACTGTGCTGGGAACGTTCGCGATGTGATAAATATAGCCGGTGTTGGCAGCTACGAGGTCGGGTCGGCCATCGCCGTTCAGGTCAGCGACTGCTACTGAGACGGCGTCGGGCCCTCCAGAGTGGAAAGATAAAGTTAAGGGAAGAGTTAGGCCAGCCTGAAAAGTGCCGTCACCGTAGCCCAGGAGCGCCTCGAGTCCACCGCCGCGAACACATTGATAGCTCCAACATTCACTTGCGACGACGATATCGGGTATTCCGTCGCCGTTAACATCTGCCACGGCGGCAGAAGTGGGTGAACTATTGTCGCTGGCATACGCGAGGGGCGCTTGAAATGTACCGTCGCCATTGCCCAGAATAGCGTACGCGCCTCCGCTATTGTTGTTGCTGGGAGCGAAGCTTGGCGCGGCAGCGACTAGATCCAGCTTGCCATCGCCATTCAGGTCGGCTATTGCGATCGAGACAATCGAGACAGCGGTTACGGAGACTTGGGCTGCCTGGAATGTGCCATCGCCATTGCCCAACAGAATGCTCACTGCTCCGGTACCGTTGCCGTCAGCGGGGTTGGTATCGAATTCATTGGCCACGGCCAAGTCGAGATGGCCATCGGCATTCAGGTCCGCGATTGCGACGGATAACGCACCATAGGCGCCTGTGTCGTAAGTCACAGCTGTTTGAAAAGTTCCGTCGCCATTGCCGAGCAGTATGCTCACTACTGCCGGAGCTCCTGCGGGAGGGCAATAGCCAGCTGCGCATCCCTCGTTGGTCACAGCTAAATCCGGAAACCCATCACCGTTCAAGTCGCCGATGGCGACGGACGTGGCGCCGACACCCCCGGAATCATAGGCAACCGCAGGCTTAAAGGTACCGTCTCCATTGCCAAGGAGCACGCTCACTCCCCCTTCAGAGGAAATGGAACAAGTACCGGGACTCAGGCACTGGTTAGCCACAACCAGATCTGGGACCCCATCGCCGTTTACGTCCTTTATCGCGACCGACACGGAATCTATCCCACCCGTGTCGTAGCTAACCGCTGTCTGAAATGTCCCATCGCCATTGCCGAGCAGAACACTTACTTCCCCATCACTTGTAAAATCGCACTCGCTAGCCAGGCACTGATTCGTCACAACCAGATCGGGCTTGCCGTCGCCGTTCAGGTCGGCCACGGCAACAGAGAGCTGAGGCGAATAATTGCTGCCGGGAGCACCGCCAATGTAACCGCCAGAGGGGTAGGTGACTGCGCTGGCAAACTTTGCCGTCTCGGTGGGGGCTGCGGGAGCGACTTGCGCTGCTGCGGGCGACGATTGTGCGTCACGAGTTGTGGCTGGCTGATTTGATTGCGCAAATTGGTTGGCGTGGGTTGACGGAGTGGATTGTGCCGTTGCGAACACCATCATGAGAGCAAGGAGAAAGAAAACGAGGAGCGGACCACTTAGACGGAAAGACTTCACCAGTGCCTCCAGGGATAGGTAGATGGACTCTTGAACGTGTGTTAGGCGGCCTCGCCGCGATTCCAGCTCGGCTCGATTAAGGTTTTGTGAATTACCTGGTAGTGGCTGAATTAAGCCACTACTCCAAGTAGTGTCGTAACTCCAAGCGTCGAACGCGCAATTATGCACTTCGAGATATAACGGGTCAAGGCGAAAAGCTGACTGTATTCAGCGGAAACGCGCGCTGGTTACGGATTCCTGACTACCCCTAACTACGGCGAGGTGAATTCGCCGGAGCGGTAAGAGGCTGCGAAAGTGGGTGCGGCTGCGCCGACGCTTAGTTTACAGTCTGGCTCAGGGGTGGGGATGTATCGCGCGCGTTGATACTATCTCCACGGTAGATGGCGGTGATTGAGTTCATACCTACAGGAAGTATCTTTGTCGTGAAGGTGGCCACGCCGTTGTCGTCGAGGGTGGCGGCTCCGAGCACCTTGGTTCCGTTGAAGAAACGCACCCGGCCGGTTAGCGGGAGTGGTCCCTGCTGGGTAGAGGTCACCGTGGCTGTGAAAGTTACGTCCTGGTGATAGGTGGAGGGGTTGAGCGATGAAGTTATGGCAGTAGAAGTAGGCCACTTCTGGACGACCTGCGAGAGGTGCGCGGAGTTGCTATGCCAGCCGCTGCCGGGCTCATAGATCGCCTTAATGTAATGCGAGCCCGCGGTAAGGTTCTGAGTGTCGACTTCCACGGTGCAGTTGCTATTCACCACGGGTGATCCAATCAATGTACTGCCATCGTAAAAGTCAACGCTTCCCTGACAATTCCGGATGTAGGTCCCCTTACAGTACTCATTCTCATTCACCTGGGCGTTGAAGATTACGTCGTTGGTGAGAAACGACGGAGAGCCGGATGAGAACAAGGTAATGGAGGTACCGCAGGTGCGATTGACATTAAGCGGATGCAAGCCCGGTATGCCGGCTACATTTGCCGGCTGGTGAGCGGAAGGACTTCCAACGATAGTTGACGACGTGGACTGACTAACTACCTGCTTAGTAGTTGCGGAACTGGCGGCAAAATAGCCGCCGCCGGAATAACTTGCTTTGATTCCATAGCTCCTTACTTTCGAGAAGGATGTATTCAAGGTGGCGACGCCGCTGAGGGTTTTGCCGGTCCCAAGCTGGGTGCTGCCCATAGAGAAAGTGACTGTTTGGCCATCGGGAATAGCGCGACTGGAGCTTACTGTGGCCGTGAATGTCACGGATTGGTTCTCTGTTGCTGGGTTGGGCGAGGATGTAAGCACGGTCGTTGTCTTGATCAGCAAGGAGTTCAACATCACCGTTAACGAGTTGCCATTGATGGTAGCCAAGTCGGGCCGGCCGTCGCCGTTTAAATCGCCGACTGCAACCCATGTGACGCTGTCGCCGCCTGGCGCGAAATGGACGGCCGGCTGGAAAGTTCCGTCGCCGTTGCCGACCATGACGACGATGTCGGACTCGGTTGTCTTACAGTTGGAACAGCGCGTCCAGTCGCCGATAACGAGATCGGGAATGCCATCGCCATTGACATCGGCTATGACAGCGGAGTTATTGCGAACGCCGCCGGTGCGATAGGCGACAGGAGACTGGAAGGTTCCATCGCCATTGTTCACAAATATGTCGACTCCCGTGAGACACGACTTACCGGTTAAGCACCAGTTCGTCACAACCACGTCGGGCTTACCATCGCCATTCACGTCGCCGATGGTGACGGAACTGGCGTCGCTTCCACCAGAACTGTACATGACTGCGGCTTCGAAGGTGCCATCGCCGTTGTTTAGCAGCACCGCGATTCCGCCATTGGTAGTGCAGCCTGTGCATGCGCCGGTCGCGACTATATCCGGATAACCATCGCCATTCACGTCGGCTACGGCCATAGAGGCGATGCGCAGGTTTGTGTTGTAGCTGACGGCGGATTGAAAGGTTCCATCGCCGTTACCGAGCAGGACATCGGCGGTGGCGGGGTAACACTGATTGCGGCTATCGGAACACAGGTTGCCGATGACGACGTCGAGTTTGCCATCGCCGTTCACATCCGCGACCGCCATGGAAAAGTCATCGTATCCATTCGATGTGTAAGGTACGGCGGCCTGAAAGGTGCCGTTGCCGTTGTTAAGCAACACGTTCACACCGGCGTTACAACTTCCAAAGTATCCATCGCAGACGTTGAAGACTCCGACCAGAAGATCGGGATGGCCGTCGCCGTTGAGGTCTCCGATGGCGACGGAGGTAGCGCCATATCCGGTAACAGCGTAATTGACGGGCGTCTGGAAAGTGCCGTCGCCGTTGCCGATCAGCACACTTACGGCGCCGGGAGAGCCGGAGGAGCAATCTTCGGAGCTGATACAGTCACTGGCGACGACTAAGTCGGGGATGCCGTCACCGTTCAAGTCTCCAATGGCTAATGTAGCGGGATCGATGCCGCCCGCGCTAAAGCTTTGCGGCTTGCCGAAGCTGAGTTCGGGCTTTTGGGTGGCGGGAAGAGATTGTGAAGCTGGCAGCGCGATCACGAGAATGGCGCACGACACAACGGATATAAGAATGAGGAAGGAACAGACGAGGCGGCAGGATCTCATGGTGCCTCCAGCTTTATTGGACCCGGCAAGGAAGGCCCGAGTTGATGGATCAGACTGAACAGAACGTCACAAGGCGAGCAGGCGAGCGATTGGGGGGCGATAAGCTCGGCTAACGCGCCCGATAGTAGTCCGCGAACGGGGAAATTATGTCCCGATGGGGTGGGTGGGTCAAGCGGAAAAAACGAACAGGTGCGAACAGCGGTGCAGCGGTTACCGCCGCCACTTCCCTTCGGGCGGCTTTCGGCTAACAATAGGTTAGTGACGAAATCCTTCATTGGGCACGGAGAACGCGAACGGGCCGGAAACGGGCTGGCACCGGCCATTGAGCGTTATTTCAATGTATCGCTTTTTCTGCTGGTGTTGAGCGGATTTGGCGCGCTGGCTTCGACGGGAGGACTGGACCTCACCTCGGTTGGGCTGGTCTGCGGGGCGCTCATTCTTCGCGGATACCAGCTTGTAACGCGGCGCGAGTTTCTGATTCCGGAGCGTTGGACCAACTATCTCACATTGGTCTATGTGCTGGTGTATGCCGCCGACTATTTTCTGCTTTCGCATAGCTTTCTGACTTCGACCGTGCACCTGGTGCTGTTCACGATGGTGGTGCGGCTGTTTTCGCTGCAACGGGCGCGCGACCACTACATGCTCGCTCTGCTTGCGTTTTTGATGGTGCTGGCTTCGGCCGTGCTCACCGTCGGCGGATTGTTCATGCTGACGTTTGCGGGATTCCTGCTGGTTTCCGTGATCACGTTTGTGTTGATGGAGATGCGGCATTCCATTACGGAGGAGTCGGCGCTGGCTCGAGATCCCGTGAGCGCGGATTCGCAGCGCTTCATGGGCTTCAGCCTGCTGGCGATTGGACCGGCGCTGTTGCTGCTGATTCTTGGCGCCAGCTTTTTTATTTTCTTTCTTCTGCCGCGGGTTTCGTCGCGTTATTTGAGCGCTTACACGCCGGCGAGCGATGTTTCCACGGGCTTCACCGACCGCGTGCAACTGGGGCGCATTGGACAGATTCAGCAGCTAAGCACAGTGGTGATGCACATCGAGATCGAGAACAATACTCCTGTTGGGTACGATTTGAAATGGCGCGGGGTTGCGCTTGGCGTTTTCGACGGGAAAACGTGGTCGAATTCCTTTGGGCAAACGCAACTGCATCCCACCCAGGATGGAATCTACCGGCTGCCGGCAGGGTTCGAGACAGTTGATCGACCAGTGGCTGCACGGAACGGTTCATCCGCGGGTTCGGCGATCGCGTCGCATCGCTATGTTCGTTATCGAGTGTTGATGGAGCCGG
>JBAWBR010000103.1:0-17616 GCA_049589875.1 Terriglobales bacterium
CGTCACCTCAGCGGCTAAAGCCGCATTCAAAACAATGCAGTGACCGCAGCGCTGAAGCGCTGCGCCACCCAAAAGCTCGGACTTGAAGCAGCTGATCGAGGTAGGAGTCATAAACCGCAGCGCTGAAGCGCTGCGCCACCCAAAAGCTGGGACTTGAAGCAGCTGATCGAGGTAGGAGTCATAAACCGCAGCGCTGAACGCTGCGCCACCCAAAAGCTGGGACCTGAAGCAGTTGATCGAGGTAGGAGTCATAAACCGCAGGGCTGAAGCGGTGGGCCACCCAAAAGCTGGGGCGATCAATTCCTCCTCGTGTTATCCTTGTTATACCTGCTGCGTTTCTTCCGTTTGGAGCGATTCCCGCAGTACCCAAAACATCATGCTTTCAGTCAGCAATGTGTCGATGCGCTACGGCGCAAACGTTTTATTTGACGAAGTCTCCACCAGCTTCATGCCGGGGAAGCGCTATGGCTTGACCGGGCCGAATGGCGCGGGGAAATCCACGTTCATGAAGCTGCTTACGGGCGAACTCGATCCGCAAAAAGGCACGGTGGTGCGGCCGCGAAAGCTCGGGGTGCTGAGCCAGGACCAATTTGCGTTCGACCGCTATCGCGTGATTGACGCCGTCATCATGGGCAATCGCCGGCTTTGGGCGGCGCTGGAAGAAAGAGAAGCGATCTATTCGAAGCCCGAGATGACGGATGAAGACGGGATGAAGCTGGGCGAACTCGAAGGCATTGTTGGCGAAGAAGATGGATATACCGCCGAGAGCGATGCTGCGATTTTGCTGCAAGGCCTCGACATTCCGGACGAAATGCATGAGCGCAAAATGGCGGAAATTCCGGGCGGGCAGAAGATGCGCGTGCTGCTGGCGCAGGCGCTGTTTGGGCATCCGCAGGCTCTGCTGCTTGACGAACCGACCAACCATCTCGATCTCGATTCGATTCACTGGCTGAAGACATTTCTTAACGAGTATGAAGGCGTGCTGATTGTCATTTCGCACGACCGGCATTTTTTGAACGGTATATGCACGCACATTGCCGATATCGACTATGAAACCATCATCACCTACACGGGCACTTACGATGACATGGTGGTGATGAAGACGCAGGTGCGCTCGCAGATCGAATCGCAGAACGCGCAGCGGGAAAAGAAAATTGCTCAGCTCAATGAGTTCATTGCGCGCTTCGCCGCCGGCACGCGCTCCAGCCAGGTGCAATCGCGGCGTAAAGAAGTGGAGCGGCTACAGGTAACCGAGCTGGCGAGATCCAATATTCAACGGCCTTATTTGAAGTTTGAACAGAAACGGCCGTCGGGCAAGCACATTCTTGAACTCGAGGGCGTGAGTAAATCGTACGGCGACGCGAAAGTGGTGAACGGCTTCACGGCGAGCGTGCTGCGCGGAGAAAAGATTGCTCTGATGGGGCGCAACGGGGCGGGCAAAACGACGCTGCTGCAGGCGCTGCTGGCGAATGCTCCCACGGTGACGAACGCGGAACTCCGCGCCACCAGCGGCTACGACGGGGCATTCATTGATTCAGGGAAGGTGGTTTGGGGGCACGAAGCTGCGGTTGGCTTTTTTGCCCAGGACCACAAGTCGCTGATTCAGCCGGGAGTGAAGGTGCTGGAGTGGCTGCATCAATGGGATCCATCGGCTTCGACCGAAGAAATTCGCGGGCTGCTGGGGCAGATGCTATTTCCGCGCGACGATGCCGATAAGAAGACCGAAGTGCTCTCGGGCGGCGAGGCCGCGCGGCTGCTTTTCTGCAAGCTCATGCTGCAAAAGCCTAACGTACTTTTTCTGGATGAGCCGACGAACCATCTTGATCTGGAATCGATTAACGCGCTGAATATTTCATTGCAGCGCTATCAGGGGACTGTGTTGCTGGTAACTCACGATGAGGATCTTATCGACGAAGTGGCCACGAGAATCTGGCACTTTGAGAGCGACCATAAGATCACCGATTTCAAGGACACGTATCAGGAGTACCAGTCGGTACTGGCCTAACGCCGTTAGCTGCTCTTCGTTCCGCGCTCCACGATTGCCAGAACTTCCTTTTTCTTTCCGCGTTTGCGCGATCGGGAACCGCCATTCACGAGGTCGGCGATGGTGGTGCTCTCCAGAATCTTGGCGGCCGAGTCGCGCACCTTGAGAAACACTTCATAAAGGGCGCGGTGATCGTCGTTCTGGGCAATCAGGCTGCGCAACTGATCGGCATCGCCAAATGGGGCGAGCGGGCCGTCAATGAGCCGAATAATCTCGCTGAGGCAAATTTCAGAAGGTGGACGCCTAAGTTGATAGCCGCCTTTCGCGCCGCGAACGCTTTCGACAATTCGCGCATTCTTGAGTTCGAGCAGGATCAGTTCAAGAAATTTTTCCGGCAGGTCGTTCTCAATCGCAATCTGACGAATTTTGATTGTGCCCGTGCCGTAGCGATGGCCGAGCGTAATGACGGCTTCGAGCGCGTAGAGGCCTTTTTGCGAGATCTTCAATCGCGTATCCTTTCGATTGGGCGTTCCGTGCCGGTTTGTTTTTAGTACTCTAGTGTGCGCGTGTTCCCATTGCAATAGCCTTTTTGGCTCGCTGGAACTTAGTGCGATCGAACACGTGGAGACTCTTGACCGCGCGGTTCGCGGTCCACTACAGTCGAAACGCCGGGGGCACTCCAGGCCGCGCAAATCCTCAGAATCGGGTTGAGGCGATTTTTAATGACTACGAAAAAGAATTCTGTCCACAAAACCACCGTTCTCCATCAGAAATCACAGCTCATGTCCGCCTCTGAAATCGACCGCACGCTGGTGCGCCTCGCTCATCAGATTCTGGAGAAAAATGGCGGCCTCGACAGCCTCGGCCTGGTGGGGATACGGCGCCGCGGGGTTCCTCTGGCGGAGCGGCTCGGCAAAATGATTGAGCGTGTGGAAAAGCGCACTGTTCCGGTGGGGACGCTCGACATTACCTTTTACCGCGACGATCTTTCCACGCTTGGGCCCAAACCAGTTGTGCAGCAAGGGGAGATAGGCTTTTCGATTGAAGATAAGAAGATCATCCTGATTGACGATGTTCTCTATACCGGCCGCACCACCCGAGCCGCGCTCGATGCGCTTTTTTCGCACGGGCGGCCCAGCCTGGTGCAACTGCTTGTGCTCATCGACCGCGGCCATCGTGAACTGCCGGTGGAAGCTACCTTTATAGGGAGAACCGTGCAGACCAGCGACAGCGAAGTCATCGAAGTAAAGCTGACGGAAATCGATGGAGACGATAAAGTTTTGCTGATGGAGAGGTAAGGGACCAGTCAATCAAGTAATTAGCAGGCCCGATGCGATATCTGGGCCATCTGCGACGAAAGGTTCCTTCGGAACCAAGTCAGCTGCGCTGGCGCGCGGCCCACTCCTGCTCAAATCGCGTCCGATCGTAAAACGACTTCTGCGTTCCTACTCCCAGAGTCGAAAGCCCGGCGTAAAGGTTGGCTCGCCGAGCGGCTTCGAGTTCCGGTAAACCCTCCCCCAGAAACGTCGCGAAGCTTCCAATAAATGCGTCCCCTGCCCCTGTCGAATCCAGACTTTTCATCGGAAACGCCGCGACATGCGCCGTTCCATCTTTCGTAGCCAGCAGCGATCCATTGGCTCCCAGAGTGATCAGCACGCGCCGGATGCAGCCTGTTAACAGTTTTTCCGCGCATCGCTTGGCATCGTCCACATTGCGCACGGGGAAGCCCGTAATGTTCTCAGCTTCGCTTTCATTGGGAACAAAATAATCGAGCTCCGCTACCGCGCTCATATCGAGCGGCTGGGCTGGCGCGGGATTGAGAATGCACCGAATCCCATTCTTCCGCGCAAAATGGATCGTGTAATACACCGTCTCCAGCGGAATCTCGAACTGAAGCACGATGCAGTCCGCCGTCTTCAGCATGTCGGCCGCGGCATCTACGTCCGCTGGTTTCAACGCTTCGTTCGCGCCCTTCACAACAATGATCCGGTTCTGTCCCGACGACTCCACAAATATGGGAGCCACTCCAGTTGAAATTCCGCTCAGCTGGCGGACGTGGGTGGTATCAATACCAAGCTTCTCAAAATTCCTGATCGTGGCCGGACCGAACAGATCGTCACCGACGCGCGCCACCATAAAAACTTCGGCTCCGCAAAGCCGGGCGGCCACGGCTTGATTTGCGCCCTTGCCGCCAAATCCCAAGTCGAAGCGGTCGCCAAAGATAGTCTCTCCCGGCTTGGGAAAGTGATCAGAGAAAGTAGTTAAGTCAACATTGGCACTGCCAACGACGGCAATCCGTGGGCGTTTCGGCATGATTTGTCCCGTTGTCTCCTGTTGCACCGAGATTGCGAATCAGGGGAATTTGAAGGCTGAGGATAGTCAGCCGAAGAGGAGGTGTCAACCCTGACCTGAATGTTGGATAACTGAGCAACTTGCAGTGGCGATCGCAGTAATGAAAGCTGCATGCATTGCCCTCGCGCCCGGCGCATGCGTACCACTAGGTTTCTACTGTCCGCTTGGACGATTGTTTGATGAACCATTCCTGGCTATTCATCTCGCGGCGATTTGCACTGCGAGGGTCGCGCCAATAGGTTCCATCGGGATTCATGTGCCGCGCTTTGACGACTTCGGAGAGATAGGTTTCCAGGACTTCATCGCGCAGGTAGCGAACCAGTTTTGGATCCTGCACGGGGAAGGCGAGCTCGACGCGGCGATTCAGGTTGCGCGGCATCATATCGGCGCTGCCGAGGTAAATCTGCTCCTCGCCGCCATTGTGAAAATAGAAAATGCGGCTGTGCTCGAGGAACCGCCCGACAATGCTGGTGACGCGAACATTTTCGCTGATGCCCGGAATGCCCGGCCGCAGGCAGCAAATGCCGCGCACCAAAAGATCGACCTGCACGCCGGCCTGCGAGGCCTCGTAAAACAACTGAATCACCCGGCGATCGACGAGCGCGTTCATCTTGAAGATGAGATGGCCGCGCCTGCCATTTTTCTGGTGCTCGATTTCCCGCCGAATCAAATGTTCGAGCTGATCGCGCAGATTCACCGGAGCAACCAGAAGCTTGCGGTATTCGACCTTCGCCGAATAGCCAGTGAGGTAATTGAAAAGGTCTGTGCAGTCCTCGCCAATCGCCTCGTCACAGGTGAGCAGACCAATATCGGTATAAAGCTGCGCCGTCACGCTGTTGTAGTTGCCGGTGGAAAGGTGCACGTAGCGCCGGATGCGGTCTTTTTCCTGGCGCACCACGAGCGCGGCTTTGCAGTGAACTTTGAGGTTCATCAATCCGTAGACGACGTGGACGCCTTCGCGCTCCAGCCGCCTGGCCCATTCGATGTTGCTCTCTTCATCGAAGCGCGCCTTCAGCTCCACGAGGACCGCGACCTGCTTTCCGTTGTCGATTGCCTCGAGCAAGGCTTCAACCACTGGAGCGTTGCGGCCGACGCGATAAAGCGTGATCTTGATGGCCAGCACGGCCGGATCGCGCGCCGCTCTTTGCAGGAACGCGACCACCGGCTGAAATGAATCGAAGGGATGATGCAGGAGCACATCCTGACGGCGGATTGCGGAAAAAATGTCGTCGCCATCATCCTGCGGCTGGAGCGCGGGAACGAGGCTGGGCACAAAGGGCTTGTCCTTGAGATCGGGCCGGTCAAGGGATAGGAGATGCTTGAGGCGGCTGAGCGCGAGCGGGCCTTTCATCCGGTAAACATCGCTGCGCTCAAGCTCGAGATTCTTGAGGAGAATTTCCAGCACCTCCGAGGGCATGGTGTCGTTGATCTCCATGCGTACGACATCGGCGAATCTGCGCTGCCACACGCCCTCTTCCACCGATTCGAGCAGATCGCCAGCTTCGAGCTGTTGAATGGCAGTTTCAGCGTCCCGCGTCACGTGGAAGGGATGCGCCTCGATGACTTCCATGCCCGGAAAAAGCGATTGCAGGTTGGCGACGATCAGCTGCTCCAACCAGACAAAATATAGCGGCTTGGCAGGCTTCGCTTTGGGCTTGGACTTTGACTTCGACTCTTTGATTATGCCTTGCAGGGGAACCAGCTGCGGCAAACTGTCTGGAACCTTGACGCGCGCAAAGTGTTCAACGCCCTGAAGGTCGCGAATCAGCACCGCCAAATTCAGGCTGAGATTTGAGATATGCGGGAAGGGCCGGCCGGGGTCGAAGGCCAAGGGAGTGAGCGTGGGAAAAACGGTGTCGGCAAAATAACGGTTCGCGATCTCAATCTGCGGCGGTGTAAGCTGCGCGTAGTCGACGACGTGAATGCCTTCTTTCTTCAGCCCAGGCAGCAACTGTGAACGGAGGCAATCCTGCCCACCCTTATAGAGTTCGGTTACACCCTCGCGAATGGCGGCCAGCTCTTCGCTCGGCGTCATGCCATCGGGGCCGGATTCGAGAGCGCCGCTCTCGAGCTGGCCTTTCAGGCCGGCCACGCGCACCATAAAAAATTCGTCGAGATTGGAGCCGACGATGGAAAGAAACTTCACACGCTCGAGCAGCGGGTTTTGCTCATCCTGAGCCTCTTCCAGAACGCGCCTCTGGAAGGCCAGCAGGCTGATCTCGCGGTTCAGGTAAAGCGACGGGTCGTCGAGCGATAGTTCGTCGAGGGGCTGAGCGTCGGGAGAAAAACCGTCGTGAGAAAAAACGTCAGCAGATGATTTTGCCGAAGAGGGCTTCGCGAGTTTGGCGGGCGAGGAGGTCTGGGGCGACCTGGCGGTGCGTCCATTGTGGTTCGAGCCTTTGACGGATGCGGCCTTCGGCTTGCGACTAGCAACCGTGCCAGAGCCATTTTTGGGCGAACCTAGACCGTTCTTTTTGGGGATTGCAGCGTTCTTCTTAGCGCTGGTTTCGCTGACAGCCATGCCTATGAGTGTACTAGTAGTCGGAGATCAAGTGAGAGCGCCTGGTTGTGGTTCAGGCAGCCATCGGACGCCTGAGGACAACCGTTAATCCCGCCACTTTACGTGCAAAATGTTATGGAATTGTTAAAGCAGGCGCGCGAAAGTGATTGAATTTTCAATAAATACGAGGCGGATTTCGCGCTAGTCGGCGCCGATTTCCTGAATCTGCTCCCATGCGCCGGCCTCCACTGGAGGCATTTCAGCCCCCTGCCGCTCGCCGCGGAGTTCGGCTTCGAGCGCGGCGAGTTGGGCTTCGATATCCTGTGAGGCTTTGCGCTTGCGGATGACTTCTTCGCGATAGCGGCGCAGGAAGTAATCGATGGTTTCGACGCGAATTCTGATCGAGCCTGAAGGCTTGTTCTCGTCGAGATCCTTGAAGCAGAAATAGGGCGTGCCCGACTGTTCGATGATGCCCTCAATGACACCGTAGATAGGGGCATCGTGTCCGCACTTGAAGCTGGAAATTTCGAGCGCGACCAGATTGGGATGACGGGCCGTAAACTTCGCCGCCCACACTTTGTGGTTGGTGCTGCAGGAATAAGAATTTTTCCAGGCGTCGGTAATATCGAGCGGGCTGGTGATGACTCCAGCGCGAACTTCCTCGCCGAAGAGGCGTTCGAGCATGTCGTCATCGAGCGGGAGGGTGTTCTGCGAAAAGATCGGATAGCCGAGCTTCTGGAACTCTTCGAGAATTTCGTGGTTCAATCCGGGATCGTGATGATAGGGACGGCCGAGCATGACAATGCCGATGCGGTCCTCGCGTTCGAGCTGACCGAGCACCTGGCGAGCGCGGCTGCGAATGCCGTTTTCATAGGCTTTCAGCGCGGTGAATCCCGATTCGACGGCGCGATCGTTTTCTTCCAGCGAGAGTCCGAGAATGGGCTGCCACGCTTGCAGCATCTGGTGCGCGAAGAGTTTGTGGTCGGCAAAGTTGAGCACCGGATCGATGTACTTGACGTTGTGCTCGGCGAAGACATCGTTCTCTTTGGTGAACGCGGCCTTGACAGTTTCGGGCGTTGCAGTGACCGTCGGGCAGGCATTTGCGCCGACAATCTTTACCAGCGGTGAATGCAGCACGTCATACATGGGGAAGAAGATCGCGTCGAGCGGCTTCTTGCGATGCTTCTCCTGAATCAGGTTGTAGACGTGCGAGATGCCGATTTTGGCGGGGAAACAGGGATCGATTGCGCCACGGCTCGCGCCCGCGCGATAGAGTTCGGAGCTGGTGTAATCTGAGTAAATAATATTTTCCGGCTGCACGCCGAGACTCTCAAAGTACGCATTGAATAGAGGTGCGTAAGTATAGATATTGAGCACGCGCGGAATACCGATGCGCAGCTTGCCGCGATTTTCCATGAGCGCGCGGCGCTCTTTTGCGCCCTTGCTCCAGCCGGCCCAACTTTTTGTTGGCAGCGGATCGGCCACAGACCTGGCATTGGTGGGACGGAAAACTTCTTTCGCGGCATAGTCGACGAAATTGGGATGCTGATCGCGAATTTTGTCGAGACCGGCTTTGATGTCTTTCATGTCGTCGACATCTTCGACCGTTCCCTTTTCGCAGGTCGCGATGATAAGACGCTGCTCGCCGCGCATGAGCGGAACTTTCGTGACCTTTTCGAGCGGAATAAGTTCTTTCAACGGTTCGGTGCGGACGTCTATGAAAGTGCGCAGGCAATTGTTCTTGCAGAAATAGCAGCGCGTCGCCTCGTTGCGCGTAGTGCGATATTCGATGCGGCGAACGGCATCGAGACCGACAAACGTTGTTTGCTGGCCATTCCGCCACAGGCGCAGCGATTCCTGCGCCGCTCCGATTGCGCCCGATTCGCCGCAATGTTCGTGCACGATGATTTCGGGCTGACGACCCGACGCGCGGAAGCTGTTGCGGATGAAATCGACTTCGGCTTTGACGACGGCAAGATTATTTTGCGTCCCGCCCTGCAGGACAAAACGCGACCCGAGCGCCGCAAGATTGGGAATGCTCGCCACATAGAGGAAAACATTTTTGGGCAGCACGGCGGCGAGTCCGGCGAGAATTTCCTCGGCGCGCCAGCCCTGGCGCTGGAAGTTAACAATATCGGACTGCATGAAGACCGCGCAGCCGTATCCGAAAACCGGCATCGCTTGCGCAGAGAATGCGAGATCGGCATATTGCGTGACATCGAGGCCGAAGCCTTCGACGGTCGACTGCAGGAAATATCCGTTGCCGGCAGAGCACTGCGTGTTGAGCTTGAAATCTTTCACGCGGCCGTTGTGCAGGATGATGATCTTGATGTCCTGGCCTCCGACATCGACGATCACGTGCGGATCTTCATAGAACTTTAGCGCCGATTCGGTGTGCGCGACAGTCTCAACGAGGGCGACATCGGCATTGAGCACATCTTTGAGAATATCTTTGGCGTAACCGGTTGTCGCCACGCCGAGAACTTCCAGTTTCGCATGCTGCGCTTCGACCTGGCCGCGCAGATTCTCGAACATCTCGATCGTGTCCTGGATGGGATTGCCGTTCGAGAGTTGATAGGACTTGCAAAGAATGTCGCCGCTTTCATTGAGCAGCACGGCTTTTGTGGAAGTTGAACCGCCATCGATTCCAATGAAACCGCCGACCGTGCTTCCCTTCTGAAAAACAGCGGGCGTGAACTTCTTGCGGCGATAAGCGTCCTTGAAAAGATCAAGATCTTCAGGACGCTCGACGAGGCCTTTGCCACCGGACTTGGCCTTTTCTTCCTGACGTCCGAAATTTATGTAATGAATCAGATTGTCATAGCCACGATAGCAGCCGACGCAATCGTCTTCGGTACGTCCGAATTCAACGGCTCCAAGGGCTGCGAAGTACTGCGCGTTTTGCGGAACCTTGATCAGATCCTCCGGCTTCGCGCCCTGGGGAATCTCAACCTTGCGCTCCTGCCACATACGTGGAATGTTGGCTTGCCAAGCCTCGCGCATGCCTTTGATGAAACTGTTGGGACCGCCGAGAAGGAGGACGTGTGGACGCAGGGTGTGGCCGCGCGTGAGCACGCTGAGGTTTTGCAGCACGATTGCTTCGAACAGCGAGGCCATCAGTTCGTCCGAGGGCGTGCCAACTTTTTGCAGACCGTTGATGTCGGTCTCGGCGAATACGCCACACTTCCCTGCTACTTTATGCAGTTTGACGCCGTGATATTTCTGCTCGGCGAGGAGCTCGGTGGGGATTTTCAGCTTAGCATTAATTTTGTCGATAACCGCGCCCGTGCCACCGGCGCATTTGTCATTCATCGAGGGAATTTTCTTTTTGCGGCCGGTTTCTTCGTCGTCTTTGAAGACGATTATCTTGGCATCCTGCCCACCGAGTTCGATGACGGAATAGACTTCAGGGTGTAACTTCTCAACCGCCAGAGAAACGGCTGTGACTTCCTGGACAAACTTCGCGCCGATTTGATCAGCGATGACTCCTCCGCCGGAGCCGGTCATAAACATGCGCGTGTTGTACGGATTCATGCCGGTGTCCGCCTCCATGCGCTTGAGAAATTCCAGCGTTTTTTCGGGCTGCTTGGTTTCGTGGCGCTGGTAATCCTGCCAGAGAACCGTATCGCTCGCAGCGTCAACGACCACAGCTTTCACGGTGGTCGATCCCACATCGAGGCCGACCAGGAACTTGATCGCGCGGTCATGACCGTGCATGGGGGGCCGTGTGGGTTTGGCAATCCGAACGGGATGTACTTCGGGTTCGAGCGGCGCGATCTGAATGAGCTGCGGACCCTTGTGGTCGTGCATGAGTTCCTTTCCAGCTTACGGAAAAAGCGAAGTCAAAATCCTTTCAAGGCCGAGACGCCGAGTTCGCAAAGAACGCAACCCCTGATTTTTCGGCATACGCTGCGTACTCAGCGGTAAACGCTTCCAGTCTCCCGCATCAATCGCCCGAGACTGCGGCGACCGGCTCTTCCACGCGCACGCGCGATTTCTTCCAGAAGCGCGTGTCTTTGTCGATGCGATCGTTCACGTGCAAGATGAATTGCGCAGCCGTTCCCGCAACTCCTTCGCGATGCGGCACGTGGTAAAACGGCCGCTTCAGCTCAGCATGCTCATCGATGTAGGAGCGAATCTCATTCATGGTCTTGCCGGTCGATTTGAGGCACTGCTCGAATTCGGCTTTGGCCTTGACCTTTGCTTCGCCAAGCGCCATTTGAACTCGGCTATGCGCGTTGACCTCGCCTTCGCCGGAGGTTTCGATGGGGAGGAAAATCATGTCCTTGAATTTGTTGATGACGGCCGATTGCACGCCATCGGATTGCGATGACGGCATGCAGCCAAACGGCTTCAGCGCCAGCACCATGTGGCACATCTTGTGCACGGTGTAGTAGACGTTCTTGCCAACTTCGAGATGGCCTTCGCCGCCGCGCGCGAACTGGTTGTAGAAAGGATTGGCGAGATCGGCCAACTCTTTTTGCGGTGCGAGGTGATGCGTGATGCCTCCGAGATTCTTGATTGTGCGGTGATAAAAGAAGCTCCACATGCACTCGCCGGCCCCAATGCCCCACAGCTTTTTGCGCAGACCAATGTAGTTGGCGAAATTCTTCTTCACTTCGTACCACTCAGGGTTGCGGTGCGGGCGGTTCACCGGCCACTTGGCAATGGCGTGCGCCTTGGCCTGATACATCAGATAAGCAACCCAAGTTGCAATGGGTTCGACCAGGACCTGCGCGCCCTCGCGCTCCAGGAAATCGAACATATGGAAGTTGCCATCGCCCTCAGTGATTTGGGCCCAGAATTCGCCGGTGATTTTGACGAGCGGCTTCACGCGGGTGCGGTCGACTTCAATTGAATCCATTTTGTCGCGAGCCGACTTAAGAGCACTCAGATAATCCTTGCCCCACATATGCTCGTGCCATTTGCCAAAAACGTTGGCTGTGTTGCGCAGAATTTTATTGCTCTTAAATTTGGGCTTGGCCCAGTTGGGTGCGCGCTGCTCGATCTCAAATGAGTCGCGATTCTTCAGATCCTCACACAAGCCGTCGACGGCCTCGCGAAATACGCGCTCGGTTTCGCCCTGGTGCGCTTCATAGGGGCGAATCTGGTAGATGAGGTCGTTAATCACGTCGCCGAGGTGCATGGCGTTCAACATTCCGAAGCCGAAGTCGATGGTGAACTTCAGTCCCGGCTCGCCGGAAGCAGCCTTGATTCCGTCGCTGTCTTTGAACAGCAGCACACGGAAACCGTCGAAGCCCGCATTCTTTAGAGCGAAGCGATACTCGGCTTCGTACATACCAAAGCGGCATGGACCGCATGATCCGGCGGTGAAGAAGACGTAATTATCGAGAATCGTCTGACGCGGAATCCCCTCTTTTTCGAGGAACTGCAAATACTGAACGAGGTTGCCAACCGTGAAATACGTCGGATTACACTGGCCGTTGTTGCCAAATTCCTTGCCAGTCTGGAAGGCGGCGACATTCGGCACTGGCAGTTTTTCGCAGCTGTACCCGCAACCCTGGAAGACGGCGCGAATCAGGTCTTCGTGTTTCCAGGTGAATCCGCCGAAGAGGATGGTGGTATGGTTGCGCTGCTCGGCGGTGAATGCTCGTTCCACCGGCCGGTGGAAGTGCGTGGGCTGATCGAGACCCGCAATCTTGCGCAGACGCACGCGTTCAGCCGCAAGGCGCTCTTTGATTTCCGAGTCATTTTCAATCTGAATGAGATTCGTTGCCATAAGCTCCTCCTTGCGGTTTGGGAAATGTGAGTGCCTTTGAATGGCGGGAGATTCCGGTCTTCGTGACCCAGACTCCATCACGGGCTTCTTAGTTTAAATTCCGGTTGAAATTGAAAATTGTGGAAGAGTGAAGCGCGAATGCCGGGGGAAAGCAAGGGGCAGAGTGAGAGTTCGCGTATCAGTACAGAAATCGCGCTGGTCTTGCAGTACAGCATCCGAACTCCAGCAAGTGGATAAGGAGGTTCGAAGCCTTGCACCACGAAAGAGTTGCCCGGGAAAAACTCTGGTGGCGCCGGATTAGCAATTCATTCTCTGAATAGTATGCGCTTCAGGTACCCCAACGAACCTGAAGAGTTTCCACATGGGACGACACGGGCCCAACGATTTAGAAATCTTTCTAGCAGAAATGGGGTGTGGGTTTCAAGAGGCGATCAATCTAGACATTTGTCTTTTTAGTTAGTCCACCGTGCCCAGGAAAGCAATAGCGGATGTACGGTAGGCACAGACGACTAACAGGCAGGTTAGCCCATGACGCCATGTCGTGTAGCGATTCAATCATTTCCCGGCTATATTTCAATTATTACTTGAGGAGGCAAGCGAGTTAGGCGGCAAGCGAGTTACTGCCCCGACCGCCCAACGAAACGCGTTAAAAAGTCTAGAACCAGAATGACCAGATGGCATCCACGCTGGCATGGGTGATCGCGGAAGCTGGGACGCGGCGATTTTCCCGCCAGGCGCGTCCATAAAAAATGCCGGCAATCGTGGCGAGAATGACGTAGCGCCAGTTGAAATGAGCCGACCTTTTATTGAAGTGCGAGAGGCCGAACAGGACGCTGGCAATTACGAGCGCGAGTTTACGCGCTTTCTCGGGAGATAACATTCGACCGAAGCGACGTTCGAGAAGATTCTGCACCCAAGCTCGGAAGAAAAGTTCCTCGGGGGCGGCAATAAAAATAAAAATGTAGACCCAGGTGAGCGGCATTGAGAACTTCAGCGGATGGGCGTGGGGATGAAGAAAACCGAGGGCGAGGCCGAGCGCGATCACAATCGGCGCAAAGAAGGCTAGTTCGCGAAGGCCGACCTTGAGGTCGCTCCAGCGGAAGTGAAAATTAAAGCCTGTGCCCTGCAAATGCCGAAGGGTTACAAAACCGTACAATGCCGCATCGACGAGTAAGAGCTTGCCCAAGCCTGTAAGGCCCGCAGGCCAGGCTGATTCCAGCCAGCGTAGATCGACTGCAAGGCCCAACGTGAGAAGAATTAAAGCATCCTGCCATGAACCGTGTTGGAGCGGGTCGGTGGCTGCGGCCCATGCCAGCAAGCCTGCAATCGCGGGCGGAAGAGAGGCGTAGAACGCAAACCATGTCCAGGAAAAGATGTGGTGCGAATGGGCAACCCAAAGATACGGAAGAACGAGAATGCAGGGGATGAAAATACGCAGCGGGCGGAGCCAGCGTTCGGCTGCTTCGGCTAGGCGCTCTCCGGCGAGACCCAGGGCCACAGCCGGCACGAGTTCAAGGACGAGCACAGCAACGTCGCTGGAGGTGAAGTTCTGCATGGGTAATACTTCACTTAGTACTGCAAGAATCCAATTCCGGCGCGCATATGATGCATCAGGCTGTCGGGCATGGTGAGCGAAACCGTGAGGCCGAGCAAGGCATGGACCACGGCCAAAGGATAGATGCTGCGGTAGCGGCGAAACATCTCGCAGAAAAACAGGCCGCCGGCAAATGCGAATGTTGTTAAAAGAAAATTGGGAATGTGAGCGGCGGCGAATAGAGTGGCTGCCGACCAGACGGCTGCTGGACCTCCAAAAAGATCCTCACAGCGGGTGAAGAAAAAAGAGAGCAGGAGGAATTCCTGAATCAAGGCCCAGATCACGTAGCCGGTGGCGCCGTGCAGATTCGAGAGCGCCGCTGCGGAGTCAATTTGTCCGCCAAGCCTGAGGACGGAAGCGATCAGAACAAAAACGGCGAAAAGACTCAAGGTTAAAACGATGCTCGCGCCGCGCGCGCCGGGAAAGCCTAAACCGAGCCGCCGGATCGACGGCCGGTCGATCAAAATCAAAATAGCCACTATTAGGGTGGCGAGCAATGCCCATTTGTTGCGAACGGATGTGCGAGGAGACCATAGCGCGCACTCGATCAGCGTATAGACAATGACTAACTGGAGCCAGACGAATAGCGTGTTATGCGGGCGAAGCTGGGGCGGTGTGCTCACTGTCGTAGTCTAACGCGATCGTTGTCATTGTTGACCCGGAGTCAGCGCGCCCAATGCGGGCGCTAGCGATTTTATCCAATTCGATGCGATCTTCGATGCGAGGGCTCGATGCGATCGCTCGATGCACTAACTTCGATGCAGTAACTTCGATGCCATCACATAGACGAGTAGTGAAGGTCACAGACACGTTTGCGCCATTCTTTGGAGACTGCATGGGAACTATTGGCTCATTGCTTCCCTGCCCTTGAGGAGCTGGGCCTTGAACACGGGAGAAAATACTTCATGACTGATCGACATCGCATGGCGGCGACGTTTGTGCTGGTTCTCTGGGCCGGAATATTGTTTTGGTGCTCGTTGCCGGTACGAGCCGCGGACACGGGCCAGATTGCTGGGACGATAAAGCTTGACGGGCCGGCTCCCGCTCGCAGGCCGATCGACATGTCCAAAGATCCCGGCTGCGCGCAAAATCGCAATGGCGCGGCACTGGCGGAAAATGTTGTGGCCGGCGCGGATGGTGGACTCGCGAATGCAGTTGTCTACATATCGCAGGGACTGAGCGGAACAGAGCCGGCGTCTTCGTCGCCGGTCAAGCTTGAACAGAAGGGGTGTCAGTACGCTCCGCACGTAGTGGCGGTGAATCCTGGACAGCCGATGTCGATAGTGAACGATGACAAGACAATTCACAATGTTCATCCGGATCCGCGGCCCGGGGGCAATAAGGGATGGAATAAATCGCAAACGGCGGGCACGCCGCCTATCGAGGTTGTCTGGGCGAATGAGGAGGTTGCAATTCCGGTGAAGTGCAACATACATCCGTGGATGCGCGCCTATATTGTGGTGGTTAAGGGTCCGTATGGTGTGAGTGGCGAAAACGGCGCCTTTAAATTGGATGGCGTGCCTCCGGGCACCTACACGCTCACGGCGTGGCACGAAACATTTGGGACGCTAACGAAGGCGGTCACTGTTACCGCCGGCAAAGCGGCGAATGCCGATTTCACTTATAAAGCAAAATAGGATGAGGCGGCGGGAAGTCTATTCAGCCGGCAGAGTGGCGGGGCTTGGAATTGCCCGGTTGAATCTGGGGGCAACCCGCTCGGCCGGAGTTTCAAACCATTTGCGCACCGCGGGAAGCGCCTGGCGCATGGCTGCCTCGCCGACGCGAATCAGTTCTCCGGCGCGCTTGAAATCGTCGAAGTTGAAGCCAGCGACATCCGGTTCGATTACCAGATCGGCGCCGCCACGCCAGCGATGACTCATCTGATCCTGCGCGATGGCGAACGACTGCCCAATCACATCGAACAAGTGACGGGGCGCATTCTTGCAGGACCACGATCCCTTCAAATTGACTGCGAGCACGCGCTGCGCGCCCATCTCGCGCACGGGGCGTACGGGCACAGGATGCGAAAGCATGCCATCGATAAAACAGCGACCGTCTATATTCACGGGCAGGAACATTCCAGGATAGGCACAACTGGCGCGCACCGGGTCGATTAATGCTCCGGCGCGAAAAACTGCGCCTTCGCCTGTATTGAAATCGGTAGCGACCACGCCCAGCGGGATGCGCAAATCTTCAAATGTCTTTGTTTTTAGAATTCGGGTAAGGAACGAAACCATGCGGTCGTTGTTGGCAAAGCCATAACGAGAGAGGGTCCAGCGCGCGAAGGTCGTGAAGCGGACTTTGTAAGCGATTTCCTCCAGTTCCGCGCCGGAGACTCCGCTACAGTAGGCGGCGCCAATCAGAGCGCCGACGCTGGTACCGGTAATGAATCGGACCGGGATGCCCTCTTCTTCGAGAACCTTGAGAACTCCAACATGGGCGATGCCGCGGGCGAATCCGCCGCCCAAAGCCACGCCCAATGCGGGGATTGACCCGGCCTCTGGGACGCTGGCTTTGCGCGAAAGCTCGCGGCCAAAGGCTTGCACGGAGCGGATTACTTTGCCTAGATTCTTCACCGGATCCCCATGCCGGGTTTGCCCAAACGACAAACCCCCACATCTATTTACTAAGATGCCATAAGAAAAGGCGACGTCCAGCCCACCGTTGTGCTATCCGGGCCGCACGAAACTGTACTTACGGGCAGCAATTTGCTGGAGTTGATAGTTACTAAATTGCTAACAAACCACCCCGCATAACGAAGAAATCATGGCTTTCGAAAGGACAATATGCAACGCACGTGCATTCAAAGGTACGCTGCTGTTGAAGATAAAGTAGCAGGCGCTGTAAGTGATCTATGATTCGTGGCTGGCACAGATCGTTCGACTAAAGCCAATATGAATCGCAACGAAATGATCAAGCGCATGGAGGAGCACCCTGAGGCCTGGGATATGGTCATTATTGGCGGGGGCGCTACCGGCGTGGGAGTGGCGATCGACGCGGCCTCGCGCGGGTATGACACGTTGCTGCTTGAGCAGAGCGACTTCGGCAAAGGGACATCCAGCCGCAGCACAAAGCTGGCGCATGGGGGAGTGCGGTACCTGGAGCGAGGCGACATAGGCCTGGTGATGGAAGCGCTCAGGGAGCGTGGCTTACTGCTGCGCAACGCGCCGCATCTGGTGCACGATTTGGCCTTCGTGGTCCCGAACTATGACTGGTGGGAAGCGCCGTTCTATGGCATAGGGTTGAAGCTTTATCAACTGCTGGCGGGCAAATACGGCTTTGGAGCATCCCGTATTCTTTCGCGCGAGGAGACGCTTGCGCATTTGCCTGCCCTTAAGACGGATGGTCTGCGTGGCGGGGCGGTCTATTACGATGGCCAATTCGATGATTCGCGGCTGCTGATTCATATGGTGGCAACCGCTTATGAGCATGGAGCGACTCTGCTC
>JBAWBR010000104.1:0-73293 GCA_049589875.1 Terriglobales bacterium
CTTCCGAACGGTTTTCATATCCTTTCCCGGCTATGTAGGAATCAAAACGGCTCAGGAGATCGGAATCGATGGATACGCCAATTCTGCTCAGCTCGGCCATGGCATTTTCCCTTTGCGGGCAGTTCCCTGGCGAATAGCGTAGCACAGACGTAGCACGTTTCCTTACATTCGTAGCACTGACTTTCGCGTTGCCGTCTCTTCCAGGATCTAGCCCTCACGCGCGAAGCGCCCTTCGCTTTCCAAGCGGTGACGCCAGGCGAACCGGTCTGGGTAACCGGCTTCATGGGATTCCCGGTGAAACGGTCGCGCCGATGCCGCGCGCGACAACGTCCCGCTAGGCGCTCTTCTCTTGTTTGCCGATGGAGTTCAAGAGTTTTTCCGCGGCTTCGCCGGGATCCTGCGAAGAAAAGTCTTCATCCAGCACAACGATAGAAATCTCGGGATCGATTTCTTCCAGCATTTTGCGGGTCGGCTTGCCATAGACCGACTGCATGCGCGAGGAGATGATAACCCGCTTGGACTTGGTCGCTTTCAGAAGAATGCGCGCGTCTTCGATGGTCGCGGTGGTCATGGCGTTGTAGCCGGCGCCGCAAAGCACTTCGCGGAGGAATGCACGCACATCGGTCGATTCATAAACACACAGAATGCGCTGCCGGGCGTCCCCAACCTTGGCTCGCGAATAGCGGGATCCCAGATAGGCCGCCGTAATTGCCTCTTCCACTGTGTCGTACATTTCAAAATGCGAACCGAGGCCAGTCATCTCCAGCGCTTTGCGCGTTTTCACGGGCAGGTTGCTGAGCTTGACGTCGCCACCTTTGGCGCGCGCGGCCTGCATCAGGCGCACCAGAGCGCCAATGCCGCTGCTGTCGACGAATTCCACGTGCTCGAGTTCGAGCACGATGTCCCCATATTTTGAGAGGGCATCTCCGACGAAGGAGTGCAGCGTGAAGACTTCATTGCCCGCCACGATTCTTCCGTGGCACTGAACCACGAGGACATCCCCAACCGGCCGGCTTTCGAGACGAAGTTGCATATGGGAAAGCCCCGCGTGACGTGCGGGGCTTGGTGAAACCTAACTAAATCAGAATTCTACAAAACTAAACGTTGAATGACGAACCGCAGCCGCAGGTGCTCTTCACGTTCGGATTTTCAAACTTGAATCCAGCGCCTTCCACGGTCTCAACATAATCGACATTTGCGCCGCCCAGATACATGAGCGAGGTCGCATCGACATAAACCTTCAGGCCATCGAAATCGAAAACCTTGTCCATCATTCCCGCGCCATTTTCAAACGCCATGGAATACTGGAATCCGGAGCAACCGCCGCCCACGACGGAAAGCCGCAATCCCGCCGGAACAGGATTCTGCTGAGCCATAATTTCCCTGACCTTGGCGACTGCATTCGGGGTCAACAGGGGGCCGGCAGTTTTCGGTTGAGTTCCGGGTGTGGTGGGCGTGGTCGGTGTGGTGGTCGTAGCCATCTCTCTCAATCTCCTTTGTTGGTACGATTATAGCAGAGGCCGATTCCGCCGCGGCAAAGCTTCCGCGGGCGAAATCCTCCTAATACGTATAGATATAGATGCCCATCCCGATACTCGGGTCGCATCTCCATTGCCAACGGGTCTATAATCGTGCGCAGCAGGGGCCTGGTACCCGAAAGCGCCTACGGCTGAAGCGGCCGAGGGAGCACGATGGCAACGTCGGGAGTTGGCCCGATTTCAGCTCCGAGGTGGCATATGTCTCCTATGTTTGGGATGTTGGTAGCGTGGGGTATCCTGACCGGAGTCCTGGTCATCTTGATGATCTATAAGAGCACACTCTCCATGCACGAGGACGATTCGATCATGCTGAATGAAACCGAATCGCAGATGCAGAAAGATCAGGCCGAAGTGCTTGCCAAGATGAGAAAAATCACACCGATTGTGAAAATTCTCGGCGCGCTCTCTGGTGCGATGATCCTTGTGATCGCTGGAATGTTTATCTATCAGGGATTAAATATTGCCACCACGCCGCAATAAAGCAGCGCGGGCCAGTTGACTGGGTAACAACTTCTCTCCGGGGCAGCACCGCAGGTATAGCGGATGCCCGCCGTGTTTTCTTCCGTTTGTGGCAAACTCCATTCGTAACATGAATGCGCTGCACTCCATTGCGATTGTGGGCGGAGGTCCGGCTGGCGCGTTGGCTGGAGCTTTACTGGCCGCGGCTGGAGTCGAGGTCCACATCTTCGACGAGAAGCTGGCATGGGAAAAACCCTGCGGCGGCGGACTTACGTTCAAAGCCCTGCAGCAATATCCTTTTCTTGCCGAAGCTGGCGCGCAGAGCAAATCCGATGCAAGCAAATCCGGTGCTAGCAATTTCATTGAACATTGCGAGCTGATTGCCCCGTCCGGTAAGCGTGTGCGTTTCCGCATGCAGCATCCGGTGGCGATTTTCTCGCGCCTCGCCTTGAACGGCTTGCTGCTCGAGCGAGCGCAATTCGCAGGCGCAAGCGTGCGCCGCGAGCGCGTCACAAAAATTGAAGGCGGCGCGGGAGACTGGCGTTTGTGCACACCGGGTGGCAATTATCGCGCCTCGTATGTCATTCTCGCCGCGGGGGCGCGCAATCCGTTTCGCGGGCAGTTTACAGCCCCGTTCCCGCCCGAAGACCTGATGGCGACTGCCGGATATTACATTCCGGTTCGTTCGTCGCTGATGCAGATTCAATTTCTGAAGTCGATCACCGGCTACATCTGGATATTCCCGCGCCTCGATCATGCATCGGCAGGCATTGCAGGAAAAATGGGAGAAGTTACCACCCGCGCCTTGCGGCGTGAGCTTGAGCAGTGGCTCGAAGAGAATGGCTTTTCGCTCGAGGGCGCGACTTTTTACTCGCACATTCTTCCCTCGCTTCGCGCGCGGAGTATGGAGAAGATCGAAGTTGCGGGCAACGGCTGGGCTATGGTGGGAGACAGCGCGGGGCTGGTCGATCCGATCACTGGCGAAGGCCTTTACTATGCGCTGCGCTCGGCGGAGTTATATGCGGAGTCGCTCCTGGCCGCGCGCCCCGAAGAATATAAACTTCGCCTTGAAGAAGAGGTGCTGTCCGAGCTGCGGCTGGCCGCGCGTGTTTCCGACCGCTTCTATCATGGCCGGGTTTTCGGCGAGAGCATTCCCGAACAAATGATTGCGCTGACATCGCAGAGCGATACTTTCCGCGATCTGATGAGCGATTTATTTGCCGGCATTCAGGGATATCGCGATTTGAAGGCGCGGCTTTACCGCATCCTGCCCGCTGTAATGGCGGAAGACGTCGCCAGCACGCTCCTGCGCCCATTGCGCGCCGGCGGCCTGCATGCGAACTCCACGGCGGAGTAGCGTGGGGAGCCTATGCCGCCTTTACCTGCATCCCCTTGATATCGTCGAGCAGGACCTTCTCATGCCCTTCCGGGTTCACTTTCTCATACACTTTGCGAACAATGCCTTTGGGATCGACGATAAACGTCGTCCGCTCCCAGAACTTCATTCCCTTCCATTCGGACTCGCCCAGGCCCAGTGTCTTCATCAGCGACGCGTCGGTATCGGCGAGCAGGTCGATCTTGAAAGCGAACTTGTGGTGAAAGTTTTTGTGCGAGGTTACGTCGTCCGCGCTCACGCCTACGACCTTGATCCCAGCGGCGTCGAAATCGTCTTTAGTGGCGCTGAATGAGCGGCCTTGAATTGTACATCCCGGCGTGTCGTCTTTCGGATAGAAGTAGACAACCAGCCAGTGCCCCGCGAAATCGCTGAGCTTTGTGATCTTGCCATCCTGATTGGGAAGCGAAAAATTCGGGAATGGATTGCCGGCAGCCAACATAATTGAATCCTTTCTTATTACCCGTCTTTTCTTATTACCTGTCTTTGTTACATGGACGCTCGGTTCGCGACGCAGCTTCCTCGTCGCATGGGCTTCTCGGACCGATAAATCGAGAAGCACGATCAAACCAAAGAACGATCAAGAATCAAACATAAACAACTAATTGAACGCGCAATCAAGAAGGAGCGACATAGAGCGAGCGCTACGCGGCCGGCATCATCTTCTTCATGCGCTCTTTCATCTCCTCTGGAGACACGTCTTCTACATGTGTGGCGATGCCCCAGAAATGACCGAACGGATCCTGCAGGAAACCGGAGCGGTCTCCATAGAACTGGTCCTGCACGGGCTTCAGGATTTTCGCTCCCGCGTCGACCGCTTTCTTAACCACGCTGTCGACATCCGGCAGGTATAAATAGAGGCTAACGGGGCTGCCGCCGATTGCGGTCGCACTGCCGTGGCCCGGCACCGCCATTTGCGGATTCTCGTCAGCGAGCATGATGATGGAATCGCCAATCTTCAGCTCAGCGTGAGCGATACGCCCGCCAGGTCCATCCATGCGCACCACGACGGTCGCACCGAAAACTTTTTTGTAGTACTCAATGGCCTCCGCCGCGCCTTTGACCATGAGGTAGGGTGTAACTGTGTTGTAGCCTTCTGGAATGTAGGGAACGTTGCTCATGATCTTCTCCTTAAGAGGGATTGCCTGGTTGAAGGTTGAACGGCTGCAAGCTGAACACTTGCGGTTTAGGTATCCAAACGACCAGGCGCTTTCGCGGGCCCCACAGCCCGTCACTCCTGACATGAGAACACAAGTGAAGCAGGGCTTCAAGAGGACGGCATTCACACAAAACCAGGAATCCGAAACTGCTGCAAGCCCATCGTCCCTTCAACGTCCTGCGCGTGACGGCAGCGGGTTAATGCAGCACTAGATCTCGCCAATATGCGTTGCCGGCTTCGCGATGCGGAATCAAAACTCGCTGGTAGAGTCGCAACGTCACTTCCTGATTTGCATATTTTCCTAGATCGAGCCGAATCTCCCGCCACGACTGGCCTTTCGCTGATCCAACGAGGAGCGTATCCAGCACCTGGTCGTCATTCACATAAACCTGCAATTGCCATGCCCGGCCCGCATCCACGCCCGCCTTGAAATGCAGCGCCGGACGATCGCTCAAGCGCAGCGAACGGCGCAAGACAACTCCACGCACCTCATCTCGCGGATAAGTCGCCAGTACGTCGCCATTCAAAAATGTAATGCCGCGAATTCCGGACATTCCGCCGCCGGCCCCGCCGAATCCTGCACGCTCCAGCGTCCAATCCGGATTCCAATAGCGCATCAGGTCGGAGAGTTTGAAGAGTTCGGCGGGTTGAGTTTGCGGCTGCTGCACTGCGATCGTTAGCGTGCTCCCGTCATCGCTCGCGCCGCGCGCCACCGCCAGAGCCATACCGATCTTTGCCGTCCGCCGCGCCAGTGCGGCGATGCTTTCATCCACCGGCGGAGTGAGCTTCAGCGGTCCCATGGTCTTTCCGAAGATGCGATCGTGGAGCGCGGCGACGAGCTCGGGCGGCAACGCCTTCATGCCATGCATGGCGCCAACTATCGATTCTGAATTCGCCGTGTTGCAGTCCGCATCGGTGAAATCCGCGGCGTGAACCGCCAACTGCATCGTCTTTTCAAAATCGCCCTCGCCAAACCACACGCTCGTCGCGACAAATCCGCCATTCACCACGGCGTTATTGGTCGCCGGATACTCGATACCCCAACGTTCATCGACGGCGCGAAAAATCTCCTCCGGCTTGCGGCCTGCTTCGGCCATGGCAATCACCATGTCCAGACATTTTCGATACGGCGACTCCGGAGCAATCAACCTCGCAGCCTTGCGAACGACCGCGTGCGAATCGGTCTCCGCGAAAGCGATGCTGATCATGCCGGCGACGAACACGGCTCCGTCGGTGCCTTCCGCATATCCATTGATATGACCCAGGCGGCGCGCCATTTCCGCCGCCGCGTTCGGCATCCCCGGAGAGAGCGCACCGTAAACGTCACTGCTGAACTGCGGCCCAATCGTCCACCACAGCTTGTTGTATCGCGGATGCCCCGTATCGGGCGGCTGCACGCCGCGTTTCAGCAGAAGCAGCGCCTGCTCGCTCGATCCCCACGAACCGGCATTATTTTCCAGCCACTGCTTGCCGAGTTGCTGCACGGTCAAATCGATTCCATATTTCTCGAAGGCACGGATCGCGACCATCTCATAGTAGTAATCGTCATCGACAGGAGCGTAACCGGGAAACTTTGGCATCGGCGTGATCGCCATCGCCGAACCTTGCTGATGTTCGAAGGGCAGTCCCGCCATTTGCCCGATCATCTGCGCCGTCCAGATGGCCTGTACGCGATCGAGATATTCGTCGTGCGAGAGGATGAGCGAGCCAGATGGCGCAGGGCCGGCCGATGCCGGGCTCGGCGGCGAGGGATGAGACGCTGAGCTTTGCCCGAAGAGCGGTGCCAGACACAATAACGCAATCAGGATGACAGCCAGCAAAACGGAGAGTATGGGCGAATGGGGTTGGCGCAGTTCCAGGAGTCGCATTTCTAGAACACGATAGCTTGGATTTCCGAAACAAGATAGCGCGCAACGCCGAGGAATATTCGGAGCCCCTGGACAATTCTCGCAAGCAAGTGAGTTGCGACAATTTGATGGACAGCGGTTAGCTATCCTTGCGGTAAAGAAGATCGCGCATGGCGCGCCTGCGAGCTTCGTTCGCTTCCGCCTGGGCCTTGCGCTCCTCGGCATCCAATTTTTGCTTGGCGTTTTGCTTGGTAACGGGGTCGGCGCCTTCAGGCTCGCTGCATGTCGGACAGCGGTTGGCAAAGCCGGGCTTGCCCGGCTTCAGTTCGAACTCCTCCGAGCAAACGACGCACACTTTCATAGGAAACGCCATCGCCATTCAATAATACAATTTGGCGAGCGGTGTTTTTTGCACAAAAAGCCTTCGACTCCGACTGTTGAGTTGATCGATCAGAATCCTGGATTCGGCGTATCCTGTTCGACTCATTTTCACCCTACATTTTGAGGATGTCATCTTGGCTCTATCATTTTGAGCGGAGTGAATACTTCACGAGTGAAGTTCCTGTGGGGTCGATAACCGGGACCACAGCAGCCGGCGCTATCGTCTCTCAACGGCAGCCGCCTGGCTCAATCGGTCAGCCAGCCAGAGCTTGATGAGGGACTGCCGGGTCACTCCCATGCGGCGCGCCTCCCGATCCAGAGAATCCACCATCCAAGCGGGGAAGTCGACGTTGACGCGCTTTGGATCGGTGCCCACCCGGCGTGCCCCCTTCAGATCGAGTTGATGCGCCACGCGCGAGCCGCTATCGAATTTGCGATCAAATGTCTTCGCTTTCATAAATTGTCACCCCTTCCGGGCGTGAACGCCGTACGGAGATCAATCGAATGTTTTCCCCTCTCCGAGTTAGGACCGCGGACCAGCACCTCTCGCCGATTCTGCCGATCAGCAACCAGCGCGGCTTATCGCTGGTACGGGCGGGAATTTCCACCAACATGGGGTCCGCCCATAGAGACTGCGCTTCTTCAAAGTCGATGCCGTGCTTCGCCTTGTTCTGTGCACTTTTCTCCGGATTGTATTCGAACTCCATGAGACGTCAGCCTCACGCCGGATCTGTATAGTAAAGGTATAAATAATATACCATAATTATACCATTTCAGCGTAGCCGCACCGACTGATGGTTTCGGTCATTACCTACTGGGGGGGAAAGTCGCCTATCTTGAGGCGCGGGGTCTCTCGTCTTACGCGGATGTAGATACCATCATCCGGGTGATGGGCAAAAAGTAGCCGGACCAGGTCCGGTTCGTCAGGACCCTCCAAGCGGACAAATCCCCTCTCCAACAGCGCCCGAAGATTTAGACGATAGCAGCCGATCAGGTGGACTTGCGATTGCGGCGCACCACTCGTCCACTTCAAGCGAATATCCAAAGGAGACTTACTAAGTCTCACCGGTTGGTGGCGTACGTAACGGTCCTTCTCGTCGTTTCCAACCCAATCGAGGTGCCCTGGAGAAAGGTCAGTCTCCGACAAACGAATGTAGCAAACATCGTTTGGCATTTCTACATTCTCCCTTTGGAAATGTACGTCAGTTCGTTTTCGAGATTGTCTCTGCATGGACGTCATCGTCCCATCGCGCGATACGCTGCCCGAATCCATCGTATTAGGGCCCGACGGTAGGCCGAATGCCTTCCCGTAACGCTCTGCCACTCTTCGGAACTCGGTTTCATGAATTTCGCTGTACTCGATTCCGATTCGATCTAAGAATTCTCTGACCGAGTTCGATATGCTCGGAGCAACCAGCCACATTAGAATGTGCTTCTCACCGCGGGCGAGGAGTTCGTCTCTGTATTTTGCCAGTTGAGTCGCAACCTCGTACTTGGCGGGGACGGCCTTTAGCTCCATCAGAATGTTCGTAGCAAACCGATCAACGAAGAGGAGATCGAAACGCCCTACACCTGCAAATGACTGTTGCCTCCCCTTCAGCTGAAATCCCTTGTGGGGAAAGAAGTCGTCGGGATAGGCCGCGATCAGATCCTCCATCTCGCGCTCGGTCATTCTTGCACCCCCAATTCTTTCGCCAAAGCTTTCCACTTTCCATCTACCAGCGCGCGCGTTTTTGCGTCCATGGTGATTTCGTCGGGCCAGGGGCGCGTGAAGCCTTCCGTCGACCACTTACGCGTTGCGTCGATGCCCATTTTCGAGCCGTAATCGGGCAATCGAGAAGCATGGTCGAGCGAATCGACTGGACCGAGCGTGAACTGGATGTCGCGCTCCGGATCGATGTTATTGAACACCTTCAGAGTTACATCGGCTAAGTCCTGCACATCGACGTCTTCATCGACGACGACGATGCACTTAGTAAACATTGCCTGCCCGAGCGACCAGATAGCGTTCATCACTTTGCGCGCCTGTCCGGGATAAGACTTGCGGATGGAGACGATCATCAGGTTATGAAACACGCCTTCGATGGGCAGGTTGATATCGACTAACTCGGGAATAGTCAGCTTCATCATGGGTATGAAGATGCGCTCGACCGCTTTGCCCATCCATGCGTCTTCCTGCGGAGGCTTGCCCACGATGGTTGCCGCATAAATAGGGTCTTTGCGATGCGTGATGCAGGTGACGTGAAAAACGGGATATTCGTCTTCGAGCGAGTAAAAGCCTGTGTGATCTCCAAAAGGGCCTTCGGTGCGCAGTTCGTCAAGATTGACATAGCCTTCGAGGACGATCTCCGCGTCGGCGGGAACTTCTAAGTCGACGGTTTCGCACCTTACTAACTCAACCGGCTTCTGACGCAGGAAGCCGGCGATGATGAACTCCTCCACATCGGGCGGCGCAGGAACGATGGCGCAGAAAGTAAGTGCCGGCTCGGTGCCGATAGCGACAGCGACCTCCATGCGTCCGGAGGGACGATCGCCGGACGCCAGCTTCGCGCCCCCGGAGGAGCGAGCCATGATGTCGACAGCCGCGGACTTCCCACTCAAATCAAAACCGGGCGCACCGTGGACCCCGGGCTTGAGTGGGGCAACCTCGGCGGGACGGACAAATGCGTCCGTCCCTGCGTGATTCGTCGCTGAGCCTTTGCGCAGGTGGTCGCGATAATGCTCGGCCGCAACTTTCTGACGCTGCCAGTGCATGCCCGCGGTGCGCTCGTCATAGATCTGCATGCGATACATGCCGACGTTGCGCTTCCCTGTTCGCGGATCGCGCGTGATGATGCAAGGCAGAGTGATGAAGCGGCCTCCATCTTTTGGCCAGCATTGGAGGATGGGGAAATCGAGCAGCGAGAAGTTATCGCGCTTGATCACTTCCTTGCATGGGCCGGTCGAAACTGTCTTTGGAAAAAACTTGCCCATTTCGGCCAGCATGGGCAGCATCTTGACTTTGTCGAGGAAGCCCTGTGGAGATTTCACGTCGACGAATCCACGAATACGTTCGGCGACCTCGTCGAGCGAGTCAACCTCAAGAGCCATGCGCATGCGGCGCGCGGAGCCGAACTGGTTGATGAGCAGCTTCTGTCCAGGATAGCCCTTGAGATTTTCGAACAGAAGAGCCGAGCCGCCGACGCTTCCCTGCTGGTTGCGACTCTTTGAAACGCGGTCGGTGATCTCTGCGATTTCGAGAATCGGGTCTGCTTCGGTGCGGATGCGCTTGAGTTCTCCGGCGCGTTCAAGCGCCTTAATCCAGTCGCGCAGATCGTCGTAGGCCAAAGGTCCTCCTGAATGACAGACGATTATATGACGCGGAGGTGCCACTTATTTCACGACGTGCATGCGGGCGGCCACAAGCAGATGCCTCACTTCGTTCGGAATGACAAACTTTAAAAGTGCAGGGTCACGCAGTTGCGCCTCGGCATAACGCGCGATCTGCTTCCACATTTTTCGCAGTGCGACTAGGATATGAAAATCCGTTTGGCAGTCGTGGACCTTGTTCCGCGTGGACCTTGCACCGCGACGAGTGAAGCTGGAGGAGCGATGATCCGCCTGAAAGTGAATGGCAAAGAGAGAACGTTTGACGGCGATCCCGAGATGCCGCTGCTGTGGTACCTGCGCGACGTGGCCGGGCTGACGGGAACGAAGTTCGGCTGCGGCATGGCGCTCTGCGGCGCATGCACGGTTCACCAGAATGGCGATGCGATCCGCTCCTGTATCACCCCGATGAAAGAAACGGCGGGCACGGAGATCACGACCATTGAAGGCATCGAACCCATGCATCCAGTGCAGAAGGCGTGGCTGGATATTCGCGTGCCGCAGTGCGGATACTGCCAAACCGGCCAGATCATGCAGGCGATTTCGCTGCTGAAGGACAACAAGAATCCCAGCGACCAGGAGATTGATGTCGAGATGTCGGGCAATCTCTGCCGCTGCGGAACCTATCAGCGGATTCGGGCGGCTGTCCACGAAGCGGCAAAGAATCTCGCGGAAAGGGAGCCAGCATGAAACTCACTGACATGAATGTCATCGAGAATGCCAGCCGCCGCGGATTCTTGCAGGGAGCGCTCGCTTCGGGCGTTTTGGTGCTGGCTGCGCGCTTCGGTACGGCGCGCGTTTGGGCCGCGGAAGGCGAGGTCGCGGCTGCATTCGATCCCAGCATGTGGATGGGGATCGCGGCGGACGGAACGGTCACGATCGTCGCGCACCGCTCGGAAATGGGCTGTGGAAGCCGCACCGCGCTACCTCTGGTGGTTGCCGACGAACTGGACGCGGACTGGACGCAGGTGAGAATTGAGCAGGCGATCGGCGATCCAAAATATGGCGAGCAGGATACCGACGGGTCGCACTCGGTGCGCAGCAATTTTGATTTAATGCGCCAGGTTGGCGCAACCGGCCGCGCGATGCTCATTAGCGCTGCCGCTACTCAATGGAAGGTCCCGGCGAAAGAGTGCGCGACTGAGCCGCACTTTGTTTTGCATAAAGCCAGTGGACGCAAGCTTGCTTATGGCGAACTGGCGGCCGCCGCGGCGAAATTGCCGGTACCTAAGAAAGAAGATATTCAATTCAAATCGCGCACGGAGTGGCGCTACATCGGTAAAGAGAGTAACTCTCTATTCGACCTGCCAGAGATTGTTACCGGTATTGCTGTCTTCGGAATGGACGCTTCCATGCCGGGAATGGTCTATGCCTCGATTGAGCATCCGCCCGTCCTTGGGCAGAAGATCAGATCCTACGACGACAAGGCCGCGCTCAAAGTGCCGGGAGTTATCAAGACACTAACTATTGATACGGTCGAGCCTCCACACCTTTTCAAGCCGCTGGGCGGCGTTGCCGTAATTGCGGATAACACCTGGACTGCATTTAAAGCGCGCAAGGAACTGAAGATTGAATGGGGCAGCAGTCCGCATTCGAGTTATAACTCTGCCGAGTTTCGAAAGACACTTACAGCGACCTCGCGGCAGCCGGGGAAGGTCGTCCGTAATGTTGGCGACGTGGATGCGGCATTTGCCCAGGCGGGCAAGGTTATTGAAGCCGAGTATTATGCGCCGCATCTGGCGCACGCGGCCATGGAACCGAACGTTGCCGTGGCCGAGTATCGCGACGGCAAGGTGCGCGCATGGGCGCCGACGCAGAATCCCCAGGCCGTGCAGGAAACTGTAGCTGGAGTGCTTGGCATCAAGAAAGAAGATGTAACTTGTCACGTTACTTTGCTGGGCGGCGGTTTTGGGCGTAAGTCCAAGCCGGATCAGGTGGCGGAGGCAGCCGTGCTTTCAAAACAGCTCGGCAAGCCGGTGAAGGTCGTCTGGACGCGCGAGGACGATATCAAATTCGACTTTTTCCACTCTGTCGCGGCCATGTACATGAAGGCTGCAATCGGACCAAATGGCGAGCCCACGGCCTGGTTGCAGCGCACGACCTATCCGCCCATTGGTTCCACGTTCGATGCTACAGCCAGGTATGCCGACGACGAGATGGGCCTGGGATGGAACAATCTTCCATTCGATATTCCCAATCATCGCGCTGAAAATGGGCCTGCCGATTATCACGTCCGCATCGGCTGGCTGCGCAGCGTGGCCAACATTTATCATGCGTTCGCGATCCATTGTTTTGCCGATGAACTGGCGAAATCCGCCAATCGCGATTCGGTCGAATACTTACTCGACTTAGTCGGCCCGGCCAGAGTGGTTCAGCTGGACCTCAAGGGTGACGATGCGGAAGATGCCAAAACTTACCCGCTGGATACGGCACGCTTGCGGCGCGTGATCGACGTAGTCGCGGATAAGTCGGGGTGGGGCAAACGTTCCCTGGGGAAAGGACATGGATTTGGCATTGCCGCCCACCGCAGCTTTCTCACTTATGTAGCCACGGTTGTTGAGGTGGAAGTGGAAGACAAAGGGCGCGTGCAGATTCCAAATGTGTGGACTGCGGTGGACGCAGGAACCATTGTCAGCCCGGATAATATTCGCAATCAATTTCAGGGTGCGGCAGTATTTGGAACCAGTCTGGCGCTATTCAGCGAGATCACAGCCACCGGTGGAGTTATCGACCGGAGTAACTTTAACACTTATCAACTTGCGCGCATGAACACGGCTCCGCGGCAGGTGGATGTACATATTGTGGCAAGCGATGCGCCCCCGGCAGGGGTGGGGGAACCGGGAGTGCCGCCCATCGCGCCTGCGATATTCAACGCCGTATTTGCGGCGACCGGACAACGCGTGCGCGAGTTGCCATTGTCGAAGACGAAGCTGGGGTGAAACGGGCTTTGGGCTTTAGGCTTTGGGCTCTCACCTTTTCCATCTCTCGTTTTCCAATATTTAACAACGCGAGGTTGACTTGCGTTGAGAAGGGAACGTCATCCTATGTTTTGCCGGTTGGTGCTCTTGCTGACGTTGTGTGCGTCGGCCTTCGCTCAGGAACTTACGGTCGCGGCAGCGGCCGATCTAAGTTCGGCTTTGCCGGAAGTTACCGCTAAGTACAAGAGTGAAAGTGGACTGGACGTTCAACTTACTTTCGGCGCATCCGGCAATCTTACGACTCAAATTCAGAATGGCGCGCCGTTCGATATTTTCTTTTCGGCGGACGAGGGCTATCCGCAGCAGTTGATCGAGGCTGGATTGGCGGACAAGAGCACGCTCTATCGCTATGCAGTGGGGCGACTGGTTCTTTGGGTGCCCACCGATTCGCCGCTAGACTTATCGAAGCTCGGGATGAAATCTCTGCTCGATCCTTCGGTGAAGAAGATTTCGATTGGCAATCCGCAGCATGCTCCGTACGGACGCGCGGCCGAGGCCGCGTTGCGGCATTATGGAATCTACGATCAGGTTGCGAGCCGGCTTGTGCTGGGAGAGAACGTATCGCAAGCCGCGCAGTTTGTGGAATCGGGGAACGCGCAGGCCGGATTGATCGCGTTGTCTCACGCGCTCGCGCCCGCAATGAAGGCAAAAGGGCGCTACTGGACGGTTCCGCTTGACGCCTATCCAACGCTGAATCAGGCTGCGGTCGTGCTTTCTCACTCCAAACAGCAGGAGGCGGCGCGCAAGTTTCTGGAGTTTGTGCGCTCGCCCGAGGTTACTTCCCTGCTCAAGAATTACGGCTTTAGTTTGCCTGGGGAGAAACAGTGATATGAACTGGGACGCATTCTGGCTTACCGTGAGGTTGGCAACGATCGTCTCCAGTGTATTGTTTGTGATCGGGATTCCCATTGCGTATTGGATCGCGTCATCACGCTGGCGATGGAAGTTTTTGATCGAAGCGGCGGTCGCTCTGCCCATCGTGCTGCCTCCAACTGTGTTGGGATTTTACGTGTTGGTGGCTCTCGGGGCGCGCAGTCCACTGGGACGCTGGTGGCAGTCGCTGACCGGCCACACTCTCGCCTTCACGTTTGAAGGCCTGGTCATCGGTTCGTTATTGTACAGTCTGCCGTTTGCGGTGCAGCCATTCGCGGCATCGTTCGGCGCGGTGGACGCCAGGTTGCTGCGCGCTTCGGCATCGCTCGGCGCATCTCCGGCTGTGACGTTTTGGCGCGTCGTGCTTCCTCTTTCAAAAGCGGGACTGGTAACGGGATTCACGCTCAGCTTCGCGCATACACTTGGCGAATTCGGCGTGGTGCTGATGGTGGGAGGCAATATTCCGGGGGTCACACGCACCATTTCAATTGACATTTACGATCAGGTGCAGGCGGCAAATTACTCGAGCGCGAATTACACGGCGCTTTTGCTGCTGGTTATTTCGTTCCTGCTGCTCTCGATTGTTTACGGATTGAATCGACGGTCATGGATCGCTGCCCCATGATCGCTGCCCATGATCGTAGCGTGAATGATCGTTGCGTAAATGATAGTTGCTCCTTGATGGTTACACCATGGAAGTAAAATCAGCCTCGACATCGGCGCAGTCCTCTCTGCCGTCTCCAGCCTCGGTGCGCGCGAGCACGAGTATCTCCTCTGAGATTGAAGTTCGCGTGCGGAAACGCTTCTTGAATCCTGAGGGCAGTTTTGTTTTGAATGTTCACTTTCACGCGCTGGCAGGATTCACGATTTTGTTTGGCGCCTCGGGCGCCGGCAAAACCACGCTGCTCGATTGCATCGCCGGACTCACCGATCCCGATGAAGGCCGCATCGTTGTTGGCGGCCAGCGTGAGTACGACTCTGCCAGCAAGTACAGCACCCCCGCGTGGAAGCGGAACATTGGTTACGTGCTACAGGATCTGGCGCTATTTCCGCACCTGACCGCCGGACAGAACGTCGAGTATGGACTGCGGCACCTTGGCGTTTCGGAGCGGCGCGCGCGCAGCCGCGAGTTACTCAATGCATTCCGCATCGAACATTTGCGGGAGCGGCGGCCGGCAGAGATATCCGGCGGCGAGCGCCAGCGGGTTGCTCTGGCGCGCGCGCTTGTAATTGAACCACGGGCGTTATTGCTGGATGAGCCGCTGGTGGCGCTCGACCGTCCTATAAAGTCACTTATCCTTTCCGATCTCCGGCGGTGGAACCAGACTTACCGCATTCCTATGCTGTTTGTAACTCATAGCGGCGAGGAAGTATTCGCTCTGGGCGAAGAAGTTATCGTGCTTGAGGCGGGGAAAATTGCGGCGCAAGGCCTGCCCAAGGATGTAATGCATGCGCCGCGATTGGAGACGGTTGCGCAGTTGGCGGGCTTTGAAAACATTTTCAATGCGACGGTCACCGCCGTGAATGAAGCCAGTGGCACAATGACGTGCAGTATCGGCGGCTTGAATCTCGAGACTCCACTGGGGCGAGCCGAGGTCGGCGCCAAATTGCGAGTAGGAATTCGAGCCGGGGATATCATGCTGGCCATCGAGCATCCGCATGGGCTAAGCGCGCGCAACATTTTGCCGGGGACGATTTACGACATCGAACACCGACATGGATTTATCTCAGCCCTGGTCGATTGTGGGAGCACTCGATTTGAAGTGCACCTCACGCTGGCAGCGCGCGAAGATCTCAATGTGACCGCCGGAAAGAATGTCTGGATCGTGGTCAAAACCCACTCTTGTCATTTGATGGAGAGATAACGTTTCGAGTGGTCCCGATTCTGTCCGCTACCTTGGCGCACGCAGCCTGGCATCTTGCTCTCTATCGAGGGCAATCACCGCGACCCACAGGCGTTTTTTCTCCTCGCGAAATACAATTTGTCCGCCCAGACGACGGGCAATTTCATCAGGCAGCAAATCGCGGTGATAGCCAAAGAACTTTTCCTTGATGTGCTGCCAGGCTGTCCAGCTGACTAGAAAATCGTGCGGCGGCTGATATTTTGTGGAGAAAACGAATGCGGCATCGAAGTCATTTGAGCGAGCGGCGGCCATGTCGATTTGTGCGGAAGTGAAGTCCTCGATGCGCACCACGCGAAACGGTTGATCGACATAACCAAGCCAGGGGCGCGTGATTTCATCCGAAGCCGGCCAGGCCGTGAGCACAACGGCATGGGGATAACGCGCGCGCAGAAAGTGGCTGGCTTCCTCGTGCATCAGAATGAAATTGCGATACTCGAGATTATCTTCAAGCGAAAAGCCATAGGGAGGATTGATAAACCATCCCGCGGCAAACGCGATCGCGACGATTGCGGCGATGCCCCTCCAGTAACGCACGCGGCGCCAGAGCGTGGCCAGGCACGCAAGAATCACGAGCGGGACAACCGGCAGCAAATAGCGCGCCAGTGCGGCTCCGCCGACCGCGGACATGAAGGTGAGATAGGTAAGTAATACAACTGCGAGCGCCGCTTGCTTCCAGAAGGCAATGCGCGGACGCGGTATCCCACCATCGCTTTGCGGAGAACGAAGCATCGCGAGCGCGGCAGCTAGCGTAAGAAGATACAGACTGAAATAACCGGCGATCTGCCAGAGGCGCAACCCGAGCGCAATGGGAAAGCGCAACGGATTGAGCGTAGCAGCCACGTTGTAGCGGAAGAAATCCGGATTCCCGAAGATGTAACCGGTCTTCCACCGATGAAACGCGAGCCAACCGGCCAGCGGCAAAGCGGGGAAAAACAAATGAAATATGTTGGTGCGCCTGCGTGGTAGCGGAACAAGTTGCGCCGCTCGTGAGCGAATGAACGGAGTCACGATCTGCCATGCGCACAAGGCCATTGGCGCGATAACGGCAGTCTCCTTAGCCAGCGCCGCCAAGGAGAACCAGATCGCTACCCACCAGGGGCGATCTTCCAGGTAGGCGGCGAGCGCCCAAAAAGTGAAGCCCGCAGCGGGAAGGTCGACCTGCGCCAGCGAGCTCTGCGTGAAGAAGACTGGATAAATCGCCGTAAGCGCGACCACTGCCCAGGCAACTTGCGAACTGAGCCGGGTCGAATCAAGAGTTGGACGTGCCGCCGAATTCAGCACCGAATTAAGCGACGCTCTCGCCAGCTGAAACAGACCTGCCAGCGAAAACGCGGCCATCGCCAGCATCGCAATCCGCGACGCGGGAATTGAATATCCGAAAACGCGCCAGACAAGCGCGAGCCACGCCATCACCAGCGGGGGATGAGCGTTCGACGCCGTCGACTGCGGAATTGGCGAGCCGGTCAGATAGAGATCGCGCGCGACCGGCACGTAGTAGCCGGCCTCATCCCAAAAATATGGCAGGCGCAGAAGCGGCGCGTGGAGCAACATCAGCCCGGCAAAAAGCAGGCAGAACCGCTTCCACGGCACGATTGATTGGGATGAAGACTCCGATGCGGAATACGCGGGCGGAGCGTGCATCAGTGAACGGGTCCGCCCGGCGCTCGCGGATCGAGTTTGATTTCGCCAAATGCCCCCTCATAATTCGCAACATTCTGCTGCAGCAGAGCCATCAAAGCCTTTGCCTGTTGCGGGCTGATGTAAATTCCCTGGAAATTCCGCAGCTCCACCTGCGATTCGGAGGGCTGCTGCATGGTGCCGAAGACGAGGAAAAAGTCCCAGACGTTGACTCTGATCTGCACGCTGTTGGCGTAGGTTTCGCGGTAGTCGGGGGTTTGGGCGAGCTTTACAGTCGGTTGGCTTGTCTGATTCATATCAGGTAAGTGTACCGCCGGGGAGAGAAACAGGGAAAGCGCGAGACCGCCGCCGCGTATGGTCCCAGGGCGGATGACACAATGGGATTTCAGCGGCATTCGGCAACACACTTCCGGGGGGCAAACTGGCGGCTCAGCCGATGCCGACTCTGGATCTCAACAACTTAAGCCTGACTAAATCCGTCGGATGGACTGGGCCAAGCTGGTGCCCGTTACTCGAATTGCAAAACCACAATCTCGGGATTCGACCCCAGGCGCAATGGAGGTCCCCATGTGCCGGCGCCGCTGGAAGTGAAGACCTGCATGCTTCCAATACGGCTCAGCCCGTAGACAAACTGCCGATACCTTTTGCGCGCAAACCAGCTCCAGGGAATAAACTGCCCGAGATGCGTGTGGCCTGAAAGCTGGAGCGAAACACCTGCCGCTTCGGCAACTTCAGGATGGTCGGGTGCGTGGACGAGCAGGACGCTGGCCCGGTCGCGATCCAGGCTCACGCTTTCGAGGGCGGAAGCTAGGTGCTCTCCGCGCGTCGCGTGATTGTAAGGCACGCCCACGATCTGGAGTCCATCGGCCTCGACTTTTTCATTGTGCAGAACGCGCACGCCGGAGGCTTGTATCGCCTGGAGAAAGTGTTCGTTGTCACCGAACTGGTCGTGATTGCCAGCCACGAAGTAGACACCATGCGGCGCGGTGAGCTTGTTCAGAGGCTCGGCCGCTTCGTCGGCGTCAATGCAGGTGCCGTCATAAAGATCGCCGGCGATGAAGATTGCGTCCGGGCCCTCCTCCAAGATCATGGAAACCATACGGCGAAGGAAGCTGTGGCTGCGAACATGGCCCAAATGTACATCGCTGATCAGAGCGGCCTTGCGCCCACGCCAGGAGTCGGGCAGGTTAGCGAGGCGGACCGTGGCCCGCGTAACGCGCGTCCAGCCTGCATTCACCACCCCCGCCAAACCAACGATGGAGGCGGCTGCGAATAACCACTGCACCATGTGGTGAAAATTCGGTCGCGCTCCCGCGAGCACATCGACCGCAAAGACAACCCATGAAAGAAGCGCCGCAGCGATCAGAAACGTGAGCAATCCCATCCACAGAGCGGCCGCGCGATAGAACGCCCGTAGAGCCGGGTTCGTGTAACGGCGCGCCAGCAACGTGGCGGAAATGAAGCTGACCGACAATGCGGCGAAAAGCAATTTTACCCAGCCCGAGTCCGCGCTTGCGCCCGGAAAGGTCTGCGTCCGGTAGACCCACGTCTCATAGAGAAATACGTGCGCAAAAACGATCACCGACTGAAAGATGGCAATGAATCCAAAGAGCCCGAAACGACGGCGCATGAACAATTAGATTCATCAAGAGGCAACTTGGATTGAAAACCCGCGCGCAGGCTGTAGGCGCGGATTTCGCGCTACCAGATCACTTCAACGGGATAGCGCGAGAAGGCGGGATCGGCAGTTACGATGGGTAAACGTTCTTCCAGAGCCTGGGCAATAAGCATGCGGTCAAATGGATCGCGATGATGCAGCGCTAGACCTTCGAGCGCAAGTAAATGGTTCAACTCGATCGGCAAGGTCTCGATCCGATTATCAGCCAATTTACGAATCACATAGGGACCGGCGGGCTCGGGAAGGCTCAGTTTTCGCAATTGCACCTTGATGAGGATTTCCCAGATGCTGACGATGCTCAGAACCATGTGACTCGGACCGATGAATGCATCACGCGCCTTTTGCGACATTCTCCGGTTGCCGGCAATACCCCACAAGAAAGTGTGCGTATCGAGGAGCGCTTTCATTTAGTGGGATGATCTTCCGGGAAAAGGTCACCCTCATAAAATAGCTTTTCTATCTCGGGATCGGGTTCATTGAAGTCATCTGGGACCGTGAATTCTCCTTTGGCGCTACCGAAGATTCTAGTCTTCGGTTGATGCACGGCGACGAGCTTAGCCACGGGGGTTCCGGCTTTGGCGATGATGACCTCTTCGCCCAGGGCAACCCGCTCCAAGAGCTTGGAAAGATGGGTCTTAGCCTCGTGGATGTTGACTTCCATGGGCGTATTATGGACTAAGTCCTTAGCTAAGTCAACCCGCGCGCATTACTTGGATACTGGGGCATTGCCGGTGATCGATTTCCGAATCTCCTCGTCGGCCAGCTGGGCAATCTTAGTATTGAGCTTATCTTGAATTGCCGGGAGTCTGCGCAACATCACGTCCTGGCCCGCTTGCATTGCCTCCGTCATCATCGCCGGTTGCTCCCTTAGTAGCTTCTTCCCGACTGGAGAAGAATAAAAGGCAATGATGCCGTCTATATCCGATTTAGTGAGATGTTTTTGATAAATCGGAATCATAGCTTGAATTATCTCGTCGAGCGGCATATCCGTGAAGACCGCATCGGCGATGTTATCGACTTTCTCCATGGCGTCTGCTGGGGGCTTCGGAACTTTTTGCTTGAATCCCGCTTCCGCCCCCTTTTTCATTGCCTGTTTCATGCCATCCGAGAGCTGCTCCATTCTGGCGCGAACTTGGAGAAGGCCAAGTAATCGAATGACATCATCCTTTGTGGGAACGTCGGCAGAGCTTACTGCCTCTTGAGCAATGCAAAGAGTCGAAAAAACAATGACAAGGCACAACCCGCCCGCAACTTTTTTCATGTAACTCTCCCGTGTGAATGTTACTCCGGTAAAAGACAAACCACCATTGAAAACGTAAATACAAATCCGGCTTTTCGGTAGCCCGCTACGAACCTATATTTAAGGAAAGTCACTTACCCCTTGTAGTTCAGCGCCTTCACCCCCAGGAATCTCGCCGCGCCACCTAACTCCTCCTCAATCCTCAACAACTGGTTGTACTTCGCGATGCGGTCAGTCCGTGATGCCGAGCCCGTTTTGATCTGGCCGGCGCCTGTTGCGACCGCGAGGTCGGCGATGAACGTGTCTTCCGTCTCGCCGGAGCGGTGCGAGATCACCGACGTATATCCATTGCGGCGGCCCAAATCAATCGCGTCGAGCGTCTCGCTCACTGTGCCGATCTGGTTGACCTTCACCAGAATCGAATTGGCTACGCCCTTGTCGATGCCCTTTTGCAGGAAGCTGATGTTGGTGACAAAAATGTCGTCGCCCACCAGCTGAATTTTTCCGCCCAGTTCGCGAGTCAGATTCTGCCAGCCGTCCCAATCGTTTTCAGCCAGTCCGTCTTCCAGCGAGACGATGGGATAGTCGCTCACCCACTTCGCCCAATACTTCACCATTTCATCGGAACTCTTTGCCGACTTATCCGACTTCTTGACTACATATTTGCCATCCTGATAAAACTCGCTGGCAGCCGGATCGAGCGCAATGGCAATATCCTTGCCCGGTTTGTAACCCGCCTGCTGAATCGCTTCGAGCACAACCTCAATCGCCTCGACATTCGATTTCACCGACGGCGCGAATCCTCCCTCGTCGCCGACCGACGTGTTGTAGCCGCGCTTCTTCAGCACTCCTTTCAGCGTGTGAAATACTTCAACGCCCCAGCGCAGCGCTTCCGAAAACGATGGCGCGCCTACTGGCATGACCATGAATTCCTGAAAGTCGACGTTGTTGTCGGCGTGCGCGCCGCCGTTGAGGATGTTCATCATCGGCGTGGGCAGCGTGTTGGCGCCGGCACCGCCCAGATAGCGAAAGAGGGGAACGCCGAGCTCGTTCGCCATGGCGCGCGCGGCCGCCATGGACACCGCCAAAATGGCATTCGCGCCCAGCCGCGCCTTGTTGGGCGTGCCATCCAGCTCAATCATTCGGGCGTCGAGCACGCGCTGCTCGGCGGCATCCATGTCGGTCAAGGCCTCGGCAATTTCGCCGTTCACGTTTTCAACCGCCTTGAGCACTCCTTTGCCCTTGTAGCGCTTTTCGTCGCCGTCGCGCAGTTCCACGGCTTCGTGTTCGCCGGTGGATGCGCCGCTCGGCACGATCGCGCGTCCCACCGCTCCGCTAGCCAGAATAACTTCCGCTTCCACTGTAGGATTGCCGCGCGAATCAAGCACCTCGCGCCCGATGATGGCTTCGATATATGTCATGACTTCTTACCTTTCTTGATGCGTGTTGCGAAGCATAAGGGCTCAAAGGTGGTGATTATAGCGGAGCAGATGCGGACGCGCTGTGCGCCATGACCCGTCACTTTGATTGTCATCCCGAGCAAGGGTTTTTGCGCAGCGAGGGATCTGGGCGAGCCGCGCGGTGCGTCGCGTGCTTGGCTCGCTTCCTTTTCTGGCTACGCGAACCGCCGCACTTTGACGGCCTGAACTAACCATCGGCCCGGAACCCAATCTGCTATTGTGCCGCACACTTTTTCTACTCTACGCTCGGCCTAACATGCAGTCGCGTACAGAGACTTTGGAGGTTGGCGCGCGCGCTCCGGATTTTTCTCTGGCAGCGGCGAACCGCGATGCAGTTTTCACGCTCGGCGGTTTGCTCGCGCAAGGGCCTCTGATTCTTGAGTTCCTGCGCGGAACCTGGTGACCGAATTGCGTGAAACGCATGGCTCAGTTTGAGCCGCAGAAGCGGGAAATTGACTCGGCGGGAGCGCTGGTGGCATTCGTGGCGGCGGAGAAACGAGATGGCGTATGGAAGCCGGGAAAATACCTGGAGAAGCATCCCATTTCGTTTCCGTTTTTGCTCGATGAGGATCGCGCCGCCACCAAACTCTATGGATTGCACCATGCGCTGGCCCCGGACGCGCTGAATATCGCGCATCCGGCGACGTTCGTAATCGACCGCGAAGGCATCGTGCGATTCATTTATCGCGGCGACAACCAGAATGACCGCGCACCGCTGGAAACGGTACTGGCCGTTGCTGAATCGATCTGTGGGTAAAACAACTAAGGAGCTTCCATGAAAAAACTCACCCTGCTCGCAAGCTCATTACTATTGACGGCCCTGGCAGTGGCGCAAACTTCCCTGCCCACCGGCACTGCCGTCAAAATGAAACTCGATACCACTTTGACGACTTTCAGTTCGCGCACCGGCGATGCTTTTTCAGCGCGAGTCACTGAACCGGTCGTGCTCGACGGAAAAACTGTGATCCCTGTCGGCGCAACGGTTGAGGGCCGCGTGACGAAGACGACCGAGCCGCGCCGCATTGCGGGCAAGCCGACCATCGCGGTCTTCCCGGAGAATCTTGTGCTTCCCAACGGTGAGCGCTTCCTGTTCAACGCCACGCTGGTGGATACCAACGCGCGCCACGGCACGGACGTTGATACAGAGGGAAAATTCAAAGGCGCCGGGCACGATGGCACAGACCTTACGCAGATCGGTATGGGCACCGGGGGCGGAATGCTGATTGGCGGATTGATTGGCGGCGCCAAAGGCCTGGTGATTGGCGGCGCAATCGCAGCAACGATTACGGTTTCACACTGGCTGGGAAAACATCGTTCGGCGACATTGCCGGCTGGCACAGAGCTAGTGATGGAATTGAATCGGCCCATCACAATGACGAGCGCGGCGGCGGGACAGTAATCAATAAGGTGCTGATCGCTGTGTGTCTCTCGCTGTTCGCGACATGTCCAGCCGTAACTGTCGAGAAAGGCGAAAAACGGGCAGCGATCAGCCTCATCCCCCAGTCGCCATTAAATCTTCTTCCGCCAGTAATTCCAGCTCGATCCAACCTTCCAGCGGCAATGCGTCCACCGGCAAACGGTTCTTCCAGAGGCTGAAGCGCAGGCGCAGGCGTGTGGTTAGAGCCTCGGAACTCCTGGAGCCGCGAACGTTTTGTAGATCCAGCGGAGCGGCCATCAGCCACGCCAGCGGAAGCCGGAATTCAAAGTTGCGCGCCAGCGCGACCCGCACCGCTTCATTCGGCTTGTCCGAGCGCGCCAGTTCCCCTTCGCCGGACGCAGTCACCTTCCACGACTGGATGCCTCCGCCATCGACTGGCACATCCAGACGCAGTGCGATCCTCGGCTCCGATGAATGATTCGTCCACGATTCCACATTCACCACCAAATCGAATGCGTCTTCCGCACCCTTGCTGAGAAAATCGAGACGCCCATACACATATTCCTCGTCGATTCCCGCATAGACGCCGTCCAGCAGAAACTGTTTACCGTGCATCGAGCCTGAGCGATGATCGGCCGTATAGCGAGCCGCGCCCATCCACTCGAAATAACGCACCATGTCGCCGCTGACGCGAGGATGAATGTAGGCCGTCTGCGAGGCGAACGCGGGACGCCCTCCGCCGCCCATGATCGGCTGGGCCAGATAATCGGGCGGCGTTCCGCCCAGCGCCTGATATGCGTTCGACAAATGCTTGCGATACAGCTCGTCGAAATCGCGGTCGTTGGCCGAGTGATGCTCGGGCCCATACCACCAGTTCCAGTCGCTGCCTTCGGCGATCAGGATTTCCTCCCAGGCAAGTTTGCGCTGCGCCTCGGTGGCATTGGGAGCCGCTTGCGCATAAAAATTCCGCGCCGCATATAAATAGTCCCAGGCCTTGTTGTCCTCGGGCGCGCCAATCCAGACGTTGAAATTCGCGTTAATCCATGAGCCCGGCACCAGCGAATTCAAATGTCCCTTGTCGTTTTGCCGCGCGATCGCTTCGCTCACCGTCACCGCTTCAATTCCCGGATCGCGCTCGAGCGCATCGTAGAACCGGCGCAGAAATTCACGCCCCGAATGCGGATAGTACTCCCATGCATTCTCGCCATCCAAAATAATGGGAATCACCGCATCCTGCCCGTGAGAGACGATGGGCCGGGCGCACTCGCGGATCTTCTGCATCAGATTGTCGGCAGCATCCTGCGGCGGCATGCCGGAATAGACGAAGCCGATCAAATCCGAAAGCGTGTGATCGCGGAACAGAAGGTTCATTTCCGTACCCGCGTTTTCGTAGCGGTAAATGGTATAAAGGCGGTGCGCCAGCTCGGAATTCAAAAAGCCGTTGCCCTCGCGCGAAAAAAACGTTCCCTGGCTTCGGCCGAGCACGCCTTCGTCGGTCGCCATCCAGCGCACGCCAAGCTTTTGTGCAATGCCCAAAACCTCTTCAGAAACGCTTCCCTCCGAAGGCCATACGCCTTGTGGCCGGACGCCAAAAACTTTCTGATGGAGATCGAGTCCGCGGGACAATTGCTCGCGCGCATCCTCAGGATGCCGATATCGGTTCTGCGGCAGCGGCAATCCGGGCGAAGAGACCGCGCCAATCTGCGTATCGCAAAGCAGAGGCAAAATCGGGTGATAAAACGGCGAGGTGGAAATCTCAATCGATCCCTTGCGAGCTGCCTCGGCGTGCGCGGGCAATACGCGGCCCAGCAATTCGCGCTCGCGCGCAATCACCGTCCGCTGATCGTCCAGCGAGAAATTACGGCCCTTCTGAGTCAACTCGGCGATATCTTTTTCTTCCAGAAAAAATTCGTCGAACCATCCAATCTGCGAGAGCACCTGCAGGTCCGTGAAATCCTGCGGAAGAAAATATTTATCCGCTTTTTCGGGAGATTCGCCGGCACTGCGAAATTTCTCGAACAACTCGCGATAGCGCGGATAACGCCCAATCACATTGGTGGGATGCGCCTGAAACAAATATTGCAGCGCGAACCGCCGTTCTTCCGGAGTCAAATCCCGCGCGGGACGGCTCGCCACCGCCAGAAAAGGATCCTGCGCCTCCCCCGAAACGTAATCCTGAATCTGCGAAATCAACGAGGGCACAAGATTGAACGTCTGGTGCACACCCGGAAACTCGTCCAGCAATTTCACCATCCCGTAGTAGTCCTTTAACGCGTGCAGCCGCGTCCAGGGCAGCCGGTACTGCCCGGTCACCAGATCCTTATAAAAAGGCTGGTGCTGGTGCCACAAGATTACGACTCGAATTTGTGCCATTCCGTACCTGTTTCTCTGTATTAAATCGTTAAAGCTTTTAGTATGGCATAAGCCAGTCTCATCCTTGCCTCCGATTCGAATCCTGCCAGCGATTCGACTACACTAAAGGACGAAGATGACCACACATTCGACCTCCGAGCATGCTTCGCCTGTCCATTACGACGTGTCCCTCCTGACGGCGGAAGACCTTTATTTATTTAACGAAGGCAGCCACTATCGCGTCTACGAAAAAATGGGCGCTCATCTGGTCGAATCACAAGGTACGGCTGGCGCCGTCTTCAGCCTTTGGGCGCCGAATGCCCGCCGCGTCAATGTCATTGGCAGCTTTAATGGCTGGAATCCAACTTCGCACCAGTTGCAGCCCCGCGGCGCATCCGGCATTTGGGAAGGCTTCATTCCCGGCGTGCAAAAAGGAGCGCTCTACAAATTCCGGGTCGACAGCCATGAGCACGGATTTCGCGCCGAAAAATCGGATCCGATTGCCCTTTTTGCCGAAAAGCCGCCGCGCACAGCCTCCATCGTCTGGGATCTGAATTATGAGTGGCGCGACCAGAACTTTCTTCATAACCGCGCCGCCGCCAACACCGTCCACTCGCCGATTTCGATCTACGAAGTTCATCTCGGCTCCTGGATGCGCGTTCCCGAAGAGCACAATCGTCCACTCACTTATCGCGAAATTGCCCCCCGCCTTGCCGAGCATGTCAACCGTCTTGGATTCACGCACGTCGAACTGCTCCCCATCATGGAGCACCCTTTCTACGGCTCATGGGGATACCAGACCACTGGCTACTTCGCGCCCACCGCGCGCTATGGCACGCCGCAGGATTTCATGTACTTCGTCGACGTGCTCCACCAGCACAACATCTCCGTCATTCTTGACTGGGTTCCGTCGCACTTCCCTGCCGATGGTCACGGCCTTGCCTTCTTCGACGGCACGCACCTGTTCGAGCATTCCGATTCGCGCCAGGGCTTTCATCCCGACTGGAAGACGCACATCTTCAATTACGGCCGCAGCGAGGTGCGCAGCTTCCTGATGTCGAGCGCCATGTTCTGGCTCGACAAGTATCATATCGACGGTTTGCGGGTGGATGCGGTTGCGTCGATGTTGTATCTGGATTACTCGCGTAACGCGGGGGAGTGGATTCCCAACCGTTACGGCGGCCGCGAAAACCTTGAAGCCATCGACTTTCTGCGCCGTTTCAATCAGGAGTCCTACAAAGAGCATCCCGATATTCAGACTTATGCCGAAGAATCGACAGCCTATCCCATGGTCTCGCGTCCAGCGCATCTTGGCGGTTTGGGCTTCGGCTTCAAGTGGGACATGGGCTGGATGCATGACACGCTCAAATACTTCAGCCAGGATCCGATTTACCGCCAGTATCACCACAACAAACTTACCTTCAGAATGCTCTACTCGTTTCAGGAAAACTTTGTTCTTCCTCTCAGTCACGATGAGGTAGTGCACGGCAAAGGTTCTCTGATCGGCAAAATGCCGGGAGACGAGTGGCAGCGTTTCGCTAATCTGCGGCTGCTGTTTGCCTACATGTTTGCGCAGCCGGGGAAAAAACTGCTCTTCATGGGCTGCGAGTTTGGGCAATACCGCGAGTGGTCGCACGACCGCAGCATCGATTGGGATGTGCTGAAGTATCCCATTCACAGCGGCCTGATGGCATGGGTGGAACAGCTTAACCGGCTGTACTCCAGCCAGCCGGCGATGCATTGGTTCGATAACGATCCGCGCGGCTTTGAATGGGTGGATTGTAACGACGCACCGGCGAGCATCGTATCCTTGTTACGCAAAGGCGAGTCGGAGAACGACGACATACTCATCGCGTGTAACTTCACGCCCGTCCCCAGATTGGGTTACATGGTAGGCGTTCCCACGGGCGGTTACTGGAAAGAGCTTCTCAACAGCGATGGCAAAGAATATGGCGGAACCGGCATCGGCAACATGGGAGGCGCCGAAGCCTTGCCCGAAAAAGCTCACGGGCGCCCCTATTCGCTAAGGTTAACTCTGCCGCCGCTCGGCGCACTATTTTTGAAGCGGAGTTAGTGCGGTGCAGCTATGACCAACTTCCTACGGTTTCCAAACCCCGACATACGTCAGCATATCTTCTAACTTAGCGTTCTTAAGTATCTCGCGCACTGCCGCATGATCGATATGCGGAGCGATTGGCTTGTCATTCGCCGCAGCCACCCAGGCTGTTGCCGCCACAATCGCCGTCCCGGCTTTGAAGTCGAGCGGATCGACTTTATCGTATGTGTCGCTCGACTTGTGATGGACCTCCATATAGTGAGTCATATCCACTTCCAGATCGAGCGCCGGAATCCCCTGCAACATGAACGGACCGTGATCGGTGTCGTAACTCGTCTCCATCGAGAGATCACCGCCACTTAGATCCTTCAGCAGCCCATCGCTCCAGGGCTGCATCGCCTGCTTCAAATCGGCTCGGCCTTCCACCTTCCATCCCTTCGGATGTCCTGCGCCATTATCCGTATTCAAGACCGCGGCGCACTTACCCATCTCGCTCAAGTGCGCTTGCGTATAGGCATACGATCCCAGCAATCCTTCTTCTTCGCCGCCCCACAGAACGAAGCGCACGCTGCGCCGCGGCGCTTTGCCCAAAGATGCCATTGCCCGCGCAACCTCAAGCACGCTTACCGAGCCCGTTCCGTTGTCCTGCGCGCCAGTGCCGAAGTCCCACGAATCGAGATGCGCGCCGATCAGAATCCATTCGTCGGGATGCTCGCGGCCACGAATCTCCGCGACCACGTTGTTGACGGTGATCTCTCCCGAGGTTTTATTCTCGACCGTCAAATGCACCGTCACCGGCCCGCGTTCCAGTTCGCGCTGGATCAGCTTTGTATCCTCCATCCCCAGTTCAACGCCGGGCAATGGCACCAGCTTCGATCCCCATAAGCCGGCATGCGCGTTGATCACATTGTTAGGGGTGCGATCCGGAGTCATCACCGCGAGCACGCCCGCCTTGGCAAACGCGGGCCACGCGGCCTGCACTTTGGGCATCGCCTTGCCAAATCCGTCGGCATAAATTTTCGTCGTATCGAGCAGCACAATCTTGCCCTGCAGTTCACTCTCGCGAGCTTCCAGCGCCTCTGCGGAAACGTCGCCGACCACGACGACCGCGCCCTCCACGCCTCCCGGCGGAGTGGATGGCGCCCAGCCCAGCGAGGCGACATACAGCGGCCGTGACAGTGGAGTCAGCATCGCTCCGGTTGCGGTCCCGCGCTGCCAGCCGGCATCCAGCTTGAACGGCTCCAGCCGCACATTCTCAATTCCGTAACTGCGAAACTTCGCCGCCGCCCATTCTGTCGCCTGAACGTAGGCTGGCCCGCCGGTCAAGCGGCCCCCGATTCCGTCGGCGAGTTCGCGCAACGTCGCCATCGAAGGTCCGCCATAAATCGAAGCCGCCAGCTTATCGGTCACGGGCTTCATGTCCGCTGGCTGCTCGGCCCAGGCAGCCAGCGTCGTCGCGATCGCCATTGCCAACCACAGCAGCGCCAACCACAGTAAGAAGAGTCCGGATTTACGTATTGCAAACGCGCTCATTTCATCCTCCAGACGAATTTGAGATTCTCTACGAAGCGGAGCCACAATGCAAACGCCGATTCGTCGCCTCCATGCTAGACTCGCAAATAGGCCGGTTTCGCAGCCAATGTACGGTGCTGGAGGGAGCGCGATTCTCTTCGATTCGACTCGCCTCAGCATCAACAAAACGCCGTACGAACTGGGAACTGCCGCAGCCAAATACTGTGCGGATCCGCATCCTCACCCGCTATATTCTGGGGGAAATCGTCTCCCATGCGCTGATCGGCGCTGCCGTATTCACGTTCATCCTTTTCACCCGCGACCTCGGACGCATTCTTGAGCTGGTGGTGCGCAACAGCGCTCCCCTGCCCAGCGTCGCCGAGATTTTTTTCTACACCATTCCGGTCGCACTCACCTACACCATTCCGATGGGAGTGCTGGTCGGCATTCTGATCGGCCTGAGCCGCCTCTCTGCGGATAGCGAAGTCACCGCCATGCGGGCCAGCGGACTGAGTGTCTGGAGCTTTCTTCGCGTCTCTTCCATTTTTGTAATCGTCGCCTGGGTGCTGGCGCTGGCCAATAGCGTTTATATCGCCCCCATGTCGATGGCCTCGCTTGGCCAACTGCAAAACCGGCTGGAATCTTCGCAAGCGTCATTTGAAGTGCAGCCGCGCGTATTTTATGAAGGCTTTCCGAAGATCGTGCTCTATGTGCAGGATGTGAAAGCCATGGCCGGAGGCGCGCTCTGGAAGGGCGTTTTCCTCGCCGACCTCAGCGATCCCGCCTCGCCGCGCATTACGCTCGCCAAGCAGGGACTATTGGTGAGCCAGAGCGCCAGCACGCTGGATCTTCACCTTACCGATGGATCGACCCACGAATCGGATCCGAAAAATCCCGATCAATATCAGATCTCGACCTTTCACGTCACCGACATTCCAATCCAGGTGCCAGCCTCGCAGAACCACCAGCAGAGCGAGTCCGCATCTCTAAATGAAATGTCGGTTGCACAACTTATTCAAGGCTCGCGCACCGGCGATGCCAACTCGCGCCGCTGGGCGCTGATCGAATTTCATCGGCGGCTGGCGCTGCCCACGGCCTGTCTGGTGCTGGCCATGGTTGGCGTGCCCTTGGGGCTGTCGTCAAAAAAAGGCGGCAAGTCGAGCGGCTTCGTTCTCACCATTCTTCTGGTTTTTCTTTACTACTCGGTTTCGCTGATCGGAGTTTCACTGGCCCGGCAGTCGAGGCTTTCTCCCTGGGCTGGGGTTTGGATGGCCGACGCCTTTTTTTTGCTGGGCGGAGCTTTTCTGCTCTGGCAATCGGAACGGCGTCCCATCAGTCTCTGGTTCCGCAGCTCCAGGGCGCACGTGGCCGGACCGAAATCGTCATCCGGCGCCACTATGCGCGGCGCTGCCTCTGCGCACGGCTTGGCTTTGCCGGCAACTTCGATTGCGCGCGAGTTGCACGCCCACCACGGCAGCCGATTCTCCCGGCCGAAGCGTTTCCTGCATCTCCGGTTTCCCACGATTCTCGACGACTATGTGCTCCGCGATTTTCTTCTGTATCTCGTCATGATCGGCGGAGCTTTCGTCACTTTGCTGCTTGTGTTCACACTCTTTGAGTTGCTCGGCGACATTCTGCACAACGGGATTTCGGCACTGGTGGTGGGAGAGTATCTGCTCAACGTCACTCCTTATTTTCTTTATTACCCGATTGCGCCCATGAGCATGCTGCTGGCGGTGCTGGTCACGTTTGGTTTGTTGCAGCGCTCGAACGAAATCACCGCCATCAAAGCGACCGGCATCAGCCTGTACCGCATTGTTATCCCGGTTCTTTTCGCGTCAGTCGTGGTGGCGGGAGTGCTGTTTGCCTCCGACCAGTTCTATCTCCCCTACACCAATAAACGGCAGGACGAGTTGCGCAACCGCATCAAGGGCAAGCCTCCGCAGACTTATCTGCGGCCGGATCGCAAGTGGATTTTCGGCCAGCACTCCGACATTTACTATTACCAGCTCTTCGATCCGGATCGCGATGCCTTCGGCGGCATCACGATTTTTCAATTTGATCCCAAGACGTTCCAGATCACGCACCGCATCACCGCCGAGCGCGCGCACTGGTCGGCCTCGATGGGGCGATGGGTGTATGAGCAGGGATGGGAGCGCAGTTTGAACGGGCCAGCCATTGAGAGCTACCGGAGATTCGATGCCGCGACATTTCCGCAGCTCACCGAATCGCCCTCGTACTTCAAAAAGGAAGTCAAGCAATCCTCGGAAATGAACTATGAGGAGTTGCGCCGCTACATACACGATCTGGAGCAGAGCGGCTTTGACGTGGTGCGGCTGCGCGTGCAATTGCAGAAAAAAATCGCGTATCCGCTGATCACGCTGGTGATGGCGGTTCTCGCCATCCCATTTGCGCTTTCGGCGGGCAAGCGCAGTGCCTTGGCCGGAGTCGCAACAGCGATCGGCATCGGAGTTTTTTATTGGACGATTTCGGGATTATTCGAGGCGATGGGTAATCTAAGCCAGCTCCCGCCGACGGTTGCCGCCTGGTCGCCGAACCTCGTCTTCGCTTTTGTTGGAGGCTATCTGATCCTGCGGATGCCGACCTGACCGTAGACATTGAATCACTGAGTCATTGACTCCATGACTTACTTGGCTGCCATTCCGTAGGGCGATCCCTGAAGAAACAGAGTCGTGCTGGGATTCGTACTCAAAGCTCCGGTTGTCGCATTCACGGAGATGCCGGTAATGGTCGAGCCAACGTTGTTCGAGCTGTAAAGGAATTGTCCCGAGTTGTTGTAGTTTTGGTGCATGACAAGCGCTACCGGGCCGGCCGCCGGTTCGCTCGTGACCGGAGGCAGCGGAGACAGCGTTCCCGTTGCTCCGGAAATCAGGAAGGCGAAAACCTGGCTTGATGCATTGGCGGCGACGTACAAGAAATTGTTGGTTGGATCGACCAGCATGGCTATGGGGGTTTTGCCGGCGCCCACCGGAGATCCGATCGAGATGAGTTCATTGTTTTGCACCTGGCTCTGGCTGCAATTGTTGCCGCCATTGCCCTGCGTGCCTTGCACAGTGCAAACCGCGAATGCCTCAATCGTGCCCGCAGCCGACCCCTGGGAGCCTACATAAACATAGACTCCTCCAGTGGTTTCCGGCGGCGTATTCGTGTTGACGGCCAATACCACGCCCGGGTTGGGAGCAGTGGTGTAAGGTGAATCGCCCGCCGGAGTTAGAACGCCCGTCGACGTGTTTACGGAAAAGACGCTCAGTTCGTTGTCATTATTGTTGGTCGTCAGGTCCTTGTTACTCGTCATGAAGAGCAACGTCTGTGGTGTGCCGCCATTGGGTGCCGCAAATGTGAGCACAGACAATGCCGTAGGGATGCTACTCAGTTGAAGCACCGACTCCTGTGTCAAGGTTGTAGATCCCGGAGTTGCGTCATACACAAGAATCGCCGGACAGTCTGGCCCATTATTCGGTATGCCGGGGCAATCGGTCGGCGTAAGGGTCGGGCCGACATCGAGCACGAAAAGTAAGGTTCCCGCCGCATTTTCGGTCATCGTGACGGCTGTATCCGCTTCCGCCCCCACTACGGGAGTCGCCGAAACTGTCGGCGATGAGAGACTGCCGTCTGAGTTGACGGTATAGCCGTAAACAGTCGGCGCGACCGTCACCGAGGAGCCGGTAGTAACGGATAATCCCTGGTTCAACATGAATGCGACATTCTTAGTCGGATCAAGCAGAATATTTCGTGGCAATCCACAACTAACCGGGTTACTTCCGCTTAGCGTCGTGCATGTGTGCGCATTCGAATTGATCAGCGAGAGCCCGCCGTTGTCGAGGTCGATGGAGAACGAACTGATATTGAAGTTCGCATCGCTGACTACATAGAGCAGCCCCGAGGGCCGCGAAGACGAACTACCGCAACTCAACAACAACACACTTAAGGCGCACATGCCCACGAGCGCCAACACTCCGCCGGTTCTGTTCAACATCAACTCTCCTCATGCTATCGGGGGATCGGGCCATCGCATCATCGGGTGATTTGGCGATCAAGTGATTGAAAATCGCGATCCAACTCGATTTTCAGTGACTCGATGACCAGATCGCCCGATGCCTCGATCCTTTTGTATCCGAAGTATATTTGTTTATCAGGAATGAGCGGGAAGAGCAAACCCGGGATCGCCCGAATGGCCGCTGTTGCCGTTCTCCGCTGGACCCGCGAGCGTTGCCGGGATGCGAATTTCCACTTCCAACCCGCCCTCTTTGCGGTTGGATGCGCGCAGTTGGCCGCCGTGCAGCCTGATGGCTCGGTCGGCAATCGATAATCCCAATCCCGCGCCGCCCGTCTGCGGAGTGCGTGCATCATCGAGCCGGTAGAAGGGCTCAAAAATTCTGGTCAGCGCCTCGTCGGGAACGCCCGGACCGGAATCCGAAACTCGAATCACGACCTCTTCTCCGCGGGCGCCGTTCTCCCTTTGCAGGCTCACATTCACGGCTGTGCCCGCGGCGGTATAGCGCGTGGCATTGCGGACCACGTTTTCAATGGCGCTGTGCAGAAGGTCGGCATCGCCCTCAACCAGAAATTCATCATCGTCCGCCGCGGTCATCTGGCATTGGCGGCCGGCGCTTTCATACTCCGCATCGCAGGCGACCTGTTCGACCAGTTCGCGCAGCGACAAAACTCTTTTATGAATTCCATCGGCGCCGGATTCCAGCCGCGAGATCGTCAGCAGCCGCTGAATGAGCTGATTGAGACGGTCGGCCTCGAGCTCAATGCGGCTGAGCTGGACTTCAACCTCCGGCACCGCGCGCTGCCGCGCCAGTCCGAGCGCCACGCTGAGCCTTGCCAGCGGAGAGCGCAGCTCATGCGATACATCCTTCAGCAGCCGCGATTGCGATTCCACAAGCGTCTCCAGGCGGTCGGCCATGCGGTCGAAATCGCGCATCAACTCGACCATCTCGCCGCGCGGACTACCCGGCGAAGCGCCCGTGCGCGCCGACAAATCTCCCGCGGCAAGGCTCTGCGCGGCCTTTCGCAAGCGCGTAACCGGCCTTGTCATCGATCGCGCCAGCAGATAGCAGACCAGGCCGGAAGAGATCACGGCGATTAGAATCCCCAGGCCGGGGAACTCGTGCGGCGCACCCCAAAACGATCGCGGCCCTGGCGACGTTTCAATCACCATCGTGTAGCGCTTTCCGTCCAGAGTCCAGGCCAGCCGCTTGATGCGCTCCGGCATCAAGCCTTCCAGCCATCCGGTGTGCGGAGATGCGCCGCGACGGGTATCTTCAATCCACGGCGGAACGTGGCGGCCGGCCAGCTCCTTTCCGTTCGCGTCGAAAACAAACACGCGCACGTGCTCGGTGTTGCGAACGGTTTCAAGATAGTCGTGCACCCCGCGCTCGCCGCCGGTCTGGTAGGCGTTCACTGCCTCGGCAAGGACTTCGGGCGCGCGGGCATCGATGCCGCGCCGCGCCGGATTCAACGCAATTGTGACCAGGATCGCCAGGATTATGAACAGGGCCTGAGCAGCCCAGAACGATAAAAAAATCCTGACAAAAAGACTTCTCATCTTTTGTACGCTGCCTCGCTGAACTTCAATTCGCCGATCGTCATTTTCTCTATCGTTATCTCTCTAGATCTTCACCGCTTGGCCTTCATCTCTGGTTTGGTCTCCTGTCGAGCCGGGCGCGCGAACATATATCCCACCCCGCGAATGGTCTTGATGTGGTCGCCGTTCTCGTCGGAGTCGCCAAGTTTGCGGCGCACTTTGCTGACATGCATATCGATGCTGCGGTCGAAGGGCATGAACTTACGGCTGAGCACGGCGTTCACCAGCCGCTCGCGCGTCACCACGCGGCCAGCCTCGCGCAACAGCACTTCCAGCAAATTGAATTCCACTGAAGTCAGATCGACTGCCTGCCCTGCGCGGAGAACTGTGCGCGTTGCGGGATCAAGCTCCACGTCGCCCACGCTCAGCACTTCAGGCACAGCGTCCGCCGCTTTCGCAGGTTTCGTGCGCCGCAGAATCGCCCGGATGCGCGCCACCAGTTCGCGCGGGTTAAACGGCTTGGGAAGGTAATCGTCGGCGCCAATCTCAAGTCCCACGATGCGATCCACGTCTTCGCCGCGCGCCGTGAGCAGCAGAACCGGCGTCTTTGAAACGCTGCGGATGCGCCGCAATACCTCAAATCCATTGATGCCGGGCAGCATGACGTCCAGCACCACCAGCGCGAACTCATTCGTCAACGCCTGCTGTAGACCGGCTTCGCCATCGTGCACAGCCTTTAAGCTGAAGCCTTCCGCCGTCAGATATTCCTGCACCAGGCCGCACAATTCCACGTCGTCATCCACGACTAAGATGCGTTCCATTCTTCTACTCATGTAACACCTTTATGTGACGCCAGGCGGTAAAGATTTGTGATTTGTGAATGTCCCAGTTCTCACTTGTCAATCGATGGTTTGACTTCTACCTTTTCCCCAAAGATGCCCAAACTCACAACTACACTGCCCTTTACAAAACTTTACCGCGCTTGACCGACTCTTTACCGCTTTTTCCCTGGGAAAGTGTTCTTATTGACGTATCGCAACCATCCGGGCTGCCTCCCGGACCCCAAGGAGATTTCATGAAATCGCTTCGCATTCCAATCCTATCGGTCGTCGCCGCTCTTGTGATCGGCGCCACGGTCCTGTTCGCACAGGGCATGCACGGCCACGGTGGTCCAGACGGCGAGTTTGGCCATATGCTCGGCTTCTACGCGGACGCCCTCGATCTGAGTTCGGCACAACAGGATCAGATCAAGGCCATCTGGCAGAAGGAGAAACCCACCATGAAGCCTCTGATGCAGCAAATGCATCAGAACCGCGCCGCTATCGACGCTCTGGCCGAGGCCAGTTCGTTCGATGAGGCGAAAACCCGGGCCCTGGCGACGCAGAACGCACAGACCATGATCGATCTCGCGGTGGAACATGCCCGCATGAAAAATGAAATGTTGCAGGTGCTGACACCCGACCAGAAAACAAAATATCAGCAACTTGAGGCCAGGCATCAGGCACGCATGCAAAAGCACATGCAGTCTGCTGCTCCGCCTGCGAACGATTAATACGGCTTCTCTCCAATTGTTACTTCTCTCTCCTAGACCCGGGCGGGTAGAATCCCATTCCGATCCGCCCGGCATTTTTTCAACCACGAGAGAATACAGAGAATGTGATACAAGAGAGGGCAAACGGCCACGTACAAATAGAAATCCAGCGATAACGTTTCCGGAGCTCCCCCATGGAACGCGCCGATTTACTCTATTCCGGCCTGATGTTCACTGCCATCGTTCTCTCCCTTTGGACCGCCGGCCTGGTCACCGCCGCCTGCTGCTATTTTGCCTCGTCGGTGTTGGGAGCTAAACTTCAGCCGCTGAACAACCGGCCGCGATGGTTGATGGCACGCCCGGCTCGCGACTCGCAGATGCTCACCATTGCTCCCGGACTCCAGGCTCGAACAGCCGTTCCAACTTCCGCACCCGGCGCTGCTACAATCTCATCTACAAAGGATCATGTTTCCCAAACGCCTGCGCCCCCTCATTCCTTACCTTAAGCGCTATTGGCGCGGTCTTTCGCTGGGGGCATTTTGCGTCGTTCTCACCAATGGGGTTGCGGTCCAGTTCCCCCGCGTCACCCAGCATTTTATTGACGATTTGACGCGGGGAACCACCCGCCGGCAAATCGCGATTTATGCCTTGCTGGTTGTCGGCATCTTTGCCGTCAAGGGCGTCTTCCAGTTTCTGACCCGTTATGTCGTTATCGGGATCTCGCGCGACGTTGAATTCGATCTGCGCAACGACCTTTTCGCCCACCTTGAGACTCTTCCCCATTCGTATTATCAGCGCAATCGCACCGGCGACATCATGGCACGCGCCACCAACGACCTGAATGCCGTGCGCAATCTGCTCGGCCCCGCCGTCATGTACACCGCCAATACGATCGCCCTCACCCTTTTCGCGCTCTCCTACATGCTGAAGTTGAGCCCCAAGCTCACGCTTTACGCATTCCTCCCGCTGCCGATTGCCAGCGTCGTCATTCAGTATTTCGGACGCCGCATTCACGAGCGTTTCGAGCGAATTCAGGCCATGTTTTCCGACATTTCCGCGCGCGCGCAGGAAAACTTTTCCGGCGCCCGCGTCATTCGCGCCTACGTGCAGGAGCAAGCCGAGATCGCCGCCTTCGAAAACGCGAATCAGGAGTACATTCGCCGCAGCCTCGGCCTGGTTCGGCTGATGGGCATGCTCTGGCCGACGCTCGAACTCATGCTCGGAGCGGCGGTGGTCATTGTGCTCTGGCTGGGCGGGCGCGAAGTGCTGCAGGGCAAAATGAGCGTGGGACAATTCGTTGCGTTCCTGCAATACATGGCCCAGCTCATGTGGCCCGTGATTGCCCTGGGATATGTGATCAGCATCTTTCAGCGCGGCACTGCGTCCCTCGCGCGCATCAATGAAATTCTGCTGGCCAAGCCTGAAATCGCGGATGCACCAGCTATGAGCTATGAGCCGCGGCCTGCGAGCCAGCCGATGCCGCCAACCGCACCGGATTTAGCTCAAAGCTCAAAGCTCGATGCTCGAAGCTCAACCGATGTCGTTGGCGAAATCGAATTCTGCAATCTGAATTTCAGCTTCAATGGCACACCGGTTCTGCACGATGTCAACCTGCGCATCCCCGCGGGATCGAGCCTGGCGATCGTCGGCCCCACCGGCTCCGGCAAGACAACGCTGGTGAATCTGATCCCGCGCATCTATGATGCGGAGCCTGGCTCAGTTCTGATCGACGGGCGTCCGATCCGCGAATATCCCCTCGAAGTCTTGCGCCGCAGCATCGGATTCGTGCCCCAGGAGACGTTTCTGTTCAGCGACACCATCCGCGAGAACATTGCCTTCGGCGTGGCCGGAGCGGCGCTCGACCAAATCGAATCCGCCGCCAACGCCGCCAACATTGCCGCCGATATCGAATCCTTTCCTGAGTCCTACCAGACCATGGTCGGCGAGCGCGGCATCACGCTCTCCGGAGGCCAGAAGCAGCGCACCGCCATCGCCCGCGCCCTGCTGCGCGGCCCGCGCATCCTGATCCTCGACGACGCGCTTTCCAGCGTCGATACCCACACAGAGGACAAAATTCTCAACCACCTCCGCGACCTCATGGCAGGGCGCACGACCATCTTTATCTCGCATCGCGTCTCCACCGTCCGCAGCGCCGACCGCATTGCCGTGCTTCATCAAGGACGCATCGTCGAACTCGGCACTCACGATGAATTAATCGCCTCCAACGGCTATTACACCGATCTTTATAACAAGCAGTTACTCGAAGAAGAGCTGGCCGAGGTGTAAGGGTTCCATTGCCTCTCTCTATCTTTTGTATCGCCCCTCTTGTATCGCCGGAGACACGGTCTTACAACCAAACACGGTCTTACAACAAACACAGTCTTATAACCAACACAGTCTTTTAACTAACAAAGAAAAATTGCGCGGCTCCGTCCTGTCCGGACGGCCAGTACTCCTATAGGTACCTCCGTCGGCAGCAATGGAGAATAAAAACTTGCTTACTCCCGCGCAAAGTCACTTAAAATAGGTCGTCCCACAAAAAACTTGGCTCCAGATAAAAGGAGTGCCTATGCTGCGTGTCCGCCAGGTCGCACTTTCCCTCTCTGTCTTTTCAACCCTGATTTTCATGAGCGTGGCGCAAGCGCAGAATGGACGTCCGATCCTGATCACGCAGAATGTGGACGAAAGCAAGTTGTCCATTCTTGCAGGCAACACGCGACCCGAGGCGAACAGACAAAATGACCGCGGTCCGGTCGCTGACGATTTCCCGATGACCCACATGCTGCTTCAGTTGAAGCGCTCCCCGGAACAGGAACGCGCGCTGCAGCAGTTTATTCAGCAACAACAGGAGCCGTCCTCGCCAAACTTTCATCACTGGCTCACCTCCCAGCAGTTCGGGCTGAGGTTCGGCTTGGCGTCACAGGATCTTAACGTCATTACACGGTGGTTGGAGGCGCATGGCTTCAAGGTGAATGTGGTCTACGCGAACGGGTTGCTAATCGACTTTTCAGGCACCGCCGGTCAAGTGCGAGCGGCATTCCACACCGAAATTCACCAGTTGGATGTGAAAGGTGTGGAGCACATCGCCAATATGAGCGATCCGAAGATACCGGCGGCGCTGTCCCCCGCCGTGGTCGGCGTGGTGTCGTTGCATGACTTCAGACCCCACGGCATGTACAGACCACGGTCAAACTACACGTTCACGTCTGGCGGATATCCCTATTATGCAATCGTCCCAGGAGATCTGGCGACGATTTACAACCTGACTCCACTTTTCAGCGCCAGCATTTCAGGACAGGGCCAAACCATCGTGGTGGTTGAGGACACGGATGTCTACTCCACCGCCGATTGGAATACGTTCCGATCGACCTTTGGTCTTTCTTCTTACGCAGGTGGCTCGTTCTCGCAAGTTCATCCGGCTCCGCCGCATGGCACGAATAATTGTACTGATCCAGGAACAAACGGCGACGACGGAGAAGCCATTCTGGACGCCGAATATGCAAGCGCAGCCGCACCCAGCGCGGCCATCGAACTCGCATCGTGCAGTAACACGGAGACCACTTTCGGTGGCTTGATCGCCATTCAAAACCTTTTGAACGAAAGCAATACGCCGCCCGCGGTCATGAGTATGAGCTATGGCGAGTGCGAAGCTGGAAATGGCGCATCTGCCAATGCTGCCTATAGCGCTGCCTTTCAACAGGCAGTTACAGAAGGCGTTTCTGTGTTCGTCTCTTCGGGGGATGAGGGCGCGGCAAGTTGCAACGCAGACGAGGCAAATGCCACATACGGCATCGGAGTCAGCGGTTTTGCATCGACTCCTTACAATGTGGCGGTGGGCGGCACGGACTTCGGCGACACGTACGCCGGGACTAATAGCACCTATTGGAGTTCCACTAACTCGGCAACCTATGCATCCGCTCTATCCTATGTTCCCGAGATTCCGTGGAACGATTCTTGTGCCAGCCAGCTCCTGTCGAGTTACGCAGGCTTTAGCCAACCCTATGGAACGAGCGGATTTTGCAATAGCACCAATGGAGAAAAATATTTCCTGACCACAGCCTCCGGCAGTGGCGGGCCCAGCGGCTGTGCGACGGGCGCGCCGTCCGTCGCGGGTGTGGTGGGCGGAACCTGCGCCGGATGGCCGAAACCCTCATGGCAATCGCTAGTCGGAAATCCCAGCGATGCCGTGCGCGATATTCCCGACGTATCGCTTTTCGCTGCGAATGGCCTTTGGGAACACTACTATCCATTCTGTTGGAGCGACATTGCCAACGGAGGTGCGTCCTGCACTGGTGCACCCGATACCTGGGCGGGAGGCGGAGGAACCTCATTCGCCTCGCCGATTATGGCAGGCATTCAGGCCCTGGTGAACCAGAACGCCGGGGGACCTCAAGGCAATCCGAACCCGATCTATTACACCATCGCCGCCAGTGAATATGGCTCGGGCGGGGACAGTTCTTGCAACTCAACCCTGGGAAATGCTGCCGACAGTTCGTGCGTTTTCTATGACGTTACGTTGGGCGACATGGACGTCAATTGCAGCGGCAGCCATAACTGCTACCTTCCCTCGGGCACATACGGTGTGCTTTCTACGTCAAACAGTGCGTATGACATCGCATACGGAACCACAACCGGCTGGGATTTCGCAACAGGGATCGGCACGGTGAATGCCTACAATCTGGTCCTCGCCTGGGCCGCGGCCGTCCCCGACCTTACCATCACAAGCACTGGGAGTTCCTCGCTGACCATATCCGCCGGTGAGACTACGCCCGCCAGCTATGCATTCACTATCGCTCCGGCGGCGCCGGCGACCACTTTCGCTAATAACGTAGTGCTTAGTTGCGGATTCACCCCCAGCGATCCCACGCTCAGCTGCGCCTTCAGTCCGTCCAATACGATTCAAGCTGGAGCCGGGGCAAGCTCCGTCACCATGAGTATCAGCACCAAAGGCCCCAATCAGGGCAGCAACCTTCGAACCCGTCAGCGTGCGGACAACCGCTCGCCCGATCATCGCCTGCCGTGGTTTCCAATGACTTTGCCAATCGCCGGCGTTCTTGTGGCTGGCTTCGCCGGACGCAAGATTTCCAAGTATTCCATGGTTGGCAGCTTGTGCCTCGCACTGGTCATGGCGGGATTATTAGTCGCCTGCGGCGGTAGCAGCGCGCCGCCGATTAGCGTATCCAACGTTGCCGCCAATCCAACCAGCCTTTATCCAAACGATGCAGCCGATGGCTGGCCCAGCCAGACGGCGCAATTCTCCGCCACCGTCAGCAACGACTCTTCCAACTCGGGAGTTACATGGGCAGTATCCACAGCCAATGGCGGCACAATTGACCCAACCGGCCTGTATACCGCGCCCACCGTGGCTGAGGGACTGCCATCCTCCGTCATCGTCACGGCAACATCGGTGAAGGACCCGTCCAAATCCGCTACCGGAACCATCACCCTCACTCCGGCAACGGTTCCCAACACCTATACGGTGACCGTCACTGGAAAGGAAGGCCTAAACACCCATACGCAAACCGTCCAGCTCGTTGTGCAGTAAGAATGGCAGGTGGCCGAAAAAGGGGCTGATCCCAAAGGGGATTGGCTAGAAATAAAATAGGCGCGGATGACCTCCGCGCCTTTTCATTGCTCCCAAAAAATTCACTGGAAAATGCCGCGGAAAAAACGAGGTGAGAAGATTTGGCTGCCCCCCAGGGATTCGAACCCCGATATGCTGATCCAGAGTCAGCTGTCCTACCGTTGAACGAGGGGGCAACAGCGCCTCGGGACAATTTTTCCGGCGCGATTTTCATTCTATGGTCCGGCGCGACCACGGTCAACATGGCCAGCCCTCTTCTGGAACACGCAAGTCACCCGCGCGGCATCCCACGGCGCGCCGTGGTTCCGCTTGGGATAAAATCTGCGTGGTCGTACGCCGGGTAGTATCGAGCCTGCAAATCCCATATTATTTTCCGCAAGGAGTCCCATGGCGACTACATTTGAAAACCTGCCCGCAACCGCGGATTCGATCGAGATGGCGCGCCGCGCGCTCCAACCGGAGCAGTGCGCCCTGATCGTCGTCGACATACAGGAAAAACTGCTGCCGCCAATCTGGGAGAAAGAACGGCTGGTGCGCAACGCGCAGTTGCTCATTCGCCTGGCAGGCATCCTGAAAATACCCGCTCTGGTCACCACGCAATATATGAAAGGTCTGGGCAACACAGTGCCGGAAGTAGCGTCATTGCTGCTAGAAACGCCGTCCATCGACAAGTTGACGTTCTCCTGCTTCGGCAGCGACGCGTTCTGCAGCCTGCTCAAACGCCTGCCCGGCCAGCGCACCACGGTGCTGTTGTGCGGCATGGAAACCCACATCTGCGTGATGCAAACCGCGCTGGGTGCGCTCCGCGAGGGCTACATGGTGCATGTCGCCTCGGACGCGGTCAGTTCGCGAACAGAGCTGAATTGGCGCATTGGCCTGGAACGCATGCGCGCCGCCGGCGCAATTCTTTCTTCCACTGAAATGATGATTTATGAGTTGTTGCGGTCGTCGGGCGCGCCCGCCTTCAAGGAGCTGCTGCCGTATTTGAAGGGCTAGGTTTGAGGGCCGTGTTTGAGGGCCCGGGTTTGCGGGCTGGGGTTGAGAAACGAAGTTTGACGCGATGCAATTGACGCGCCCCGGTTCACTCAAAGGAGTGTCGGGAGAACAGGGATTCCTGGCTGCGCTCGTATGACAGGAGTAAAAGGCCCGGACGCCCACCACCTCATTGCCGCCGCGCTTACTCTTTCTTCTTCACCCGCACCACAATGATCTTCGAGAAGCCCTCTTCGAACGTCGGGGCCTTGAGCTTCCCCGACATCTTGCGCATGATGTCTTCGGGAACGACGCGGCCGCGCCGCGCGTGGCGCTCCATGCAGATTTCGAGCGGCACGTCGAAGAATAATCCCTGCACATCGAATCCATAATCCTTGGCCAGCTTGATCCAGCTATGGCGGTCGTGCGGAGTCAGGTTGGTGGCATCGACATAACTCACCGGACGGCGCGCAATCAACCGCGCCTTCAGCATCGAGCGCAAATTCGAAAACACCAGATCCTGAAAGCGCTGCTCCTCGGCATCGTCAAACAGCAATTCGCGCAGCAGATCGCTCGACAGCGGACGAATGTTATGCCGCTTGAACCACGAACTTTTTCCCGAGCCCGGCAACCCAATGGCCAGAACCACTGTTCCTTTGCTCGGACGGGGCGCGGCCGGAACGGCGGCGGTCGGCGGCAGCTCGGCGGCAATCGTATCCGGACTTGGTGGCTCAGCCAGAAGAGAAGGAACGCTCACAGCGTCCGGCGCAACCATGTCCGGAGTCAGCGGCGCTTGGGCCATCGCTGCTGGCGCATCGGCCGCACTCTCTGCCCTGGATGTTTTCGCGTTAGACGAACGGCGGGCGTTTACCCGGCCTCCGCGGCGGCGGCGGCGGCGCACAGGACGGCCCGCATCATCGCCGGCTGCGTCGTTGCTGGCGGCATCGCTGGCCGCGTGTAATGAGGAAGGCTCGTCTTGCTCCAGCGGTTCGGCCTCCGGCCGCTCGATCTTTGGACGCTTGATCTCACGCGGCTTGATCTCCGCCCGCGGCTCTACCGGCGCCGGCTCTGGTTCAATTGAACGTGGCGCTTCAGCTACGGGTTCCAGCTTCTCCGCAACATCGCTTTCAAAATATTTTGGTTGCAATGGTTCCGGCGCTTTGGCCTGCCCGCTGGGAGTTTTGTCATCCTTCTTGCGGCGCTTTAGCCGGTCGCTCATCCATTTACGCATATAGCGCTTGTAGCACACTGGCGTGTGGACGGGCAATCGCTCGCCAGTAGCGGTCGCGATACCCGGCGTTCTCCCCCCACGATTTACAATGTCTGGGACTTTATTGCGAGGGAAATCATGACTGCTACTCACCCCAGCGCGGCTCCGGTCGAAACCGGGCAACTGCCCGCCGTTCCGCTCACGCTCGAAGGCTATGCCACGCTGCATCAGATGATGCGTTTTCGCTGGACCGCATGGCGCGCGCTCTCCGACGCGCACCGCCACGACGTCGCCGCCGAAGCCTCCTCTTTGCTCGGCAAGATGGAAACTAAATCAGGAGGCCAGTCCGCGCTCTTCTCGCTGCTGGGGCACAAGGGCGACTTGATGATAGTTCACTTCCGCGAGGGCTTCGATCAGCTCAACCAGGCCGAACTCGATCTGGCTCGGCTGCACCTCAGCGATTTCCTTGAGCCCACAACTTCTTATCTTTCGGTCATCGAACTCGGACTCTATGAATCCAGCCTGAAGACCTACAAATCGCTTGCCGAGCGCGGCATTGAAGCGCATTCGGAGGAATGGAAGAAAGCCATTGCCGAGACCATCGCCCGCCAGAAAGAGGCGATGAAGCCGCGCCTCTTCCCCGAGATGCCGCCGAATCGCTACGTCTGCTTTTATCCCATGAACCGGCTCCGCGGCGAAGACAAGAACTGGTACACGCTGCCCATGGAAGAACGCCAGCGCCAGATGAACGAGCACGGAATGGTGGGACGACGCTATGCCGGCGAGGTGAAGCAAATTATCACTGGCTCGATTGGTTTCGATGACTGGGAATGGGGAGTCGATCTGTTTGCCGACGATCCGCTCGTCTTCAAAAAACTGATCTACGAAATGCGCTTCGATCACGTCAGCGCCGTCTATGCCCTCTTCGGCAGCTTCTTTGTCGGATTGCGCTGTCCCGCAAATCGCTTGCTCGAATTGCTCGAAGGCAAGCTGCCCTAAGGCAGTTGCCAGCTCTTAGTTGTCAGTTCTCAGTTGTCGCGATCACTGCGGCTTTGCCCCGGCTACTGGTTACTGGTTACTGGCGAGGAAATTTGAACTCGTGGCGCTTCATATCCACGCGAGCGCCGCGAAACGTCACTCCTTCCATGCGCAGCCGGAATCGTTGCTCTTCTCCGCTCTCGCCGGGAAGTTTGATTGCGCCGCCCGATCCAACAATCCTCTGCCATGGCAGGTTCGCAGCTTCCCGCAGAATCCGCACAACCTGGCGAGCTGCTTCAGGCCATCCCGCGGCGCGCGCTACAGCCCCATAGGTTGAAACTTTTCCCGTCGGGACGGCGCGGATGGCGCGCACAACGCGCGCTCGTTTTTCATCCAGCGCACGCTCTCGATTCGCATTTTCTTTTGCCGCTCTTTTCCCCGCAGCTTTCCTTTTCCCCATTCTTCCCCGCGCTTCATTCCAACATCGACGCCGTAAGTGCGCCAGTCACAGCCTTGGATTCATCCCCCGGGTGTAAGCACTTATACAAAACTTTACAGCGCCGCCGCAGAGCCGCCGCAAAACCAAAGATTACGATAAACTCATCACACAACTTGAAGCACAATAATTGCCTTACGGAGAGAACTGGTATGTCTCGTCTGCTTACGATCCTGACGTTCGCCCTGGCAGTAATCGCCATTGGAATGCTCGCAGCTAGCTGCGGGTCGGGCAACGCGCAGTACCGGGTGGTCAATGCGATCCCAAATACCGCTCAGAACTTCAACTCAAATGGCTTCGATATGCAGATGAACGGAACCACCGTTTGGACCAGCGTAGGTTTCGGGTCCACAGAACCGAGCCCGCAGAACAAGTATCAAAACGTCTCTTCCGGCACTGACACTCTCGGAGTCTATCTTGCGGGCCAAGCGGGACAATCGGGCGCTGTGCCGGTGGTCAGCAGTGCGCTCGACCTTGGCGGTGGAACGCAGTACACCGTGATCCTGGCCGGCAATTCGGACCAGAGCGGAGCCACCTACCCGCTCGTCGCCCACGTGATCACAGATTCCAATCCCACTCCGACCTCGGGTGACGTCGGAATCCGCATCCTCGACGCCTCCCTCGCGCTGTCAAGTCTGGGCAGCGTGGATGTTTTATCCCTGCCGAGCGGCGACCAGTGCTGTGCCGGCGCGAGCACGGTCGCGTCCGCCTTACAATATCCGCAGAACGGGGGTACCGGTGGGAATATCGATGGCGGATACCAGAACATCGGAATCCCCCCCAGCGGTCACCTTACGTTGTGGGTAACGGCTCACGGCAATACCAGCGACATTATCTTTAATTACACAATCTCATCCCTGAGTGCCGGACAAAACTACACATTGGTCATGGCAGACGCGACGGGCGGCGGGTCTCCTCCGCAGTTCTTTTTCCTCACCCCGTAATAGTGAGCCTCAGGACGAAACCTTTGTCGCGACGTCTTAAGTAAGAATCAAGCCAACGGGCCTCATTTGAGGCCCATTCTCATCTTCAGGCAACCGTCACGCAACGCGCACGCCAAACGATTTCGCGGCCTTTTCCTCGTCGTCGAACACCTCGAAAATCGTAACCAGCTTCGTGATCTGGAGAAGGTCTCCTACGCGCTGGTTCAATCGCGCGAGCTTTAGCGTGCCGCCGGCGTTGCGCGCTGTCGTATACAAGGAAACCAGCGTGCCCAAGCCGCCGCTATCCACCTGACTTACATCGTGCATGCTCAGTACGAGCCTCGGGGATTGCGCCAGCAGCTTCTTCACCGAATCGCGCAGATATGCGGACTCTTCGCCAAATATCAGCCGCCCGCTGCAATCAACCACCATCACCCCATCCAACGTTCGTGTGCTCATTTTGAGTTGCATGCCAAATTCTCCATCCGGATCGCGGAAAAGATGCCGAAAAAGTTGATGCAAGAGCGTACCCCGTCCCGCTTGACCGCGCAAGCGAGACTCATCACTCGTTGTCCTCCGGGCGCAGCCGGGGATCTGGGCGAGCCGCGTGAATCGTCGCGGTGTTTGCGACGCAATAATCGCGCGTTTTGCTCGCTTCCTTTTTAAAGCGCGTAGGTCAAAGCGCATAGCTCATCCCTGTATAATCAGTGTCTCGCATGAGCTATCAGGTCCTGGCGCGCAAATATCGTCCCCAAAAATTCTCCGACGTGATCGGCCAGGAACACGTCACCCGCACCCTGCAAAACGCCATCGCCCAGGGACGCATCGCCCACGGCTACATTTTCAGCGGCCACCGTGGAATCGGAAAAACCACGGTCGCCCGCATTCTGGCCATGGCGCTGAATTGCCGCGCCAGCGACAAGCCGTCTGCCGAACCCTGCGGCGTCTGCGAGTCCTGCACCGAAATCCGCGCCGGCAACGCGGTCGACGTCATCGAAATTGACGCCGCCACCAACCGCGGCATCGACGAAATTCGCGAACTGCGCGACGGAGCCCGCTACCGCCCCGCGCGCGACCGCTTCAAGATTTACATCCTCGATGAGGCGCACCAGATCACCGACGCCGCATTCAACGCGCTGCTCAAGACTCTCGAAGAGCCACCCAGCCATATTATTTTCATGATGGCGACCACGCAGCCTGAGGATATTCCGCAGACCATCCGCTCCCGCTGCCAGCATTTCAGTTTTCGCGCCGTCAAGTTTGAGGATATTTTGCAGCAACTCCGCGACCTCACCCGGCAGGAGAACATTACCGCCGATGATGACGCGCTCGCATTGCTCGCCGAGGCCGGCGATGGCTCCATGCGCGATGCGCTTTCGATTCTCGATCAGGCCATCGCTTCGACCGCCGAACACCTCACTCTGGATGCGGTGCGCAGCCTGATTGGCGCAGCGCCGGCCAGCGCGCTCGAAACCGTGATGCAGGCGGTTTCTGAAAGCGCAAGCGACAAAATTCTTGTGCTGCTCGACCAGTTGCTGGGCGAAGGCCATAGCCCGGCGCATTTCGCGCGGCAGTTGGTGCGCTTCCTGCGCAACGTCACCGTTGCCAAAATTGCAGGCAAGGACTCGCCGCTGCTCCAGGTTTCATCCGACGAGCGCGCCCGGGTCGCGCGCATCGCCGATCTGTTCAGCGAAGAGGAACTCGCGCGCCATTTGCAAATCATGCTGCGCACGCACGGGGAACTCGGCTACCGGCAGGAACAGCGTTTCCACCTTGAATTGGGATTGCTGAAAATGGCGCACGCGCAGCGCCTGCTTCCAATCGAACAGTTGTTGAGCGAAGTGGCCGCGTCGCAGAGTTCAAGCCCGGCGCGGGCCGGCGGGCGGCCCGTTCTCGCTTCGCCGTCGGGATCTTCGAGTGGATCGTCGGGAGTCGGCTCAGAGATTCGGCGAACCGAAACCTCAGCGCGTTCCAATTCCGTCTCTCCTTTCGCAGCTGACACCGCGCGCAAAAGCGTCCCCAAGGCTGAGTCGTCGCCGGCACCGGCCATGCTGTCGCATCCCGCCGCAAGTGCTTCGAGCGCAAACGTGGTCATCATGGGATCGGCTGCCCCCGCGGTTGCGGAGCTTGCGCCCGAGCCGCTGCCAGAGATTCAGAACACGGTTCCCGCAGAAGCTCGCTCGGATATTCGAGCAGAATCGCGCTCAGAGGTTCGAGAAGGCGTTCGCACAGAAGTCCTAGTGACCCAGTCTCAAGCATCATCCCCGCGCGCGGAAGCAACCGCCGATTCGCTGCGCGATGCCGTACTCACCGCGCTCAGCAATCAGCCTATGCTGGTCTCCATGCTCGAAAGCGCCGAATGGTCGCTCGAAGCGAATTCGCTGACCGGCAAAGTAGCAGCATCCGGCACAATGATCGATATGTCGTTCACTTCGGAAGCCCGGCGCATCGCAACCGCCGCCGCCAGTGGGCACGCTGCCAGACCAATCAAAATACAAGTTGTCCCCGGAGGAACGGCGCAGGCCGCTGCGGCCCGCCGTCCGGCAGCCAATGGCAGCGCGCGCAGCCGCGCCGAGGAAGATCCTATCGTTCGCCGTATGCAGGAAAAATTCGGAGCGGAAATTCGCACCGTGATCGATTATCGAGAGAAAGGATGAAGCTGATTTTGCGATTTGGTAATTTGTAATTTGCAATTGGAAGTCGACGCTTCGGCCTCGCGAACGAGACTGTCACTGGGCCGGTCTTAAATTACAAATCACAAATCACCAATTACAAATTCTTATGTCCGGATTCAACATGCAGGAAATCATGGCGCAAGCCAGGCAGCAGGCCGAAATGCTGCAAAAGAAAATGGAGCAGACCGTGATCGAAGCTTCGGCCGGCGGCGGCACGGTCACGGTCAAAATGGACGGCCGCAAACAGGTGCTCGGAATCCGAATCGATCCCGAGGCCGTAAAGGCCGGCGACATTGAGATGCTCCAGGATTTAGTAATGGCCGCCATCAATGAGGCCGGCCGCCAGGTGGATCAGGCCATGCAATCAAGTCTCGGAGGAATGCTCGGCGGACTCGGGGGGCTTTTGTAATTCGGGGATTTTGTAATTCGGTAATTTTGTAATCTGGTAATTTGGCATTTCATCGGCAACAGTTGTCATCCCGAGTAAAGCGAGGGATCTGTAGTTTGTCAGAGTTCGACGCTGTCGCTGAATTCCCAAATTACCCGATTACCAAATTACAAAATGTCCAAATTTGCCGAGCCCATGACGCGGCTCATCGATGAACTCAAGAAGCTGCCCGGCATCGGCAGCAAAAGCGCCCAGCGCCTGGCGTTCCATATCCTGCGCTCAAGCGGAGACGACGCCGAGGCGCTGGCCTCGTCCATTCGCGACGTGAAGGCTAATCTTCGCCTCTGCTCCATTTGCAATAACATTACCGACGTCGATCCCTGTGTTTACTGCACGAGCGCAACCCGCAATCAGAAGTTGGTTTGCGTAGTGGAGGAACCGACAAACATCGCCGCCGTCGAAAAGACGCGGCATTTCAATGGCGTCTACCATGTGCTGCACGGCTCTCTGTCTCCCCTGCACGGCGTGGGGCCGGAGCAGTTGCGCATCGGCAATCTGCTCAGTCGCGTGGAGCGTGGCGGCATCGAAGAGGTGATTCTCGCCACCAATCCCACGGTAGAAGGCGAAGCGACCGCCACTTATCTCGCCCAGCAACTTCGGCGGCAGGGATTGCGGGTCACTAGAATTGCCATGGGCGTTCCCGTCGGCAGCGACCTCGAATACACCGACGAAGTCACCATGCTGAAAGCGATGGAAGGCCGCCGCGAAATTTAGCGGCACGTTCGAAATCTGCTCCTGAGCGAAGCAGAGCAAAACTGATAGTCGCGATCGACTCAGAGAAAATCAAAGGCGAAAATAGGCCGGTGGCCCATTCAAGCCTTCTTTTGGCTTGAGTGGGGGAATTCGGGAAATGCAGGAAATGAATCGCCGGTGGCCCATTCAAGCCTTCTTTTGGCTTGAGTGGGGAATTCGGGGAAATGCAAGAAATGAATCGCCGGTGGCCCGTTCAGCCCTTCTTTTGCCTTGAGTGGGGGAATTCGGGGAAATGCAGGAAATAAATCGTTCTCCCCTGTGCCATAGAATAGAATGTCATGAAACAGCCGTAACACCTAATTAATTCTGGGGCCTTTTTGTCTACTTTCGTACCCCCGAAAACGCCCTCAAAACGTCCACCTTAGTACCCCCTACCAAAGTAGACATTTCGCAAAACACACCCCCCAAACTCGAAGAACCGCGCCACTCCCTGAGCCGCCCTCCCACCCGCAGGCCGCATCAGAAACTGTGCAATTGTTTGAACAGTGCGATGTGCGCAATCGCCCGTCGGGCGCAAAACCCAGTAGAACCGTAAATACATATTCATTAGTTGTTTACGGAGAGAGATTGAAACCTTTCCCTTCGATGATCCGCTGGCCCCTGACTTGCTCCGTTCCCGTCAGTCTGCATCCTCGCTCCTTTTGCTGGCGCGGGATCGACTGGCCGCTAACTGCGGCCCGAACTAACCCCGGCCAGCCGCGCCGTGTTGCGCTGTAACCGCTTCGCAACCGACGCTTCCGAAACCGGGCTTCACAGCCCGGTTTCATTTTTTCCTCCCAATTTTCTTGTCCCGCCATGGCAAGAATTGACGGTACTTAGCATAAAACACATGGCTTACGCAGGTGCACGAAAAGATCCCTTCCGGGACTTGATCGCTACTCCCCGCTCGCCACTTCCAGAAACAGATTCTCTTCCATCTCCGCCGTCGCCAGCCCCTCTGGCATTGCGCCGCGATTGTATTCAGCCATGCGGTTCTTCCACTTCAAGAAATCGGTAATGCTTTGCGGCTCAATGCGGACCTCAACCCGCCGTAAGCTGGCTAGAAGCAGGTTCATCTCATGCCGAAATCCCGCCTCGGATCGCAGGCTCCGGACCGAAGGCCTGATCTTCTCAATCTCGCGCCCACACACTTCAAGCAATCCCCATCCGCTCGGCAGCTCATCCACGGAGATCAAACCGTGTGGCGCCAGATAATATCGCTCCGCGCCCACGGCCGTCTCCGGCTTCCGCCGCCAGGGCTTTGCGCTATCGGCCAGAAAGTCGGCGCGCGATGCCTTGCATTCGACCACCACCGAATGGCATGCCTTCTTCCATCCAATCGCGTCCGGCATCTCTCCGCTGACACAAGCTTGTTCGGATAAAACCACGCCGCACCGGTACCGGCGGAGCCATGCCACCGCCATCTCAACAAGTTTTGCGTGAGTCATCGACATCCAGCTTGAAGAAGAATCGCCGTTCTGAAAAGTGCCTGAGCGGTTACATGACAACCGCTAATGCTCACATCCTCGCCTGCCGGGAGATGTACATCTCAATTCCCCATTTCCCAGCGGATCGGCACGAAACCAAACTTTATTGCAGAATCGTTCAATGTCTATTCTCGATCTGCTGTTGGGGAAACCGCTGGCATCCGATCAGGCACGTGCCGAAAGCCTCGGTACTGCGGCTGGCATCCCTATTTTTGGGCTGGATGCGCTCAGCTCCGCCGCGTACGGCCCCGAAGCCGCGCTCACCATATTGCTGCCTTTGGGCGCGCTGGGCACCATGTACATGGTTCCCATCAGTTCGGCCATCATTCTTTTGCTCGCCATCGTTTATTTTTCTTACCGGCAGACGATTGCGGCCTACCCCGGCGGCGGTGGCTCATATACAGTAGCTCGCCAGAATCTGGGAGTGGGCGCCGGTCTTCTGGCGGCGGCCGCTCTCATGATCGATTACGTGCTGACCGTCGCTGTTGGCATTTCCGCCGGGGTGGGAGCTTTAGTTTCGGCAGTGCCCAAGCTGGAGCCGCACACGCTATCGCTCTGCCTGGGAATTCTCGTGCTCATCACGCTTATCAATCTTCGCGGCATGCACGATGCCGGCGCGATCTTCATGGCGCCCACATACATTTTCATTGTGACTTTGCTGGCGGCCATTGCCATTGGACTAATTAAAACGCTTCTCGCCGGAGGTCATCCCATTCCCATCGCGCCGCTGCCGAAAGGCCTGGCGGCCACGGCGGCTCCGAGTGCATGGCTCATCATGCAGGCGTTCGCCAGTGGTTGCACCGCCATGACGGGCGTGGAAGCGGTAAGCAATGGCGTGAAGGCATTTCGCGAGCCGGTAGTGGATACAGCGCGCCGCACCTTGACCGTCATCATCGTTCTGCTGATCGCAATGCTGGCCGGGATCGCCTTCCTCGTGCATGCCTACGGTATACAGGCCACCGACCCTGGGCAGCCTGGGTACCAAAGCGTTCTTTCCATCCTGCTCGCTGCCGTTGCTGGCCGCGGGATTTTCTACTACGTTTCGATCGGTTCGATTTTGGCCGTTCTCACGCTCTCCGCCAATACTGCCTTTGCGGATTTTCCCCGTCTTTGCCGCGCCATCGCGTCAAATAACTATTTGCCGCACTCCTTCGCCACCCGCGGACGGAGACTGGTTTATACGCAGGGCATCGTCGTGCTCGCCTTCCTGGCGGGATTTCTGATTCTTATTTTCGGCGGCATCACCGATCGCCTCATCCCCCTCTATGCGGTTGGCGCATTCCTCGCGTTCACGCTCTCGCAGGCCGGCATGGTCTCGCATTGGAGGCGCGTCGGCGGCCAGGGAGCCATGCGCAGTATCTTTGTGAATGGGTTAGGCGCAGTCGCCACCGGAATCACGGTGATCGTCGTGCTCGTTGCGAAGTTTACTTCCGGGGCATGGATCACAGTGCTATTGATTCCAACTATTCTGATTCTCATGGGCCTGGTGCGGCGCCACTATCACGCGGTCTTTCTCGAAGTGCGTACCACCGAGCCACTCGATCTAAGAAATCTAATTCCGCCCATGGTGATTGTACCGATTCAAGACTGGAATGCGATCACAAAGAAAGCTCTTCGTTTCGCATTCAACCTTTCACCCGACGTGCAGGCGTTGCACGTCGATAGTGGAGAAGGATCGACCATCCTACGCGACGAGTGGTCGCGCTACGTGAATGAACCGGCAACGCAAGCAGGCGTTAAGAAACCGGAGCTCGTCGTGTTGCCTTCGCCCTACCGGCTGGTGTTGACTCCAATTGTGGATTACGTGCTGGAAATGGAGCGCGCTCACCCGGGCCAGCAGATCGCCGTCTTGATTCCAGAGCTGGTGGAACGGCACTGGTATCACTATCTGCTGCACAACAAACGTGCGCAGCTCCTGAAGACGCTGCTGCTGCTGCGTGGTAACCAACGCATCATTGTGGTTGACGTGCCCTGGTATCTGGCAACATGAGGATTATGCGCCGCAGGCTGCATTCGCCTTGCATTCGCCTGTTATGATACATTGCCTGCTCATCGGGATTAAATGTCGCCGGGGGAATCGGTGTCGAAAACAAACAAGGCCGCCAATCATCGCAAGGCCATTCTTCACCTGAAAAAATCAGACCCCATTCTCGCGGCGCTGATTGAGCGCATCGGACCCTGCCGCATTGAATTTGGCGAACCCACATTTCATAATCTGGCCGAGTCGATACTTTACCAGCAGCTCAATGGCAAAGCGGCAGCCACAATCTTCGACCGCTTCACTGCGCTCGCGGGCGATCCGCTGACGCCGAAAGGAATCCTGAAGTTGACCGACGCGCAAATGCGCGGAGTAGGCCTATCGCGCCAGAAGACTGCTTATCTGCGCGACCTCGCCGAGAAAACGCAAGCCGGGCTGTTGGAATTTGAACGCATGGCCGAAATGACGGAAGACGAAGTAATCGCCCATCTCACGCAAGTGAAAGGCATCGGCGTGTGGACCGCGCACATGTTTCTGATGTTCACGCTGCGCCGCCCGGATATTCTTCCGACCGGCGATTATGGCGTGCAAGCCGCGATGAAGAAGCACTACAAGAAACGTAAATGGCCGGAGCCCGCCGTGATGCACAAGATCGCCAAACCATGGACGCCGTATCGATCGATTGCCTGCTGGTATTTGTGGCGGAGCCTGGACTTAAAGACCATGTGAATCCGTTGCGCAAATAAAAAACCCTCTCAGCCAGCGAGAGGGTTGCGAACTGGTTTGGAGAACCCGTTACGCCGCAGCGCGCACCACATTGCCCGCCTGAAAGCCTTTTGGCCCTTTCAGCAGGTCGAACTCGACCATCTCACCCTCATTTAGCGATCGGTAGCCATTCTCCTGGATGGCGGAGAAATGCACGAATACATCCTCGCCCGTGGAGCGCTGGATGAACCCGTATCCCTTCGCCCCGTTGAACCACTTCACAGTCCCCTTCTCTCTCACAAAGAAACTCCTTTCGCCTCGTGCTGAAAATTATTCCCGCGTCTCTTTTTCTGCATGCTCCGTATTTACCGCTGAACGCCGGAACACTCGTTCAAAGAACACAGGAACCGGGTGGCGACGGCCGCGCGGCAGAATTCATCGCAAAAGCAGAAACGGCTCCCCGCGTTTTGTCAGGCGTAAGCGCAAGACAAAACACCATGGAGCCGCAACAAACAATGGCGCGATTTCCAACTGCCGCACAAACGGGTCAACCCTTTTTGCATCTGTCGCCAGTCCTACGACTGACGAGCACCAGATAATAGCAGGAAGTTGGCCGTTGGCAAGTGGGAAATTCACCACCTCCGAAAAACAGATTGGTACGCGCCCCCGCGCCGGATTGCGCTCGCACCACCGGCGCTTAATACTGGCGCATAGACGCGAGGCCCCCTTGATTGCCCGCGCGGTTCAGCCAATCCGGGGCGATCGCGCGCCCATTGGCTGGAGAATTGCCGCAAGGCAAAGCTAACGCTTTGATAATATTTGAATGAGCCGTGTCTTCAATTACTCCTACCGGGCTTGCGGATAAGCAGGGAGCCTCCGAATTTCGGGCCGCTCACCGGCACGGCCCGGTATGGTCGACCGCCCGATACCTCCTGACGACGGAGGTTCATACCTTCGCTTTTTCGGTGGCAGCGAATGCCATTTTGTCGTTCTTTCCTTTCCTGCTGCTGCTCATGACCCTGATCCGAAAAGTTTTCCATTCGCAGATCATGTCGGAGGTGGTTGAGAACCTGCTGCGCGACTATCTGCCTACCGGCCAGGAATTCGTGATCCGCAATCTGAACGCACTGGTCGCCTCGCATCATCGGGCGCAGGTGTTCTCACTGGTCATGCTTCTTATCAGCTCCACCGGAATTTTCATGCCGCTCGAAGTGGCGCTGAATCGCGTCTGGGGATTTCCGAACAACCGCTCCTACCTCGGGAATCAACTCATCTCGCTGGGCCTGGCATTTGCCTGCGGATCGCTGGCGCTTTTGTCGGTCGGCTTGACCGCAGGCAACGAGGCGGTCCTGAAAAGCGCGTTGCACGGCTATGGAATCTGGTATGTACAACTAGTCGGCTTTGTCACCATGAAAATTTGTTCTATCGCAGCCAGTATCGCCATTTTCTTTCTCGTTTACTGGCTGCTGCCGAATGGCAAGGTCTCACCACAGGGAGTGCTGCCCGCGGCCGTCATCATGGGATTGCTATCCGAAGCGGTAAAGTACATCTATATTTTGGCGCTTCCCTACCTGAATTTCGGCGAAGTTTATGGGCCATTCGCGATCTCAGTCAGCCTGATGTTCTGGGCATTCTTGTCGGGCATGCTGCTGCTGACGGGCGCACACCTGTCGGCGCGAAGACTGCGTGAGTTGTGAGGTCGATTCGCATGAGTCGATTCTTGAGCCCCCCGCAATAACTCCCACTTCACTTCTGAACGCCACCCTCGAAATACCCCGCCATGCTGTAAATTGTTAGTCTCGTAGCGAGCGTGCATGGCAGCCGACTTACATTCCTGGAAGACCGTACCGTTTTCCTCCAGCGTTCTTTTCTTCGCGGGAGTTTTCTGCCTGCTGGGCGCGATGTTCCTCGTCATTGCCAGCGCCAACCTCGATTCGCAATCGGCCGGAGACGTCTTTCTGACCGTGCTCATTTCAGGGTCGTTCGCAGTGGGGTGGGCTTACGCGGGCACCACAAAAAAGTACTGGCTGTTCGGCGTTTTTCTGGCGGCGCAAGTAATTCTCACTCGCGCCCTTCAGCCCTACATGCGGGCCCCGCACTCGCTCGCGGCTGATGTTCCAGCGCTCAATTCCAAGCTCCATCTCGACGCATCGGTTGAGTTTGTATTGATGGTAGCTGCCTACGTCTTTTTTCTGGTCTTTTTCGGGCGCGAGGGTAACCGGTTTTTCCGCACACAAACAGAGGTTCGGCTCGCAGGCGAGATTCACCGCACGCTCGTCCCGCAGAAACATGTGACCATCGGAAATTTCGAGATGTTCGGCAGTTCCGTACCCAGCAGTGAGGTTGGAGGCGATCTTTTCGATATCGTACAAAGCGATGGGATGTGGCACGCCTATGTGGCTGATGTCTCCGGTCATGGCGTGGCAGCGGGCATTCTCATGTCCATGATCAAGAGCGCGGCTGCCATGCAACTGACAAAACTCAAGAAGCCCGAAGAACTTCTGCGGGATTTGAACGATGTGCTACAGCCGGTGACTGCGCCGGCAAACTATCTCACATTTGCCTATGTCAGCGGAGCGGGCGGCGATCTCAGTTTCGCGCTCGCCGGCCACTTGCCGATTCTGCACTATCAAAAAGCCGGTAGAAATGTGAGCGAACTGTCCGATTCGAATGTTCCGATTGGAATGTTCAAGGATCAGCAGTTCGCGATTTCGAAGATGCATCTTGCCGCGGGAGACCTGCTTGCCCTGATCACCGACGGCTTCACCGAGGTCTTCGATTCGAGCGAACGCGAGATCGGAATGGAGGACTTCAAGTCGGCACTGTCAGCGTGCGCCGAAAGACCCCTGCCCCAAATTTATGCCGAACTCCGCGCACGCACGCTGAAATTCGGCAAGCAGAGTGACGATCAAACCATGCTGCTCATACGGCGCTTGGCATAGAATTCCTTCAGGCTAGATCTTCCAGCGCGTCGCCGACTTTGGAAAACTTTTTTCAATAAAAGCAAAAATTTTCACGGGCTCAACTTTGAAAATCGGTTCACTCATGGCACGCGGATCCATCTTGTATTTCTTTTTATATGCCGCCGCGACGGTCTCCAATGCAGCTTGATCGGTCACCTCGCAGGCGCGGCCTTCGACGATTACAGCTTCCGCACCGTCGTCGTTGGTCACCGTACAGTATGGATTCCCCGCAATATTCTGTCCCTTGCGCGACTTCCGGCCGGTGGAGAAAAAGAATGCATCGTCCACCCACACTCCCCACACCGGCATCACATGCGGGCGCGCGACTGCTTGGGAAGTCTTGGTCCCGGCAGTCTTACCAGTAGTTCCCGGGTCCAGCGTGGCCAACCAAAACGTGTGGCAGCGATTCATCTTCCGCGCGACCCACGTCCACGGCAGCAAGCCGAGCCCATCTTTCGCCCCCACAATTCCATATCCCGGAGCAAACGGACGATCCGCCCGCGGGTGGTTCTTACGCACGCCTTTTGCAGATTGAGTTGGAGAATGCCCTGCAGCTGGCCGAGCCGTCGCCCGCCGTGCAGACGAATGAGAAGAAGTGCGCTTTGCCATGAAACGTCGCCTCCTATCGCCGCACTATCGCTATGCGCTATGCGCTGCTAACGCGGTCCCCGTCAGACCTGCGGCTTGATCGCCGTATCCGGCGCTAGAAACTTTTCCTTGTGGCTGCCATCGCAAAACGGCCGGTTCGCCGAGCCTCCGCAACGGCAAAGCGAGAACGCGGGCTTGCCGGTCGTATCGTACTTATTGCCTTCGGCATCGACCAATGCGACCACCCCATCCGGATCTTCCACCCGGAAGGGTCCGTTTGGGCGAACCGTAATTGTGACCTGTCCCATAAATCCTCCAATAAAGATGGCGAGCTTTCAAGCTAACGCAAGATTGAAGAAGTTGCCAGTAGCTGGTTGGAGCTTCGGCTCTAGGCTTTGGGCTTTGGGCTTTGGGCCTTCGGACGCTAGGTGCGAGGGCCCAAAGCCTAAAGCCCAGAGCCCGATTATTTCCACCGATCCACCACTTCCCACCAGAGTAACTTCGTCCACTCATCAAACGTGGACTTGGCCCACTCACGGTACAACCACCAGGCATCTCCGAAAGCCGCCGCGTTGCGCGCGGCCGCGACACTCCAATGATATTGCGGTAGCCGATGCGAGAATATCGCCAGCGCCCGCCGCGTGTGGTAGTCCGATGTCACAATGAGCACGCGATGTGCGTTCAGCGGTTGAAGACAACGCGAAACGTCTTCCGTCTCGGCCACCGTCGATCGCCCTTCGATCGCGCAAATCGATATACGATTCGCCTCCGGCAGACTGGCGGCATATTTTTGGGCAATAGCGGTCAGCGTCTCGTCGTAAATCTGCTCGCGGGCTTCCGCATCCAGCACAAGGTGCGGAGCCATTCCCTGCCGCAACAACTCCAAAGCTCGCGCTGGGCGCACGCTCGTTTCACCGGCCAACACTACGATGGCATCCGATTTTTCCGGGTTATTCACGACTAAAAAACGCGCTGCCTGCGTCGCCAGCAGCGCCGCAATCGTCACAAACACAAGCGACAACCATAGAAATCTCATTTCACGCGAATCTTACTAAGGAATTCGGTCCGGCGTCGAATTCTGAGCCTTATCCCCAATTTCGATTACCGGAGTAATCGCAAACTCTTCCCTCCCCTACCACTCGACTTGCGATCCATAAGACAATTTAGGTTCCGCGAACAACGCCGATTCCGAGAACATCAGTGATCAGGATGCTAGAATTCTAGTTAATAAATATGATTACGCAAGCGACTGTTTCATCGCTCTTTTCCGATCTTAAAAGCCGTATCGCCGCCCGCCAGGCGCGCGTGGGGATCATTGGCCTCGGCTACGTCGGGCTTCCACTCGCCCTGCTCTACAGCGAGGAGAAATTTCCGGTCACGGGCTTCGACATCGATCAGCGCAAGGTCGACACGCTCGACAACGGCGGAACTTATATTTTTCGCATCACGCCTGAGGAGATTGCCGCCGCCAAAGCCAACGGCTTCAAGGCAACGGCGAATTATTCGCAGATCAGCCAGATGGATGCCATCATCATCTGCGTCCCTACCCCGCTGAACGAGTATCACGAGCCTGATCTCAGCTACATCACCAATACCGCGCATGCCGTCGCGCCGCATCTGCGAGCCGGCCAAATCGTCGTCCTCGAAAGCACTACGTACCCCGGCACGACTGAAGAGGTTCTGGTCCCAATTCTTGAGAAAGAGAACAAAGCCGGCCTCAAGGTATCGCGTCGCGGCAATGCCGCCGAAAACGAATTCTGGGTCGCCTTCTCACCGGAGCGCGAGGATCCCGGCAATACGCAGGTGGCCCGCCCCGATATTCCAAAGGTGATCGGAGGCGTCGATCCCCAGGCCAGCGAAATCGCCGCCGGCTTTTACGGAGCGATCTTCCACAAAACCGTTCCCGTCTCCTCGCCCGCGGCAGCTGAGATGACCAAGCTGCTGGAAAACATTTATCGCTGTGTCAACATCGCGCTTGTGAATGAACTCAAGATGCTCTGCCTGCGCATGAATCTCAATATCTGGGAGATCATAGACGCTGCGGCAACCAAGCCCTTTGGCTTCCATCCGTTTTATCCCGGCCCCGGCCTTGGCGGACACTGCATCCCCGTGGATCCTTTCTATCTTTCGTGGAAAGCCAAGGAATTCGACTTCCGCACCAAGTTCATCGAACTGGCCGGCGAAGTGAATGTGGCGATGCCCTACCATGTGATCGCCGCCACGATCAGCGCGCTCAACAAGCACAAGAAATCCATCAACGGCTCGAGGGTGCTGGTGCTTGGCGTCGCCTACAAGAAAGATATCGACGACCTGCGCGAGTCGCCCGCGCTTACCATCATTGAACTGCTGCAGAAGGAAGGCGCGGCCGTCAGCTACAACGATCCTTACTTCCCGTTCGTGGGCCGCGGCCGCAAGTACGATCTGCAGATGAAGTGCGCTCCGCTCGACAATTTGGGCCAATACGATTGCGTACTGATCGTGACCGACCACACCGACTACGATTACAAAAAGATTGTGAACGACGCGAAACTCGTCGTGGATTCACGCAACGCAACCCGCGGGATCAACAGCGACAAGATCGTTCACTGCTAGCGAATCTAGTTGCGCCCTTGTGTAGCGCCCGCATTGTCTTCATTGTGCGCATTCCCGTCTCGTGTGATCTCAAGCGCAGCCTCGCCTGATTCGCTATGCTAGTATGTCGCGTTGGACTGGGCAGCGTATGCTGCGGTCCATTGCATCCAAGCGCATGCGATCATGAAAGATACTTTGGGAGTTCTGCTGGCTGGAGGCGCGGGCGAGCGCCTGTATCCCCTCACGCGCGATCGCGCGAAACCCGCCGTCACCTTCGGCGGCAATTACCGCATCATCGATATCACGCTTTCTAATTGCGTAAATTCTGGCCTGCGCCGCGTTTACATTCTGACCCAGTACAAGGCACTTTCGCTGAACCGGCAGATCCGCGAAGGCTGGAATATTTTCGGCCGCGAGATCGGCGAATTTATCGAAATTCTGCCGCCCATGAAGCGGGTCAGCGACAACTGGTACATGGGCACGGCCGATGCTGTCTATCAGAATATCTATTCCATCGGCTCCGAGCAGCCGAAGTACGTGCTTATTCTCTCCGGCGATCATATTTACAAAATGAACTACGGCCGCATGCTGAAGCAGCATCAGGATTCCGGCGCGGACGTCACCGTCGCGACCCTGCTGACCGAACCGGCAGAATGCCGGCATTTTGGCGTGGTCGAAATCGATAATGACAGCCGCATCGTCAACTTCATCGAAAAGCCGAAGGAAACCAGCATCCGTTCTCCCTATGACCACAGCAAGATTTCCGCCTCCATGGGGATTTACATCTTCAACACCGATGTGCTGATTCCCGTCCTATTGAAAGACGCCGAAAATTCGCAATCGAGCCATGATTTCGGTAAAGACGTTCTCCCCAAAATGCTTGGCGACTACCGCGTCTTTTCCTTCAATTTTGTCGACGAAAACAAAAAAGAAGCGCTCTACTGGCGTGATGTGGGAACGCTCGAGGCTTACTACGAGGCCAACATGGATCTGGTCTCTGTCTCGCCCGTCTTCAATCTTTACGATGCCAGCTGGCCCATCCGCACTCACCAGCGCCAGTATCCACCGGCAAAATTCGTGTTTGCCGGCCCGGCGCGCATGGGCCACGCTCTCGATTCGCTGGTATCAGCCGGGTGCATCATCTCCGGCGGCGAGGTTAAGAACTGCGTTCTCTCTCCAGACGTGCGCGTTAATTCCTTCACCGAAATCGAGGACAGCATTCTGTTCTCGCACGTGAACGTGGGCCGCAATTGCCGCATCCGCAAAGCCATCATCGACCGCGACGTTCACATCCCCGAAGGCACCACCGTCGGCTACGACGCCGAAGCCGACCGCGAGCGTTACTTCGTCACCGATAGCGGCATCACGGTTGTGACCCGTGACTACTCGCTCTTCGAAAATCCCGTGCCGGTGGATTACTTTACCAGCGAATAGAGAAGCTTCTCTTCCCGCATGCACACTCACCTAGAGGCCGAGCCATTAGCTGCACAATCCCCAGCTGACTCGCCCTCGCAAAGGAGCCGCTATGCCTACTCGGAGGAGTTCGTCAACGACGCAAGATCAGGTTACCTAAGGTCGCGAGCCCAGAGCCGCATTACGCGAACAAAAATTCCTTCGTCCGCAGCTCCTTGATCGTATCCCTTAACTTCGCCGCTTTCTCGAATTCGAAGCGCTTGGCTGCTTCGCGCATGTCGCTCTCTAACTTCGCGATATAAGTGTCTAACTCTTCCTGCGACTTGAACTCCGGAATGCCATCGGCTTCAACGCTGGTCAGATCGGCATAGTCGGCAGCGACGATCGCGGCCAGTGTCATATCAAGCGGGCGAATAATCGATTCCGGGGTAATCCCGTGCTCTTCGTTATACGCCTGCTGAATTGCGCGCCGCCGGTTGGTTTCATCGAGCGCTTTCTTCATTGAATCCGTCATGCGGTCGGCATAAAGAATCGCCCGCCCATTCAAGTTGCGCGCACACCGTCCAATGGTCTGGATCAGCGATCCCGCCGAACGCAGAAAGCCTTCTTTATCCGCGTCAAGAATCGCGACCAGCGACACTTCCGGCAGGTCCAGCCCTTCGCGCAACAGATTGATGCCGATCAACACATCGAACTCGCCCTTGCGCAGGTCGCGCAGAATCTTCACCCGCTCCAGCGTCTCAATCTCCGAGTGCAGATAGCGGCACTTCACCCCTACTTCGCTGTAATACTCGGCCAGATCCTCGGACATGCGCTTGGTCAGCGTTGTCACCAGCACGCGTTCATTCTTCGCCACGCGCTCGCGAATCTCGTGGAGTAAGTCGTCGATCTGCCCCTTCACTGGCCGCATCTCGACGGGAGGATCGATCAATCCGGTCGGACGTATGATCTGCTCCACCACCACGCCCGCCGACTTAGTAAGTTCATAAGGTCCAGGCGTGGCCGAGACATACACAAGCTGATTCGTGCGGTGTTCGAATTCCTCAAATGTCAGCGGACGGTTATCCAGCGCCGACGGCAGGCGAAATCCATACTCCACCAGCGTCTGTTTGCGCGAGCGATCGCCATGATACATGCCATGCAGCTGGGGCACGGTCTGATGCGACTCGTCGATAAACATCAGAAAGTCGCGCGAAAAATAATCCAGCAGCGTGGGTGGAGGCTCGCCCGGCATCCTCCCCGTAAAGTGTCGCGAATAATTTTCAATCCCGTGGCAGTAACCCATCGCCTTGATCATCTCAAGGTCATACATTACACGCTGATGAATACGCTGCGCTTCAACCGTGCGCCCTTGCTTCTCCAACTCAACTTCCCACCAAGCCAGCTCTTTCTTGATCGAGTCCACCGCCGACGCCTTCGTCTCATCTTTCATCACATAGTGCGTTTTCGGATAAATCGGCAGCCGCGAATATCGCTGTTTCACCGTCCCAAAGAGTGGATCGATCTGCGACAACGATTCAATCTCGTCGCCAAACATCTCGATACGATATGCCATGTCGTCATAGGTCGGATAAACTTCGATCACATCGCCACGCACACGAAACGTTCCGCGCCGGAACTCGCCTTCGCTGCGCTCATACAAAATCTCAACCAGTTTCTTGGTAATGTCACCGCGCTTGATCTTCTGTCCCTTCTCCAGAAACAGCAGCATCCCGTAGTACGCTTCCGGCGAGCCGAGGCCGTAGATGCAACTGACCGACGCCACAATCAAACAATCGCGCCGCTCAAATAATGACCGCGTCGCCGAAAGCCGCAGTTTATCCAGTTCATCATTGATGGTGGACTCCTTTTCGATATACAGATCTGCCGCCGGCACATACGCCTCCGGCTGGTAGTAGTCGTAGTAGGAGACGAAATATTCGACGGCGTTCTGCGGAAAGAAGTTCTTGAACTCGTGATAGAGCTGGGCGGCTAGGGTCTTGTTGTGCGCCATGACAAGCGCCGGACGATTCGCCGCCTCAATTACTTTGGCCATGGTGTACGTTTTTCCGGAGCCAGTGACCCCTAGGAGCACCTGGTGCTGCTCGCGGTCAAACGTCCCGCGGGTGAGGGCCTCAATGGCCCTACCCTGGTCGCCCTGCGGCTTATAGTTGCTAATGAGGCGGAAATCCATTTATTTCCCATTATAGGAGACGAAAAGGCGCAAGCAGAGCCGCGTTTCGCGCAATTTCTACCCGGTCCAGATGTGTAATTTTAGGTCGGACAGACCCTGTATATTGGAAGAATGTTCTAAGGTATTCACCCTACTCCCTGAGCAAATCTCCCTGTCGATGACGGGCAATAGCAGGAAAATCCCTGCTTCTTTCCTACATAATCCTATGCTTTTCAGTCAAGAATCGCCTTTTCATACGCTTTTTCACACATTGTTAACTCAACCCCAGCTAAATGGCCGCGTGCATGCACACTCGATTGGGCAAAGAGACCCTATTTTGAGTTGCGCCGGGTCGGATTATGCCACTTTCGGCGGCCGGCGCGGCTTTTATGAGGTTACAGGTTATGCAAGAGACACCCAGCCCGATGGCTCCGCGCGAGCAGCAGATTGTCAATCTGCTGCTGCAAGGGTGCGATAACTCTGAGATCGCTCGCGACCTGAACATCGCCGAGCGCACCGTCAAGGCTCATTTCAACCGCCTGTTCGTCCGTTTTGGGATCAAGGGTGGCATCAAGAGAGTTAAGCTCGCAACACTACTTTATAGGAGGCAGTTATGTCAGGAGAAACAGCGGGGTGCCTCCGAGGCCCCAGCGAACGTGAACACTTCATCATTCAGCGCGTAGCCGAGGGCTGCAAAAACCGCGAGATCGCCTTGTCGCTCGGCACCACCGAGCATGTGGTCAAAAATTATCTGCGCCTGATCTACGACAAGCTTGGTTTGTGGAATCGCGTGGAACTTGCCCTGTGGTATGAAGCGCGGCGCTTCGAACAGGTCTATCACGCATAATTAAGGAGCTCGATATAACGAGCTGAATCAACAGCTTGAGCAACATTGTAATTCTTAGAAGCAACATTTTAGTCCAACCCTCGTCCGTTACAAGAATCGGCGGCCAGTGATAGATCACCGGCCGCCGATTTTCATGCGGCTTCCGATTTGTTTACAGGTCGACGATTTATTTGTGGATTGAGGATGTGTGGTCCGAGGCGTGTTGTTTACATTGAGAGGGCAGTCTTTATCGTCAAAATGTCCACTTTAGTAGAGGGCTACTAAAGTGGACTTTGCGGGGATACGAAAGTAGACAAAACGGCCTCAGAATTTCGTAGGTGTTTTGGTGATTCCATGACATTCTATTGTATGGAGTTGGGGGCGGCGGATCGTATCGGTGTTGCCTCCGAGCTTCGCTCTACGGCAACGGCCTTCGGCAGAGTGGAATTGGTTCTTTTTTTTCGCTACCCCAGGACTTACGTCCTGGGCTAAGGTGTGCCGCCCCTTTGGGGCTCGGGTTGGGCGCTGGCAGCTTTACGGCGTTGCCCACAAAGTTGTCCTTACCTGATGCGCCGTTGCCCACAAAATTGTCTACGTCCGCTGGCTCTGCGGCGTTGCCCACCTCGACCGCACCTCATGGCTCTGTGTTATTGCCCACAACGTTCCGTGTCTGATGCGTCGTTGCCCACAAAATTGTCCACGTCCAATAGCTCTGCGGCGTTGCCCCACCTCGGCCACGTCTGATGGCTCTGCGTGAGTTCCCACAAAATTGATTGGGTGTTGCCTGCGAGCTTCGCTCTACGGCAACGGGCCTTCGGCAGAGTGGAATTGGTTCTTTTTTTTCGTTCACCCAGGACTTACGTCCTGGGCTAATATGTGCCGCCCCTTTGGGGCTCGGGTTGGGCGCTGACAGCTTTATGGCGTTGCCCACAAAGTCGTCCTTATCTGATGCGCCGTTGCCCACAACATTGTCTACATCCGATAGATCCAGAGCGTTGGCCCATATCTGACAGCTCTGTGTGATTGCCCACAACGTTCCGTGTCTGATGCGCCGTTGCCCACAACATTATCCACGTGCGATGGCTCTAGCGCGTTGGCCCACATCTGACAACTCTGGGTTATTGCCTACAACATTGATTGGGGGTTGCCTGCGAGCTTCGCTCTACGGCAACGGGCCTTCGGCAGAGTGGAATTGGTTCTTTTTTTTCGTTCCCCAGGACTTACGTCCTGGGCTAAGGTGTGCCGCCCCTCCGGGGCTCTAGTTGGGCGCTGGCAGCTTTACAGCGTTGCCCACAACGTTGTCCTTGCCTGATGCGCCGTTGGCTACAAAGTTGTCTACGTCCGATGGCTCTGCGGCGTTGCCCACCTCGACCGCACCTCATGGCTCTGTGTTATTGCCCACAACGTTCCGTGTCTGATGCGCCGTTGCCTACACAATTGTCCGCATCCAATAGCTCTGCGTCGTTGCCCACATCGGCCACGTCTGATGGCTCTGCGTGAGTTCCCACAACATTGAGTGGGTGTTGCCTGCGAGCTTCGCTCTACGGCAACGGCCTTCGGCAGAGTGGAATTGGTTCTTTTTTTTCGTTCACCCAGGACTTACGTCCTGGGCTAAGGTGTGCCGCCCCTCCGGGGCTCTGGTTGGGCGCTGGCAGCTTTACGGCGTTGCCCTCAAAGTTGTCCTTACCTGAGGTGCCGTTGCCCACAACATTATCCACGCGATGGCTCTAGCGCGTTGGCCAAGAAATTGTCTACATCCGATAGCTCTGCGCCGTTGCCCACAAAATTGTCTACGTCCGATAACTCTAGGGCGCTGCCCCCAGATCGTTGTCCGTATCTGCTGTTGCCTACAACGTCCTAATCTGAGCGCCCTTGCCCACAACATTGTCTACGTCCGATGGCCCTAGGGCGCTGCCCCCAGATCGTTGTCCGGATCTGATGTTGCCTACAACGTTGTCCTTATCTGATGCGCCGTTGCCCACAAAATTCAAACTGCACCGCTACCGAGCGGATTCGGGATTGGCTTTTGCGTTCGCAGTTATAATCAGCATGGGGTTGAGCCGGAACTTTGCCCGCCGAGACACATGCTTTCTTGAGGACTGGCCTTGCGGCGGCTTGCGTTCTCATGCTGGTGCTGTGCTGGCCGGGGAGGTGCGCAGCCTACTCCGTGCTTGCTCATGAAGCCATCATCGACGCGGCGTGGGATACCAACATCAAGCCCCTCCTGCGGCAGCGTTTCCCACAGGCCACACCGGACCAACTGCGGCAGGCGCATGCTTACGCCTACGGTGGCGCGATCATTCAGGACCTTGGGTATTATCCGCATGGAAGCATTTTTTTCAGCGATCTTACACACTATGTGAGAAGCGGTGATTTTGTGGTCGCGCTGCTCCAGGATGCGCGGGAGTCGAACGACATCAACGATTATGCATTTGCGCTGGGCGCACTCTCGCACTATGCGGCTGATAGCTGGGGTCATCCGCTGGCAACGAACCGCGCGGTTCCGCTGCTTTATCCGAAGCTGAAAAAAAAGTATGGCGACAGTGTGACGTACGAGGAAGACCCGCTGGCACATGTCAAAACGGAGTTTGGCTTCGACGTGCTGGAAATAGCGCAGGAGCGGTATGCTCCAAACAGCTATCACGATTTTATTGGCTTTGAGGTGGCGACGCCTCTGCTGGAGCGGGCGTTCGAGGAAACCTATGGCCTGCCGCTGAAGGCGGTGTTGCCCAATGAAGACAAGGCGATGGGTTCCTATCGCCGCGCGGTCAGCAAACTGATTCCGGAAGCTACGCGCGTTGCCTGGACGCTGAAGAAAAACGAAATTCAGAAAGACGCGCCGGGGATCACGAGGAAGAAATTTCTTTACAACCTTTCGCGCGCGAGCTACGAGAAGGAATGGGGCAGGAGTTATCAACAACCGACTTTTGGCGAGAAGTTTCTGGCTTTGCTCTACAAATTGATCCCGAAATTTGGACCGCTACGAGTGCTGCAACTGCGGACGCCGACGCCGCAGACGGAGAAGATGTTTGAGCAGAGCTTTAATGCCACACTGGACCGGTACCGGACGTTTTTGTCCGAGGAGAAAGGCGGCGATCTCAAGCTGGTCAACGACAATTTCGATACTGGCGGGATCACCGGCCCGGGAATTTATCGCATGAATGATGAAGCCCATGCCAAGCTTCTGGGCATGTTGGCAAAGCAGGGGTTTGCCGGGGCGTCAAGCGCACAGCGCGAGGAGTTGCTCCACTTTTTTGCCGATCCCGATGCTATCAAGCGCAACGTTAAAGATTGGGCCACCATTCAGGGGGAGCTTGAGCAGCTGAAGAACGCTCCTCGATAGGCTTTGGGCTTTGGGCCTTGGGCTATAGGCCTTGGCTCGCTTGCTCGGAATGGTTGGCGGCGGCGGATTCTCTTCGTGGCGGCACAGTTGGGGGAGAGCTTTTGTCGGGGATCGCTAATCGTGGAGAACAACGCTTAAGAGCGAACTGTGGACCTGGAGGCCGCCTTCGGGACCGCCGGAATAATCCACGAATCCGAGCTTTCGGAACCGGTTCATAAAAAAGCTGACCCTCGAACGGGTGGTGCCAACCATTTCAGCCAGGCTCTCCTGACTGATTTTAGGGACGACGGTTTCGGGCATGCCTTCCTTGCCGAAGTGAGCGAGTATAAGAAGGACGCGAGCCAGCCGCTTTTCGCTGGAGTTGAACAACTGGTCGACGAGATCCTCTTCGTAGCGCACATTGCGAGCCAGCAGGTAGGCGACGAACAGTTCGGAAAATGCGGGCTCGCGGTGGAGAGCCGCGATCATTGCTTTCTTGTCGATGCGCTGGACTTCGCAGTCCGTCATGGCGGAAGCGGATCCCATGCGCAGAGCCTGCCCCGCCAACGCCCCTTCGCCAAAGAAATTCTCGACACCGAGTAAGCCCAGCGTCGCCTCGCGTCCTGTTTTGGAGACGACGGTGAGCTTCACCTTACCTTTCTGGATATAGAAAACGGCATCGGCGGCGTCGCCCTGGGCGAAGATTCCCTGCTTTTTTGCGAACGTCAGGTTTCGTCTGCCGTCGCCAATCGTGGCAAGAAAGGTCGCAGGATCGAAAGCCCGATTTTTTTTGTTCGCTGGTGTAGAGGCAGCCATTCCCGGTAATTCTAGTCCTAGAAAGCCTTTGTCGTACAAATGATTGTTCTATAGATGTCACTGGAGTGAACTATTGTGCACAGTGTTATGAGCGGTTACGGATAATTCATGCACCGCTTTCAGTGGACAGTTCGATCAGTTTTGGCGCGATCCATAGCCTTGTTCAGCTTCTTCTCCGCCGCCAGGCTGCGCGCCAGGTGCGGATTGGTTCGATGCAGTCCGCTGTTGAGTTCGCAGTTTTCCCTGGGCCCGGCTCCGCAGGTTGTGCAACGGACGGCCAGTGCTTTTTCCATGTCGGCTTGCATCCTTGCATCATGCAGCTTAGGAAAACGATTAGCTGGTCAATAGTGATCATTTGCGCGCAATACCTGGTCAATTTTGACCAGTCCGGCAACCCGGTTTCGTTGAATACTGATATCTAACGATTCGCGGAATTCACTCTGGGGGAGCGGCGCTCAGGATGCGCGGGGCGCAATCCCAACCCAGCCTTTTTCAACACACCTATTCCAGAAAGTGAGGGACTTCGGGAAGTGAGGGACGCAGTGTCACTATCAACCGCCTTGTTTTCCAATGAGGTATTGGAAATGGTCCCGCCACGCCTAGCGGCGCCGGAAGTGGAGATCATGCCGCGCCCGCGCGCGCAGAGCAAGCTTTCTCTGCCCAGTCGAATTGCGGTGATCGGGAATTACCTGCCGCGGCAATGTGGAATCGCCACATTCACGACCGACCTCTGCGCGGCAATATCGGCAGAATACGGAAACGCCCGCCTGCTGGCGTTGCCGGTCAACGACACGGAGCAGGGATACGACTATCCCGCGCGGGTGCGATGGTCGCTTGCGCAGGACGATGAGAAATCGTATGAAAAAGCGGCTGAATTCCTGAACTTCAACAACATCGACATGGTTTGCCTGCAACACGAATATGGCATCTTCGGCGGTCCGGCCGGGAGCCATATTCTGCACCTGCTGCGGGGATTGAAGATGCCGCTGGTGACCACGCTGCACACAGTTTTGCGGGAACCGAATCCCGACCAGTTAATGGTGATGAAAGAGATGGCAGAGCTTTCCGACCGGCTCATTGTGATGAGCCAGCTTTCGTCGCAATTTCTGCAGGAGATCTTCAAAGTGCCGGGCAACAAGATCGACATGGTTCCGCACGGGGTTCCCGACCTGCCGTTTCTCGATCCGAATTTCTATAAGGATCGTTTTGGCGTGGAAGGAAAAGCGGTACTGCTGACATTCGGGCTGCTCTCGCCAAACAAAGGAATTGAAAACGTTATTCAGGCGTTGCCGCGGATTCTCGCCAAGCATAATAACGTTGCGTATATCGTGGCGGGGGCGACGCATCCTCATATTCTCCGGCGCGAAGGCGATCAGTACCGGGCGAGTCTGGAAGCGCTGGCGAAAGAGATGGGCGTGGAATCGAGAGTGATCTTCTACGACCGCTTCGCCACGCCGGAGGAAATGGCGGAATTCATTGGGGCGGCCGATATTTATATCACTCCCTACCGTTATGAGGAGCAGGTTGTATCGGGGACGCTGGCGTATGCGATCGGCGCGGGCAAGGCAATTATCTCGACCCCTTACTGGCATGCAATTGAGCTGCTGGACGACCGCCGGGGGGCGCTGGTGCCGTTCCAAAATCCGGAGGCAATCGCGAACAAGACTATTGAACTACTGGACACGCCCGCGATCCGGCACGCAATGCGGAAGCGCGCCTACGTTTTTGGGCGGGATATGGTCTGGAAGAAAGTGGCGCAAGGCTACATGGAGAGTTTCTCGCGGGTGCGCAACGACCGCATGGAGAACCCGCGGGTGCAGTTTTCCGCGCGCGCAATTCCCAAAACGCTGAGTCAGCTGCCGGAATTAAAACTCGATCATGTGAATGCGCTGACCGACGACACGGGAATTCTTCAGCATGCGATCTTCACAATCCCAAATCGCGCCGAGGGCCATACCACAGACGACAATGCCCGCGCACTGATTCTTACAGTGATGCTGGAGCAGTCGGGGAAAGGCGAGGTAGAAGGAGTAAGTACGTTGGCGCCGGATTCTTCCACGCGATACTTTTCTTCGCGACACTTTTTTTCGCGACAACTGGCTTCGCGATACCTGTCGTTTCTCGAACATGCATTTAGTGGGGCGAATGGCAGGTTCAGAAATTTTCTTGGCTACGACCGGCGGTGGAACGAGCCCATCGGCTCGGAGGACTGCCATGGGCGGGCGCTGTGGAGTCTGGGAACGGTTCTTGGGGGATCCGGCGACCAAGGATTGAAGAGCGCGGCGGGACGTCTGTTTGAATTCTCGCTTCCCGCGGCGGTGGAGTTCTATAGTCCCCGGGCGTCGGCCTATACGATATTGGGCATTCAGGAATATCTCAACGCTTATGGGGGAGACCGCGACGCGCAAAAAATACGGTCCGTGCTCAGCCGGCGTTTGCTGGCGATGTACGAATCCATCCGGCGGCCGGACTGGAAGTGGTTCGAAAATGTGGCAGCGTACGGCAATGCGAGAATGCCGCAAGCATTGCTGGTGGTGGGCGCGGCATGCGGCGACGATCGCATGATGTCCGCGGGTCTGGAAGCGCTCGATTGGTTGATGAAGGCGCAACATGAGGAACCCGGCGGCCACTTCATGCCGATTGGATCGCAGGGCTTTTACCGTCAGGGGGGCGGGAAAGCACGTTTCGATCAACAGCCGATTGAAGCCGCAGGAGCGGTATCGGCGTGTCTCGATGCCTACCGCGCGACGCATGACAGCCGCTGGCGCGCGGAAGCGTGGTCGGCATTCAACTGGTTTCTGGGCGACAACGATCTCCAGCTTCCACTGTACGATTCCATTACCGGCGGTTGCCGGGACGGCCTGCATCCGGAGCGGGTGAACCAGAATCAGGGTGCAGAATCGACGCTCTCGTTTTTAATGGCGCTGCTCGAAATGCAGGTTCTGCAAAACTCCGAGCAACTGAAAGGTGATTCATCAGCATGACCATCCCAGAAACCGCACTTATGAGCGTTGAAAGCAAGCACTACCCGCCATTGCTGCTGCGTCATGCGGGCAACCCCATTCTTACGCGCAAAGACTGGCCGTATTCGATCAACAGCGTATTCAACGCGGGCGCGACCTTGCTGCCGGATGGCACAACCCTGCTGCTGTGCCGTGTGGAAGACCGGCGCGGGTTGTCTCATCTCTGCGCTGCGCGCTCCAAGAACGGAGTGGACGGATGGCAGATCGATCCGGAACCGACGTTGCTGCCCGACCCTAAGAACCATCCCGAGGAGATCTGGGGTATTGAAGATCCCCGGATCACGTTTGTCCCGGAGTTAGAGCAGTATGTGATCACTTACACGTCCTATTCCCGTGGCGGGCCGGGAGTATCTTTAGCACTTACGAAAGACTTCCGAAGGTTCGAGCGCTACGGGGTGATCATGCCGCCGGACGACAAAGACTCCGCGCTACTGCCGCGGAGGATCAATGGATACTGGGCGTTGATCCATCGCCCGATGACGACTCTCGGGGCGCATATGTGGATCTCTTACTCTCCCGACCTGCGTTACTGGGGGCGGCACAGACTGATGTTGGAGGCGCGCCGTGGAGCCTGGTGGGATGCTAACAAGATTGGTTTGTCGCCGCCGCCGATTGAGACGTCCAGAGGATGGCTGGTTTTTTACCATGGCGTGCGCCACACCCCTTCCGGCTGTCTCTATCGGCTGGGCCTGGCACTATTCGATCTGGAGAATCCGGAGAAGTGTCTGCTGCGGGGAGACTCCTGGATTTTTGGTCCGGAGGCGGCCTATGAGCGCCACGGCGATGTGGACGATGTTGTGTTCCCGTGCGGTTATACGATGGAGGCCGATGGCGACACGCTCAATATTTACTACGGCGCGGCAGACTGTGCGATCGCTTTGGCGCGAGCCAGCGTCCGTTCGCTCTTAGAGTGGCTGGACGCCAATGGAAGCTGCGAACGCCGCAACCGAGCGGAAGACTTGTGAAGTTCGCCCAGAAATGTGGAAGTGAGAGGCTGTAGTAGAGGCGAGCAACTGGCAGCTTGCAACTCAACACGGTCGAGGCGCGTCCTCTCGTAATAAGCTTATGCCCATGCCGGTGAACTACACGACTTGGCTGAGGATTTGTCTTGCGCAGCCGCATCTGGGACGAGAG
>JBAWBR010000105.1:0-62793 GCA_049589875.1 Terriglobales bacterium
CACCAATCCTCACGCATAACACCGCCGGATAGCGATGGACACTGCTCATTCCCGCTTGCAACGAACAATGACAGACATCCGCTGTAGCGCCCTGTTGTTTGACCTGGACGGCGTCCTCGTCGATTCCACTCCGGCGGTGGCGCGCGTGTGGACCCGCTGGGCCATCGCTCACGGCTTCGATCCCGAAAAGGTTGTAAGGATGGCGCATGGCCGGCCGAGTCGAACCACTATCGCTGAACTTTTGCCGAACGCAGACATACAGAAAGAAAACAGCGTGGTTGAGCGGATGGAGATTGAAGATCTCGATGGCGTGGTGCTTTTGCCGGGCGCAAGGCGGTTGCTCGAAAGTCTACCCGCCGATCGCTGGACGATCGCCACGTCCTGCACTCGCGCGCTGGCTGAGGTCCGGTTGCGCGCGGCAGGTCTGCCGATTCCAAAGAACATCATCACATCGAACGACGTGAAGAGGGGCAAGCCAGACCCTGAGCCTTATCTAAAGGCGGCGGCGATTCTGAACCAGCCTGCTTCCGATTGCGTTGTGGTGGAGGATGCGCCAGCCGGAATTCGCGCCGGCAAGGCCGCGGGGGCGCGCGTGATCGCGTTCCTCACGACTGCCGGGATCTCCGAACTCCAAAGTGCAGGCGCAGACTGGATTGTCGAAGACTGCTCCAAGATTTCAGCGCGTATGGATGATGACCGCCTGCTGTTAAGTCTCTCTCTCTAGCAATCGCGCAAAAAGCGATCACTCGGTGGAGACCGCTGTCTGCTTGAACGAGACATTTGCGCGGTGGTATCCGCTCAACTAGAATCGTCGGTTCGTGGCGAAGTCGCTGGCCAGTTGTCTCGTGGGAAGCGAGCCTGCGGGTGCGCGACGAATTGAAGAGCGCAAAAACCGCAAAATGCAGATCGTATAAACGCAAGATCGTATAAACGCAGATCGGATAAAAGGCAGACCTTCGTGATCATAGGCGTTCCAAAAGAAATCTATCCAGGGGAGCGGCGGGTTGCACTCGCTCCCGCAGTTATTCCCACGCTGACTAAAGCTGGCTTTGAGGTCCACATTCAGGCGGGCGCGGGAGTCGACGCTGGCTATCCCGACTCGATGTACTCCGAAAAGGGCGCAAAAATTGTTACCGATCGCGCCGCTGTGTTTGGCGCGGCCGACATCATTACGCAGCTGCTTTGCTATGGCTCGAATGACGTCAATGGCAGAGAAGATGTGCCGCTGTATCGGCGGAATCAGATTCTTGTTGGCTTTCTGCGACCATTCGGATCGAAGGAAGTGGTCGAGGAAATCGCGCACACTGGCGTGACCTCGTTTGCAGTTGAGCTGATGCCGCGCAGTACCCGCGCGCAGAGCATGGATGCGCTGTCATCGATGGGAACGATTTGCGGATACAAAGCCGTGCTCATGGCTGCCGATTCTCACCCGCGCATCTTTCCGATGATGACAACCGCTGCCGGTACGATTACCCCCGCCCGCGTCTTTGTTATCGGATGCGGAGTGGCCGGATTGCAGGCGATTGCAACCGCCCGGCGGTTAGGCGCGGTTATCTCGGCGTACGATCTGCGGCCAGCCGCCAAAGAACAAGTTCAAAGTTTAGGCGGCCGTTTCGTCGAGTTGCCCATTGAGGCGAAAGACGCGCAGGACGCCCGCGGCTATGCCCGCGCGCAGGATGAAGATTTCTACCGCCGCCAGCGCGAATTGCTCGGCAAGGTTGTGCAGGAAAGCGATGTCGTGATTGCCGCGGCGGTGATTCCAGGAAAGAAGTCTCCCGTGCTTGTAACCGAGGATATGGTGAAGGGAATGGCGCCGGGGTCGGTGATTCTCGATCTGGCGTCCGAGCGCGGCGGCAATTGCGAGATCAGCGAAACCGGAAAAACGGTTGTGAAGCACGGTGTCACGATTATCGGCGCCATCAATCTGGCTTCCGGCGTGCCCTATCATGCCAGTGCAATGTATGCGCGGAATCTCACGGCTTTTCTTACCTACATTGTTAAAGATCAAAAGCTGAACCTGAATCTGGAAGATGAGATTGTGCGCGAAACTTTGCTGACTACTGGCGGTGAGATTGTGCAGGCGCGAGTACGCGAATTTCTTGGCTTGCCAGCGCTCGCGAAAGTGGGCTGAAGCGGCATTCGACTACGCAATACTTCGCACGGAGGAACGATGAACAGTAGCTCGACTCTTATCAATGCGCTTTTTATTTTTGTGCTGGCGGGCTTCATTGGGTTTGAAGTAATCCGGCGCGTTTCGCCGCTGCTGCACACTCCGCTGATGTCGTTGACCAACGCTCTCGATGCGATCGCGGTGGTTGGCGCAATCGTTTTGGTAGGCGAGCATAAGAGTCAACTGGCGGCTATATTCGGTTTTATCGCCGTGGTCGCGGCCACCAGTAATATCGTCGGCGGGTTCCTCATTACCGACCGTATGTTGAAGATGTTCAAATCCAGCAGGCCGGCGACAAAGCAATGAACGCTGAACTAGCAGGCGGCCAGGTCGTCATCGAACTTCTTTATCTTGTTGCCAGCGTCCTGTTTATTCTGTCGCTGAAGTGGATGAGTTCGCCCACCACGGCACGCCATGGAATCTGGGCCGGCGAGTCGGGGATGGTGCTCGCGATCATCGGCACGCTACTCCGAAATGGCCTTCACGACTATCACTTAATTGCGATTGCGCTTGTGCTCGGCGCTATCATTGGCGTCCCGCTTGGACGGGTTGCCATGACCGCGGTCCCGCAACGAACCGCGCTCAGCCACGCTTTTGGCGCGCTTTGTGTGACGCTGGTTGGGTCTGCCGAGTTCTACCTTCGCACGCCAGATATCTCCCGCTTCATGATGTCTGTGCTTTCGATTGAGGTGATTCTTGGCGGCTTGACAGTGACCGGAAGCTTGATGGCGGCAGGGAAGTTACAGGAGATACTGCCGCAGCGCCCGTTGACATACAAAGGTCAGAACCTCGTCAATTTTCTGCTACTCGCCGTGGCAGTGGTTATTGCAGTTTCGCTGGTGCTGCATCCGGATCACAGAACGCTATTCCCGCTCATGGTTCTGCTCGCCCTGATATTCGGCGTGCTGCTGATTATCCCGATTGGCGGTGCTGATATGCCAACTGTAATTTCGCTGTTGAACGGCTATGCCGGCCTGTCAGCTTCGGCTATGGGTTTTGTGCTCGACAGCAAGCTGTTGATCATCGCCGGCGCGCTGGATGGATCGTCTGGTCTGATTCTTTCAATCATCATGTCGAAGGCGATGAATCGATCATTTACGAACGTGCTGTTCGGGGCCTTCGGACAGGTGCAAACTGCGGCGGCGGCGGGCGAAGTGAAGCCGGTTCGCAGCGCGACTCCTGAAGAGGCTGCTGCGATCCTTTCCAGTGCGAGTCGCGTAATTATCGTTCCCGGATACGGCATGGCGGTCGCTCAAGCGCAGCATAAAGTGCGGGAACTCTATGACGGTCTGACAAAGCGCGGAGTGGACGTGCGTTTCGCCATTCATCCTGTCGCTGGACGTATGCCTGGGCACATGAATGTTCTGTTAGCCGAGGCTGATATTCCTTACGATCGCCTGGTTGAAATGGACGAAATCAATGGCGACTTCCCGCAAACCGATGTCGCTCTGGTTATCGGGGCCAACGATGTTACTAACCCAGCGGCCCGCTCGGATAAAACCAGTCCTATATATGGCATGCCTATTCTCGATGTGGATAAGGCGCGCACGGTAATGGTCATCAAGCGCAGCATGAACCCCGGTTTTGCCGGCATCGATAACCCTCTTTACTATCTCGATAACAACCTCATGTTATTCGGGGATGCGAAGGCGTTTGTAGGAAATATTGTGCGCGAACTTGGAGGCGGGCATGCTTAGCCCTCGTTTCGCACGGGAGGCGAGCGCAAACAAAGAATGTTTGCCGCGATAGAAAAAGGGACGTCAGTCTCGCGAGGGAAGATTCGCGAGACTGTGCCCGATTAAGGTTCAGGCCGCTTTCTTTACCGGCCTGAGCTTGGCCCACCGCGCCTTTTGTGCGAGAGAAATTCTCCGGCGTCCTGCAGCGGACAGCACTCGTTTTAAGCGAGGCTGTGAGCCAGCCTGGATTGTTACTCCCGAACCCCGGGTGAGCTTTTCGAGCACCGCAATGGCCTCCCCAAGCTTCTGGACTTGATGTTGTGCTTCGCGACGTTCTTCGCGAAGCCGAGCTAGTGCTTTTGCAAGATTCGTCATTCTCAATACCCCCTCAGGTAACTACGAACGACATTGTATTACTTAGGGGAAACATACTGCCATAATTATCGGCCACCAACAAGTAGTTTGACCGATTGCAGGTGGATAGCCCGATTAGGACTTTCAATCTGAAACGCGAATAGGCCCGTCTTATACGAGCGGGGGCCGTAGAACGGGTTGCCGGTAACGCTCGGGATCAAAGATATGGCTCTGGGTCAAGGTTGTAACCACAAACTGAATGATCGGCACATAAGGTGGCAACTAAAAAGTAATGTGGGAACGCTTCGGACCGCATTATTGCGAGTAATCCGGAATAACCTCGGCAGGTAAGCTGGCCCGCCGATCTGCCAACCCTCGCGGATTCAGAAGTAGCCTGGCAAGAAATTAATATGCTGATTGAGACTTCTCTCCGGCCTCGGAGCGCGCCTGTTCCGATCGCGATTCGGCGGTCTAATTTGCGGGGGCCTTGGCCTTTATCAGTAGGTGTCAAACCGGTGACCATAGACCACGAACAGGAGTACCGCGCTCTGAAATACCCTGCAAGAAATGAACGCGGTACAATATGAAGACTCGAGACAACTGGAGGGCGCTGTGAATTCTCAGCATCGGTACGCCATTGCTGCGTGGAGCGTCGTTTATCTATTGGCTGCGGCTGCACTTTTCGCCCAGGAGCCTGTCAAAGCGCGCCCCGCTGGGATTCCCCAGGACTGGTCCGAGCACACGATTGCATTCACTTTTGATGGCCTCCGCCAGCATCCCGAGGTGCTGTACGAAGAGCCTCGTGTGATGCACCAGGTGATGCGGCGCTTGCAAGGGCATAACTCGCACGTCGCCGACGAAATCCAGACTGGATCAAAAACCGGGTCAAAGCCCAACGGCCCAAGAGAGCCGCAGCTGGACTGGAGTTTTAATTTCCAAAAGGGCCATGTTGCCGCTGAAATGTATCCCGCCAAATATTCATTTAATCCGGCGACAGCCAGTTGCGCCAACGATTACGCCGTCTTTGCGCTGTCGACCGCCGGGGCGACTGGCGGTCAGGCCAATCTGGTTGGGTTTAACGATCTATATGCCGGCAGCGGCGGAATTTGCGGATCGGCCCCGAACGTGTTGTTCGCTTATAACGTGAGCACGCAAACGGGAGGCAAGGTGGCAACGTCTCCCATTTTGTCTCTGGACGGAACCAAGATAGGGTTTGTCGAGAGCCTGGGAACTTCATCGATTTTCCATGTCCTGACCTGGACGGCGCACCAGGGTTCGATCACCGATGCCGCCGCGCCCGCTGCGATCACTTCGCTCACCTATTCCAGTACCGCCGGTACCACGAGTTCGTCGCCCTGGATCGACTACAACACTGATACCGTGTACGTCTCCGACGACAGCGGGATCCTTTATAAGATCACCAACGTATTCGCAGGTACGCCCACGCTTGAGGGCTCACCCTGGCCAGTTACGGTTTCCAGCGGGACTCAGCTGACTCCACCTGTGCTCGATAAGCATCTCGGCGTGATCATGATTGGAGCGAGAAACGGCGATCTCTACCAGGTCGATGCAACATCTGGCTCCGTATCCGCCATGATTGTAGGAGCCCATGGCGACAAGAACGCCGGCCTGATGGCCCCGCCGATTGTCGACATCACTAACAGCACCACATTCGCCGTCTCCGCCAACGACGGCACTTCCGCAGTTGTCGTGCAAGCCGATACCACCTTACTTACCCAGATCACGAAAGGGCGCATTGGGCTTGGCGCGGCGACTGGCAACTCGGTGAACGTCTTTCAGCCTGCTTTGAGTAATAACTACTACACGAGCCCATCGAGCGGAGCGCTCTACGTTTGCGGAACCGGCGCCTCCGATTCCACGCCGTGGCAGTATTCGTTCGGTTTTTCAGGACGCAATATGAACGCAACGCCGGCCGCCTCGAGCCAACTGCTCACGTCAACAGCTGCTACTTGCACGGGCTGGACGGAATTCTTCAATCCCAACGTTGGCGGCGGAACGGATTTCTTCTTCTTCGGATTGACCCAGGATTGCACCGGCACTGGCACTTCGGGGTGCGTCGCCGAGATTACAACCACCAATTCGACCCCTGTCACCACGGCTGTCGATGGCGGTCCCAGCGGAATTGTGGTCGACAACTACAACACGTCCCCGCAGGCCTCCAGCCTTTACCTGAGCGCTCAAAAAGTGAACGAGGCCTACAAGTTCACCCAGAATGGGTTGAACTGATGGAAAGTGTTGGAGAAGACTATCTTCTATTTTTGCTTTGAAAGGTGAGGCCTTCCGTCGCACCGCCCTGCCCTGTCAGCGGCTGGGACTGATGGCCTCGTTTGCCCTGCATCCCGCTCCGGTAGTTCGGAAGCAATCGCTCTTGCTTGATCGCTCTTACTCGTTTGAAGGCTCCCAACCCTTATCGCCCTTCACGAGCAGGATCGTAACCTTAGTCGGAGCGGCGTGATAGAAGTTGGCTCCATACTTATCGATCAGGGTCGACCGATCCCATGTGTTGAACGCCTTCACCGCCGGACCTCCAGCATCGAACAAATCGCCAGCTTTAGTCGTTTGCCATATCCAGGAATATTCCACTGCTGCTCTGGTTGGGCTGAGCATGGCGATTTTGCCAATCTCCGCAAGCTTGCGCTGCGCCAGGGGCACAGTGTACTCGTCGTTGTTGTCCTTATTTTTCGATTTCTTGACGCCGGGGATCTCTGTCAGCCACGCCTCGCCTTTCGCGGTCAGTGTGACAGGAGTCTTCTGGTTTGTATCCTTACCCAGCTTCAGGATTCCATCTTTGTCGAGCAGGCGATAATGAGGGCCGCGCGGGTTCTGGTCCGCTTCGGTTTTGAGCAATCCGGTAGTAATTGTGATTGTGACTGGAGCCTGCCGTTCAATGCTTGCCTGCACCACGGGGCTCGCTTCCGCAGTGGTAAGAACTCGTCTGCTTTCCAGCACAAAATAAAGCGATATGCCGGCGATAGCCACGATCAAGGTAACAATAAGAAGCAATGGAATGACGGATGAATTTCTCTTTTCTAACTCAAGCTCCTGCTCGAACATAGCGCCCTCCAAAAATCCTTTCCCGTTGCCGGCCAAAGTCAATTTCCTACTTGATTCTGCTCCCGGAATTGCCTGCACCCCGTGACGCAGCTCACAGAGCGAAGTAGATAGATCACCAGCCATTTCGGGAACGATGCTCCCCGCTTTGGTTCGAAGATGGTTTGCAAGTAATTGCGGCCAGAGCTGAAGCAGATTGAAGCGATAGGAGCAATAACCGCTGTACCAAGTTGATGGCACATGAGTTAGCTTTCGTGTTTAATGGACCGCCAATTGCGCCAGTTCCCGCCGATGGGAAGCTTCGGGGCCAAAACGGGCGAGAAACCGTGCCAGCCCGGCTCCTATGGTTATCAGTCTTGGACCTTCAGTGTGTTCTCATGCCCCGCCAGATTGGCGGCCATCATGTCTACAGCCGCACGGCTCTCGATGGTGATGCTGGCTCTTACCTCCGCGACCGCTTCGGCTTTGCCGGTAAGTCCTCGCGTGATTCCTTACCGGATTTCGTTGGAAGAATCGGAGCGCGCTTTGCGCGAGGCGCCCGCCCATACAGCTGAGTTGACTCCCACCACTCCGCTATTGGAAGAGCCAAACTGCGAGAGTGTTCAAGCGCCGGAAGCTCTGGTTACGCCCGACCCTCTTTTACCGCACGACCCTGATGGCAATTTGGTGCGGGTCAGCTTTATTATCGGTTCCGATGGACGGGTACACAGCGCGTTTGTGCTCTACAGCGGAGGCGCCGATGAAGATGCCGCCGTGCTGCGCGCGGTGCGAGCGTGGCGTTACCGTCCAGCGCTTTGTAACGGAGTGCCCACCGATTCCGAGGTCCGTGTACGATTCAGCCTTCCCGAATAAGCGAATTTTCCTGCAATATCTCCTACAATGGAGGATGAGGCTGCCGTGAGCGACGATCCCAAGCCAACTGAATCTACCGAGAAGCCCGCCGAAAGCAAGGAGATCGAGGATTTTTTTCACCGCCTCCCCGCCAACTTCCGCTGGCCTCGGCCAAATCCGGATGCGGTAGCCGCGGCGGTCGAGGCCATTCAGCGAATTTCGGGGGGCGCTTCCGTTGCGCAGGATCTCGCGGCGGCGAACCAACCCGAGCTTCCGGATACCTGCGCCGCCTGCGGAGGCACGCTGCCTGCGACCGCGCGCTTCTGTGTTTGGTGCGGACTGCCGCGGGAGGGGACGGCGGCGGGGTCCGATCAGCAACATGTCCATCATCATTTCCATCATCTGGTGCCAGGACCGGGCGCTGCCGCGAGTGCGTCTGCCGCCGATGGTGAGTTGCCGGCTCCGCGCGGAAAGGCTCCCGGTGCGGCCACTCCAGCGCCCGGCGGCCGCGCCGAAATTGCCGCTCGCCAAATGGTTCAGGATTGGGCGCAGGCCTGCAATACCCGGCACATCGACGACCTTCTCGAACTTTATGCCGCCGATGCCACGCTCATTCGATCGAGCGTGCCCCCAGTGAGGAGCCTTCCGGCGATTCGAGAATTTCTTTCCTCGGTGCTCGAAGCAGGCTTGGGCGACGTCCAAATGGAATCGTTGCGGCTGGAGATCATGGGAGACATAGCCATGGATATCGGCCGCTGCAAGATGCTCGTTCCTACCGCAATGGGAAAACGCCGCGAAGAGCGAGGAAAATATCTGGTAGTGATGGTTCGCCAGCCAGTTGGAACGTGGAAGATACTGGCGGATTGCTGGTCTTCCGATCTGCCGGTGAATGCGCCGCCGGAGCCCGCGCCGCGAAAGGGAAGCGACTCCACGGCTTCGGGGCAAAAGCGCGGGTGATTGAAGTCTTCCTGAAATGTCTTGCCACCGAATTATTGGTCGGGCAAAAGCCGCGGTCACTCAAGAAAAACCCCGATCCACAAGGATCGGGGTTTTTGCTTCAACGGCGTTAGCTTGTCAGTTGTTGTTCAAGCCTCTGGCTGTAAGCACCTGCCTATAGCCAAGGCTTTCCACATCGCGGAACATTGGCGTTCCTGGCGGCAGACCCTGCGGCGTTTGGAAGTCCGTGTCAAAGTAATAGTCGCGCGGATTCGGCGGCTCATAGACCGTATAGGTGCAGCACTTGAATGCTCCGGTGTTATAGGTCGAATTAAACATCTCCACCATCGAGCCTCCGTAATGCATTGTGGAAGGCGTATCCTGCCAGTCTTCAAGGAAGCGCAGGAAATTACCGATGCCGCCATCCGTGCCCTCTGGGTAGTTGTTGCCATTGGTCTCCCATGACGGGTGCGGGAAAGTTAACGTTTTTCCCGCAGCAGTCGCGACGCGGTAGTAGCTGTTCGCGGAGGCCCCACGGTTACATGGGCAGGCATTAGCATTGCTCGGGTTACCCGGCTGCGCGGGCGTCAGGATCGTGCTGTTGTCGTCGTTCCAGTTGTCGGAGAGGAATGTCACCGTATCGGCAATCACTGCGGCGGGAACGTGAGCGGGCGAACTATTATCCGGTCCCGGCTGTCCACCCGACTCGCCAGTGAAGAACGTGTCGGACGAATTGCTGTTGTAAGAGCCCTGGACATACACAGGATTTTCCGAAGCGACCGTGAATCCACCATAGAAGCTCACACTGTTTACGGACACCTGTACCGGCGTTTTCGGCAGGTGGCCCAGTGACCCGTCGACTAGTTTCAGAACGTGGCGTGCGCCGCTGACCCAGTTCTTGCGAGCCGTGAGGCCGCAGGATGTGATGCGCGGGCTATACGGGTTGGACGGGTTGGATGCGTTAACATTCGTCGTGCCATTGAACTGGCCCAACCCGAGGTTGGCGATGCCGAAATTGTCAAGGTATCCATTCTGATTGACATCTTCGGCGGTATCCAAGGTTCCGTTCGGCGTATTAGACGAGCTGCTAGGATTGATTACATCCTCAAACCCCGAATCTCCAGAGCGGGCTGAGACTCCGCCGGTCGGACTCATGGGAGGGTGGGGATTCAGCAACATTCCCCGCCGGTCGGAAAAATAGAGCACATAACCATTTTGCTGCGTATAGTTCACGCTGGTACCGCTGCTGCCGGTGGTACCGGCCAGCCACTTTGCCAGATTCCCCACATCGATCTCCACCGCATTCATCACGCCGAGGGGTGTGCAACTATCGTCCGTGCTCCCTTGGTCGGTCGTGACGTCGCGCGGCTCGCCTTCGCGGGCATCGTAAAAATTGATGGGATACCAGTTGTACTGCGTCAAGCTCTGCGGCGTTGTGGTTGTAGTGGTGGCGGGCGTAATCGCGAATGCCCACTGGCCGCCGGAGCCTGCATCGGAGGCGAGATATGGCGCCGAATAAGTCTTCGTCGTCGTTCCCGTTGTGACCGCCGCCCACGCCGTGCATTTACCGGCGCTCGTTGCGATGCAGGTTGGAGCGTTCGCTTGCGAAACCGCCCACACTCCGCTCGCTGACGTTGGTTCGGTGGGAATCGCGCTGGTCGAGAGCGTGCTGGTGCCGCGGTCCGCGGGCCGTTGCAGGAGCAGAATCGCGTTCGGTGTAATCGGGTTGGTTCCCGGAGAAGTCGGAGGCGTCACGCCGCGCGCAAATCCCAATTGCAGCCATTCCTGGGTCACAGGGTGCCAGACCCCGGAATTGTCGACATACTCCACTCGCAAGTAGCCATCGATAAGGCTCCAGGAGTTAGCATAGGCCGAGTTGTACGGCGTCAGCGCGCTGGAGACGACAGGCGTACTTGGATTCGGCAAAGCGTAATAGGGATACGCCTCTCCCGCAGCCGGGCAGCCCGCGGGGACAGTCGCTGGCGCTGGGCTCGTTGGCGGGCAAATGGGAATTGTTGGAGGAGTCGCAGCCGTACCGCCGGAGTAATTGAAACCGCTCGTGTCGTTCGCCAGATAGGCCGGCGCATTCACCGCCCCCGATGCGGTTGGGTGAGGATTCGACGGCTGAAGGCCTTGGCTCGCGGATTGTCCGCTGAACGGAAAGGGGGCGTAGGGCCAATCTGCGCCAGTACAAGTCGTTCCCGAGCAGGTCGACGGAATAGGAACCGCATTCGAGGCGGAAGCAAAATACATTGTGTAGGTGTTGCCGCTCGAAGGAGTTCCCCACGTCGAGGTACTGTAATTGGTCGATGTGATCGGCACTCCATACGGATAAGTAGTTGCGGCAGCGGTCGTACTTCCCGCTTGCGCCTGTACTTGTGCGGCCGTCAAGTTCGCCAGGCGCACGTTATTCGAATCCGAAGCTCCCCCTGGCAAATCGTTGGGATCGTCGCTCAACAAGATATGAATCTGCGCCAGGTTGTATTCGCGCGACTGGCTAAGCGAAACCGAGTCGGTAACTCCCGCTGCGGTTAGATATTGGTCCGGGGGGCGTCGTATCAACTCGTAATCATGTTGCGTTCCGGTGACAAACGGCAGCGACAGCAGCTTGGCTCCTGTTCCCACCTGCCCGCTAGTTGTATTTCCATAATCGCCGTTAATGATTTCGTGGTTCACGCTCGAGGAAAACGTGCTCCAGGAGCTGTTGTAAGTCGAAGCATAGGTGCTGATGTTGAAAGCAGTGTTATACATCGATGCCGGCGGCGCCCCGCCCATGCCGGTGACGCTGCCATTGGCTGGCAGCGCAACGCAGGTACTTGTTGCCGATCCCGGAAATGAACAATCGCCGTCCGCCGTGGGGATGTAGACGTTGCCATTGTCGTTGGTGGTGGCATCTGCCGCCAGGGTATTTGGAAGATTGTTGGTAACGACGTTCCCAAAAGCCTCAAGTTTGTCGTGAAAAGTCAGAGTCGCGCTATTTGAAACACCTAGATACAGATCGCCGTTGGCGTGCAGACGTCCAGAAAAATCAAGTGTGGGATTGCTGAAGAAAGCGCAATCGTTTTCGCAAAATACTCCGAACTGAAACACGGGGATCAGCGCAATCTGCGCATTGCGCATCATGCTGACTTCCTGCCCGCCCAGCATCGAGGCAGTGACCGTCATGCTGATCGGAATTACCTGGGCATACAAACCCGTGTTGGGGCCGGAGCTGATCTGCCCCCAGCACGTGCTCTTTCCCGGACAACTGGGCGAAACGGTCGCCTGCGCCGAAGCGCTGCTGTTGCAATTCACCGTTGTTGCCGACGATCCTGATCCTGTCGTCCCCGAAGCCTGCACCATGTAGTAGGGGAAGGTAACTCCAGTGATGCTCGGAGCCATGTTATTTATATTGCAGATTTCCGCGACGGTGGGCGCCTGCACGGCGTTGATGGTTGTGCTCAGATCGGAGTACATCTTCTCGATGCCACCTTCGGCGGCATGATAGGCGAGGTTATTCTGAAGATCGGTCCCACCTACTTTGCCTTCGGTGTTGACCATCATCATCAGTCCGATTGCCATCCCCGAAAGCAGCAATAACAGCAGCAAGGACGCAATCAGCGTAAATCCCCTGCTATGCAGTTTGGCCGTTTTCATACTGTAACTTCCCATGTGTCGCTCCCCGTAACGTTGTGCTTATTCGTCTTACCCATCGACTTTCTTGTAAATCGCCGGCTCCCGCCCATGGCGGAAGCGCGATCGTGTTAATTGCTGTAACTATTCACATAAGTCAGATTTCGCGCACTGACCGTTGTCTGCAAATCGATCGACTGGTTGCCCCCCGCCAGTCCGTATAACGATCCCTTCACACTTCCGTCCATCGCCATGTTTAAAACGTGGATTTGCGTAATCTGGTTGGGAAGCAGGCCGCTGGAGCTCCCGGAAGTGCAGACATCGCCGGTCGCCCCCGGGTTTTGACAACTCACCGCCACGGTATTGGTATTCGTATTAAACAAGTCGTAAGAGAACTTGAGGTAAACCACGCTCTCCGCCACCGGAACCGGCGAATGTCCGCTGATCTGCCGCATCAGCCGCGGCGGAGTAACTGAGTTATCCAGATAATAAGTAACCACTAAAAGGCGTACTCCATATCCAGTTGTTGCTGTCGTCGAGTTGTACTCGCTGCCCAGACTTTTTGGAACGGTAGTGGCCTGATTCATCTTGAGCGGATCGCTGGTAGAAAATGTCGCCGTCGTCGAAGATGTGGTCGCGCCATAAACCTCGGCCACAATTGGAGTGGTGCCGAAGGTAAACAGAACCAGATCACCCGGCGTTAGTCCCACCGCCGAGTCGTTAATGTTCTGGATCGCGCTGCTGCTGGGCGCTGTGCAATTCGAACTGGTGGAAGTTGGCAGAGCAAAGGTCACCGTGGTCGCGCTCGCGACGGTGGCGGTGTAGCAGTCCAGATAGAAATTGGGATCCGTATACACCACTGTGACTGTGTCGGTGGTTTGTCCCGAAATCGTAGGCCCCGCGTTGTAACCGGTCAGCAGGCCGTAAAGAAATGGAGTAGTGCCCTGTAGGGGATAATTCACCGACGCGCCGTTGATGTAACAGGTACTCGACTGATCGCAGCCGAGCACGGGAATGCTCGAAGAGGTCGGCAGTTGGATGGCGGCGCCCTGTGTAAGTCCCGCGCCCGCTAAACTCAAGTCCTTGGTCAGCATGTTGGAAGCGGCCCGGAAATCCTGCTGCATTTCCGCGCGCTGCGAGACTGTCCAGGTCGCGCCGACACCTTGTACATACAACTGAACGGCGGCGCCCACCACCAGCGAGCCGAGGGCCGTCGCGACCGTCATCTCCAGCAGGCTGAATCCCTTCGTGCGGTTTGTCGAGCGCTTCGTCATCGTCCCCTCGTTACTGGAACTCGGAAATATACGAATTCAGAATGTAGGATTTCTGCGATCTCGTTTGCGGTGTCGTGTATTGCACGGTAATCGTGACGCTGCGCAGCGAATCAATCACCTGGCTCTGCGAGTTGGTGACGGACCCGATTGTGATGGTGCGCTGGTAGCCGGTTAAGGGGATGTACACGTCATCCGAAGTGCCGAAGATTCCGTCCGGTCCTGGATCGTGCAGAGTCTGCCGCGAGCCGGAGGACGAATCGTCCGCTGTCCCGTATATTCCGTCAGCGCCTGCGTTGTAGATCTGCTGTGGAGTAGACAGGAAGATGCCGCAAGGAGTTACGTTCGTGACCGGGCAATTCATAGAGCCCGTATTTTGAATATCGTCGAACGTAATCTGCGAAGTATTGCGCGCCGTGACGATGCTCTCGTAAGCTTCATCGGCGAGTTGCTTGGCAATCATGTCCTGCTGCGTGCTTTGCGTGGAGGCCATCGCCAGGCCGAACACGCCCAGCAGGCTGACCAGCCCCACCGTGAGCACGACCATCGATACCATGACCTCGATGATGGAGAATCCATCCTGCGCCTGCCGGCGTCCTTGTTCGTTATCGCTCTGCCGTGTCATTGACGAACCCATTGATAACCTCCGCCGCTTTTGGCGTAGAGCCTCCAGCCGTGAATGCGGCCCGTCCCTCCCCATAGCGTGATGGCCCGTGAACTTAATATGTTTCCCGTTTGCGCGATGTACACCACGCCTCCCTCCCAGCTGCCGGAACAATCTCCCGTGCCATCCTGTGAGTTTTGCGCCGAACCATCGGGACAGAAATAGACTGTGTTTACTCCGGACGTGTAGCCATTGGCGGCAAAGCCCAAGTCGATGGCTTGAAGTGTGGAGTTGTAGTAACTGTCGGGCGCGGTTGCCGTCGTATTCGGCAGGCCGCTCTGTGCGAGGAAAAACACGTTCGTTGGCAGCTGATACGTTACCGAACTCTGCTGACCGGTAAACGTGCTGGCTCCACTTGGCAATACAGGCGCGACCACTATGGTATTCGGCGTGGCCGCCGTGGAAAACGTCACCGAATACGATGTGCGCTGGGCAACCGCATTATCGCGAGCCAGCCGCAAGGCCGCCAATGTGGTGTTGTAGGCGTTGGTCACACGTTGCTGGTTCAGCAGCGGAACCAGGCTGATGACCGAAACCACGGTCAGGATAATGCCGATCGCGACCACAATCATCATTTCGATCAAGCTGAACCCGCTGGCTCGATCCCGGTGATGTCTTCCTCTGGTTTTCAATATTTCATCCCCGCCTGCCCGGCAGGCCAATCGACTGTCCCTCTAGCCAGTGAGTCGGCATGATCCGCAGGGGGGTAGGACTCCGAATACACGGCTAAGTAAGTCGATGGTAGGAGGACGTTGGGGGCGCGTCAAAGTACCGGGGTACACCCGACTTTCGGACAATGACCGGTAGTAAGGTAATTACAAAATAGTTACCAACGGTGCGGCATGGTGAGTTAACTGGCACATTCCTTACTTCTGAAAAGCTTTGATTGAAAAGTCGACCTGCCGGACGCGTGGACTCGCAATCCCTTGATCATGGCCCGAGGTGAGCGCCTCCATGACGCAGGTAACTTGTGGGCGCAATCATTGTTTCTTACGATCCAAACATAATGGATTTGCGGGCGCTGGTAGTATTTCCGGATCAAGAATCGACGAACTTGCTGATGCCGGTTCTGTCCGAGATGGGGATGGCTGTGGAACAGACATCCTCGATTTCGCGCGGATTAAAATTGATTGCCGATGAGCGCTACGATGCCGTTCTTTTTGAGTATGGAGTCGATGAGAGTTCCCGGGAATTTCTATCTTCTGTCCGCCAGTCTCCGAAGAATCGCCCCGCGGTATTGATTGCCATCGTAAACGAGGATTTCAATGCGCGCCCCGTATTTCAACTGGGCGTGAACTTCGTTCTCTATCGCCCGCTTTCGCTTGAAGGCGTGCGTCTGAGTCTGGTTGCCGCGCGCGGATTGATGCGCCGGGAACGGCGCCGCCGTTCTCGAGCGTCTGTCAGTCTGGCGGTGAATGTTTCCTATCCCGGTGCGCCGGAGCTCAAGGCAACGATTACAGACTTGAGCGACAGCGGCATTTCAATCACGACGGCCGGGCACCTGCCCGATGCCGGTAAGGTCTATTTCGAGTTTGCCCTTCCGGGACAAAAAGAAATTGTGCGCCTTTCCGGAGAAGTGGCCTGGCAGGATTCCCTCGGCCGCACTGGCATTCGTTTTCTCGATGTGCCGCAGTCCTCGCACCGTCTGATTCGCTCATGGCTGGACAAACGAAGCTCCCAACCCAAGGAGCCTGAACTGAATCCGGCCCCGATGAAGGCGTCCGCACCCGCCGTGTTCGCGCAGAAAATAGCTCTGCCCGAAACCGCCAGGCGAAACGAAGTTGCGCAACAAGACGCTCGGCCAAAAAATACTGCGAAGAAAGAGCCTGCTCCCAAGTCACCCGTTCCGGTTACGCATCAGCCGCGGACAAGTCCGCAGTCCTCTGAAGTTCCAATCCGCGCACTCGATAGCGGGAATCGTCGCAGGGCTCAGCGTGTCCCCTGTTCGATCGGCGCGGAAGTTTATCAACTTGGCTCGAACGTTCCGAATCGTTGCACGCTTTCCGACCTCAGCGAAGGCGGCTGCTACGTCGAAATGCCCTCGCCCCTCAGCGGAAAAGGCGGCGTGGAAATCCTTGTCCGTACCGCGGACATGAAATTCAAAATTCAGGGAAAGATTCTGGCGACGCACCCCGGTTTCGGCATGGGTGTGCGTTTCACGTTTCGAGATGTGGCCGAGCGGGAAGAAATCTTGCGGCTGCTCGGAGTGCTCGCGGCAGGACCGGTGCTCGACGAACAGCCTCGCTAGGCGGACGACGCCGTTTTCAGCACAGCCTCCCGAAAATATTCCAGCGAAAGCTTCAATCCACTTTCCAGATCCACAACCGGCTCCCAGCCCAGCAAGCGTTTAGCTTTTGAGATATCGGGGCGGCGTTGTTTGGGATCGTCCTGAGGCAGCGGCTCAAATCGAATTTCACTCCTCGATCCCGTCAACGCGATTATTTTACGGGCGCATTCCAGTACAGTGAACTCGGTTGGATTTCCAATATTTACCGGCTCATGCTCCTGCGATTTCGCCAGGCGCAAAATCCCCTCGACTTCATCGCTGACATAGCAAAAGCTGCGAGTCTGGCTGCCGTCGCCGTAAACGGTGAGGTCTTCGCCAAGCAATGCCTGCCACATGAAATTGGGGATCACGCGGCCATCATGAAGCTTCATGCGCGGCCCATATGTATTAAAAATGCGCAGAATCCGTGTATCGACCTTGTGATAGCGGCGATACGCCATGGTCACGGCCTCGGAGAACCGCTTCGCCTCGTCATAGACCGAGCGCGGCCCGATTGGATTAACGTTTCCCCAGTACGTTTCCGGCTGCGGGTGCACGAGAGGGTCTCCGTAGCACTCCGAGGTTGAGGCCATCATAAAACTCGCGCCGCTCCGCCGCGCGGTTTCAAGCGCTTCAAATGTGCCGCAGGACCCCACGCGCAGCGTGGCGATCCCGTGTTGGGCATAATCAACCGGGCTGGCCGGACTGGCGAAATGAAACACGTAATCGAGCGCACCCCAGTCCGCTGCTTCGCACACATCTTTCTCCGCGAACTCGAATCGCGAGTCGTTGCGCAGATGCGCGATATTTTCCACCCGCCCGGTGAGCAGGTTGTCTACCGCCAACACGCGATAACCTTCCGCCAGGAGCGCATCGCATAAATGCGAACCTAGAAAACCAGCCCCGCCTGTCACCAGCGCTCGTTTCACGGTCATCGTTTCACGCTCATCGTGTCCTGTAACAAGGTGTCCTGTAACATCGTGCGGCGCTCCTAAGTTTAGGCTCGCTCCTTCTTCGCCGCTCGCGCCGCGGCCTTTTCCTCATGCAACGCCGGCGGCCGCCCAATGCTGTAATAAGAAAACCCGTGCTCCGTCATCGTCCCGGGATCGTACAGATTGCGTCCATCCAGCACAATTGGATATTTCATGGAGCAGCGCAGTTTTTCAAGATCCAGTGAAGCGAATTCCTCCCACTCCGTCAGAATCAGCACCGCATCCGCGCCTTTCGCGGCCTGGTAAGCATCGGTCGCAAACTCGATTCCGCCGCCCAGAACCTCGCGCGCGCGTTCCATCGCGGCCGGATCGTAAGCGCGCACCATGCAGCCTTCGCGCACCAATTCCTGCACCAGCAAAAGCGCCGGAGATTCCCTGATGTCGTCCGTGCCGCCCTTGAACGCCAGTCCCAGCACGCCCAGCTTTTTGCCGCGAAGCGTCCAGAGCACGCTTCGCACCTTGCGAAGAAAACGGTGGCGCTGGTCCTCATTGATTCGAATCACTTCATCCAGCAGCCGGAAATCGTATCCGCTCTCCTTCGCGATTGCGCGAAACGCCATCAGGTCCTTGGGAAAACACGATCCGCCGTACCCGATGCCCGGATTCAGAAACTTCGGCCCAATGCGCGAATCCGCGCCGATCCCATCACACACCTGCTGCACATTTGCGCCAACTGTTTCGCAGATAGACGCGACCGCGTTGATAAATGAAATTTTCATCGCCAGAAACGCATTCGATGCGTGCTTGATCAGCTCCGCGCTCGGCGCGCTGGTGACGATCAGCCGCGGCGGCACTTGAGCCCGGTCGGGCCGCGGAATCGCCTCGCTCCGGCTGTAATACCATCCGCTGGTGAGCGGTCCATAGATCTGCCGCATCACTTCCGCGGCGCGCTCGGTTTCGACGCCCACTACGATCCGGTCGGGATATAAAAAATCCGTGACGCCCGTGCCTTCCCGAAGAAATTCAGGATTCGACACGATGTCGAACATCTCCGGGTCGGCCCCGTTGCGCAAAATGATCGTCTGGATCCACTGGTTGGTGTAAACGGGAACCGTGCTCTTCTCCACCACGACCTTGTAGCTATCCAGGGCGCCCGCAATCTCGCGGGCGACCGATTCCACATAGGACATGTCGGCATCGCCGCTTTCGGTTGGAGGCGTTCCCACCGCAATAAAGATCGCATCGCTAGCCCGTGTCGCAGCCTGCAAATCGCCGGAAAACTTAATCCGCTCGCCGCGATGCTTGGCCAACAGTTCAGGCAGGAATTTCTCGTGAATCGGCGCTTTTCCGGTGCGCAGCGCTTCCAGTTTTTTCTCGTCGTTGTCGACCAGAAAAACTTCATGACCAAGATCGGCAAAACACGCTCCCGTTACCAATCCGACGTATCCAGAACCTACGACTGCGATGCGCATATGCGAGCCTTCTCCTTTTATCGATGGGTGTGCACGTCCGGCTCGTCGGCGTGCAGCTTAAATGTAGCAGTCTTTTCCGGCCTTTCGGAGTCGGTTTGCGGGAACTTGCCTCGGTCGGCAACAGGAACGGGAATCCGAACCTCACAATTAGAAGTGACTCTGGTCACCGCGCGCAGTTTCCTGCGAGACCAGAATCTCAGCCAGGAGGGATTTATGCCCATCCTGATGGTTGCTCTGATCGCGCTCGGCGTTTTCGGTTTGATTGGCGTATTTCTCGGCGCCGCAGTCGTTCTTGAACAGCGCAAGGTTCCCGGCAAGCATCACCCGGGAAAAGTTGCCTGAAGCGAGCCTGGAGCGGACGACCAATTTCGGTCAGGTCGCCCTTGTTAAGGTGTAGTTCTATCTTCTTCGACCCTCACAAAATGCCTGCCTTTGCTTTCGGGTCCTAGACTCACCACGATCGCCAGCAGCGCGATCACCACAATCTCAAATGCCGCCAGCGCCCATGAGTATCCCCACAAATCGCGCAGGTAATATTCGATTGTATTGACCGGCGACGCCACAAAATTTCCCAGTTGATAGGCAAGTCCCGGAAGCAGTCCTCGCACAGAGGCCGGCGACAGCTCATTCAAATGGGCGGGAATGATTCCCCACGCGCCCTGCACTCCGACTTGAATCACGAATGCTCCAAGCGCCAGCGCGAGCAGCGTTTTTCCAAAAGCCCAGGCCGGGATCACGCATAAAGCGACTATCGTGGCCAGCACAAGTGTGCGGCGCCGTCCAAACGATTCCGAGAGCCGTCCGAAACTCAACGCGCCCACAAGCGCGCCCACGTTATAAAAAATGGCGACATTGGCGACAGTCGAAGTTGAGAAGCCGTGCGACTGCAAAAAGTGAGGATACAGATCCTGCGTCCCGTGCGAGAGGAAATTCATGAGGGCCATTAGCCCGATCATGTAAAGGAACAACTTCCAATTCGCGGCCACTGCTTTGCCAATCGACTTGAACTCCGGAGCGCGGTGTTGCTTCCACGCCTCCGACTCTTTCACTTTCCAGCGGATATAAAACGCCAGCAGCGCCGGCAGTCCTCCCACCCAGAACATGGCGCGCCATCCCCAAAAAGGCAGGACAAATTTAGCCGCGACCGCCGCCAGCAGATAGCCGCACGAATAGCCCGATTGAATGATCCCAGAGATAATTCCCCGCCGCTGGGGCGGAATGCTCTCCATGGCAAGCGAGGCGCCCACACCCCACTCGCCGCCCATGCCAATGCCGTAAATGGTGCGCAACAGCAGAAAGACCGCGTAATTCGGAGAGAATCCGCAGAGCAACTCCACAACGGAGAAGAACACCACATTCGCCATCAGCGGGCCGCGCCGCCCATAGCGGTCAGCGAGGATGCCAAAAAAGACGGCTCCCACCGGACGCATCGCCAGGGTCGCCGCCGTGGTAAAGATGATTTTCGAAGCCGGCACATGAAACTGCGCCGCCAGAATGTTGACCAGAAACACAGCGACAAAGAAGTCGAATGCATCGAGCGTCCAGCCAAGAAAAGCGGCACTCACTGCGTGCCATTCCCGCGAGTTTAGAAATGGTTTCGAGGAATCGTTCGAAGGCATGGGGCTCCGGTTAGCGGTCGTCACAAATCACAGCATTCTAGAGCATTTTTCGGATTGCTGTGGGTTGAGCGGAAAGAGCAAAACCGCTATATCGGGTTCTTGCTGCCGAAGGGTCGGCGGCGGTCAGCACTTGAGAGTAAGCACTCTAACTGCTTTAAAAGGCTGTGCTCAACCGCAGCGAGAAACTACGCGAGGGCCCAATGGCATTGCCCGAGAAGAGACCGCCGAAATCGATCACATTAAGAATGTTGGTGAGGTTCTGCCCGTCGGCCTGGAACTGCATCTTCACGTGATCGGATTTGTAAACATCCGCCCCCGCAGAAGCATTCACTTGAAATGCAGGGAGAATTCTGCCGCGATCGAAGTTCAGACGATTGAATACAGCCTGGCCGTATTCCATGAGCGCCGTTTGAGGATCGCCATCGAAATCGAACGGCAGGCCACTGTCAAATTGAAGTCCGCCCGCAACCCAGAAGCGCGGATTCACCTGGTAGCGCAGCCGCCCGCGAACCGTGTTGCGCTGATCCTGTGAATCGGGAAAATGCCCGCTCGGCAGCAATCCCTGAACGTCGTCTCCTAAAAACAAACCGCCCGTCACCGGAAACCACGCTTGGCCCAGGGTGTACGAATAGCTTGCGAAGCCTGAAAAACGATGCCAGTCGGGAAGCTCAATTTTCGCTTCTGCCCCGTAAATAATCGCCTTCTTAAACGCAATCGGAAAGCTGATGGTCGTGTTACTGATCTGGTCGTCATCCGCATAGTTCGAGACAAGCCGCCGAAAATAGTTGGTGTCCAGTTTGATCTTGCCGTGGAACACCTTCGTCAATCCGGCCTCGTAGTAGTTACCCTCGGAAGGCTCGACCAGCCGCAAAACACTCACCGGGTTGATGGCTTCGGCCGCCACCGAACTCGACAGCAGCATGTTCTCGGAGGAAGGAGTTTGAAAAACTCTGTCATAGGAGAAATGCACAAGCAAGTCGGCCGAGGGGAAATAGCGTGAAATCGAGAAGCGCGGATCGACAGCCTGACGATTCAGCAGAAGCTGATAATGGTCCCAACGCAGCCCGGCGTTGATAGTCCAGTTTTTCAGTCGAATCTGATCCTGCGCAAATACAGATTGCTCAAGGTCCGGCCGGTTGGCCATGAAGCTGAAGTCCGGCGGAGTGTTTGGATCAAACTGAGTGAGATCGGTAATGTGATAGCGAAAATCTTCGTTTAGAAAAGTGTTGTCCGCTTCGAACCCAAACTTCCATTCGTTGCGGCCGTGAGTAATAGTCGTGGTACCTCTGAAATATGCCTCACGAAAAAAGTTGTGCTGGAAAACTTCGATGGGATCCGAATTCGCGTTGGAATTGAAATCGATCGCATTGTCTCGAACCATGCTGCGGAAATCGGCCACTGCGCTGGGTGAAAAGGTGTGCTGGTAGGCGGCGATCCCCAACGTCTCAATGTTGTCGGCTGTCTGCAGTTGCCCATTGGCCTCCTGCACCTGTTCGTTCGGCAATTCATAGCGCGAGAACTCATGACGAACAATGAATCGCAGGCGGTCGTTCGGCGTCAGGTCGCGTTCATAATTGACTGCGAAATCTCCCAGCGTTCCTGCATTCGTAAAATTTTGCGGAACCACTGGATTCAGATAGTGATCGGTCATGCTACTGCTCGCCGACGCGCCGAACGTATTCTTGTCCCATGCATATTCGCCCTGTGCAGAGGCTCCCGCAGTATCAAAGCTTCCGCCTGAAAGCACCAGTTGACCATGCAACCCGGGCTGCGAATCCTGTAAGGTGTTCACTTCGATCACTCCGCCCATTTTGCGGCCATATTCGGCGGGGATGCCTGCGGTATAAATGGTCAGCGATTGCACATCGTCTGCGTCAATGGCAGGACCGAAACTGGGCGAGCGATTGTCCGTCAGCGGTATGCCATCTACCACGAATTGGGTTTGATATTCCGAGCCGCGCGGGTGCAGCACGGCATTGCCTTCGTACAGCCAGCCCGGCTGTGAGTTCACTAAATCCTGCAGGGAACGCCCTGGAATCGAGCCCAGCCGGCTTTGAATGAGTTCCGTACCTACTTGATTGACGGAACCAGCCTGTTCGGGATTAATTAATGTATTGGCCGCAGTTACTGTGACGGACTGATTTACTTTCGGCAGCGTGAGTTGAATCGTGTACTCCGTCGGAAGCGAAGAATGGATATCAACCGAGTTAAACGCTTCCGCAAATCCCGGCTGCTTTATCTCGAGCCGATAGATGCCGAAAGGCAGCCTTTGCACATCGAGGCGTCCTTGTTCGTTGGTCGCCAAAGTGTTTTTGTATCCGTTGGCATCGCTAACAATCTGGACCGTAGTTTTCACGGCAAGTCCCGCCGGATCTGTCACCTTAAGGCGCAGCTCTCCCCGATTCACCTGCCCAAAACCAGGGATCGCTGCAAGGGCGAGCATCACAAGTACACCGATAATGCCGCCCTTCACCATCGTAAACTTCCAGCTGTGAGAAAGCCGTTTCGGCCCCGGTAAGGACATGCTCTCGATTCGTAATAAAGAAACAAGTTCAGGATTCGCTTAGTGTATGTCAGAGCCGCCGCTTGTGCGAGCGGCCGGCGCCCGGCGCCCATACCCACGTAACTATGATTCGCCGGCATCTACTACTCGTTGTAACTAGTAGTGTTTGTAGTATTTTCGAAGAGAACTTCCGAACAGTTCCTGACCGCGCTCCGCAACATTTAGCGGATCGCTAATGCGCAGTTCCGAGGCCGATTTACCGACTTCGGCACCCCAACATCCACCGCCTGCGATCTCAATTGACTTCGCCCGCCTTTCGCGGGACACTAACTATCAAGAGACTGTTTTCCGCTGCCACGACTGGCGGGCTAGGGGACTGCCCATGCTCTCTCGCGCACTGTCCAGGTCCGAGCCAATGGCCGATAATCTATATCCCTTGCCCCCTCCGCCGCCACGGGACCTTGCACAAATTCTCGAGCAGCATTTGGCTACATCGTTGCCTCCCGATCTCGCTTTCGACCTTGTTCTCAATGAGTTAGTGGTCCGTGCGGCCGATGCTACCCACGCCAGCAGCGCAGCTTTGGCCCTATTGCGCGGCGATGAGATGGTATGCCGCGCCTCGACCGGTACCCACGCTCCCGGCTTGGGCGTTCCTTTGGATATGCGCGATGGTCTGACCGGATCCTGTATTCGCACTCACACTTCCCAGTTGTGCTCCGATGCCGAGACGGACCCGCGCGTGGATTCCGCCGCCATGCACCGCCTGGGGATTCGCTCCATGCTGGTCGTCCCCGTGTTTGATCGCAAGCCGCTCGAAGAAGAGGTCAATCCGCATGATGCCGCCGCAGTCTCGGCTCCGGAGCCTGCGCTTATTGGCGTGATCGAGATTCTCTCCCCATATCCGAACGCGTTTTCTCAGGCCTCGCAAAGCCTGCTCGAGGAGTTCGCCGGCGAAGTCTCAAACGTTCGCGAAGCCGCCGACAAACTTCGCGATCGAATTTCCGCGGACGCGCCGGGCGACCCCGGCCTCCTGAAATCCTTCGACTCGTCGACAACCATTCTTACGCACTCAGCTCCGGAACATCTTTCGGAGCATGCTTCCGAATATGTTCTGCCCGTCCCACGCCGTTATGAGGCTTGGACGCTGGTTCTCGGCGGACTTGTCATCTTCGCGGCAATCGGAGTGAGCTTCATGGTTGGATCGCGCGTCGGCTGGCTGCGCTCGGCGGAGACAGCTTCTGTGCCACCGCCTGCGGCTACAGAGGCGGCGGTGCCTGTTGCTTCAACTCAAACTCTGCCCGCCGAATCTCAGTCCGCTCAGCCGGACACATCTGGCCAGTCCAGCGCCGACGCAACCCGTGCCGGCCGCACTGCCGCCGCTGCAAGCGCAACTGCGCGAACCACAGCGCCAAAGCCGAGACCGAGGCCCGCCGCTTCGCCATCCGACAACCCCCCGCCCGCATCTTCCGGCGAACTCGTGGTCTACGACAAGGGCAAAGTAATCTTCCGCATGAAGCAGCCGACGGCGCAATCCGAAGCGCCCGCGGCGAGCGCTGCGCCGCCAGTCATTGCGTCGCAAGCAGCGCCCGCTCGCAGCGCTGAAACCGCACCGGTTGGCTCATCGGTCGTTTCCGCAGCTTCGAATGCGCGGATCGCCTCGCCGCGTGCCGCATGGCTCGCGCCCGCCGAAGCGGAAGAACGTCTCCTAACCCGTGTCGAACCGCAATATCCAGCAAATGCATTAGCGGCACACCGCTCCGGCAGTGTGGTTCTCGAGGTGAATGTCGCCGAAGATGGAACCGTTTCCTCCGTACGCACGCTGATCGGGGACCCAGTCCTCGCCGCGGCGGCGACCCAAGCCGTGCGGAGCTGGCGCTACCAGCCATATCGTCCGCACGACCAGCCCTCGCCTTTTCAAACTGACGTCACGCTGACCTTCTCGCTTCCAAATTGACGCTCTTCACGATTCGCACCGGACGTGTGTACCGGCGCCGTCCGCGCCCAGTTGCCATCCGTCCAACACCGCGTAACCAACCGCCTCTTCCAGCGGTGTAAAATAGACAATTGCGATTCCTCTAACGTTATTTGAGAAAGGAACTCCCCATGGCAACAATGGAAGCCCCGCCCCGCGTGCAAACGCGCCTGCATGAAGGACCATTTAAGAGCGAGCCGTTCGTCGATTTCACCCGCGAAGAAAACGTGCGCCGCATGCGCACCGCTCTCGACAAGGTCGCCAGCCAATTCGGCCACGAATATGACTTGATCATTGGCGGCAAGCGCGTCCAGACCGCTGACAAGATTCGCTCCATCAATCCGGCGCGGCCGTCCCAGGTTGTCGGCGTGCACCAGAAGGCGGGAAAAGAGCACGTCGAGCCCGCCATCCAAGCCGCGCAAAAAGCGTTTGCTCACTGGAGCCAGACTTCCGTCGAAGACCGCGCCTCGCTTTTGTTCCGTGCTGCGGATCGTCTGCGCGAGCGCAAATTCGAATTCATGGCCTGGCTGGTTTTCGAAGTTTCAAAAAACTGGGCTGAGGCCGATGGCGATATCTCCGAGGCCATTGATTTCTGCGAGTTCTACGCCCGTGAAGCATTGCGTATCTCGAAAACAGAACCGCCCATTCAACTGCCCGGCGAGCGCGACACGCTCACCTACATTCCACTCGGCGTTGGAGCCGTAATTCCGCCGTGGAATTTCGCCTGCGCCATCATGGCCGGCATGACCGTCGCTTCGATCGTCTGCGGCAATACAGTCGTCCTCAAGCCCTCGAGCGATTCCCCCACCGTTGCCGCCAAGTTCGTTGAGCTGCTCGAAGAGTGTGGCATGCCCGAAGGTGTGGTCAACTTCTGCCCCGGCGGCGGGGCCAGTTTCGGCGACGCGCTGGTCGCGCATCCCAAGGTCCGCTACATCGCATTCACTGGCTCGCGCGAGGTCGGACTGCACATCAATCAATCAGCCGCAAAACAGCAGCCGGGACAGATTTGGATCAAGCGCACCGTGCTCGAGATGGGCGGCAAAGATGCCATCATCGTCGATTCCGATGGCGATATCGACGCCGCCGTCGAAGGCGTTGCGCAGGCCGCCTTCGGCTTCCAGGGACAGAAGTGCTCCGCCTGCTCGCGTGCCATCATCGACGAGCGCATCTACGACAAGTTCATCGAGAAGCTGAAAGCGCGCGTTGAGCGCATCACCGTCGGCGATCCCACCGAGAACCCCAACATGGCCGCCGTCATCAACGAAGGTTCGATGAACGATATTCTGCGTTACATCGCAATCGGCAAGAAGGAAGGGCGTCTGATTACTGGCGGCGCGCGCGCCACCAATGCGGGGGAGGGCTACTTTATCCAGCCCACGGTGATCGCCGACATCGCGCCCAAGTCCACGCTCGAACAGGAAGAGATTTTTGGGCCGGTGCTTGCCGTGATCAAGTCGCGCAATTTTGATCATGCTCTCGAAATTGCCAACGATACTGAATTTGGCCTGACCGGCGCGGTCTATTCAAGTTCGCGCGAAAAGCTGGATCGTGCCGTCCGCGAATTCCACGTCGGCAACCTTTATCTCAACCGCAAATGCACGGGAGCGATGGTCGGCGCGCATCCCTTCGGCGGTTTCAACATGTCCGGCACAGATTCCAAGGCCGGCGGCCCCGACTATCTTTACCTGTTCACGCAGGGCAAGAGCGTCGGCGAGAAGATTGGGTAACTCGGGGCGAACCAATCCCGCTAAACAAAAAGGCCGCCCAAGGGCGGCCTTTTATTACGAGTGAATGACTCTTAGCCGGTGATGCTCGCGCTTTGCGCCGCGGGCGGAACAGCCGCCGCCGCGGTCGCCGCCGCTGCTTCGTTCAGAATCCGGTGGTGGATAGTAAAGAGTGCCAGCTCAAGACGGTCGGAAACTCCGATCTTGTCGTACACGTTGCGCAGATAGTTCTTGATCACCTGCTCGGTGGTGCCAAGCTGCGTGGCGATTTCTTTATTCTTGTATCCCTGCACGATCAGCGCGACGATCCGCAGTTCCTTCGCGGTCAGCCGGTCGCGGACGCGCAAACCGACCATATCGTTTTCGGTCAGTTCGCTGGGCACCGCCATATCCTGCACCCAGTTTTCGCCTCGCGCCACTTTGCGGACGCAATCCACTAGCGCCGGGCTGGTCACGTTGCGGTAGACCACGCCGTGCGCCCCGTTCGCCATGTAGCGCTGCGCGCTCTCGCCCGTATCGGCGAGCACAACCACACGCGTCTTGTTTTTGTTGGCCGCCACAAGCACGGCATTGAAGTCGGAATGGAATCCTCCGGCAATCACCAAGACCGCGGCGCGGAACTTGTCCAGCGCCATGAACATCTGCTCGGCGGTTTGAGCCTGAGCCACGATGCGCATCTCGTCTTCTACGGCCAGTACTTTGGCGATACCGGCTCGGAAAATTGCCTGATTGTCAGCCAGAATTAGCTTCAGCATGGAATCGCGCTCCCTTACCTGGTTGCGAACTAGTTGCGAACGAATTCGTAGGAATCAATCACGCAGGCGACGCCCCGGCTGTCTTCGCGCGACGCCGGTGCGGTTGGTTCGTCGGTCCGCACAACGCGGCCGCGGCACTGTATGACGACGTTTTCTTTGCCGCCGGTTACTTCCGGAGGAAGAGTAATCTCAAATTCCACTGGCGATCCAACTTCAAGCGAAGCGTCGGCGCGGATGTACACGCCAGCCGCGCTCAAATCGCCGGTCATGCCGCTTGCTTCCGCGGACGAATCCTCGTTATGAATCTTGATCGGCAAATGCAGTGGAAACCTTTTACCGGTACGCGCTTCAGTCACGATGCCTCCTCTGCTCCCACTCCGTGTGCGGCGAAAATCCGCGAAACCCCGGATCCCTTCTCCAACCTCTAAATGAGCAGCTAGGGGCGTTATATCACGGACAACGGCCTGAAAAGAAGAGTTTGTTACCTAAGTAATACTGTAGCAATTGGATACCTCCCCGCCGTTCATCCTATGGATTTGGGTAATTCGCCCCCAAAACCCGGCGAATCTCGCATGCGGATCCGCGCTACAACGCCGGATTCTGTGTACTCTCTGTGGCGCGTAAATGCCGCCTTCGAATCACTCGCCGTCGTTGCGATTCCTGCAATGCTGGAGCCGCGGCAACCGCGCACAGCACATAAAACAACGCTGCATTCGCGGGGATCTGAAGATTAAAATCAAGCGCGCTATGCACCAGAATGCCGACGCACCCAAGCAGCGCCGCAACCGTGAGCGCACCACTGACCGTCTCCGTCCAGTTCTTCAATTTGGCCGCCGCCCCTCGAAAGACCGTCACCATCAGCCATACGCCGATTGCGAATCCAGCCAAGCCAGTTTCGACCAGCAGCTGTAAATAATCGTTGTGCGCCTGATTGACGAAGAAGGTTGTATAGAAGCTGCGAAATCCTGGGTACACGGTTGGAAACGTTCCCAGCCCCCAGCCAAGAAATGGCCGCTTCAGAAACATGTGCAGGCAATCGCGATCGATAGTGAGGCGCGTGCCGCCGCTTAACTCCATATGTGTTTCGGAATGAATGCTGGCCAGCCGCCGCGTGAGTTCATTCCCGCCGAGCCAGATGAGAAATCCGATTACAAGAATCAGAAAGCCGCCCAATAACAAAGGCTGTTTCCAGTCGTTCTTCCGCGACTGCAAAACGAAAACGGCAAAGACGACGATCTCGACAACCAGCGCCAGCATGCCGCCGCGCGAGGCAGAAAGAAAGATGCTGCCTGCCATCAGCGCGGCCACGGACATGGCGAACATTTTGCGCGATCCATCGGTGAAGCGCGTCGCCGCCAGCACCAGCGGGAAAGGCGTCAGCATTTCCATCAGGCCGGCGTAATGATTGTGATTCACATAAGGACCATAAATAGCTCCGCCCTGTAGCGATGGCCAGATCCAGTAAAGCTTTCCGTTGGGTGCAATCCCCTGGAGAATCGCAAATGAGGCCACCAGAGCCCCGTAGATGGTGATCGCCTTCGCCACCCACTCGAACTGAGAAGCCCTGCGGAACGATTGGGATGCTACAAACGCCAACATGCCATACGCCGCATAGAGCAAAATCTGCGTATAGGTCACGTGCCGGTAGGCGGTCGCTCCCGTCAGCCACTGTAGTAGAACGACGGCAAAAAATGCGGCCATGGGGAAATAAGCGGCATTCGGACCGATCTCCAACTCACGGTTTTGCCACTGACGGAATCCCCAAAGCAGCAAAACCGCAATCGAACCCGCTTCCAAGGCAAAGATGGACCATGGTTCCACCGCGCCGAAGGCCAATGGGGCGAGCAACAACAGGCTGCCGGCGCCGGCCAGGCATACCGAGCGGGTCACTCTAACCTTGGAGACTCGAACGACCGGCGCGGGTTCCGGATTAACAGCGAGCGCGGAACTCAATGTTTATCCTTTTTTGCATTAGTGCTTGTAGTTTCATCCTGGTCGCCGGTATCTTCGGGCGCGAGTTGAAAATCGTCGAGCCACATTTTGCCACGAATCGGGCTACCGGCAGGGAAGCGCTCAATCACCAGCCGCAGCAGGGTCGTTGAACTTGGCGTAGTGATTTTCGAGTGCACCTCCTTCCAGAAGTCCGCATCAGTCAGCGAATCGCTGGCGTAGAGTGGAGCATTCGTGTAAGCATCGCGCAGCACGATTTGCGGCCCGCCAGCTCCTTCAAAATCTGCCGACTTATAATAAGCCGAGAAATCATAAGTCGTGCCCCCACGCACCGGAATTAGCTGTTGAATGCCCGCGTCGCTAATGCCCGGACCTTCGAACGTGAGCGAAAGCGAACGGCGTCCTTCACGGAAATCGCTGGCATCGAGCAGCGGGCGCACGCCGGTCCGGTTTACGTAAGTCCAGTCAAAGCCGCCGTTTAAAATGTCGAGGCCAAAGTCGCCGTTGACGATCAGATTATCTTCGGTGGGAAGGTATGCCGACAATCCAAGAACGCCCGCGGTCTGCTCCCAGGCGGCCATGGCTGCATCCGGCCGGCCCGCTTGAATCAGGTAATTGACATACTCGAACATGCGCCAGGTGTCGAACTTCTCATGCAATTGCGCGACATGGTTCCAGGTTTCAATCGCACCCGCCGTTTCCTGCTTGCTCATCAGCAGGGATAAAAACGCAATGAGAGAATCGGTTCGCTGCGGCACCACCTCTCGCAGAAGCGCATCCACATCCGGACGAACGCGCCACGAGGATTGCAGGGCCGCATCCGCCAGCGTGTTGTCGTTCTCGATCACAACATGAAATTCGCGCAGCGCGCGGTCAATCTGCCCATCAACCAGAAAAAAATTCGCGGCTTTCCATGCGACATCGGGAGCGGTGGGCTCGGCAGCCAGCGCGCGATCAACCGCGTTTCGTTGCCCTGAGAGGTCTCCTGTAACTTGAAACGCCGCCGCCAAATCCAGCCAGTAACTCGCGTTATAAGGATTGAGCGCAATGGCGGAGCGATAGCTCTCAACCGCGGCTTGCGAATCGCCATCGTTAAACGCCAGGAAGGCTCCAAGACGGTGGCGATAATCGGCGTTGCCGGAAGAGAGCCGCACAGCGCGCTCTAGCTGCGCTCGATCCGAATGCGAAGCAAAGACGCTGGCGGCGAATTCCTTGCCAGCGAGGAACAGATACACCAGCGCCAGCAGCGCCATACCAACCGCCAGTTGCCGGAGTTGCCGTTCTGAAAGAGGAGTCGCCATCCCAGGGCCGCCAGTCCAATATCTTCTGGTCTCAAAATGTGTCAGTGTGTGTCGCGGACTCGAAATCCAACCAACTTAAAAAGCTAAGCGGCGCTCTCGCTTCAAACTCCGCCAGTCGCCGCTTTCGACTCAGGCTCTTTCTCGTCTTCGGTCGGTCCTTCGCGATAGTACTCCGTATACTTACCCTGATATTCGTATGCGTAATAGTAGTCAGGCGATTTCAAATCGACAGCGTTCAAAAGAACGCCCGCGACATGCGCATTCACCTGCATCAGAATGTCGCGTGATCTTCGCAGCGCCTGCTTTGTTGTGTGGCCGGAACGAATAACCAGAATGGTCGCATCGGCCCGAGGCGAAAGTACAACCGCATCCGTGACTGAGAGGGTTGGCGGAGTATCGAGAACGATGTGATCGTATTCGCCGCGCAGCCGCATAATGAGGTCGCGCATATTGGCCGATGCCAGCAGTTCGGCCGGGTTCGGCGGGGGCGTGCCCGCTGGCAAAATAGAAAGATTGGGCAAAATAGGCGAAGTCGTAATCGCCTGCTCCAGCGTGGCGCTTCCCGTCAGCACATTGCTCAGGCCGCTCCGCGGACCCATTCCCAAAACTTTATGGATGCTCGGCCTGCGCAAGTCCGCATCCACCAGAAGTACGCGCACTCCTTTTTGTGCCAGAACGATCGCCGTGTTGATGCTCGTCGTTGATTTGCCTTCCTGCGGACGCGCACTCGTTACCAGGATCACCTTCGGTGGCGCGCCGAGGTTCGAAAGCAACAGCGAGGTCCGCAATGCGCGATACGATTCCGCCATCTGCGATTGCGGGCGAACCTGAGTTACCGTCTCAACCACTTCTTTCGATGAGGCCAGGGCCAGGCGATTGCCCGCCGATCCCCGCGCCGTCGCCTTCGATCCCAGCGGAATCATGCCCAATGAGGGCAGAGCCGAAATCGCTTGCGCTTGCTCCGGCGTGCGCACCGTGTTGTCCATGTTTTCCAGCAGGAACGCCAGCCCGACACCGGTGATAACCCCGAGCACAATCGCGAATGAAAGATTGCGCGGGATGTTTGGTTCAACCGGCGCGGTCGGCACGCGCGCCGCGCTGATGATGCGAAAATTGTTCGACCGCAAGCCCGCCGTAACGCCCGCCTCTTTCAGTTTCTCCAGCAGGCCCTCATACAAAGTGCGATTCGATTCGACATCGCGCTTTAGCAAGCTATATTCAATAGCGCTTTCATTGAGCTTGTTCGCTTCCTGCTTCTGCCTTTCAAAAGAATCACGCAGCAGATTTTCCCGCTGCAAAGCGGCCAGATATTCGCCGCGTAGATGGTCGACCGACTTATTAACTTCCGATTGAAGCTGGTGTTCGGTCTCCTTAAGCTGATTGTTAAGCTGGGCAACTTTCGGATACGACGGCCCGAACTGCGTGCTCAGTTCGGCAATCTGAATTCTGAGTGCGGCTTGCTGCTCCCGCAGCGTATCCAGCAGGTGCGATCCGGTTGTGGTTCCGCTGCCCGCGGAATCGGCAATGATCGCCGCCGCGACCACTTCAGGATCGCTCGACTGCGTTTGCCGATATGTCGCCTCTTTCTGCATGCGATCCGATTCGGCTGCGGTCAGCTCCTTATTGATCTCGTCCAGCTTCTCGGTAGTGATGTTCTGCTTCTCATCGTTGCCGAGGATTTCGTGCTCCTTCTGGTACCGGACCAGCTTCTCCTGTGACGTTTCCACCTTCATCTGCAGGTCGACGAGCTGCTTCGAGAGCCAGTCGGAGGCCTGCATGGTGGATTCAAACTTGGTCTTAAAGTTCTGCTCCACATACGTCGCGGCCAGCGAATTCACGACGCTCGCCGCAAGCTGCGGATCGGTGCTGTGATAATGAATTTCGATGATGCGCGTGTTGGGAATTAGCGACACATGAAGATTCGCGTGGAAAGCTCCAAGAACAGCCGACGCGCGATTGGAATCGGTTTGCAACGGATCGGCCATCAGGTTGGCCTGTTTCTGCTCGGGATGTCCGCCAAACTCAGGCCGCTTGTCGAGATTCAGCTGCCGAATAACTTGAAGGGCCAGCAGATCGCTTTGAATGATGCGGACTTCGGTATCCAGATCGCTTTGATCGTAGTAGTCGACGACCGGCACGGAATCCTTGAACGTGATGACATTGGAATCGGCCTTGTTAACCGCGATCTGTCCCGCTGCTTCGAAGATCGGCGTCTGCCGGAGGCTCGCGATCGCCACTGCGGCAAAAATACCCACCAAACAGGAAAGCACCAGCCATTTCCGTTTGATAAGAACGCGAAGATATTCGCGCAAGCTCGATTCTTGCGCGGGCAGCGCGTTGTACAAGCTTGAGCCCAGCGGCTTCAGCAGTTCCATCGCTTCGTTGGCGTGGAACTCGCGCAATTCGGGATTATTTCCGGGAACTAAAGGACCCGATGTCATCCGATTTTCCTCTGCGCTCGAATATTGTCACGCCACGATGACGGACCGGGGCACACCATGTTCTGCTCAACTTCGTTCTGCTCAACCTTCTTCTGCTGAGCTTCGTTCTGCTGAACGCTCATGGGAGACGACTGCAAGTCTACATGGATTTCGCATGATTTTAGCATTCTCAAGTTTGAGCCGCCCCAAATATTCCACGCCTTCCGAATTATTCGCAGCGCAGGTGCGATCCATTCCGGGCGACAGCCTGACTCCTCGGCTATACTAGCGAACGAAAGTGCTAAGAGTTTCGTGGATAGATCTCCAGCGTTCGACGCGCACGACTCAAAGGATCACCCGATGATGAATTGGTCCCAGGAATCTATCATGGTCACCGGAGGGACTGGATCGTTCGGAAAGAAATTTCTGGAGATCATGCTGCGCGACTATCGCCCGCATCGACTGGTCGTCTTCAGCCGCGATGAGTTGAAGCAGCAGGAGATGAAAGCTTCAGGGTTCGATCATCCCAGCCTGCGCTACTTCATTGGCGATGTACGCGACGTGGATCGCCTGAAGCGCGCCTTTTCCGGCGTAACGGTTGTAGTGCACGCGGCTGCGCTCAAGCAGGTTCCTGCCTGCGAATACAATCCTTTCGAAGCGATTCAAACTAACATCATGGGCGGGCGCAATGTTATCGATGCAGCCATCGACCAGGGCGTGCGCCGCATTATGGCGTTGAGTACGGACAAAGCCGTCAATCCCATCAATCTTTACGGCGCAACCAAACTCTGCGCGGAAAAAATGTTCGTGCAGGCCAATGCTTACGCCGGCGCGCAGGATACGCGATTCAGTTGCGCGCGTTATGGCAACGTGGTTGGCAGCCGCGGCAGCGTGATCCCGATTTTTCTTGAGCAGCGCCGGAATGGAAAAATTACCATCACCGATCCTCGGATGACGCGCTTCTGGCTCACTCTGGAGCAAGGCGTAAAGTTTGTGATTCGCTGCATCGAGCAGATGCATGGCGGCGAAATCTTCGTGCCCCGAATTCCAAGCATGCGCCTTCTCGATTTAGCCGAAACTGTCGCGCCCGGATGCGAAGTGGAATACATCGGAATTCGCCCCGGTGAAAAGCTGCACGAAGTGCTGGTTTCGGAAGACGAGTCCCGGCAGGCTCTCGCAGCGGAGGAGATGTTCATCATTCAGCCCGCCCACCCCTGGTGGAAATCGGATAACTGGACCCATGCGAAGCCGCTTCCCGAGGGCTTCCGCTATTCGAGCGACACGAATGAGCAGTGGCTGACGCGGCGCGAACTGGAGGACCTGGTTGCGCCCGAGGCGCGGGCCGCGGAGGCCGTTTCGACTTCCGCCGCGTAAGCGCCTGTTGTGTTCTTTTCGGAGCCGGGCCACATGACCGTTCCATTCGAGCAGGTCGAGTGCGGTCAGCGGCGCTCACGACGATCCAGCGATGATTACGATAATGAATGCAATGCCCACAAAGCTGGAGCCGCTCGCGATTCACGGTGGAACTCCCGTGCGCAAAACCTTGTTGCCGTATGGGCGGCAGAGCCTGGATGACGACGACCTTCAGGCTGTCGTCGGCGTGCTGAAGTCTGATTGGCTTACCACGGGACCGAAAGTCGCTGAGTTCGAAGAAGCGTTCGCATCCCGCGTCGGAGCCCGCTTTGCAGTGAGCTTCAGCTCCGGCACTGCCGCGTTGCATGGAGCCGCATTCGCCGCGAATCTCCAACCCGGCGATGAAGCAATCACCACCCCGCTCACCTTCTGCGCAACCGCGAATAGCGTTCTTTATCAGGGCGCGACGCCTGTATTCGCCGACGTTTGCGAAGATACGCTGAACCTCGATCCGCACCAAGTCGAGCGCAAGCTTACTCCCCGCACCAAAGCGATCATCGCAGTCGATTACGCGGGACATCCCGCGGCGCTCGACGATCTGCGCCAAATCGCGAAGGCAAATCGCGCCGTGTTTATCGAAGACGCATGCCACGCGCTTGGCGCCGAATATCGCGGCACGCGCATAGGCAGCCTCGCCGATATGACGGTCTTCAGCTTCCACCCCGTGAAACATGTCACCACCGGCGAAGGCGGCATGATCGCGACCAATGACTCGCATCTCGCCGAAACGCTCCGGCACTTTCGCAATCATGGCATCAGTAGCGAAGCGCGCCAGCGGCAGGAATCCGGCCAGTGGTTTTATGAGATGGTGGCGCTCGGTTTTAACTACCGGCTTACCGATATCGCCTGCGCGTTGGGAATTTCGCAGTTGCGGAAGCTCGAAGCAAATCTTGCCCGCCGCCGCGAAATTGCGGCGCAATACGCGCGAGAGTTGCGGGATCTGCCTCTGCTCTTACCCGCCGTGCTTGAGGATGTAAATCCGGCATGGCATCTGTTTCCAATTCGCCTGAAGCTCGAAGCGCTTTCAGCGGGACGCAAGGAGGTTTTTCGCGCCCTGCGGGCCGAAAACATCGGCGTCAACGTGCATTACATTCCTGTATACCGCCATCCTTACTATAAGGAGCGTTTTCCGGCGAACGAGGGAACCTGTCCGGTCGCCGAGCGCGCATACGAACGGCTTATTAGTCTGCCCATGTTTCATTCCATGACAGCAGTCGACGTTGAGGATGTCAGCCGAGCGCTTCATAAAGTGTTGACGTACTATGGTGCGGATCGAGAGGCTGCTCGGATGAACGAGTAAGACCGTGCTCGAATATGGCGCGTGCGGACTAACGCGGTCCGAGTAAGTTGCAGAGAAGTAAGTCGGGCCAAGCAAAACGGAATAAATAGGCGGGCATGTTAATAAGAAGGTCCAAAATAGTTGATGTCGCAAACCGCTGAGTGGATGAAGTATCGAGCGCTGGTAGTTGGCTGCGGCTCCATCGGTCGCCGCCATGCCAAAAATCTCCGCGCCCTCGGAGTGCATCAACTCGCCCTGTGCGACACCAACGCTGAGGCACTGGAACTCTCGTCCAAAGAAGTCGCCGGCGAACGATTTTCCGACTACGGTACCGCGCTAAGAGAATTCAACCCTGACTTCGTTGTGATCTGCACTCCGCCTGTCTGTCATGTGGACGAGGCGCTGCTTGCGCTCCAGGCGCGAGCCCACGTCTTCATCGAAAAACCTTTGTCCCACGAATCGAGCGGAATCGAGCGCCTGATCGCCGAAGCGCGCCGGAACGATCGCAACGTTCAGGTCGGATATAATCTACGCTTTCATCCCGGCCTGCAAATTCTGAAAGACCTGATCGATTCCGGGAAAATCGGCCGCGTGCTCTGGCTGAACGCGGAATCCGGCCAATATCTTCCCGATTGGCGGCCGTGGCAGAATTACCGCGAGAGTTATAGCGCCCGCAAAGAGCTGGGCGGCGGCATTATCCTAGACGGCTCGCATGAACTGGACTATATCTGCTGGCTGCTCGGCCGGCCCACGGAAGTAAGTTGTCGCGCCGAGCATCTTAGCGCTCTGGAAGTCGATGTCGAGGACTCGGCGTGGATTTACCTTACCTTCCCCGAGCGCCGCCGGGCCGAGCTTCACCTCGATTTTGTTCAGCGAACTTACTCCCGCACTTGCAAGGTTGTCGGCGAAAACGGGACCGCGCTCTGGGATTTCAATGCGCAGGAGGTCCGTTGGTTCACAGTCGAAGACGCCGCCTGGAAGAGCAGCCCCTATAAATTCGAAGTCAACGACATGTATGTCGCCGAAATAAGTCATTTCCTGCAATCCCTCGGCAATAAGACCGGCCCAGTCGTCGATCTGGAGCAGGGAAGAGATGTGATTCGAGTTGTGGAAGCTGCCAAACAATCATCGGCCACGGCACGCCCGCAAGCGCTCAATTGGACAGCCGAAATCCACGAAGGCCCGGTTGTCGCGATCATTCAGGCTCGCATGGGTTCAAGCCGGTTGCCGGGAAAAAGTCTTGCCGAGATTGAAAACCAGCCTATGTTGTGGCACGTGGTGCAACGCGTAAAGCGCGCCCGGCTGGTGGATCGCGCGATTGTTGCAACCTCAACCAATGCGGCGGACGACGCCATCGCCAATATGTGCAGCCTCAACGGCATCTCCTGCTTTCGCGGCAGCGAAAACGATGTGCTCGACCGCTTCTACAATGCGGCGCGCACAGAGAAAGCCACCCAGGTAGTACGGATCACCGCCGACTGCCCGCTGATCGATCCCGAAGTCGTGGATCGCGTCGTGCGCCGCTTTCAGCGCGGCGATCTCGATTACGCTTCCAATGCCATGGTGCGCAGCTATCCCGACGGTTTGGATACTGAGGTGTTTTCCTTCGCTGCCCTCGAAAAGGCCTGGCACGAGGCGGCGAAGCCCTCCGAGCGCGAACACGTGACTCCGTATCTGCGCTCGGAAAAATTTCGAACCGCCAATGTCGAAAGCGATTCAACGTCGATATCCCAACACTATCGCTGGACCGTAGACGAACTAGGGGATCTGGAATTTATTCGCGCCGTCTATCGTGCAATGTCCAACAAGCCGGAGTTCGGAACGAGAGACGTTCTGGAACTCCTCGAAAAAAATCCGGGCCTCGAAAAAATGAATTCAGAGATTGTTTCCAACCGCGGCTATTACAAAAGTCTTTTCGAAGATGCGCTAGTCGCGGCCGCGCCCCGGCGTCCGATTGAAAAATCGAAAGTCTGGTTTGAGCGCGCCGCCAACGTCGTTCCGGGTTCAGCGCAGACTTTCAGCAAGGGGGCCAATCAGCACGTCCGCGGCGTTGCTCCCATGTTCCTGGCGAAAGGCAAAGGCTGCCGCGTTTGGGACGTCGATGGTAATGAGTACATCGATTACATTCAGGGTTTGCTCCCCAACATTCTTGGATACGCAAATGAGGGAGTGAATGAGGCCGTGGCCGAGCAGTTGAAGCAGGGTCACAGCTTCTCTCTGCCGCATCCGCTCGAAGTGGAACTCGCTGAGCGTCTCGTGCGGCTTATTCCGTGCGCCGAGAAAGTACGCTTCGGCAAAAATGGATCGGATGCGACATCGGGCGCTGTGCGCGCCGCGCGCGCATTTACGGGCCGCGACCGCATTGCCTGTTGCGGCTACCACGGCTGGCAGGATTGGTACATCGGCAGCACTGCCCGGAGTGCGGGCGTTCCCGGCGCTGTGCGTGCCCTGACTCATCCTTTTATTTACAACGATCTCGATTCCTTGCAAAAATTGCTGCGCAATAATCCGGGAGAGTTTGCCGCCGTGATCATGGAGCCGGTTACGTTCCACCCGCCCGCGGCTGGCTTTCTGGGTGGCGTCAAAGATCTCGCTCACCAGCACGGCGCATTGCTCATCTTCGATGAGATCTGTACCGGCTTCCATTTCGGCCTTGGCGGCGCGCAGAAAAAATTCGGCGTCACCCCCGACATGGCTTGCTTCGGCAAAGCCATGGGCAATGGATTTCCCATTTCCTGTATCGTGGGCCGCGCTGATGTTATGCAGGTTTTCGAAGATATTTTTTTCAGCTTCACATTCGCCGGCGAAGTCGCGTCAATGGCCGCAGCCATGCACGTTCTCGACGTGCTCGAAACCACCGACGCTCTCGGTCGGCTGGAAATCAATGGCCGCGTCCTGCAGGAGGGGCTTAACGTCATCGCGAAAGAAGCGGGATTGCAGGATCGTATCCGTTGCCTCGGCTATCCTTCCTGGTCGCTCATTAGATTTCTCGACGCCGATGCCAATGACAGTTTTCTTGTGCGCAGTTTGTTCACGCAGGAATGCGTGAAGCGTGGCGTGCTCCTGCTGGCGACCCACAACATGACGGCGGCACACGATCCTTTGGCGGTAGAGCGCACGCTGAAAGTCTATGCCGAAGTTTGCAAGACATTGGCGAAGTGGTTGAGCGAACCGAACCCGGACGAGCATCTGGAAGGCGAAATGATCGAGCCGGTGTTTCGAGTTCGTTAAGCAAACGTTAGTTTCTTGCGCGTGGAGAGTGAGTTGGAAAAGCTGCCGGATATTGTCATTTTTGCGGAGAGTGGTGTGCGCATTGGCACCGGCCATGCGATGCGCTGCTTTGCTCTCGCGCAATCATGGAAGCGCGCCGGTGTTTATAGCGAATTCGTTCTGCCTCAAGATTCGCCGGGGCTGATTGCGCGAATCCGCGAAGAAGGATTTATTGTCAACGAACTTGCGGACGGCCGCACATTTGGCGATGCGATAAGAGAGCAGATTCGCTCTCAGAGGTTCGGCTTGGCTGTCCTCGACGGCTATGGATTTGGCGCCGCCGAGCAAATAGCGTTCGACAAAGCCGGCATTCGAGTCTTGTTTCTTGACGACTACGGACACGCTGAGCATTATTCAGCTCGATGGGTTCTAAATCACAATCCATATGCACAGTCTGAGACATACTCTCAACGCGATCCGGAAACGCGGCTCCTGCTCGGATCGAAGTATGCCTTGTTGCGCGAAGAGTTTCTTTCGTGGCTTTCCTGGAAGCCGGAAATTTCGGAACAGCCGCAAAAAGTTTTGATAACAATGGGCGGAAGCGACGCCGATAACGCAAGTTTGAAAGTTCTAGAAGCGCTCAACCGTTTCGCGCAAGCTCAAAAGGGCTCTCAAAAAGGGACCGAGAAAAGAAATACCTTCGAAGTGATTCTCGCCGTCGGCAGCGGCAATCCTCATCTCGCTGCCGTCGACCGCGCCACCGGCCTCAACGCGATTCAACTTCAAATTGTTCGCGACGCACGCAACATGCCGTCTCTAATGGCTTGGGCGGATATCGCCATAGCGACTGCCGGAGGAACCGCGCTCGAGCTTTGCTATATGGGCATGCCGTCATTGTTGTTCATTGCCGCGGAAAATCAGCGCAAACTCGCCGAAGACCTTGACCAGCGCGGCGTCGCAATCAATGCCGGAACAACTGACCAATTCAACGCAGGGAAATTTATCGGCCAATTCCGCTCGCTGCTCGAGTCCTCGAATCAACGCGAATCAATGTCGAAAAAAGGGCGCACTTTGATCGATGGTTCCGGTGCAGAGAGAGTCCGCGCCGTTTTAACCGGACATGAGTTGCAACTGCGCAATGCCGGCGAGAGCGATTGCAAACTACTTCTCGACTGGGCGAACGATCCTGCCGCCCGCGTTGCTTCCTTTCATTCCACAATCATTCATCTTGAAGATCACAAACGTTGGTTCGCCGAACGGTTGAACGATCCGCAGTCGCAGATCTATATCGCCGAGACCTGCTCCAGGAATGCGACGCCACATTCCGCCTGCCCGTGCTCCGTCGGGCAAGTGCGCTTTCAACTGAACGCCAGAAGCGCGGTCATCTCGATAGGCGTCGCTCCGGAGTTAAGAGGCAAAGGGTGGGGGGCCTCCCTTGTGACCTTTGCAACGCGTGCTCTTGCGCGCGATCGCCTGGTCGATCGCATCGACGCATTCGTCAAGCCGCACAATGCCGCTTCGATTCGCTTATTTCAAAAATGCGGATTTGAAGACACCGGCGCAGCCGAAGTGGCCGGCCAGCCTGCGCTGCGTTTTTCATGGCGATGCGAAAGGAAACCCTATGCCGGCTGAAATCGTCATCGCCGGCCGAAGAATTGGCGCCGGTTTTCCTGTCTACATCGTTGCTGAATTGTCCGCCAGCCACAACCAGAGATTTGAGAACGCCGTTCGCATCGTTCAAGCCGCTAAAAATGCGGGTGCGGACGCGATCAAGCTGCAAACCTACACTGCGGATACAATCACGCTGCCCAGCCAGAAAGAATATTTCCGCATTGACGAAGGCCCTTGGGCCGGCCGCACTCTTCACGATCTTTATTTGGAAGCAGCTACTCCATGGGAATGGCAGCCCAAACTTAAGGAAATTGCCGGGCAGTTTGGCATGCACTGTTTCTCCAGCGCCTTCGACGCATCCGCCGTGGATTTTCTTGAGAGGATGGACGTGCCCGCCCACAAAGTGGCATCGTTCGAACTCGTCGATTTCGGTCTGATTCAAAAAATGGCCCGCACCGGCAAGCCGCTCATCATGTCAACAGGCATGGCCACCCAGGAAGAAATTGACGAAGCGGTACAGGTCGCGCGCGCTGCGGGTGCGAAGCAGATCGCATTATTGAAATGCACAAGCGCATACCCCGCGCCGCCCGAAGAAGCGAACCTGCGGACGATTCCCGAACTAAGTCGTCGCTTCGACTGCCCCGCCGGCCTGTCCGATCACACCATGGAAATCGCTGTGCCCGTTGCCGCAGTGGCTCTGGGCGCCTGCATTGTAGAAAAGCATCTATGCCTGAGTCGCTCGGATGGCGGTCCAGACGCCGGATTCTCTCTCGAGCCATCGGAATTCAAGACGATGGTCGACGCAGTGCGAACCGCGAAGAAGTCGCTAGGCTGCATCCAGCATGCGCCCGGACCAGCGGAAGCAGCGAGTCGAAAATTTCGGCGCTCTCTTTTTGTGACCGAAGATATCAAGAAAGATGAACCATTTACGCCACAAAATGTGCGCTCCATTCGACCCTCGGACGGCCTCCATCCGCGTCATCTAAACGATGTAGTGGGACAACGCGCTGCCTGCGACATTGAGCGCGGTACGCCTCTCGATTGGACGATGATTGTCGGCGAAAGTTCACGCAATGAAAGTTCGCGCAATGAAATGTCGTGGAATGAAACTCCGTGCGATAAAACTCCGTGCGGCGAAACTCCGCGAGGCATTCGTGCCGCCAACCTCCGTCCCTGTAATTGAGTCATGAAGATTCTCTTGCTGCATCCCGAAGACGACCTCCCGCAATCCCTGGCTAATAGACGCTGGGACTTGATCGTCGATCTCGGAAGGGCTCCAAAATCTTTTTACAATCACTTGAGCCGCAAGGCAGGCTGCGAGATTTTCAGCATTTTCGATCTCGCCCTCGAAGTCGACGATCTTCTCTTTTGGCGGCATCTCTTGCGATTCGGCACGGGCTGTGTCATCGATCGCTTCGGCATCGACTGGTTTGACGTGATCGGCCTGTTATTGCAAGGCGAAATGCAGGATCTGCTCCTGGCGCAGCGCCTGGGCAAGAAAATCAGGAGCCTTGAGAAATGCGAGAGCCTGACCGCAAGCCGGCCTTCGCTCGTAGCCGAAGCAGTTTGCCTTGAACTAGCCTGCTCGCTGAACACGTTGAAGCCGGGTCCTCTGCGAAAGCTCGTCAGAGGCGCGGACCGCTATCGCCGCGCGGCCGCCAATCTGAGTTTTCGACAGCTGCGGCAGGTCGCCTACGACAAATATGATCCGCGTTACTTCTGGCGCCGCAAATTCGCGCCACATCCCAAGCCTTCATCTGCGCCGGTCGTGCTTATCCCCAGCGCCTATTCCAACGTGACACGTGCCGCCTTTCGCTATGCGGATATTTTGCCCGATCAGCAATTTCTGCTGGTCCTCGCCCGCGAAACCGGGAAAATATCTCCCGTTCCCACCAATGTACATACAGAAAGGTTGGCTGCATTTGTCAGCACTCAGCCCAACGCAAAAGAATCGAATAAAAAAGAGCTGAAGAAACTGGAAAACGACTGGGATCAACTCGCGCAATATCTCCGAGAGAACCCGGAATTTAAGCTGGCCGCGCGGCTGCGCGTGCTCGACCGCGGAAAGCGCATGCTGCGATGGGGCCTGGCGGTTCGCGACGCCTGGAATGCCGTATTCGAGCGATACTCCATCATGAGCTGCCTCTGCGGAGACGACTTGAATCCGTATTCTAGAATCCCGCTCCTCCTGGCTAACCAGCGCAACCTTCCCGCCATCGCTTTTCACCATGGCGCGCTCGACGGATTCATGGCCTTCAAGACCCCGGCCTATTCCACATATCTGGCGAAGAGTGAAATGGAGCGCGATTACCTGAAGAGCATTTGCAAAGTGGAAGCGGACAATCTTCGACCCGGCGCCGCCTCAGCTCCGGCAGAGAATATTTCGCTGTGGCGCGATCAATCGCCATGGATCGTCTTCTTCACCGAACCCTATGAGACCGATCTCTGGCGCACGGAGGCAATTTATCGCGAAGTTGTGACCCGCCTGTGTGCCGCTGCGCGCGCTTCCGGCAAAAAAGTATTGATGAAGCTGCATCCCTTTGAAAGCCCGCGCCAGCGCGCGCGCATGCTAAATCGGGTACTGAACAAAGACGACCGGCAACTTGTGACCGTCACCGCAGCGCCACTAACCGGTGAGATATTGCAAAACACTTGGTGCGCCGTGACCGTCGAATCCTCGACCGCCGTAGAATGCGCAACCGCAGGCATACCGGTCTTCCTTTGCGGATGGCTGCGCCATGCTTACGTTGGCTACGTACTGCAATATGCCCGCTTTGGCGTGGGCAGAATGCTTGATTGCCCGGACGATCTGCTTAAAATTCCTGAAATGCTGCCGGCCGCGATTCCCCCCTCCAACTTGCGCGACCAGTTAATAAGCTGCATTCCACCCGAACAACTGGCCGAAATTCTGCACAGTCATCGCGCGGCTACTCTGCGATAATCTCCGGAACAGCACACATCGTGAGACCAGCAGCAGTTGTCATAACAACGGAGCCACCGGATTTGGCCACTTCCAACATAATCGTCGAGCCGCCAAGCCCAACCGTCGAGGCCAATCACGAAGCGCAATTCCGCACGCAGGTCGGCACAATATCAAAGCACTCCACCGTCTTTTTCGCAGGCAGCCTGTTTACAGCAGGCGCGGGGTATTTTTTCAAAATCTATGTAGCCCGCGTGCTTGGCGCGGATGGCTTGGGCATTTACGCGCTCGGCATGACCATCGTCGGTTTTCTTGGAGTGTTCAACGGCCTGGGCCTTCCACAATCGGCGACTCGCTTCGTTTCCGCCTATTCCGCCACTGCGCAGTGGCAGCAGTTGCGCGCATTCCTTCGCCGCACCGCGGTTTTGCTGCTGTTTGCAAACGCCATCCTCGCCGTTCTTATCGTTACCGCAGGTCCCTGGCTCGCGCAGCGTGTCTATCACGCACCCGCGCTCGTGCCCTATATTCCATTTTTTGCGGTGCTCCTCGTGCTTTCTGGATTTACCGCTTTCTGCGGACAGATCCTCGCTGGCTATAAAGATGTTGCCATCCGCACTGTCGTAACGAATTTCATTGGCAGCCCGCTGAACATTGTTATGGGCGTTATCGCTTTGAGCGCCGGTTTTGCGCTTCGTGGCTATCTGCTTGCCCAGGTTGCGAGCGGTGCGGTCGTTCTTTTTTTGCTCGCTGCCATTGCCTGGAAAATCACACCTCCCCAGGTGCGCGATTCCGCGCAGGCGGCTGTGCCAATGGATCGCGAAGTCTATTTATTTTCTGCGGCTGTCTTGGGCATGAGTTTTCTCGAGTTTATTTTGTCCCAGACCGATAAGGTTCTCATCGGAGTTTTTCTGAATGTCCGCGATGTCGGCATCTATGCGGTTGCGGCCACCATGGTGGCTTTTGTGCCCATCGCTCTGCAGTCGGTTAATCAGATTTTTTCGCCAACCATCGCCGATTTGCACGCTCGCGGAGACCATGCATTGCTTGGGCGTCTCTTTCAGACGCTCACTAAGTGGGTTCTCGGTTTGACTCTTCCCCTCGCTTTCGTCGTTATTATTTACTCGAAGCCGCTCATGCTTCTTTTCGGTCCGGCGTTTGGTGCAGGTTGGGCAGTCCTTATTGTTGGAACGCTTGGTCAGTTAGTCAACACCGGTGTTGGCTCGGTAGGCTACCTGCTATTGATGTCGGGCAATCAAGGCCGCCTCATTCGAATTCAGGCGATGATGGCGGTTTTCGTGATTGCGGCCACGCTGGTTTTGGTGCGGCCGTTTGGAATGTTAGGCGTCGCCTCCGCGGCCGCTCTCACAAATATCCTGAACAACTATTGCTGTTTGCGGGAAGTTAGAAAAACTTTGGGGATTTCGCCCTACAATCGCACCTATCTTCGCCTGATCCTGCCGGCCATCGCCGCTCTCGCTTTGACGCTGGGAATCAAGCTTTTGACGATGCAGTTTAAGCCGCAATGGCCGTCGATTTGTGTTGCGCTGCTGATCTCCTATGCCGCATTTTGCGGATTTTCTCTAATCTTTGGCTTGGATGATGACGACAAAATGATTGTCTCTGCCGTTCGCAATCGAATACGTGGAGCGCTGTAAAATGACCGCCACCAGGCAAATTTCTTTGCCGGAAGAACTCTGCGCTTCGGCAGAGCAGCGGTTTTCCGCGCAATTTCAAACCCTCGAAGCGCTATTGGATTTCGTGTTGCGTGAACTTCTCCGCGATGACGCCGAAAAGCTCGACGAGAAAGAGAAAGCAATCCTTGAGCAGCGACTACGCGACCTCGGCTACATGTAAGCTCTTTTTTATAGAGCGCAGCCAGCGGTTGGAAACGGTGTTAAAAGAAAGCCGGGAGCGCCTTTATCCATCGCTGCGGAATCCAAGCTGGCTGGTTCTTCGTCATCGGCGGCGAATCCTGCAAGAAAAAATTGACCCGTTGCCGCCTGCTGACTTTCTGGTCCTCGATGTCGGCGGCCGCTTGCAACCCTACCGCGAACTTCTCGCCGAGCGTATCAAGGAATATATCGCCATCGATCCCCAGCTAACGCCGCTTGTGAACGTCGGCGCCATTGCGCAAGCTCTTCCTTTTCGCGACGCGCAATTCGATCTCGTCCTCTGTACCCAGGTGCTCCAATATCTTCCCGAGCCGGCGCTTGCCATCGAAGAAATCGGAAGAGTTCTTCGCAGCGGTGGTTTCGCTTTTATCAGCGCGCCGTCGGTCTTTATCCGCGATTCCGACAACGAATATTGGCGCTTCCTGCCGGAAGGTTTGCGCTACCTCCTGCGAAATTTCGAAACCGTTGAAGTGATCCCCGAGGGCAACAGTATTACCGGGTTATTTCGCACATTAAACGTCTTTCTATTCTCGTTTGCGCGGCCTGGAATCCTCACTTCAATCCTCACATGGACTCTGATACCTCTTCTTAATGTCGCCGGAAATATCCTGGAAAAACTTGGCGGCACCAACGATCACTTTACCGCCAACTTCAGCGTGTGGGCGCGCAAATGACGGCGATTGTGGGCGGCGCAGTGGTTCACCGCTGCAATTACAAGCAGAGGCGAAGCCCGCTTTTGGCCGCTGAGCGAACGTGTGTTTTCAACCAACTCACCAGACAATGACAACCGGCCCTCGCTGCTCGGCTACTCAATTTAAAATCGTCAAGATGATCATTCGTCAACGCGATGTCCAGAGTTATCTCCAATGATCGGCCGTCTTCATCGCGCCTGGAAGACCGGAAATCCTGAACCGGGCCTGCGCTTCGATCGTCCGCTCGTGCTTTTTCAAAGCGACGACTGGGGCCGGGTTGGTGTGCGCGATCGCGAGGGTTGGGCCGAACTGCGAGCCAATAGCGTGGACTTGGGCGAAAACCCCTACGACTCGTACAGCCTCGAAACCGCTGGCGATTTGCGCGCTCTCACGGCCGTTTTGACCAAGCACTGCGATTCCGTGGGACGGCATCCTTCTATCGGAATGAATTTCATCATGGCGAATGTGGATTTCCCCCGCTGCTCGGATACGAGCCCGCAGGAAATTCCATTGCTGCCCCTGACAGCTGGCCTGCCCGCTTCCTGGCAGCGCCCATCGTTAATCGACGCCTATCGCCAGGGAATTCGCGAACGGCTCTTCCATCCCGCATTGCACGGCCTCACTCATTTTTGCGTATCGGCTGTCGAGCGCGAACTCGCCGAGGACGAGCATAGGGAGCTCCTGCAAAGGCTGTGGCGCGCTGGCACTCCCTACATTCACTGGCGCATGCCCTGGATCGGCTATGAATATTGGGATCCCGCCTTGCCGCCCGATCGACGATTCATACCCTTGGCCCAGCAGCGCGCGGCAATTCAACGAGCCGCGGAAATCTTCCGCGCATTCTTCGAATCAACCCCGTTCAGCGCATGCGCGCCCGGATACCGTGCCAATCAGGATACAAAGACGGCGTGGTTTGAAGCAGGAGTCCGCGCGGTTCAGGGAGGCCCGGGTGAGCGCATCGCTCCGTCGCTCGATTCCGATGGAATGCTGCTGACTTTCCGCAACGTTGAAATGGAACCCGCAACCGCAAATTGGTCGCTCGAAACAATTCTCGGTCGGGCAAATGATTGCCTCGATCGGGGATTGCCCGCGATTATTTCAATGCATTCCATCAATCTGCATTCCACGATTCGCGATTTCCGCACCGCGACGCTGACCGTGCTCGATGATTTTCTGAGCGCACTGGAAAAACGCTGGCTTGGTCTTCTCTACGTCAGCGACGCCGATTTATGGCACATTGCGACAGAGGGCTTGTTGGTGGACGAAGCAGAGAATATTAAAGTAGGCGTTACCGTCGCGGAATCCGCGCGCTAGCTTTCCGCGACACCCTCGGCAAAAAACAACGCATGGTAGAAAACAACGCATGGTCGAAAACAAAAGATCGCTGTTGTTGATCACCGTGGACTGCCTCCGCGCCGATCATTGCGGTTTCCACGGCTATGCCCCTCCCACTACGCCCTTTCTGGATTCGCTTGCGAGCGATTCGGCAGTCATTTCTAACGCCATGGTTGCAGGAGCGCCGACTTACTATTCTCTCCCCGCGATTTTCGCTTCGCGCATGCCGCTGGCTCTAGGCCGGGATGTCGTTGGATTTGCGCCAGATGAGGACACGCTAGCCTCCGCGCTTCAGCGTGCAGGTTATGCGACGGCCGCATTTACAGCGGCGAATCCCTATATCTCGCCGCGCTTCGGATACCACCAGGGTTTTGAGGTCTTCAGCGATTTCCATGATTTCCAATCCTCGCCAGAAAGAATTCCATCGGTTCCCAAAGGAAGCCTCAATGACCGCTTTCGCGCAATCCTAAATCGCTGCCTGAAAAAATCGGCGGATGCAACCGGACTCAATCAGCTTTATGACGACCTGTATTTTCAATACCGCCTGCGCGTCGCAGCGCCTCCGGTTCATGACATAGACGCCGTGCGTAAGTTTCCGTCCGCCGAAACAGTAATTCGCGGCGCCGAATCCTGGCTCGCGACGCTCGGAGCGCACCCCTTTTTTCTCTGGATTCACTTAATGGATCCGCATGCTCCCTACTATCCGTCCGCCGATGCCTTCCTTAAATTAACCGGAGAAAAGCTTTCGCTCGCGCGCGCTCGCTACCTCAACGAATTCTGGAAGCGCTCAGACTTAGCGCCTGCCGATTTCCAAAAACACAAGCAGGAGGTAATCGACCTGTACGATGCAGGCATTCGCGGGCTGGATGACCAAATCGCCCGCCTGGCAGCCTTTTTGAAGCAATCGAACCGATGGGACGATTGTGTCTTTGCGCTCACCGCAGATCACGGCGAAGCTTTTCTGGAGCACGGCCGGCGCTTTCACGCGCCCCTTGGTTTGGAGGAAGAGATAGCGCGCGTCCCCCTTCTCATTCGCGCGCCCGGACTCTCAATCACGACTCGCTCGTCGCGTTTGTTCAGTCACTTGCACCTCGCGCCAACATTACTCGAAATTCTGGATGTGCCCCGGCCAGCCGCGTTTCAAGGCGAGAGCTTATTGAGCCAGCTTCGTCAAAATGCGCCGCACAACGATGCGCCGCATAACGATGCCCCGCATAACGATGCCCCGCACAACGATGCGCCGCACAACAATGCGCCCTACAATGCCCAGTCGAAAAACGATACCGCAGATACGGCGGTTGCCGAATGTGTCCACGCTTGCGGGAATCCCTTGAATGCGGAAGCGCGCCTGTCCGCAAGACTCCTGATCGTGCGCGACGCTCGCTACAAGATGGTTATGCGTCTTGAACCGAAGACCGTCGAAACGATCTTCGATCTACAAGCCGATCCGGATGAAAAGCGCCCGTTAGCCGGACAGGAAGTACCAGAAATCCGTCGTCGCCTTTTACGGATCGCCGCCGAACACATCAATAAACCAGCCGGCCCGCACTCCGGAGCACTTCGCCTACGCGCCCGTCTAAGAGACATTCGGCTAAAATTGGAGGCCCAATGAATCTCCGATAAATGTGGCGCGAAATAAATGTCATGGCGGCCGCTATCGCACGCGAAGGTACAACGCTTATTTGCAGCCGTGCTCGCCCTGGAAGATACTTATTCGGACCGCCATCGTTGCTCATTGAGGTTAATCCATCGGCTCCAATCGCATGATCACCGTCTTCACTCCCTCGTTTGCCGATAGGAGCAATTCCAACGCCCAGAATGTCACCGTGAAAGAAATCGTGGCGCGCCTCGATCCTTCGAGCTATCGCGTCATCATGCTCGCCTCAGGGGCGCCGGATGAGCGTATCGCGGCCCGGCCAAACACCAACCTCCTGCAATGGCGCAAGCATTGGAATACAGCGCGCATTCTCCCGCGCCTCCTTGTGCAGTCGCCCGATGTCTATTTTTTCCCCAGGGAAGGGCCGTTGGACGCGGCGTTTCTCGCCGCCCGCGCGCGCCTGAGTTTGCGGACCGCGCTTGTCACTTACATCGTCTCGGGAGGGCTGGAGAATGCTCAGCCTGAGGCGCGCCCGCTTCTCCGCCGCGCGATTCGCGAGTCTGACTCGCTAGCTGGCAATAGCCTCTACATGTCGGAAGTCGTGCAAACAATTTGCGGCGCCAAGGTGAGTACAGCAACGGTACCTGCATTCAATGGGCTAAAAGAAAACGTTCATACAGTCCACGACGGCATCGACCGTCGCCATTATTACCCTCGTCCCGAACAGCAAATCGTCCGGCGGCCCATGCGCGTTCTGTTTGCCGGTTCGTTCCGCAATTACAAGCGCGTCGATCTAGTCGTCGAGCAGGCCGTTAGATTCCCCGACTGGGAGTTCCGCCTTGCCGGCGCCGGCGAAGAAGATGCCGGGTGCCGCAAACAAGCGCACGACGCCAGTTGCCGCAACATCCAGTTTCTGGGTCATCTCACTGCCGCGCAGTTGGGCGAAGAAATGCGGCACGCCCAGATATTCTTTTTTCCGAGCGAAGTGGAAGGCCATCCGCAAGTGCTGGGACAGGCCGCGGCGTGCGGTATGCCTTGCATCGCCCGCGGTTCCTACCATCCCGACTACGTCGTCGATGGCGTTACCGGCATACTCGCCGCATCGGACGCTGATCTGGGTAATGCACTCGGCCGCCTAATACAAGATGCGGAATTGAGAAATCGAATGTCCGCAGCCGCCGTTCGCCACAGCAAAAACTTCAATTGGGATGAGATCGCCGTACAATGGGCGGCTATCTTCGACGAGGCCATCGCCCACCGGCAGAACTTCATCGGAAACATTGCGACCACGATGCCGCGTACGCAGACAGCTATCGAGAGCGTCTCGTCGGTAAGTAGTCCAGCAAACTCTCTCCGCACACATCATGAAAAACGCCGCGTGCTGATCTTGTCCGAGATTATTTCTCCATACCGCATCCCCGTATTTAACGCGCTCGCCTGCCACGAGCAAATTGAATTGCACGTCCTATTTCTCGCCGAAACCGATTCCGTCCTTCGTCAGTGGCGAGTTTATAAAGATGAAATCCGCTTTTCCTATGAAGTACTGCCCTCGCTGCGACTTCGCGTGGGGAAACACTCGCTGCCCTTGAATTGGGGCCTGCGATCCCGTTTAAAAAAGTTTGCTCCCGAAGCAATAATCTGCGGCGGCTACAACTACGCCGCTTCGTGGGAGTCCCTGTCATGGGCTCGCAGCCATGATGCCGATTTCATCTTGTGGTCGGAGAGCAATGCTCATGACGCCCGGCAAAATCTCGCTGCACTGGAATCGGTGAAAAAATATTTTGTCTCGCAATGCACTCGATTCGTCGTTCCAGGCAAAACCTCATTCGAATATCTGCACTCTCTGGGAGCGCCCCGGGAACAAATCACCATTGCGCCCAATGCCGTTGACAATCATTGGTTCGCCGCCCACGCTCACAGTGTGAGAGCACATGCCGCCGACTTTCGTAAAAGATACAATCTCCCGCAGCGTTTTATTCTCTTCGTGGGCCGCTTGATCCCGGAAAAAGGCGTTTTCGATCTTCTTGAAGCTTATGGCAGGCTTGAGAACAATTATCGCCAGGAGACAGGCTTGATTTTCGTGGGAGATGGCGCGAGCAGGCCAGCCTTGGAGTGCAGAGCGCAAGAAATCTCGCCCGGTGAAGTGCGTCTTCCCGGATTCCTTCATCGCGAAGACCTTGCCGTTTTCTACGCGCTGGCAGACGCGCTCATTCTGCCCACCCACACCGATCCGTGGGGATTGGTCGTCAACGAAGCCATGGCCTGCGGACTCCCCGTCATCACGACAACCGTCGCCGGCTGTGCCGCCGACCTCATCGAGGACGAATGGAATGGTTATCTCGTTCCGCCGCGAAATCCGGAAAGGCTCAAAGTGGCAATCGGACGCATGCTGAATAACCCAGCATTGCGCGAGCAAATGGGCAGGCGCAGCGCCGAACGCATTCTTAATTACTCGCCCGAAATTTGTGCCTCGGGTCTGGCGGCGGCTGCGCTGCCGCCAGGCATGGTGGCAACAAATGCGCTTGCGGCAAGAAGGTGTGCCCAATGAATACAGCGAAGCTTTTGCTATGGGCAGGGATCGCCGCGAGTGTGGCTTTTGTGCTTTTCGTGGTTCATAGCCATCTTCAATATTTCGGCGATGTTTCCTTCCTTGCCAGCATCCTGTTGATCGAAATCGTTATCGCCTGCCTTTGGAAATTCGACAGCCGTTTCTTTCTTTTACTGATGGTGTCCTTTCTGTGGGCCGGAATGGCCCTCCCCATGGCAGGTGTATGGACTGGCGGCCGCTGGGTCGTCCTCTCCATCGGCGCACTCGTCGGCTTTGTCATCTGGATGAACGCTCCAAGGAAGCAATTCAAATCGATTCATCTGCTCTCCTTCTTTTGCGTCGGCGCCGCCTTTGTTTCCGCCTCAGTTTCGCCCTACGCGCAAATGGCATCTTTCAAGGCGCTCAGCCTGCTGCTGCTTTTTCTTTATTGTTCTTCCGGAGTGAGAGTGGCCGCCGTTGGCCGCGAGCCGCGTTTCTTCAATGGATTGCTGCTCGCTTGCGAGATCGCCACCGCCGCCACGGCCATCTGTTATTTCGGCCTCGGCCAAAGCATCTGGGGCAATCCCAACGCGCTTGGTGCGGCCCTCAGCATCGGCGTCTTTCCAATATTGCTTTGGGGATGGCTTACCACCGACGGTCCGCTGGCTCGCCTGCGCCGGCTCGCTTTCCTTCTTCTCTGCGTCTTTCTCATTTTCTACAGCATGGCCCGGGCCGGTATCGTTTCCATGATTGTTGTCACGCTTATCTTCTGTATTTGCCTGCGTCAATACAAATTGCTGACAAAGATCACGGCGCTCGCGCTCGCGGCTGTCGCCCTGAGCGGCATGTTCGCTCCCCTGGCTTTGGATCAGACGATCTCCGATTTAAAGGATTTGGCTCTCTACAAAGGGCACAAGGAAAAAGGTCTGCTCGGCTCACGAAAAACGCCATGGGAAAATACGATCTCATCCATCAAGGAGCATCCCTGGTTCGGCACCGGATACGGCACCAGCCCCACCGGCGAAGACCCCGGCTTCCAATTCGGCCGCTTCGCCTCCAGCGCTGAGACGGTTCGCGAACACGGCAGCAGCTACATGACAATCGCAGAGTGGGTCGGTCTTCTCGGCGTTGTGCCCTTTCTCGCCCTGCTGGGTCTGACTGTGTCAAACGTATACCGCGTTTGCTCCTGGATGCGAAAGACCTCTAACCCGCGCCATTATTCCATTCCGCTGGCAATGGTTGTCCTGGCGGGCCTTGTGCATGCCGGCTTCGAAGATTGGATGTTCGCGGTCGGCTCTTACACCAGCGTGTATTTCTGGCCTTGCGCGTTTTTGCTCGCCGACCTGATGCCCGCCGCGGTCACCGCGCGTTCCAGCGCAGCTTTCGCGCGCATTCCAAGACCAATCCAGCGCTTTGAGGTTGCCGTTCCCAATCGATGACCCGATTGCTCATCAATGCTCTGGCCGCGAGCGCCGGCGGCGGCCTTACCTACTTGCGTAATGTGATACCCAAGTTAGCTCGCCGCCCTGCCATCGAAGCCACCATCCTCTGCACTCCCAGACTCCGCCGCGAATTCGAAGGGACTACTGCGAATATTTCTTTTGTCGAGACCTCCGATTTTTCCAGCGCTCCACGCCGCTTCCTCCATGAGCAAAAGACAATCGCGAATCTCATTCGCCGCACCGGCGCGCAAGTTTTGCTCTCTACTGGCAACTTCGCGCTTTGGAATTCACCCGTGCCCCAGATTCTTCTCTCCCGCAATGGTCTTTACACGTCGCCCGATTTCTTTCGCGATGTCCGAGCCCGCGGCGATTACGCCCTCTGGCTCGACACACTAATAAAGAGCTGGTTTGCGCGGCAATCCATCCGCCGGGCGGATGTCACCATCGCTCCCAGCCAAGCCTTTGCCCGCGAACTTTCCGAATGGAGCGGTAGGGAAGTCGTCGCCATTCACCACGGTTTCAATCCCCAATTCTTCGCGAGCGATGAAACCCCGCTCCCTGAGCACGTGCAAGCCGAACTGGCTAACGGCCGCGACGCGCTTCGCCTGCTTTTTGTGAGCCACTACAACTATTACCGCAATTTCGAAACCCTCTTTCGCGCCCTGCCAATTGTGAAAGCCGGTCTGCGCGGCGGGAATCTCCACGACGATCTCCGCAGTGAGAAAGTGAAGCTTTATCTCACTTGCCGTCTCCATTCCCGCGACAACCCCGGCACATATCGCGCGGAAGCGGCATCGTCGCTCGTAACGCAACTCCGCGCCGAAAACGATATCGTCGAACTCGGAGCCATCCCTTATCGTTCCCTGCATCATCTTTATCGCGCCTGCCACATCTACGTCACTCCCGCTTACGCGGAATCTTTTGCTCATCCACTCGTCGAGGCCATGTCGTCAGGCTTGCCCGTGATCGCCTCCGACCTGCCCGTGCATCGTGAAATCTGCGGAGACGCGGCCATTTATTTCCCCCACTGTTCGCCGGATGAATTGGCAGATTGCGTTCTGCGTATTCATGACGACCCAGATTTGGCGGCAAAGTTGTCGCAGGCAAGCCTGGCACGTGTAAGAGATTTCAGCTGGGAAAATCACGTCGCGCGCTTACTCGATTTGGCCAATCAACTAAAATCAGAGTCCGGCCAGGCAGCCCCGCCAGCGAACCAGGCGCAATAGTATACTGACGGTTCCAGCCACAATCGCAAGCAAGTTGAAAAGCAGATAAATGCGCGAGGAGCCAGTTCAAGAAATGCGCGCGGATGACTCCATCCCCGGAATCGATCGGCAACCCAGCCGCGTTGAAATCCTCGAGTGCACCCTCCGCGACGGCAGTTATGCCGTGGATTTCAAATTCACCGAGCGCGATACCGCTCTTCTCGCTGGCGTGCTCGCCAAACTCGGCTTCAACTGGATTGAGGTCGGCCACGGCCTGGGACTGGGCGCGGCTCACGCCGGCAAAGGTTCCATGCCCGCGAGCGATGAGCGCCTCATCGAATCTGCAAAGCGCGCCGCCATCGCGGCTTCCACTCACTCACCAAAGATCGGAGCATTCTTCATCCCCGGCATCGGCGCCGCCGACGATCTGAATCGTGCCCGCGCCGCCGGTCTCGATTTCGTACGCATCGGCTGCAATGCCCCCGAGGTCGAGCAGTCGTATCGCTATCTCGAACTTGCCCGCAAGCTTGGACTCATCGCATGTCTGAATTTCATGAAGACCTACGGCATCGCTCCCGACGAATTTGCCGCGAAGGCAAGAGCAGGCGAGTGCGCCGGCGCTGAAGTTATCTACTGCGTGGATTCCGCAGGCAGCATGTTCCCTGATGATGTCCGCCGCTATCTGAGCGCGGCGCGCTCCTCTTGCGACTGCGCCCTCGGTTTCCACGGCCACAGCAATCTGCAGTTTGCCGTTGCCAACAGCGTTGAAGCCTTCCGCTGCGGCGCCACTATGATCGACGCCACGCTCTACGGCCTTGGCCGCAGTTCCGGAAACGTTCCCACCGAAGTCGCCGTCGCCGTCTTCAGCAATCTCGGAATCGAAACCGGCATCGATCTTTTCGAAGTGATGGATGCCGCCGAGCAGTTTCTCAGTCCGCTCATGTCGCAGATGCAGCTCTACGACATGATGTCAGTGACCATGGGCTACAGCCGCTTCCATTCTTCATTCCTTCCAAAAGTAGCCGCCGTCGCCGAGTCCCATGGCGTGGATGCGCGCCGCCTCGTTGCCGCCATGGGAAAGCTCAACCCGCTTGAGTTGAACGATTCCGATCTCGATCGCGTCGCGCGAAATCTGCCCAAAGCGTCGGTTACCGCACGCGACCCCGCATTGATTTCTTTTCGCGCGCCTGGCATTTCCGAGAACTCGATCAGCTCCTCCCTCCAAGCTGTGCGTTCGCTCGTCGAAGGCATGAGCGTCACCTGCGCCAAGCGCCGCGCAAAGCCTGTCCTCGAACTGGTCGCGGCTGAAAAAGCGCATCCCCAGCCCGTTCTCGCGGAGAATGCCTGCGACCTCGTTCTCGCCGATTTAGTTCTCGCCGACTCAATGCCGGACGAACATGCCACTGTCATCGGCCGAGTTACCTATGGTTCTGAGCAATTGCTGCGGCAGGTTCTCGATATTACTCGCGACACGATAGCCCTCTATTTGTTCGATCTCGACGGAGGCGCGTGGGCAGCCGGGCACATGAGCGTGATTCGCGATTTTGTCGGAGACGGACGCGTATTGCCCATCCGCTCCCGGCATTTACGCGCTGTATTTGAAGAAGAAATTCTGCTGGCCATCGCGCAGCGCAACGGAGATGACTGCCTGCTCGTCTATGGCAATCCCTCAAGCGAATCGCTCGCGGGTTATTCCAAAATATTCCGCGGCATCGCCATTCGCGGAAGTCTCCCCGCCAGCGCAACTGCGACTTCTAACGCCTGGGAGATTGCAAATTTTTCCGACCGTATGCATTTCGATCTCGGCGTGACCGCTGTTTTATTCTTATGTCCGCCCAGCGCAGCGGATGCCGCTGCCATCGATCAGTTCGCCTCGCCCCATGCGGCATTCATTACGGCGGGCTACTTCCCGCGCCTGCAGCAGGATTTGCCTCATCGCAACGTTCTCCGCATCGATCCCGCCCACGCCTATCGTGGCCAGGTCGCGCGCTGGACCGCCATCTCCAACATGCTGGCCACTTCCCAGCAAGTCAAAATGGCGGTTGCCGAATGACGTTCCACGATCGCTCCGCCAACGCGAACGATGGTCAAACCTTCGATCCCACCAGCAGACTCATCGCCAACCGCGTGAAAGACCGCCTCCGCATTTCCGCCCGGCAAGTATTTCTTGTTGATGCCTTCACCAGCCGCGAAATCACCTACGCCGAATTCCACGAGCAGTCTTCCGCAATCGCCGCCTGCCTTCGTCAACGCGGCGTCACTCGAGGAGATCGCGTTGCCACCATCGTTCCCAACTGCACCGAGCTCGCCGCCCTCTACTTCGGATGCCTATACCTCGGCGCAACCATCGTCCCCGTCAATCCGAATCTAAGCTCATCGGAGGTGCAGTACATCCTCACGAACTGCCGCCCAAGATGCACCGTAGCGAGCTTCGCGGCCCGGCAAAAATTTGCCGCCATATTGGATCGCCCGATTCTCTTATCAATTTCGCAGGATCCGGCAACGTCTTCTTCCGATCCTGTCATCGATATCCATCAACTCGAAAATCCCACCGCCTTCGCGCCCTTCAGCGACTCCGCCGCCGACGATCTCGCGCTCATCGTCTACACCTCCGGCACCACCGCGAAGCCCAAGGGTCTGGCCCATCGCCTCGACCGCATGATTCGTAATGCTTCCGTTTTCGCCGAAGCCCAGGCCATCGATTCCAATTCGCGTTTCTACCTCACCCTCAGCATGGCCTACATGGGAGGCCTCTACAATCTGCTGCTACTGCCTTTTCTCATGGGATCCAGCGTTGTCGTCGATCACGTCTTCGACGCGCGTTCCAGCATCACATTCTGGGAAAAAGCCGCGCGTTTCAACGTCAACACGCTATGGCTCGCGCCCACGGTGCTTTCGATTCTTTTGAAAATGGATCGCGGGTATCAAGGCGAGCAATACTGCCGCTCCTCAATACGAAAGACATTTGTTGGCTTCGCACCCCTGCCCGCAAAAGTAAAGGCAGATTTCGAATCGCGATACCGAATCGCACTTACCGAAAATTACGGATTGTCGGAAACTTTGTTCGTGACCGCGCGCCCTCATTCGCGCGAGAATTTGCACGTCGAAGAAAACTCCCAGGGTTACGTCGGCGAGGCCTTGCCCGGAATCCGCCTCCGTCTCTGCGACGATCAAGGGTCGCAGGTTCCACCCGCCCAGGAAGGCGAAATCCAGCTTCTAACGCCTGATTTGATGGCCGGCTACCTCTCCGGGAACGGCGATCTCAATCAGGTCGACGTGAATACATGGTTCCCCACGGGCGACATCGGCCACCTCGGCGAAGCGGGTTCGCTCTTCATCACCGGCAGAAAAAAAGATCTCATCATTCGCGGAGGCATCAACATCAGTCCCGCCGCGATTGAAGAAGTCCTTCTTCACTGCGCTCACGTCCTCGATGCGGCCGTGGTCAGCGTGCCCCATGAACTCTATGGCGAAGATATCGTCGCGGTCTTGAAACTCGAGCCCGAAGTCACGCTCGAGTCCGTTCTCTCCCCGATCATGGCGCAGTGCAAGCAGGCACTGGCTCCCCATCAGCAGCCCTCCCGTTACATGGCAATCGACGAATTCCCGCGCACCTCAAACGGTAAAATTCAAAAAGTCCGCCTGCGCGAATTAGTCTGGGGAAAACTTCAAATTACTTCCCCGGCTCGCTCCGAAGCCCCGGAAATTCTCGCCAGGCAAGGCACCGGTGCATGAAGATTATCGATCTCTCGCTCACTCTCCACGAAGGCATGATGACCTTCCCCACGCATTGGCACCCGGTCGTTGAAATCAGCATTCTTGGCCGTCACGGAATCGAGGGGCGTGAAACTCGCAAGCTCGTGCTCGGCACCCACACCGGGACCCACGCCGACGCTCCGCTGCACTTTATTCCCCATGGCAAAAGCATCGATGAGATACCGCTCGACACGTTAGTTGGCGAAGCCTCTGTAATCAACTTCGCCCCCGCCCAACCTAATCAGGAGATTGGCGTCACCGCGCTCAAGGAAAAACTGGGAACTAAAGTTCCGACGCGCATAATCCTGCGCACCGACTGGTCCGACCATTTCGGCCAGATGTCCTACTACAATAATTATCCTTTTTTTTCGCGGGAAGCCGCTCGCTGGCTCGTGGATTCCGGTTGCCGCCTCATCGCCATGGATACGCCCTCGCCCGACAACCCAGCCCATTCCCGCGCCAGTGGCAACGACTCTCCAAATCACAAAATTCTTCTCGGCGCCGAAGTTATGCTGGTCGAATATTTATGCAATCTTCGAGCGTTGTCCAAGCCGGTGGTTGAACTCGTGGTTCTGCCGCTAAAAATCAAAGGCGCAGACGGTTCGCCCGCCCGCTGCATCGCCATCGAAAGGTAGTGTCGTGAGTCAGCAGATTTCCAGTTGGGTTGCGGATTGGTTTTCATCACGCGGCAAACTGAGTGGCCCGCGGCCGCAGAGTTTCAGCGAGATTGCGAACGTGAACTATCTGGAAGCCGGTCTCCTCACCTCGCTCGAGATTGTCCAATTTGTAAGCGAACTCGAAGACTATTTCGAGTTTCAATTTTCCGAAGCGGAAATGCAGGACCCGCGTTTCTCTACCATCGGCGGCATCGCCGAATTAGTCGAAGCCTGTATAGCTCGCGCCGAAAAATCTCTGGATCGCCCCAGCAAAGTCGGATAGCCTTGCTGAATCCCGCTTACGTAGATGACAGCCGCGCCCCATCTCGCATTTCCGCTCAATATTGCGCAATCGAATTCCCCGAATCCGCACTCCCGCTCGCTTCACGTCCTTACTCTCACACCGTTTTTTCCCTATGCTTCAAATCCCGTTTATGGCTCCTATGTCTCCGAGCCCCTCGGCCAGTTCTCAAAATTTAAGTTAGCCTCGACCGTCATTGGCGTCTCTCCGTTTCACCGCGACCGTCGCCGCCCCGCGCCATTCGCACCGGCCGAGTGGCTGCGCTATCCAGCCGTCCCTGGAAATCTGGGCCTCGCCACCGCCGGATTTTTTCTTTACCACCGCCTCATCCAGTTCGTTCAGCGGCTTCATCGAAGCAATTCCATTGACTTGATTCACGCCCACGCCACTCTGCCCTGTGCCCACGCCGCGCTCTTGTTATCCCGTCGATTAAAAATTCCGTTTATAGTCACAATCCACGGTCTGGATGTCTTCAACGCCTGTTTCGAGCCGGCAACCGCGGCAGCCCAGCGCCGCGCCAGACTCTCCGCCGAAATCTACAGTCACGCCGCGTCTGTCGTCTGCATCAGCCGCAAGATTGAAGAAAGTTTGCAAAACGGACTGCCGCATCCCGTCCCCAGCTGCGTGATCTACAACGGTGTGGATCCGCAGATATTTTTCCCCGAGGAAATCCCGCTCGCCGATCGCCCCCCGACCATCCTGATCGTCGGCAACCTTCTCCGCGGCAAAGGACACGAAGTCGTTCTCCAAGCCATCGCGATAATTAAAAATGAAATCCCAAACTTACGCTGTGCCATCATCGGAGAAGGCCCCGATCAAACTCTCTTCGCCGGTCTCGCCCGCCAATTGGACATCGCCGGCAAAATCTCTTTTCTCGGCCGCCAGGATCGCCAGGCCGTCGCCAAAGCCATGCGCGAATGCACAATTTTCGCGCTGCCCAGCCGCTTCGAAGGTTTGGGCTGCGCTTATCTTGAAGCCATGGCCTCCGCCAAGCCCGTCATCGCCTGCGAAGGCCAGGGCATCGGCGAAATAATTCAGCATAAGCAAAATGGCTGGCTGATTCCAATTGACGGCGTCTCCCAAATGGCCGACGCATTCCTTCAGCTATTGCGCTCGCCCGATCTTCGGGTTCGTCTCGGAGCCAACGCCCGCCAAACCATTCTCAGCGGCCATACACTGTCAGATCAGGTGCGCCGCCTTTCCGATCTTTACCGCGGCGTCGTGAAATCATGATCGCCGCCCGCCCCAGCGTTCCGTCTTCAGGGCCACGCCTGGTCGATTTGGCGGAAAACGATTTGCCCGAGCTCGCCACCTTCATCGCCTCGCAATCCGGACAAGCGCATGAGGCTACGCTGGCTCGCCTGAATTGGCTGCTGCTTGAAAATCCCGCCCGCCATCAGCTCATTCCTCTCGGATGCGGCGTGCGCTCAGCCGATGGCATGCTCGTCGGCTGCATCCTCTATCTTCCGCAGGTATTCGCCCTTGGCTCAAAGCAGTTGTTGCTTCTTGGGTCCACCTGTTTTTATGTGGATGAACTTCATCGCGGCTCCGGCGGTGCGCTCTTCCTCAAGTTCACGCGCATCGCGCAGCAGTGGCCCGTGTTTGGAAATTCCGCTAACACCATTGCCGCGCAACTCTGGAAGGCGCGCGGAGCAACTCCAATTGCAAATTCCGATCACGAGTTGCTGGGAGTGATCAATTGGCCGCCAGTTGTCGAGGAAGTTATCGCCCGTCGCACAGACAGCGAGTCGCTGGCGCGCGCTGCCGGTGCCATGGCTCCCTGGCTGCGCTATATTCGCCCTCTTCGCCTTCCCAATCATCCCGAAAGCCAACTGCTTCGCTTGTCCTCTATCGAAGAGGTGATGCAGTTGCCTCTGCTTGATTCTCCGGATGATTTTTCTGCGCTACGAAACGAAGCGTATATTCGCTGGCGCTACTTTTCGCAACGCGGTAAGTCAGTCGCCGTATTCGCATTCTGCAATCGCGAAATGCCAGGAGGTGTGTTCGTTGCCGTGAATGAGAGGCTGCGCGGCCATCGCCGCCAAATTCGCTCGCTGAATCTGCTCGATGCGTTTCCCAAGCCCGATCCCCATACGCTCTCCGCGATCCTCGCTGTTCTCCATCAGGAATACCGTGACCGCGCGGATATGATCGTCGTGCGCTGCCAGGATGCGCCATGCCAGAGTGCGCTCATCCAAGCCGGTTTTCACCGCCGCGAATTCGAAGCGCCGAATGGGTGGCTTCTCGACCGCTCCGGCGCACTGTCCCCAGGCGATCGCCACTATTTTGTCCCAGCCGATGGCGACTGGCTGATCTGAAGAAATTGTTTTAGACTCTCCGTTTTCGTTTTTCCCCGTTTACGGATTTATTTAGGCAACAATCGAACCGAAATCCCGCGATAATCCCAACGTGCCTTTGAGAACACATGCTCGTCATCTGATGTTGCAGACCGCATCCCTCCTGCGCTTGAACGAACTTGCGCTTGCGCTGCAACGCGGCCGCGCTCATTCCAGCATCGTCGTTGTCGAAATGCATGAAACCCCAAAAGGCGCCGAACTTCGGCAGCAGCTCGATTGGGTCGCCAGGCATTTCACCATCATTACTCCCGATTTATTCGCGCGCGCGCTCGCCACCAAAACGCACAGCTGGCCCGGCTCAAAGCACGCCGTGCTTTTTACCTTCGACGACGGCCGCGAAAGCAACTATCTCATCGCCGCGCCCCTCCTCGAATCTTTCAATGCGCGCGGCATCTTCTTCGTCGTATCCGAATTCATCGGTCTACAGGGCAACGCCGCAAAAAATTACTACGACTCAAAAATCGACACGCGAAACGTCCACGGCCGCGCCATTCCTGATGAATCGAAGCATGGCGAGTTCCAATCCGCGGAGTTCCAATCCGCCAATCGCCCCCAGAAGGCCCACCGCCATCCAGACGAAGACAAAATCTGGCAGCCGATGACGCGCCCCCAGCTTGCCGATCTCGTTCGCCGAGGCCACTGGGTTGGCAGCCACACTCTGTCACACGCTCGTCTGGCCGCAATTGCCGATCCGGAATTGCAGCGCGAAATCCGCGACAGCGCCCAGCAAATCGCGCTCTGGACCGGCCATCCCGCTCATGCGTTTGCATGGCCCTACTCATGGGATGCGATCGATCGTGCTGCATCGGATGCAGTCAAGCTCGCCTATCGTTTCTGCTTTTCGCCCTGCCCCGGAACCGTCAATCCCGCCGCCGATTCTCCTCACCTTATCTGGCGCAAAGAAATCGAATCCCGCTATTCCCCAGCCGAATACAAGTTCATGTACTCCGGCCTGGTCGATCTCCTCTGGTCAAACAGGCGGAAGAAGCTCAAAAACATGCTGTCGTAAAGAAGACCAGCAACTCAAACGCATCGGTGGCGAATCTTCGTCACAAGAACCCTCTCGCGATAGCGCCCGCCGTCCTCAGTGTCCTCCATGC
>JBAWBR010000106.1:0-2424 GCA_049589875.1 Terriglobales bacterium
GCCGACCGCCTGCACAACATGCGCACGCTCGAGCATCTCGATCCCGAGCGCCAGCGCAAAATCGCCCGGGAGACCCTCGACATCTATGCCCCGATTGCGCACCGGCTTGGCATGGGAAAAATTCGCGGAGAACTCGAGGACCTGGGATTCAAGTATGTCGATCCCATCGGCTTTGAGCAGGTGCGCGCCGCTGTCGAGTCGCGTCGCAAAGAGGGCGAAGCCTTCATGGCTCGCGTAGAGGCCACCATGCGCGATGGAATCAAGGAAGCCGGTATTACTGGCCGCGTGGAAAGCCGCGTCAAGCGCCTCTATAGCATCCACAACAAACTTGTGCGGCAGCGCATCTCCGTGGATCAGGTCTACGACCTCTACGCCATGCGCGTTATCACAACTTCAGTGCAGGATTGCTATGCGGTTCTCGGTATCATTCACAATCTTTGGCGGCCTGTGCCCGGCCGCATCAAGGATTTCATCGCCATGCCGCGGCCGAATCTTTATCAGTCGCTGCATACATCGGTGATTACCGAAACCGGCGAGACCTTCGAGATCCAGATTCGCACCGAAGAAATGCACAAGATGTGCGAAGAAGGCATCGCCGCACACTGGAAATATAAAGACGGCCCGGTCTCCGCGCAGGATGAGCAGCGGCTTGCTTGGCTACGCCAGGTGGTTGAGTGGCAGCGCGACGTCTCTGATCCCAACGAATTTCTCTCTACGTTGAAGGTCGATCTCTATCCCGAAGAGGTTTACACCTTCACTCCGAGAGGCAAAGTCGTAGTCCTTCCCCGTGAATCGACGCCAATCGATTTTGCTTATTCCATTCACACCGAGGTCGGCCATGCTTGCACCGGCGCCAAGGTCAACGGACGCATGGTGCCTCTCCGCCACAAGCTGCACTCCGGCGACATTGTCGAAATTCTCACGCAGCCCGGCCACAAGCCCAGCCGCGACTGGCTGGCCGTGGTCAAGTCCTCACGCGCGCGCAACAAGATCAAGCACTGGCTCAATGTTCATCAGCGTGAGCGTGCCATTGAAATCGGACGCAAGCTGATTGAAAAAGAAGCCCGCAAATATCGCATCTCGTTAAAAGACATGAAGGAGCCCGAATTGCAGCGGGCGGCCAATGATTACGGCCTCGGTCGCGTCGACGATCTGATGGCGGGGATTGGCTATGGCAAGTATTCCGCGCGACAAGTGCTGGCCAAACTCGCTCCTGCGGGTGCAGAACCAATCGCCGAGACCGATGACCAATCGTCGGCACATGGCATTTCAAGCGTGGTACGGCGCGTTTTTGGTGGTGACTCGAATGCCATTGTCGTCAAAGGCCAGGGAGATCTTCTCGTCTATCGTGCGCGATGTTGCAATCCAATTCGCGGCGAGACCATTGTTGGCTACGTCACGCGCGGCAAAGGCATCGCGGTCCATTCTATCAATTGCCCCAACGTTACCAATCTTCTCTATGAACCGGAGCGCCGAATCGATGTCCTATGGGCGGGGGACAAAGAAGGCCAGCCTGTTTCTTATCCCGTAAAAATCACGCTCCTGTGCGACGACCGCTTCGGTATGCTCAAGCAAATCACGGCCGTCATCAGCGACACGCAAACCAACATTCGCAACATTGAAACCCGCACGTCGAATGGTCAGGCCAATGTGGATGTGGTTCTGGAAATCGCCGACCTCAAGCACCTGCAGAGAATCATCGACGGAGTGCGGCAGATTCCGGGTGTGCACGATGTGCAGCGATTGCAGAAAATCTAAACACCAGGAACGCCCGGCATTGCTTGTTCCATGGGCTGGCAGGTTTTTGAGGTCGCAATTTGCGACCTCAAAGATTTGCTCTTGGAACTTGAAATCCGATTTTTTTGCCGCCACGCGCTGGTGGCGCCATTAATTCGCGAAACGCGTTGACGATCTCTTCGATCTCTGTATCGTGATCGCCTACCTTCCGTTCCAAGTCCCTCAATTTGGCGACGATCTTCTGGCTCGTGGCCACTGCTTCGCGCATTCGCACAAACGCCCGAACGACAAAAATACTCAGTTCTACGGCCTTCGGCGAATTCAGCACTGACGCTGCCATAATCGCTCCGTACTCCGTGAAGGCGAACGGGTAATAGCGTCTTCCGCCTCTTGTCTTCGTCTTCCCTTCCAGCGGCATGTTTGAGGTCGCAATTTGCGACCTCAAATCTCCCTTCCTCGTTCGAAACATGAAATCAGCCGGGAAACGTTCTCCATTACGTTTTACCTGCTCATTCAGGCGTTTGACCTCTACTCCATACAGCGCCGCCAAATCCCGATCCAGAATTACTTTTCGGCCGCGTAACACGAGTATCCTGGATTCGATCCGCCGCGTGAGTACCGTGACTTTGTTATTCATCTGGATATTTTCCGCGCATTCCCCACTTCTTCACTTGCCTTATGTACCCC
>JBAWBR010000107.1:0-3424 GCA_049589875.1 Terriglobales bacterium
GACGGCCAACGTTGCGGGCAAGTTCGCCTACACGGCGAACGGGAACGCAGTGACGGCAACCACGGTACTGCCGGCCGGCAGCTACACGATGGGAGTCACGTTCACACCGACAGCCAGCAAGGATTACACGACGGCGACGGCAAGTGTGTCGTTGACAGTGAATCCGATCAACACCACCACCACCATCACCAAGGCGAGCGCAGCATCGAGAACGGCTCCGCTGGCGCTGACGGTGAGCTTCACGGTAGCGAACGGGCTGGGGACGAAGTATGCGACCGGCAGCGTGACGGTAACGGCGAGCAGCGGGGAAACCTGCACGGCGACGTTGGCGTCCGGCAAGGGTAGTTGTGTGCTGACGACCGCGGTAGCTGAGTCGGGAACACTGACGGCAGTCTACGCGGGAGACAGCAACAACAACGGCAGCACGTCGTCGGCGTTCTCGTTCACGGACTAACGGCAGCACAGGAGTCCGGCACGAGCGAAGCTAAACGAACAGTGAAACGACAAACAAACAAAAGCGGCCCAGGGCAACCTGGGCCGCTTTCTTGCTGAGGAAAGAAATACTAATGGAAGTCGTGCGATGGAGTGGTTGCGGCGCTGATGGATAAAGGCTGTATGCTCCGCGCTTTTAAGTGCACGATGTTGTCCTGATTCTGGACGATCCCGGAAACAAGAACGAATCGTTCATTGAGTACGACCATGCGATTCCGATCGTAAAAATCTGGACTTATGATCACGCGTGACGTTCCAGTTTCATCTTCCAGGGTCATAAAGATGAGTCCTTTGGCTGTGCCGGGGCGCTGGCGCGTGATGACGCAGCCTGCCGTTGTAGCTTCAATGCCGTGAGGAAGTGCGCGCAGCTCGATTGCCGATTTGACTCCCCGTACGCGAAGAACCTCGCGGCGATAGGCCATGGGGTGATGTCCCGTAGTAAGTCCGGTCCCGTGATAGTCGGCGACTAACCTCTCTTCTATATTCATAGGTTGCAGCGGCGATGTCTCGTCTAGGTCAATAACTCCTTCGAACAGTGGACCGCTTCTTCTTACCGCCTTTTCAATTTGCCAGAGGGCGTCGCGGCGATGAAGCTTTGCATGAGAAAGACGATTAAGAGCTCCAATAGACGCAAGTACAGCCAGATTGTCTCGGCTTAGTTGGGGAACGCGATGAGCCAGATCTTCGACTGAGATGAAGGGACTGCATTCGCGTTTGTTCATGAGAGCTTCGGCAGCGGCCTGCTGCAAGCCCCGCACATAGCGTAGGCCAAGACGAAGACCAAGAGGAAGACCAAGACGAAGACCAAGCGTGCAAGTTCGGTTTGTGGGGTAAGACTCCGCAGACTGATTTGTGTCGCAAATCAATCTGTTCCGCTCCGGATGACAGGACGTGGATGAGCCATTTTCCAGAGTGCAATTCCAATCGGAGCAAGTTATATCCACGGGATGTACGGGAAGGCCGTGGCGTTGCGCATCTTTCACGATTGTGGCCGGATGATAAAAACCCATAGGCCAGTTATTGAGCAGCGCCGCGGTGAAGGCAGCGAGATAGCGAACTTTAAGAAATGCGCTGGCATAGGCGATAAGTGCAAAGCTGGCGGCGTGGGATTCGGGAAATCCGTAAAGCGCAAAAGAGCTGATGAATTTGGCGAGTTGATCCTGGGTTTGCAGAGGAATTCCATTGGCGGTCATGCCGGCGCGAAGTTTGCCGTCGATTTCACGCATACGCTGCTTCGATCGCTTGCTGCCGAGTGCCCGGCGCAGTTCTTCGGCTTCGCCTCCGCTAAAGTTGGCGCAGATCATCGCCAGCTTGAGCAATTGTTCCTGAAATAGCGGTACCCCGAGCGTTCGCTTTAGAACGGGGATGAGCGATTCATGCGGATAAGTAACTGCCTCTTTGCCTTGCCGCCGCTTTAGATACGGGCTAGTCATTTCTCCCGTGATAGGCCCGGGACGAATAAGCGCTACCTGTGTTACCAAATCATAAAACTTAGTCGGATTGTTACGCGGTAGCGAGGCCATCTGCGCGCAGCTTTCGATCTGGAACATGCCAATCGTGTCGGCTTTACGGATCGTGTCATAGACATCGGGACAATCCTGTGGCAAGTGGGCTAAGTCAACCTCTTCATCGTAATGGTCGCGAATCAGGCCGATGCTATCTTTCAGAACTGCCATCATCCCTAGACCTAGTAAGTCGACTTTGATCAGGCCTAAGTCGGCGCAGTCGTCTTTATCCCACTGCACAACGACGCGGCCAGCCATGGTAGCGGGCTCGAGTGGAACTACAGCATCAAGCTGTCCCTGACATATGACCATCCCCCCGGAATGCTGGCTGAGATGGCGCGGCAAATCCAGGACTCGCTGGCAGAGATCGAGATAGACCGCAATCTGCGGATGGCTGAGATCGAGTCCACTCGAAGTAAAATGGCGTTCCATCGTGTCGTTAGGATCGCGCCACTCAAATTGGCCAACCACAGCCGATAAGCGTCCCAGCGTGTCTTCATCGAACCCTAGAACCTTCCCCATTTCCCGCGCCGCTGAGCGCCCGCGATAAGTACAGACATTGGCGGTCATGGCAGCGCCGCGCTTGCCATAACGCTCGTAGACGTACTGAATAACTTTTTCGCGCTCATCGCCGCTGGGCAGGTCGAGATCAATATCGGGCCACTCGCCACGCTCCTCGGACAAGAAGCGTTCGAATAACAGATCCATGCCGATGGGATCGATGGCGGTGATGCCGAGCGAATAACAGACGGCGCTATTGGCGGCCGATCCGCGGCCCTGCACGAGAATCCCATTGCGCTCGCAGAAGCAAACAAGATCCCAGACGATAAGGAAGTAGCCGGAAAGCTTGAGCTTTTCTATGAGCGCGAGTTCCTTTTCGAGTTGCGCGCGCACGCGGGCGCTAACCGGCCGATAGCGGCAGCGCGCGCCATCCCAGGTGCGCTTACGTAGAAAAGAATCCATGGTCTCGCCGTCGGGAACGGGATAGCGCGGAAATTCGTAGCCCAGCTTTTCCAGCGTGAATTCCAAACGAGAAGAAAGCTCTTCGGTGTTGGCAATGGCTTCGGGAAGATCGGAAAAGAGGCGCGACATTTCTTCCGCGCTGCGAATGTAGCCTTCGGAATTGCGCGCCAGCAGGCGCCCGGCAGTATCAAGGCGTCGTTTGTTGCGAAGGCAAGTGAAGACGTCGGCAATCTGACGATCGGCGGGTGTGGCATAACAGACGCCATTTGTCGCAAGCAGAGGTAGATGAAGTTCGCGTGCAAGGCTAATTGCAGCCTGGTTGCGCGCTTCCTGAAAACGGTCGGCATGGCGCTGAAGTTCGACGTAAATATTTTGCTGGCCAAATAGTTCGATGAGTCGGTGAAGTAACCGCCGCGCGTCAGTTTCGCCCCCTTGCCTCAGCGCGTAGGCGAGCGGGCCGTTTT
>JBAWBR010000108.1:0-42086 GCA_049589875.1 Terriglobales bacterium
GGCATAAAAGAGCTTCTGCATTAGCAGGAGCACTGCGGCAAAGGGCAGAACGAGGAGCAGGGGCAGCGTGTAGGCCTGACGCAGAAATGATCGAACGGGAACGCCGAGCTGCTTCCGCATATGGCGCGGGGTGAAAAAAAGCATGGTGCACATCATGGGAACGGCGGTTCCTATCGCGTCTCCCACAATGCCCCATGGGCGTACGAGAGCGATACTGAGAATCACATTGCCGACTCCCTCAATCAAAGACACGATGGCCAGTTGGCGATGGCGGCCCATGCCAATGAGGATTCGTCCGGAGGCCGCCTGCGACATGAGCAGAGTCATGGGAATTGCCAGGGCGACGAGGACCGGATAGCTCAACGGGACATATTTACGTCCGACCCAAACCTCAATGATCGACTTGCCCAGAATGAGTACGGTGGCAATGATCGGAAATGTGACCAAGCCGCAGGCGCGATTGCCGGCAATATAGATCTTACGAACGCGATCCATGTTTCCGACAGCTTCAGACTGGCTCGACATGGGAACAAATAATTGCGCGAGCGTAGCCACAACCTGAAAGGCATAGTCCATGATTCGCGCGCCGATTGAGAAATAGGTGATGGCGGCGGCGGAGAGCATGCTGCCAATGATCATTTCGTCGGTCTGAAAGCGAAGGCGCGCGGAAATGATCAGGAGCATGGTTGCGCCGCCAAAGGTCGCCATGTGGCGGAAAGCTTCGCGGTCTATATATTTCGGTCCGTAAGGAAGGGGCAGAAAGTGGACGACAAAAATGGCGCGAACAATGGCCGCAAGGATGTTCGGTAATACGGTAACAAGAGCGATGGTAATGAGGCCGTATCCACGATGAAGAAAGAATACGATTAAAGCCGCCCGTGTCAGCGACATTACCACCGCGATCCAGTTGTTGAGGTAGTAGCGCTGCAGCCCTTCCAGGATGCCGATCGAAATCCCCAGCGGAAACCCCAGGCTGACCGAACCTCCCACGAGCAGGAGAAGTATGCTGGCCTGCGAATGCAGGCTGGCGGGAACCTTGAAAACGCGATCGACGTAGAAACTTAGAATGACCGTCACGGTCATACTCAGCAGGCCGATGCCGCCATAGCTGGCGAGGCTCGTATTGATGTAACGCGCCAGCTTGTCCGTTTCTTTGGTGGCCGTGTACTTGGAAACGTAGCGAATGACGGATGTACTGATACCGAGGTCGAAGATGCCGAAGTAGCCGGTGATGGAAAAAATCAGGACCCAGATTCCGAAAGCGGCGTCGCCCAGCCGGTGCATGATGAACGGCGAAAGAAACACGCCCACAAGAACGTTGACCCCGAGCGAAAACCAGCTCGATCCAACGTTCTTCAGAAGCTGAATTTTTTCAAACTTGCGCATGGAAAAAACAAATCACTCAGTTTTGTTGAACACCGGCAAGAGAGGGGGAAGAACCGGGGTGCGCGCTGCGTAGCTGCTGTTGAGCGAGCACGGTGAAGTCATCAGCGGCGTCTCATCCGGAGTTCGCGCCTCCCACCGAACGCGCGGTTAGTTCATATCCCAGAGAAGTCATCAGAGCGCCCCATGCGCTCTCAATTTCGGCTGCCGCAGCCCCCGGCAACTTTGACTTCCACCTGCCCGAGACTGCGTTGCCGATGAAAGGAATGTCCGGGCGCTTATCTTTCGTGGTTACCCAATCCGCGCCTTCTTTTTTCTCCAATTCCCGCATACGGCTGGCAGAGCTTTTTTCGATGGCTGCGCGGAGTTCGTCAGATGCCGCGGAGACGCCGAAAAACTTCGCCAGTTTCGCCATTTCCATTTCGCCCTGCTCGATCAAATCTTCATAGCGGATCAAAAGAAAGTTGGCCCTCCCGCTGCGGGCGGCGGTCCATGAGCCCACGTTTTCGCCCCACGTGCCCCACGGCGCGGAGGTCAGTTTGCCATTCACAAAATCGTGGACATAGCTTTCAAGCGGATACTCGTCCGTGATCTGCCGGTACTTGCGCGAGAAATTGTAGTAAGAGAGGACGAGGTCGCGCGGGTCGCGCACAATGTAGAGGACTTTGGGATAGCGATGATCGAAGTACTCATGACTTTTGATCACGCGCGGCGATGGTATTCGCTTCATGTACAAGCTGGACTGTGCTTCGGCGTCGGGAATAAGGCGCTCAATGTTGGCGAAGGTAACGGGCCGGTCGGAGTAAAGCAGGTTCGCAACAAGAAAACGAGTCCAGGTATTGCCGGAGCGGGGATACGAGACGATGAAGGTATCGTCGGGCCGCACGGCAATGGATCGTCCGGCAATATCGCGGCCCAGGGCGTACTTGAGAACTGTTTTTAAGCCATAGATCATCGTGCCGGCTCGCTGAATAGCGTTTCGGCGCGGTTGGAGTCGAAGCCTGTGCCGTTCTCCGGGAAGCGCAGTTCGTATCCCAGGTAGGTCATCAGATGTCCCCAGGCCGCTTCCAATTGCATTACCGCCCCATCGGATAGGCCGGTGCGCCAGCCTCCGGCCTTTGCGGCGCGCACGAAGGGCACGTCCTGCCGCGTGTCCTTGGTAGAGGACCACAGGCCCGCCTGCGTTTTTTCCAGTTTGCGCATTTCATCGGCCGAACTGCGCTCGACCGCGATTCGAATGCGTTCCTGGTCGGCGGGAATGTCGAGGAAAGCGGCGATCTTGCCTAACTCGCGCGGCGCATTCTCCAGCATATCTTCATAGCGGAGCAGTAAGAAACCGGGACGATTATGGCGGGTTGACAACCATGACGCGACGTTTTCGCCCCACGATCCATAGGGAGCTGTCTCGCCCGCAACGAAGCGTTCCACAAACTTCTCGAGCGGATAGTCGTCCCCGATTTCCTTTCGCTTGCGATGGAAGTGAAACTGCGAAAGTGCGACGTCCCGCGGATCACGCACAATATAGATAATGCGCTGGTAGCGCGGATCGAAATATTGGTGGCTCTTGAGAATTCGTGGGCGCGGCATGCTCGCCAACGCACGCTTGGAAAAGCCTTCCGGGTCCGGAGTCAACCGATTGATGTTGGAAAAATCCGCCCGTATCTCTGGATGGACCAGGTTTGCGATCAGGAAACGTGTCCAGGTATTACCCGACTTAGGATAGGAAATGAGGAAGGTGTCATCCGGCCACACGTCCAGATTGCGGCCTGGACGGTGCAGGCCGAACATCCTTTTAAATCCACGAAGCTTCTGCATCATAAAAAAGTTCACATCTTTCGTTGTGATCAGTTTTCCCCAGCAATTCAGGGGAAGCGGGGCTTAACCGGGTAGCCGCGCCGAGTTTGGGGGCGCCCTGCTATTGTTTCACTGATACCTTCGATTGTAGCCGAACGTCCGATTGCCTCTCAGCGGTTCCATTCCCGGTTTGATCCTTGGTAACAGAACGGGAATATCGTTTGCGGTTCTGTTGCTGCGCCCGGCGGTTCATGTACCACCGGATGGCCCCGGGAGCGACCTGAATCGCCACAGCTAACATTCGAGTCTTCATGTCTCCTAACAGACTTGCGGCTTTTCTGGCCGCCTGGCGCGCCTGGGAGTAATTGCGATCGCGGAGCCCGCTTCTGACCAGATCCATTTGACTGCGGCCATCGGTCAGGTTGATCAATTTTTCCACCAACCTCTTCTGTTGCCCGGAGAGCGGAAGCGTCGAGAGTGTCTTTCGATAAATTTCAGCTCGCGCCGAGGTGAGTAGATATGGGTCGGAAGAGAGGCCATCGGGCTGGAGGTAGTGTTCCATGCTCGCCTCGGGCACAAGGTCCATTTTGGCCCCGTTAAAGGCCATCCGCAGCCAGAGGTCGAAATCCTCGCAGCGCCGGTAGCGCTCGTCGAATAGTCCTGCATCGATCATGGCTTGCCGCGAGGCGAGCATGGCCGAGGTCGAGATGCAGCAATCCTCCGTCAGCAGCTTTTCGAATGTGACCGGCAGACTCTGCGGCTCGCGCTCAAATGACCGGCCAATGTGTTTTCCGCCGCGGAGGTAGTAGCAATCGGAATAAACCAACTGCAGGCTATTTTGCTCAAGATGAGAGACGAGGCGGGCTAGATGGCCGGGCAGGTAAATGTCGTCGCTATCGAGGCAGGCGATGTACTTACCGTGGGCGGCGCGGATGGCCGTATTGCGCGCTCCGGCCGGCCCCTTGTTTTCCTGCTTGATGTAGACGAGGCGCTGGTCATATCCCCCGATCGCTCTTTCAAGATCATCCGTGTCCGGGGAGCCGTCATTCACCAGCACGATCTCGAAGTTCCTGTAGGTCTGCGCGTAAACAGAATCCAGCGTTGCCCGTATGCGCGACGCTGCCTTATAGGCAGGGATCACCACACTGACCAGAGCTTCTTGCCCCAAACTTAAACTCCTCCCGAAAGTCACATCGGCAACCCGGCCCTCAACGCGTCATAGTCAACGTCGATCCGGGCGAGCCATCACGCCCTTCTTTGCTCTGTGCTCTATTCTAACTGTTTGATTTTAATGGGCGGTGACAAAAGATAAACATTCCAGACGAAGCGATGGCCGAGCCCCAATATTGCGGCACCGGTCATGATCGAGCAAGCTCGTCAAATCACTTATTATCAGAGGCTTGCCGACCAGGCTTAATCATTTCGGCGAATTGTCCCGCAGGCAGCGTATTCAGTACATCCTCTTTCGTCAGCCAGGCTCGGCGCGCCTGTGTGATTCCGTAGCGCAGCTTTTGCATGTGCGAGGTGTGGTGGGAGTCGGTGTTGATGACGATCTTAACGCCCTGCTGTTTAGCGCGCCGCAGATGAACGTCGCAGAGGTCGAGGCGATCGGGATAGGCGTTTAGCTCCATTGCGACCTTATACTTTGCCGCGGCTGTGAGTACGGCATCGAGGTCGAACGGATAGGCGTCACGACGCAGGAGTTGCCGTCCGGTGGGATGCCCAATGATCGACGTGTTCGGATTCTCGATTGCCCGGATCAGGCGCGCGGTCATGGTGTCGCGATCCTGATTGAAATGGGAGTGGACGCTCGCGATGACAATATCCATCCGCGCCAGAACGTCGTCGCTCAAGTCGAGCGTGCCATCGGCAAGGATATCGACCTCGATGCCGGCGAGAATGCGCAGCGGCTTCTTCTTGTCCGCTGAGAACTTCTTGTCTGCCTCGTGAATTCGTTCGATGTGGCGCAGGGCACGCTCATCGGTGAGTCCATTGGCAAAAGCCAGATTCTTGGAGTGATCGGTGATGGCAATGTACTGATAGCCGCGCTCCCGAGCCGCTTCAGCCATTTCTTCGATGGTATTGCGGCCGTCGGTCTCGATGGTGTGCATATGCACGTCGCCGCGGATATCGGAAAGTTCAATCAGTTGGGGTAATTCATGATTGGCGGCAGCCTCGATTTCTCCAAGATTTTCGCGTAACTCGGGCGGGATGAAATCGAGTTTAAGCTTTGAGTAAATCTCTTCTTCGGTCTTGCGTGCCACTGGCTTGTCGCCGTCGAGCGTGGCCAGGCTGTACTCGTTAAGCGAAAATCCCATTTTCAGCGCGCGCTGGCGGAGGGCCACGTTATGTGCTTTCGATCCGGTGAAATACTGCATGGCCGCGCCAAAGGACTCCGGCGGCAGGAAGCGCACGTCGACTTGCATGCCGTTGCGATGGCGAAAGCTGACTTTATTCTCGCCCTGCGCGATCACTTCCATCAGGCCGGGAAAGCGGATGAGGTGTTCAATCACAGCCCGGCGCGAATCGTCTTCACAGCAAGCCTTGCCGGTGACAAGAACATCGAGATCGCCGACAGTTTCGCGCCCGCGCCGTAGCGACCCGGCGGGCGTGACCTTCTCGACTCCCGGTGCGGCGAGCAAATGTGAGACCAGCTTGTCGGCGAGTTGTTCGGCGGCGTCAAGAAGAAAGCGTCCGGCAATACGGCGATAGTCTTCAATCGCCTTCAGCAGCTTTTGTTCGTGTTTTTCGCCCATGCGCGGCAGTGTGCGGATTTTTCCTTCGCGCGCCAGTTTCTCAATGCCTTCAAGGTCGCAGACCTGGTATGCGCTCCAGATAAGTGCAATGGTCTTCGGCCCCAATCCTTGAATTTTGAGCAGGTCGAGCATGGACGGGCGATACTTCTGAAGAAGTTCGGCGTGAACTTCGACGGTTCCTTCGGTGAGCAGGTGCTGCAAATTGGCGAGCATGCCTTTGCCGATGCCCGGAACCTCGAGCAACTTTTTCGGCTCTTCAATCAGATTGGAGACTTGCTGGGGCAGCGCTTCGATAGCTTGCGCGGCGTTGCGATAGGAGCGCACGCGAAAGGAATCCTGACCGTCGATTTCAAGCAAATCAGCGGTTTCATAGAGAATTGTCGCAATGGATTTGTTATCCATAGGTTGATGTTGCAGGGGCCCTCGGTTTCAGTCTTTACCCAGAATGCGGCGAACCACTCCTGCCATTGGGGGCGGCGCCTTTTTTAGCGTGGTCCGGCCAACGTCTAAAAGAGCATCTCGCAAGTCATGTTGACGCAGTAGCGTGCGGTCGACGCGATGGCGGTAGATGGGAACCACGGTTCCTCCAAAATAGCGCAGAAAGGAGTGGGCGCCGCCGAGTGAAAGCCGCGTGAATCCTTCTTTGCATCCCCACTCGATAATCTTCCAGACGACAAGATCGTTGGGCTTGAGGTTCAGGTATTCACCCAGAGAGAAATTGGCGGCAGCTTCGAGCAATCCGCCGGGTTGAAAGCGAACCACGTCGGCGGCAACGAGTTTTCCATTCAGCCGGACAAGGAAGACACGCCGGTTTTGCGGGCGTCCCCAGGTTTCCTTGAATCGTTCGAGTGAGGCCATTTTGGCGACGATTTTCTTCCGCGAAGTCTGCTGCCACGCGCAGTGCAGCGCATAAACTTCTTCAAAATCCCGCTCGCTGGTCAGGACGGAGACTTCCAGGCCCTTCTCGATGGCGAATCGAATATTTCGCCTCCGGTTGGAGTGAAACTGCTTCATGAGCGTTTCAGGCCCGAGGGTAAGATCGAGCACAACGGATCCTTCTCCCTGCCGCGTGCGAAAACCCCTGCTCTCCAGCGAAGGAAGGGGAGACCACGAATAGAGGACCGCCAACGATCGCCCCGCTTCTGTCAGCAGGCCTTGCACCAGTGTATCGGCGACAGCCGCTTGATCTGCGGTGCGATCAAAGCAGATTTGGGGGCGCGTTGGAAGACCGCATTCCACCCGGTTTGCTTCATGAATGCCGGTAAGGCTGCCCAGGATTTTCCCGTTCTTTAAGTCGGTGCCGTCTAAAGCCAGAATGGCAAATGGCCGCTTTCCTTCCCACCAGGGTTCAAGGAAAAACTCCGGAGAATCGTAATGCGAAGGCATTTCAGCGCGGCTAAGAAAATCGCGCCAGCGGGTCTCGTGTTCCGGGGAGGGAAATTCGTGCACGATCAGACAGTCATTCTTGGTTGGCAACGAAAGGTTCTCCTGGACTGGAATATCGGGGTTCGCCGACTCTCCATCTTAACCTGTCATATTAACTCGCCATCGGAACGGTGACGAGATCGGACACAAGGGAAGAGTGATTTGGAGGAATGCGTCAGGCTACGCGCGAAACAGCGGATTGGCGAGGGCGTTCGAGAATGGCAATTCCCGTATGCTCACGATCCTCTTCGCAGTGGGTCAATGCGTACCCTGTGCTTTGCAAGTAATCGAAAAGCGCCTTCCTCGAATAGCCAAAGCGCGCATGCACTTCGTGATATTCGAACTGTATGCGGCGTATGCGGTGCAAGGTCGATTCCGGGGTGGAATGGAGCACCTCCCATTCACTGCCTTCTATATCCATTTTAAGCAAGTCAATCTGCGGCAAATTGTACTGCTCAATCAGGTCGGTGAGCGTCAGGGCGGCAACGGGAATTCCATTTCCATTGGGCGCACTCAGGTCCGCGGGAATCAAGCTGCGCTGCTGCGAATCCCGTTCTCTCGATATGGCGCGGGTTCCCGATTGAGCGGCAAAGGCCGCATGGACCGCTTGCACTCGGGCACCGAGGTGGTTCGCGCGGAGGTTATACCCAGCTTCGCAAATGTTTCCGGGTGGGGTTCGAAAGCGAGAATATGCGCCTGGGGGAGAAGCTTGGACGCCCAAACGGAGAAGGCTCCTATGTTCGCGCCGGCATCGACAATAATCGCGCAGTCATCCCAGACGCGATAGCAACGATGGACGAAAACTTGCCAAAAAACCTTGACCTCTCCGCGGGTGGATACCTGTACCGATCCCCCGGTGCGGAGCGGTATATCGAAGGGGTAGCCGACAGACCCGATTTTCAAATAGCTGGCAACCAGTTTTGGAGCCACGGTGGTCTGTTGACGCGCGGTCAAAAGCTCATTGGAGCGCCTTACGGCTTTAAGAACCGCCGACACTGTAGTAATTGGGCCCAAGAGAGTTTGAAAATGGAACCAAATATACGCTAATCGACATTTGCTTACTAGGGTTTTACCGGGAGATTTATGCATTGCGTCATATTTGAGCTCATAATCCTCTGGTTTCTGCCGAAGGAAACGGCTGCGAGAGTGAGTTGTACGGGGTGAAACGTTGGGAATGTGTTTTAGCCGCCAAACGGTCGTTATCCCTACGCTCAAATGGCGCGTCTGACGCGATATTTCGCGCGTTTTGCGCTATTCCTAACGCGAGGATGTCATGCTAAACTGACTGCGGAGGGGTCTGTAATGCGTATACGGGGGACGATCCTAAGCTTTGCCTTGCTTCTGCTTTTTGTGACGACGTCTTTTGCACAACAGCTTTACATCGCAAACGAATCGCAGAAGAAACTCCAGGTGCTCAACTTCACTACCTCACCGCCTCAGTTGACAACGCTCTACACCGCGGCCGGCCAGCTTGACGATATGACGGTGAACTCGTCCGGACAGCTCATTTACACGATTCCCGCGCTCGGCGAAGTGAATCTGTTTGACCCGGTTGCGAATACGAACACTACACTGGTGAGTGGGTTAAAGTGGGCGCGCGATTTGGAAATTGAGCCCGGCGGCCAGACCATGCTGATTGCGATCTACAGCCCCGGCGAGATTGTCCGTTACAACTTTTCCACGGGAACGACTTCGGTATTGATCAGCAAGCTTGGGACCTGCGACGGTATCACCTACGATCCGAACGGGAACCTGTATGCGGTTGCGAACCACAACACCATCATTCAGATCAACCCTACCACCGGCGCCAAGATTGCCACGCTCACACTCGAGCCGCATCACGCGGTCAATGGCGGAGACGGTTTGACCTATGACAGCTACACGGGCAGCCTTTGGGCGACGCACGATGGCACGACCGGCCTCGGTTTGTTGCAGATCCCGATCACGCAGACGGGTCTAGGGACAACATTCACCTTCTATAATATTCCCGCTTTCAAGGCTAATGGCTCGGCTCCGGATGGCATCAAGTCCGACGGAAAGGGCAATCTCTATATCGGTGCGATCTTCACCGCAGCCATCTATAACATTCCTTCGGCAACCATTACGCAAATGGTCATCACTAAGGGCGCCGACGGCGTTGCTCTGGTCCCAGGGACCTACTGAAATCGGTTTTTCGCGGCAGACTCTTGAACCGGCACAGGCTTGCAAACTGTGCCGGTTTTACTTTGCCTCGGATTTGGATCTCACTTACTCGCGGCCCTTGGGTTGGCTGAGGATGCCGGCTTCGACGTGCTCTGAATTTTGCTTGAACCGGTTCTTGCCGCTTTCCTTCGTACCTCGATCAGACCCATCATCCCGGAATCGGCGTGTTGAAGGATGTGGCAGTGATACGGGAAAATACCCACTATGTTTGGGGAGCGGAAATCCATGCGAAGCTTCACGCTGGGAAATTCCTTCGAAATGCCATCCCAATACGGCACATCGATGGTATCGAGAAGATCGCTCTCGCTGACGGGTTCGTTGTCACGTTGCAGCGGCAGGAAGTGAAGCTGGTGGATATGGAAAGCGTGCGATTCGGTCGAACGGTTTTCAATTATCCAGTCTTCAACATCTCCCTGATGCACCACAATATTCGGCGTCAAGACCGCGGGATTAAAGGCCTTTGGGGTGTGCCCTTGCTCCGTAATCATGAAGATCGTGGAGCTTTCCGGATGCCGGGCATCCATCACCTTTTCAGAAAAATAAAGTGTCCGCTGGCGCACCGGCTGCACCGTGGCGAGCGGCGGCAGTACGTGCCCGGCCGGGGGCGCCATAGCTGAAGCTGACTGGCCTGCGCCGGAAACCGGCGGCTCCGAGGTAAGGTGGGAGGCGACGATTCTGGCCAGCGGTCGCGGAGGAGTGTAGTCATCTTCGTCGCGAATCGGGGAGCCGGGACCTGCGGGCGGGCGGGGATTGTCTTCATCGTCGGGAGGATTTGTATCCACCCCCTCGGTAATCAGCTCTGCTGTAGTTTCCTCCGGCGGCGTCTCAAAAATAAATTCCGCACGTCCTCCGGGGGGAATGAGAACAGCGTCTTTCCAGCGAACGCGGTTTTTGGACGCCTCCGACGTTTGGATCGGCATGCCGTCGAGCGAGACCAGGCCGAGCTGCTGCCAGCTCCCGTGCTCCACCGCAAAGCCCGAGTCCCTCCACTCACCATTGAACAAAACACCCAGGTTGACATAAGTGTCAGCGGAGGCGTTAAGAACGCGCCAGAATTCGCGCGTCTGGGGTTTGGTGTGAATGGATGCAACCGGGTACTCAGGATATGGCACGGGAATGAAGTTGATGGAAAGATCTTTGGATGGGCGACTGGGATCGGTCTGTTGCCCGGCAGGCTTGGAAGTGGCGGCCGCATGTTTGGCCGCGGCACTTTTCCAATCGCGAAGCTTCTGATCCCGAATCACGAACACCCTCTCGGGGAGCCCTGCGGTCACAGTGTTGAATTGACTAATGCCCTCGACGATCAAAGCGCCCGAAGCGCCTCCCATGACCTGTTCTTCGGTGTGCCCATGAGGATGAGGATGGTACCAATACAGACCTGGAGGTTGATCCTTGGGAATCTGCACGCGGTAGAGAAAAGACTGAGAAGGTGCAATCGAGACGTGCAGAGAATCGTCAGCGGGGCAAACCGGCGAGACAGCGAGACCGTGGAAATGAAGGTTGGTGGCATCGATTGCCATTCCGGGCATGGAGCCAGACTTGCAATCGGGTTGCGCCACATTTCGAGGATGCTTCTGCCCCGAAAGGGAAACCTTGTTCTGCAGCTTTAAAAGCAGCAGATCGCCGGGTTGCACTCGGAGGGTTGGCGATCGATCCCCGGAATCGTCGACGTAGCAATAATGCATGCGCCCGTAGGAATCGAGGAAATTGCGCAAAGTGAGAGTGACCTGAAGGCGGCCGTTGCGGCTTACTAGCTGCGGCGGAGATTCAATGGTGGAGCCGGCCGCATCCTGGCAAGATTCAGAGCCGCCCGGGTTGCGGGGAGCGGCCCACAAAAGTGAGGAAAATAGCAGAGCAGGCGTAACCGTCAAAAACAGAACAAATCGAAGTCGGAACACTACCGTTACCCGTTCCTCGTGCGCGAGGGCCAATGAAATTATTCTACACTTCATCCTGAGGCGGCAAAGCGGAAGGCCATGAGCGCAGTCATCTCCCCATCGGCATGGGAGACGCGCCGAAAAGGGACGGCGTCACACCAATAAATCCCGACAAAAAAGCGATGTTCCAATTGCAGGAACATCGCTTTTGCACGGCACTCGATTCAACTACACGCAGACAATGGCGCTCAAGCTTTGGTTGAGGCGTTCGTTCGTTACTGAGACGTCTCCGTGAATGTAGCCCCGTTCGCCACTCCACCAACCGTTGCTGTAATCGTTACAGTCCCGGGCGTCGCCGGCAGCGTGTAATTCTGTCCTACCGAACCGCTGGCGGGAGTGCTTTGGGGATTGGGATTCGAGAATTGGCCTCCCGCGCCGCCGTCGCTGAAACTCACCATGGCTCGGGAAACCGCGTTGCCGTATTGATCCGTGACCGTCACGGTCAGGGTTTGCGGCAACATGGTGGCTGGCTGTGCGGACTGATTATTGCCGGTTCCTACGGTGACTGAGGCCGCCGGGCCCGCCACCGAGTATTCAGGGAATAATGCTTTCGGCAAGCCCGCGGTACTGGCCGCGACCTGTAAGGTAGTGGCAGTCGTCGGCAACTGGAGATATGTCGTGGCCCAACCAGTTGCGTTCGTTACCGTGGAGGTTGGATTGGGGACGCCATTCTTGGTGGCAGAGAATGTGACCGTCAGCCCCGGCACGGGATTTCCGTAGGTATCGCGAGCCTGTGCGATCACAGGATTGGAAAGGACGCTGCCGGCAGCGCCCGTCTGTTTGGCTCCGCGAGCCGAGATAAGCTTGATGGCCGCGAGCGGAGACGCAGTCTCGCTGGCCGCAACGGCGGAGTAGCCTGTCGCCGTAGCCGTCAGCGTATAGGCACCGGCTGTTTTCGGAAAGGTGTAAGTGGTACTAACAACACCGCTAGGATTGGTGGTCCCGGAAGATGGATTAAACGTGCCGCCCTTGTTCCCATCGCTGAAGCTAACTGTAACTCCCGCCTGCGGCTGTCCCTGAGGGGAATTAGCTTGAATCTGTAGCGGCGTCGACAACGAACCCAATACCGGTGTGGTCTGATTATTACCGGCGGTAATGCTCAGATACGGCAGCAGACCATAAACTTCCAGGCTCGTCTGTGTGGCAACATAGACCTTTCCATTGGCAACGGTCTGGGTGGCGAAGTGAGCCATTTTAGGCAGCTCATCGCGTGCGGGAACCTGACTGGAGGTGTAAAGCTGACGCAAAGAGACCGCGTCATATGCCTCCAGCTGATCGCTGATTACCCACAAAACCCCGTTTGCGTTTCCGTTCGCCGAAATGCCCGGCGAGTATGCGCCGGCACTGAGTTTTTGCGTGGTTTGCGCAAAGGGCACCAATTGCCCGTTGGAAATTTGAAAACTTTGCAAAGGCGCCGCACCGGGCGCGAAATAGACGATCCCGTTCCAATATGCGGGTGAACACATCAGTTGTCCACCAACCGTAAGCTGGTACTCCTGGATCACATTGTCGGTGCCGCCGGCAGTGTATTGGCCCATGTTGTCGCGGTCGATGACATACACGATCGCCTGTTTGCCGCTGGCGATAAGTTCGTGCGGATAGGGACCGGGCTGGTCAGGCAAAACCAGCGGACCAACCGAACTGATATCCAGATCGTTGGCGTCGAGATACACAACATCCCAGGGAGTAAAGAAGTCGGCCGGCTGCGGATTGGCCTGCGTTTGATTCTGCGGCGACCACGGTGGAGGGGTGAGCTTCAGCACGCTATTGCTGTAATCCTGTCCGCCGGTGGGCACATCGTAAGTTTTCCCCCCTTCCGCAGTCGCAATAAAGATATTGCCGGCTTCATCGGCGGCTAGCCCATTGCCCGTTTGCCAGATGGAAGTCAGCCCCTTATCGGGTGCGGTGTTAAAAGCACCGAGCTGCTGTTGAATATTCGCTGGATTATAGGCCAGTACCCATCCTGTGTTCTGGCCGTTGCATCCATTCGAGCCGAATCCGAGATAAACGACGCCATTGAGCAACAACAGTCCAGGCCGGTTCTTTTGATATTTACTGGCGAAGTTAGTTACGTGTTTTTTCTTGCTGACGCTCGAAGCTACGATTTGCACGGGGCTCCCCATGCTCGTCTTATCGAGGCCGGTGGTGATGTCGAGTGCGTGCAGATAGTGGCTCACCGTTCCATTGAGGACGACTTTTGCCACTAAATACATCGTGTTCGTCGTGGGGTCGATCACCGGAGTGCCGGGGATACCTTCCTGGTAAAAGCCATCCTGTATGCCGCAAATCAGCTCAGAACCGCTGGCGGTTGTGCCGCCCATCGTAAGGTCCACGTGCCAAAGTTGCGTTCCATTATCGGCGTCGAAGGCATAAACCGAGTCCGCCTGTGTCGCCAGGTAGATGACGTTGTGCACACCTTGTCCGGGAATTGTCACCTGCGGCATATACAGCGGCTGCGTCAAGGATTGGTAATCGATGGGAACACTAAAAAGACGGCCGAAGGAGTTGCTGTTGACGTTACTGGGAGTCAAGATTGTCTCGTTGGTATTAGCGCCCCATCGTGCATTGTTGCCACGGCTGGTGGGAACTTCTATTTGCGCCCACGCGGAGCCAACCAGGAGTGCACACAGAAAAACGAGGACGGGTAGCGAGCGGAATATCGACAAGGACTGTCGCTGTAATAACGGAGTCAAATCCGCTGGAACTCCATTGTTAAGATTTGATTGACAGAAGCGCATGCCGTACCTCCACAAACCAATTTCCCGCGGCATCTATAACCGGCGGTACGTGCGACAGCAAAGACTACCCCCCGGGCTCGATAGTTAGTATGCACGTTGTTGTACAGGCCAAGTCCTTTGGATACAATGCCACTAATGTGGGGGAGTGCAAGCAGTTGCGCACTTTGAGACCCATCCGTCCTAACCGGCGCTGCACGATATTTTGAGCCCGGAAGCGATTCGGTCGTGCGATTGCCGTGGAATCTATTGTACGCGTAAATGAGGCTCTGGGCGCGCGGTTTGGGACACATTTGCTCCGCCGCTCTCGAATTCGCGCACTTGCGATCTACGAGCTTCGATAGTTCGTGACCGTTACCGGCGCGAAGGATAGCTACATACGAGTTGGCCCGAGAGCACTAGTTCTCCGCGAGGAAGTTCAGACTAAGGATAAGTGGCCGAGATTTCCCGAGATACACTTCAACCTGCGTCCGTGTTGAACGGATATCCAGCACGAGGTTGACGGCTAAAAGGGAGCCGCTCACACAATGTTCAGAATTAAGATCCGGAACTCTTAGTAACGTTGGCCGCTTGTGGCCCTTTCTGTCCTTGGACGATCTCGAACTCAACTTGATCGCCTTCTTGCAAGCTCTTATACCCTTCGCTCGTAATGGCGCTATAGTGGATGAATACATCCGGTCCACCGTCGCGCCCCAGGAATCCGTACCCTTTCGCGTTATTAAACCACTTGACGGTGCCTTTAATACGTTCCACTTTTCTTCTCTCTCTCTCATTTTGCTAATTCGCCTCCACAAGGCACTGCGTGTGGAGGGCTGCAAAATTGTGCCGCCATTGTTATCTCGGGCAACAAGGCTGTCAAGGACGCACATCACGCGAGCATGAGATAGTGAGATGTAACTGGAGGAATATGGGGCAAATATGGGGCTAAGAAACGCCCGCCAAAGCGGTGCAGTTCCCGCTTGATGACACGAGCCTTCTCACCACTAATTCGTCTTGCTTCAGTCGAGTTTCCACGAGCCACAAGATACCCGAGATAGTTTTCGCGTCGCGGATTTTTCCAGTAAGAACCATTTTGCGCGCATCGGACAATGAGAGGAAGGAAACTGCAATCTTCTCGTCGGGTTCAGGCTGCGCTTTGCCAGCTTGCAAACCGCGAGCGAGATAAATGGTCATCGTCTCGTCGAGAAAGCCGGGGCTGACGTAAAAGTGCAGGATCCGTTTCCACTGGCGCGCGCGATAGCCGGTCTCTTCAAGTAATTCACGACGTGCAGCGGACAGTTCCGATTCGCCTTCATCAATACGTCCGGCCGGCAATTCCCACATCATGGACTGAGCCGCATGGCGATATTGGCGCTCCAAAAGAATGCGGGGCTCGCGCGTCCGTTCGTCGACTGCGAGAATAACAATCGAGCCGGAATGGCGAATCACATCGCGGCTCGCCTGAATTCCTCCCGGCTCGATCACCTCGTCTGTGGTGACGGAAAAAACCGGGCCGCGATATGCTACGCGGGATGAAACGACATGAGCCTTCTTTACGCGCGACGATTTCGCCATGACATCCATATTAAGGTATGCTGCGCGAGTGAAGGCAAAAGGGAAGAGTCAGGTCCAAAAAAAGGCGGCCAGCGCAGGACGATCAGTCGCAATCGTGGGAGCGGGAAAGTTAGCGGGATTTCTGGCCCCAGCGCTGGCTCAAGCCGGTTATAGGATTACTGAGATCCTCGCGCGCAAAGAAACGGGGTCGATGAAGCGGGCGCGGGCATTGGCGTTTCCCGTGGGGGCGCGCGCGGTTGCTTTGGGCGCCGCGACGCTGGACGCGGAAATGTTATGGCTGACCGTGCCCGACGCCGAGATTCGACATGTGGCGGAATTGCTGGCGCATCGCCTCAAGACAAAGTGGGCGGGAGGCAAGGTGGCGAAGGCTAAAACAGCGTCAGCGCCTAACTTGCCGCGATTCGCCTTCCACTCGAGCGGCGCCCTCGGAAGCGGAGAACTCATCCCCTTGCGAAAGGCGGGTTTCTCGGTCGCATCGGTGCATCCTCTAATGACATTTGTTGCGGAAGCCACGCCATCACTTCAAGACGTACCGTTTGCAGTCGAAGGAGATCAAGCCGCGGTTAAGGCGGCCCATGGAATTGTGAAGAAGCTTGGCGGAGAAAGCTTTGCCTTGGCGCCGGGACGGAAAGTCGCGTACCACGCCTGGGCCACCATGACTTCGCCGCTATTCCTGGCCTATCTGGTGACGCTCGAGCTAGGCGCGCGCGAGGCGGGACTGGGCCACGAAGCAGCCCGGCGCATGAGTTTGCCCATCCTGCGCCAGACGTTGAAGAATTATGCGCAACTCGGTCCCGACTATTCGTTCAGCGGACCTTTTGTGCGCGGTGATGCGGCAACGGTCGAAAAGCATCTGACGCTGCTCAAGCGCAGCCCTCAGCTCCGCGCGGTATACGTAGGATTGGCGCGCGTGGCGCTTGATCGACTGCCGGTCAGGAACCGGCAAAGATTGGCGCGGCTGCTCAAGGATTGAGGAAAGCCGCATGCACAGTGTCGTCTAAATGCCGCCGAGTGGGTCGGGGATCCCAATCGATTACTTTCTTCTCCTGCTGGTGCCACCCAATCACAGGTTCAGACACGCTTCAGGCAACCTTCGCCACAAAGAAATCCGTGACATCGGACTGCGGCTTGGTGTAAAGTCGCGTGCGACTTTCGACACAAAAACATACAAGGAGAGAATGAATGCGCAGACTATTGTTTGTTGCTTTCTGTATGGCCCTGCTCGGTGCTCTGGGCTTTGCTCAGAAGATCGATACGAAGTGGCATTGCTCGAAACCCACCACCAACCCCACCATGGATGTAGGCGACACACCGGGACACGTCTACGCGCTTGCCCAGGGAACGTGCAGCGCGACTTCGAGCGGCAGCGGCGAGAAATCCGGCGCTTATACCGAATTCGATGAAATTTCGAAGGCATCAATGACTGGCCACGGCCGCTTCAACGTCACCATGGAGAATGGCGACATGGCCTATTACAGCTATGACACTTCGGCGCCGGCGGACATGAAGAAGCCAGCCACGAACAAGTGGAAGATTGTCAGCGGAACCGGGAAGCACAAAGGCGTGACGGGCACTGGCAGCTGTTCTGGAATCCGCAATGACGATGGTTCCTCCGACTGGACATGCAAGGGCACAACCGCAGGCGCAGCAGCCAAATCGAAGGAAAATGAATAGCGGTCGAAGAAAGTACGGAAACGAGAAGTAACGGAAACGAGAAGTGACGACTGGAGCCAATGGCCGCGGTGGTTCTTCGCCAGCCGCGGCAATTTAGTTGTGCAGGGTCTAGTGCTCCGTGGTGCGATTGGTGAAGAGGTGCCCGAGTTTCTCCTGCTTCGTCCTCAAGTAATCCTGCGTGTATTCGGTGGGAGCGATCTCGCAGGGCACGCGCTCGGTTACGCGGATGCCGGCTCGCTGAAGTGAAGCGACTTTGTCGGGATTGTTGGAGAGCAACCGCACTTGCTCGATCCCGAGAGCGCGAAGAATTTCGGCTGGCATGCGAAACTCACGCTGGTCGGCTTTGAAGCCGAGGCGCTGATTCGCCTCCACAGTATCAAGCCCGCTATCCTGAAGAGCGTAGGCCTGCAGTTTGGCCATAAGTCCTATGCCACGCCCCTCCTGCTGCTCGTAGATCAGAACCCCCGCGCCTTCGATGGCGATCATGGAGAGCGCCATTTCAAGCTGCTGGCGGCAATCGCAGCGCAGCGATCCGAAAACATCACCGGTCAGGCATTGGGAATGAATGCGAACCAGCGGCGAGCCGGAATGCACGTCTCCCATGACCAGCGCAACCGCCTCTTCGGTTTTCGCGCCCGAGGAGCGCAGTGCGAAGCCATGAATCAGAAAGTGTCCCCAGCGCGTGGGGAAATCGGCGGATGCGACTTGCTTAACCTTGACTGGTGTCACTACCAAAATTATATAGTGTGATTTCGATCTTGCGACGGACGAACCCGTGCGAGTGCGCCGCCGGAGCGGGTACGCTGCAATGGAATTGGCGGAGACTTACTCCCCTGCCGACTTGTTGGCGGCCGGAGATCAGAGCGTATGACTAGGAAATAAGCTACGAATCAGCCCGGCACTCGGTCGAGTGGATGCGCGAGTGACTGCGAACAACGAACATCCCAACCAGCACCGCGCTTGAAAGCATCGCCACTCGAATATAAAGACCGGCGTGAAAAGCCTGATCGCCAAAAACGGTACGCAGCAGGCCCGCGCTGGCGCTTATGGTGCACATTCCGAAGTAAGATTTTTCGACCCAGCCGCGGGAAATGGCGAACAGCCAAAACAGAATTGCCGAGACGACACTAAAGATCCCGCACAGCGCCCAGGTGCCGGCGGAGACCATTTCGGGTAGCCAGATTCCAGGCGCGGGGGTCGCCGACATCATCTGCCGGAAGGCGATCAGCCAAAATACAATGGAGTGGATGAGTGCGACCAGCGCCCGTTTTCGGTTAGTCAGGATGGCGAATTCGCGCATAAACAACTGTACTTTAGCGAATGGCTAAACCTGGGGATGTGATTCCGGTCACACTACTAAGCCAAAACGGCAGAGGGCTGGTAAAATCGTGACTGCAATCATCAGTAATCTTCCCCGCAGTGGGGCTATAGCTCAGCTGGGAGAGCGCATCGTTCGCAACGATGAGGTCGTCGGTTCGATCCCGACTAGCTCCACCAAATTTCTCAATCACTTATAAAGCCCTTTTAACGAGTTTGTCCCACTGTTGTCCCAGTCAGGTTTGCCGGGAGAGTTGCCTCAACTATTTTTCCGGCTTGCATCCCATGGCCGCGGACGCGCGCTGGAACTGTCAGGTCGCCTGACGAGTGCGGTTTCTGCGCCCGACTTACGCAACTCCCGGCGCGACTACCTGTCGTTTTGCGGGCAGAAGCGCTAACAGTACAACTCCGTCTCAGCTTCCGGGTAGCCCGTCATCTGACCAATCGCGGATTGGACTTGGTAAATCTCCGCGAGCAGCGCTTCATGCACGGGCATCTTGTTTGTGCTGCACGTCGGTCTGGCGTGGTTGATGCTCCCATAACCCGCGCGCCGAGAGGATGACGGAGAAGAGCGCGGTCACGCTGAGCGCGAGGAGTGTCCAGATAAAGAAGAAGGCTCCGCTGGACTTGGCGATCGCTCCGCCGACTCCCGCCCCCTTCATGTGGACGACGGGGACGACCAATAAAAGGAGCGACCCGACGAGAATGATGACGTGCCCAGATCGCTTTCCGGTCAGCACCAGCGTTCCGTAGAGCTGGAAGACAAGAATGGGCACCACAATCAGATCAAAAAGCGTTCCTGGCTCCATCCCACGGACGATGTCGTCCGTCATGTGAAATGTCATAAAGAGGATCGAGAGCACAGATGCAATAACTAACAGGGTATTGTGTTTCATTGGATATTCTCCTTGTCAGATTGGAGTGCCCTGGTCTTGTATTATGCGTTCCGGGTTCCCGACGACGCGCTCCGAACTAACTACTGGCTTTAACCCTGACCAAGTCCACGCCTGCCAGATGATGACCGAGGTACATACAGTTTCGATCGTTGCGAAGAACAAGTACTCGGCAAAAGCGGGCGGCCTACCCCATCCGGCCAGAGGCGGAACGAAGGTCAAGCCACCGTTTACAAGGGTCAAAATTGAACCCGCGATGATATTCGCCAGCCGGTTCGCTCTTAACGGAAGTAATCGACACGCCACAATCATGGCGATGGGTATTTCCATCAAGACCGCTGAACCGGCCAGAGCCCATGGTGGGAGATGTGGGGGTTTGGCTACAGCCCACAGGGCAAGAACGTCCGCATACAGGTAATTCAAGAACGCGAAGATCCACAATAGAGACAACCGCTCCCTTGTGTCATGCATGTTAGCCTCCCGGGGAAGTGGGTAGCGTCCTAATTCGAATGGGTGCGGACCCGAGTCCTATTTTGCGTGGGGTACGAATAGCGACAGCCCCAAGAGGACTGCACCGACCACAATCAGGAGAGCCCCGGCCTGAACGCTATTTTCACTGCCCTCGGTACGGAACCGTGTGTAAATGCCTACCAAAGCGAGCCCGGCAACAATCAGAACTGTTCCCATGACCGCGGGTAAATCGTTGATCGTCATTGCTTCCTCCTCGCTTCGATCACCGTTGCCATACCTTCGTGGCTCCCCCTCGAACTTGCATACGGCCCCGCGGCAGAATAAGTTTCAGAGTCTTCGCAGAGTTCTCCATTGTGTGCGTCAGTTGGCGCTATTCGGGCGATTACACTCGATTGTCCCGCGCCTCCGTGAGGGGTACCAGACTTCGCCGCTCGCCTCGGTCCCCGGTTACCTTTGCCGCGGAAGAAGCAGGCGAGACCGAACAGGTAGCCGAAGTTGTACCAAGCGCCGTTGTACGCACTGGCGTGCCACTCACTCGTTACCATCCACTGGGGTCCCTGCATTTAAACTAGGGTTGTGAAGATCGCCCTAGGCCAGATCAACCCGACCGTCGGGGATTTCTCTGGTAACGCTGCCAAGATTATTCAATTTGCCCAGCAGGCCCGAAGCGCCGGCGCGGGAATGATTCTCTTTCCCGAGCTCGCAATCTGCGGATATCCACCGCGCGATCTGGTGGAACGCTCATCGTTTGTGGCGCGCAACTATTCCACCGCCGAACAAATCGCAGCTGAAACCCGAGGCATCGCCGTCATCTGCGGCATGGTCACGCGTGCCGACGCCGACTCCGGAAAGACGGTCATGAACTCCGCCGCCCTGCTTCGCGACGGGCGAATCGAGTTCATTCAATCGAAGATGCTGCTGCCAACCTATGACGTCTTCGACGAGATGAGGAACTTCGCTCCCGCGCGCAGCCAGCAATTGTTCAGCTTCTGCGGCCAGCAGATGGCGCTCACCATTTGCGAGGACGCGTGGAACGACAAGACCTTCTGGGACCGGCGTCTTTATCGTGTCGATCCGATTGAAGAGTTGGTGCGCGCGGGCGGCAACTTTGTGCTCAATATTTCCGCCTCGCCATTTTGGCTGGGCAAGCGCGAATTGCGGCGCGACATGCTGGCCGCAATCGCCAAAAACCGCCACGTTCCGGTTGCCATGGTTAACCAGGTTGGAGGCAACGACAGTCTGGTATTCGATGGATCGAGCCTGGTGATCGCGCCCGACGGCCGGGTTATCGCCCAGGGCAAGTCGTTTGAAGAGGATATTGTCTACTTCGATTCATCGAGCCTTACTGGCGAAATGCATGCGCAGATAGCCGGCGAGGAAGCCAGCGCCTATGAAGCTTTGGTTCTCGGCACCCGCGATTATGTTCACAAATGCGGCTTCAAGCGGGCGATTATCGGCCTCAGCGGAGGCATCGATTCCGCCCTTACCGCTTGCATCGCCGTCGACGCGCTGGGCGCGGAGAATGTGATTGGGATCGGCATGCCGGGTCCGTATTCATCTCAGGGATCGATTGACGATGCGCGGGCGCTGGCAGCAAATCTTGGTATTCGCTTTGAGCTGTTGTCGATCAGCGAAATATATCAATCGGCAATGACAACGCTGGCCCCGGTCTTTGCGAACCACGCGCCCGACGTGACGGAAGAGAACATACAATCCCGCGCCCGCGGCTTGGTCCTGATGTCGCTCTCCAATAAGTTCGGCGCGCTGGTGCTCTCAACCGGCAACAAGAGTGAACTCGCAGTCGGCTATTGCACTCTTTATGGTGATATGGTCGGCGGCCTGGCCGTCATCTCTGATGTGCCGAAGACTCTGGTGTACCGCCTTAGCGCATATGTGAATATGCGAAAACAGGTTCCCGGCATGAATCCATCGTCCCAGGTTATTCCGCAAGCGATCCTCGATAAGCCGCCGTCGGCTGAACTGCGGCCCGATCAGAAAGATTCCGATTCGCTTCCGCCCTATGATGTGCTGGATGCGATCCTTGAAGATTATGTTGAAGACTCGCGTTCCGCTCAGCAGATTGCCGAGGCGCATCAATTTGATTTAAAGCTGGTCGAGCATGTTATCCGAATGATCGCCCGCAGCGAGTACAAGCGGCAGCAGGCTGCGCCGGGAATCAAAATTACGCCCAAGGCGTTTGGCTACGGGCGGCGATTTCCAATCGCGGCAAAGGTCGATTAGCACTCTCCCGGTTCTAATTAACTTCTCTCATCAAACTCGCCGCGCCGCAATCCACGGGCTATCTACTAGAGTAAGAAGCACTAACGGGATGAGTTATAAGTTACGCTTCCATGCACCAGTGCTGCACTATCTTTCACGTTGACTTACCCTTGCCATGACGCTAGATTAGCGCTGGCCTTCTGTTCTAGCGGCTACTAGGCGTTACCTCCCCCAACAATTAGCTGTCGCGCCCCCGTCAATCGGACGGCCTTCATTACCCATCTTGATGCCAATGGAGAGAAGCATGAGTCGTCGTGTATTAGCAGTTGCCAGCACAATTGCTTTGTCGCTGGGTCTATGCGCCCAGTCATTTGCCCAGGAATCGGCGGGTCACAAGGGCACGATCGTTATTCCGTCGTCGAGCATTGAAAAGCCGGGCGACATCGGTCAGCGAGCGCACACCAACATTCGCATGTTCGTTCCAACGGGAGGCTTTTCCTCTGCTCAGCCCCTTGCCGCGGGACCGCCATACAGTGGCTATTTCTACGAAACACCGGCTTCGATTGGTTGCATTTACAAGCTGACCAAAGCAGTAGCGGGTTGCAACCCCAACTCCGTGACGCTCAATCCCTCCGGCGGCAGCAAAGCCATTGCGATCGTGGACGCTTATGACGATCCCAACGCGGCGAGCGATCTCGCGAATTTTTCCACACAGTTTGGATTGCCCGCGCCAACTTTTTCAGTTGTCTATGCCAGCGGCAGCAAGCCCGCCGGGAATTCCGGTTGGGAGCTGGAAGAATCGCTCGACATCGAGTGGTCCCACGCGATGGCGCCGAGCGCGAAGCTCTACCTGGTGGAGGCTGCCTCCAATTCCAACTCGGACCTCTTCACCGCGGTTCAAAAAGCCACCAGTCTGGTGGCGGCTGCGGGCGGCGGCGAAGTCTCTATGAGTTGGGGCGGTAGCGAGTTCTCGGGAGAGAATTCGTACGACTCGTACTTCTCGAACACGAACGTGGTCTATTTCGCCTCGTCTGGAGACAGCCCGGGGACGATTTATCCCAGCGCGTCTCCTGACGTAGTCGCGGCCGGCGGCACGACCATCCGCCGCGATCCGAACACTGGCGCCTTCAAAGCCGAGGTTGCATGGGTAGATGGTGGAGGCGGACCGAGCGAATATGAAGCGCGGCCCAGCTATCAGTCTTCCATCTCGAGCATCGTGGGCAGCAATCGCGGCATTCCCGACATGGCGGCCGTCGCCGATCCCAACACCGGGGTCTGGGTCTATGACAGCGGCAACGGCGGCTGGTGGATCGTGGGCGGTACCAGCGTAGCGTCCCCGACTCTCGCCGGCATCGTAAATCGTGCGGGAAGCTTTGCCGCATCCACAAACTCGGAGTTGACCGATGTTTACGGCCACATGGCCGACTTCAAAGACACCACCTATGGATTCTGTGGTCCGTACATGGGCTACAGCGCGGTGAAGGGCTGGGATTTCTGCACTGGCGTTGGCAGCCCCAAGGCCTATGCCGGCAAGTAGATCATAGTTTGCGTCTCACTCTGGCCCTGCGTTCGCGCAGGGCCATTTTTTCTGCGTCCAAAATTGACACATTAGATTAAGACGGTGAATTGAAAATGACAATTCCCGCCGCTTCTGAAACAATCAGATTTCCCTATGACCCAAACTTATTGCTCGTCCTCGACCCACGCTGATCGCTCGCTCGCCACTGTTTCTCAGCACTCACTTCTCACCGGCATTTATCGCTCGCTTTCTGCCCTGGCCGCCCTCGCCGCCATCAGTTGTTTCCTGAGTGCCATGGCCGCCGCTCAAACCTCAAAGCCTCATGCCGCGAGCGCGGAGAAGCCAGCGGCCGCCGGCACCGCCAAAACAGTTCTGCCCTCAGAAGACACCGTGAACTCGTTCCTGTTCCAGATGTTCGGTTACGACGCGGGGCTGAGCTGGAAGGTGGAGCAAATCCGTCCGTCGGAGATCGAGGGACTGGCTGAAGTCAGCGTGAATGTCTCCGGTCCGCAAGGGACAAGCCCGAGCACGCTTCTAGTCAGCTCGGATGGCAAGCACATGATCAGCGGCGAGATTCTTCCTTTCGGGGCCAAGCCGTTCGAAGAAGCGCGCGAGAAACTCGAAAAAGGAGTGAACGGCCCAGCCAAAGGTCCGGCAAAGTCGCCGGTGTTGATTGTCGAGTTCAGCGATATGCAGTGTCCGCATTGTCAGAAGGCCGCGCCGGGCGTCGAGCAACTGGTGGCGCAGGAACCGGAAGCTCATTTTGTATTTCAGAACTTTCCGCTACCCTCACACGATTGGGCGGCAAAGGCGGCCGATTATGTCGATTGCGTGGGACGGGCTTCGAATGACGCCGTCTGGAAGTTCATTCAGAAGACCTTCGACGATCAGTCGAACATCACCGCATCGAACGTGGACGAAAAGCTGAAGGGAATCGCAACGGCTTCCGGTGTGAAGGCGGACGAGATCGCTGCCTGCGCGGACAAGCCGGAAACCAAGGCGCGGATCGAGGCCTCGCTCGCTTTGGGCAAATCCGTGGGTGTAAATGGAACTCCAATGATCTTCATCAACGGTCGCATGGTGAGCGGAGGCGCGCCCGTCGATGTGCTGAAGAAGATGACCGATTTCTACATGAGCCAGGAAAAAGAGGCCGCCAGCGGAAGCAAAGCCGATAAGTAGATTAGTGGCCCAGCCAGATTGGCTGCGGATCGTTTTGAGCCGAGTCGAGCACGATGTGCGGCGTGATCAGAATAACGAGTTCGTCATCGTCCTCCTGGTGCGAGTGCTGCGACGTAAGAAGGCCAAAGCCTGGAATTTGCGCAAAGGTCGGCAAGCCGCTCAGGCTGCGCTGATCCGATGAAGTGACCATGCCGGCAACCAGCGCCGGTTCGCCATTCTTGAGAAGAATCCCTCCGGTAAATTCCCGGTTGTTTATAACCGGGACGCTATTGACGGTGGCGGTTCCCAACGAACGGAATTGAAGGCTGACTTCCAGGCCGACATCGGAATTGCGATGGATGGTCGGTTTGGCCTTAAGCGTAAGACCGACATCCTCATAATTCACCTGCGGATAGGGCGCCGTGTAGGCCTGGGACTGAGATGCGGATATGCCGGCAAGCGCGCCAATGCTGCCCCCTCCGGAATAACTCCCGCCGAGAACCGGATAGCGAGAACCGATCTTTAGAGTCGCATCTTTCCCTTGCGAGGCGCGCAGGGTGATGTGCTGAACGTTGGAGACGGAGCTCTCATTCAAAGACAGTTGAGCCGCAAGCTGATCGAGGCTGAGGCCCATGAATGTAAGCCCGCCGCCGAAAGTGGCCAGCGGCTGGCTGAAGGTCGATTGCAATTCCGAGAGGAGCGCGGAAATCGCTGCATTGGCGGCCTGATTCGTGCCACCGGAGGAGACCAACTGGTTAATCAGGCTCTGAATACTCTGGCCTCCAAGGCCCGCCAGCGCGGACGTGGGAATGTTGTAGAGATTGAACTGATTGGGAACGTGCAGGCCAACGTTCGTGGCCAGGCTATGGCTGACTTCGAATACCTGAACATCGAGAAGGAGTTCGGGCTGCGGGGCGTTGATCTGGCTCATGAAGCGAGTCGCAGCTTCCAGCGTAGCCAGTGGCCCGCGCACGGTAATGGTGCTGGCGGCCACATTCATACTGACAAATTTAAACTCAAAAATCGTGCGCAGCGTATTCACCACTTCGTTCAAATCGGTGCTCGAAGCGACGCCGGGAATATAAAAAGAGCGCATGCCCATGTGATCAAACACGCGGTGGTTTTCCGCATTATCGAGGGCGGCGAACAGCACGGTTGGCTCGATAGGAATCACGAAGCACTTCGCCACCTGGCAGGCCGCATCGATGGCAGTGGCGAAGTCGGCCTGATCAAGATCGAGCCGAACCCGGCGATCGTTAAAACTGTCGTCGAAAACCGCCGTCAAGCCATAGCTGGAGGCAATGGCGGAAATGAGGCCGCGGGCGTCGCCGCGATAGTGAACATCGTGCAGACCCGCCATGGCCGCTACGGGATCGGTGGCTAGAGAGTCCGACTTGGCCACAACCTGTACGGGACCGCCTTGAACCTGCGGCGCGGCGCCCAGGGACGCCTGCAGCCGTTCTTGTACGAATTCATTTTGCGGATCGAGTTCGAGCGCCGCGCGAAATTCCTTGACTCCGTCTGCTGTGCGCCCGTCGAGCAGGTCTGTGTTTCCTCGGTCCAGATAAACCCCAGCCAGGTGTTCACGCGTCATTTCGCGCGCCGCCACATATTCGACGTTTATCGGTGAAAGACGGGCAGCTTCTTTAAATGCCTGGAATGCATTCTCGAAATCCTGCGCCTTTTCAAACTTGAGGCCCGCCCTAAAGGCATGTTTGGCGGACTTCTCCTCTTTCGCCGAAGGCACAGTAGGCGCGAGTATGACTGCTGCGGGAGTCGCGTCCGTGAGCGAACAAGCCGGCGCACTCGGGCTCGTATTTGAAGTCGCGGGACACGCCGGCTGGGCGGGCGGGGGCGCGGCATCTGCGGCCAGACACACGCCCGTCAGCAGCAAGAAAATTCCAGCCCGCAACCAGTGCATATCGTCTCCTATTAGAATGCCCGATTCGCGGCGTCTTGCAAGCGAAAACGCTCGCGCCCCTGCTCCGGTCGTAACGCCACGCTTGCTGGATAATTCCTGTTGGATGATTTCCTGTTAGGCGATTTCTCTACCGCAACATCACCCGCTCGATTTTCAGGGCGCGCCCCGTCTGCTCGTCGCACTCGACCACAACCCCGCACAGACGAACGTCGCCAGTCGCGGCTTCGAAGCGCGCGGGCATGCCGCTGAGGAAGCGCTCAATCACCAGCTCTTTCTTCACTCCAATCACGCTGTCGTAAGGCCCGGTCATTCCGACATCGGTGATATAGGCGGTCCCTTTGCTCAGAATAGTTTCGTCTGCGGTTGGAATGTGCGTGTGCGTGCCGACAACCGCCGTCACCCGGCCATCGACATACCATCCAAAGGCAACTTTTTCTGAAGTGGCTTCGGCATGCAGGTCGACGAAAATAACCTTCGCTTTAATTCTTTCGAGAAGGCCATCCGCGTAACGGTAAGGATCGTCGCTTGATCCCATAAACACCCGGCCCTGCAGATTGATGACCGCATAAGCCACGCCATTCTTCTTGCCCTCGTAAAGTCCCCAGCCCGGCAGGTTGGAGGGATAATTTGCCGGACGCAGCAGGCGCCGGGCGGGGCTATGAGGATTGCCATCCGCCATCTGAAAATATTCGATAATCTCGCGCTTGTCCCAGACGTGATTGCCCGTAGTCATGACGTCGATGCCGAGATCGAAAAGCTCTTCCGCCAGCGCCGGCGTAATGCCAAAACCCGCCGCGGCATTTTCGCAGTTTGCTATCACGAGATCGGGGGAATACTGTTTGCGCAGCTCCGGAAGGCGGTCTTTTACGATGGTTCGTCCCGGACGCCCAAAAATGTCGCCGATAAAAAGAATTTTCATTGTCAGTTGCGAGAGCCCATTTGCCAGTACTCAGTTAAAATCGGTCGCGGTGAATGGCTGGAATGCTTCGAATCTTTCGGAGCACGGAAACGACATACGGTCCGGTGATCCGGCTCACATGCCGAATTTCGATGGTATCACGATGAAACGGGCGAGCTTTTGACCGGACACCCCTCTCAAATTCAACTCGACTCGCCATCAATGAAAATCTGCTCAATAGTCATTTCAAACAGCCGCGCCACCCGGAATGCCAGCGGCAAACTGGGATCATATTTCCCGGTCTCAATGGCATTGACGCTCTGGCGCGAAACTTCCAGCTTTTGCGCCAGATCTGCCTGTGACCAATTTTTCTCCGCGCGGAGTACACGAAGACGGTTCTTCATTTGTACCTCCGCCGCACCAGAATTTGCGCCAGCGAAAACGACATCCACCAGACCAGGAACACGTAGAACATCGGAATGGTGGAAACCGTGCCGTAGTTCTCTAGAAATCCCCAAAACGTGGCCATGGCCAGCGCCGTTCCAGTGCCCCACAGACTGCTCTCCACCAGAATCGAGCGCTCGAATTCATCTTTCAACTCGGCAAGATACAAGCCCAGAATCACCAGCACGGCTAGAATCGGCAGAGCAGGCAGCGAGGCCAGCAGATACATGCTCGCGCCTCGTGGGTGATTGTGCTTAAACGTCCAGGTCGCGCCCAGAATGGCGACCACATATGCGGTCATGGCAAACCACAGCCGCCCGATGTAACGCCGCCCTTCAGGGGTTTTCGGCATGCAAATCATTGGGAAAGCCTCCTTGTCTTAGTGACAAGCAAACATTACACAACATGGCTTGGGTGTGTCAAGCGTATTTGTCATTATGTCAAGTATTATATTCACTGCGGAAAACTGGTCTTCACGCGAACGCCTTATCTGGCAATAAGTTCCGCAGTTTTCAGGAAGTCATAATTTCCCGAAGAATTCAGCTTTAACCCTTCGACCCGCCGCGTGTGCACGAGGACGTTGTCGTAGTACCACAAATTCACATAAGGAACCTGAGTGCCAAGAATTTCCTGCACCTGGTAGTAGAGCTGCTTGCGGGCGTTCTGATCGGTTTCGCGACGCGCCTGGTCAATCAGCGAATCCACGCGAGCGTTGGAATAGTACCCGCGATTGCGCCCGGCGGGAGGGAAGTTGCGCGAGTGAAACGCAGTATCGAAGATGTCGGGATCCTCGCTTCCGCTCCATCGTAGCGAGTAAACCTGAAACGCTCCGCTGCTCACATCGGCAAGAAACGTAGCGAACTCAAACGTGCGAATCTCGAGCACAATGCCGACATCTCGCAACTGCTGCTGCAACACGGCAGCAAGCAGGCGCGTGCTCTCCTCGGTGGAAGTCTTCATCGTCAGGTGAAAGCGCACGCCGTTTGTAGCGGGATACCCCGCCGCGTCCAGAATTTGCCGCGCCTTCTCCGGGTTATAGGAAAAATCCGGCACATTGGGATCGTAGGCCCAGCTTTGAACGGGAAGCACGCTGGTAGCGGGTTCAGCAAAGCCTCGCCAGATGTACCGAATCAGCGGCTGGCGATCGATGGCGCTGGCAATCGCCTGGCGCACGCGAAAATCCTTGAGAACCGGATCGCGCATGTTGAATGACAGATACGACACGATCGTCCCCGGCGCGCGCTCAACCTGGAGGTTCGGATTCTTTTCCAGTGCGACCACCATATCCGAGGTAAGCGCGTTGAGCGCAATATCGGCGCTGCCCTTGCGCAATTCGAGCGCGCGCGTAGTCGTGTCTGGCACCACGGCAAAGCGGACGCGCGTGAGCCTCGGCTTCTCGCCCCAGTAATTGTCGTTGCGTTCAAGAATGACTTCTTTATCCTGCTCCGCCTGCACAAATTTGAATGGCCCGGAGCCGACTGGCTTCTGCGCCATTTCATCCAGCGAGCCGTAAGGCACAATTCCAATCGCGCCCTCGGAAAGATTCCACAGCAGGCTGGCATACGGTTCCTTGAGATGGAAGACGACCGTGAAATCATCGAGCACGTCAACGTGATCGACGTAGCGATAAGCGGTCGCCTTGGGGCTGCGAACTTTGCCCTGTAGCAGAGAATCCATGGTCCACTTCACATCGCGAGAAGTAAGCGCGCGGCCATCATGGAAGGTAACGCCACGGTGCAGATGAAAAATATATGTGAGCGCGTCTGGAACCTCCCACGAATCGGCAAGTCCAGGTTGCACGTTGAAGTGATCGTCACGCGTAAGCAGCGCGTCAAACATGAGTTCGTCAATGCGCTCCGACTGCGCATCCACTCCCACCCGGGGATCAAGATTCGTGGGACTGCTCTCGACGATCATCGTCAGCATGTTGGGGTCGGCGGGCTTGGAGCAGGAAAGAAAAGAGAGCAGCAAGACGGTCCCCAACAAATAAAAAAATACAATCACACTTGTCATCCCAAGCGAAGAGCGGGATCTCGATTGAGCACGCTGCCATAGGGACCAGCCTGCTGTTGACTTCAGGTGGCGCACCGCTTGCAGCGCTGCGGTAACGAGCCTGTTCTCATTACCGGCTTTAGCCGCTCGGGCCACGCTCGCGCAGAGAGGGAAGTCTGCCTCACGCATATGAGACCTTCCCCAGGATGACGGCGCGCCTCGCTCCAGTAGCGGCGGGCACATTCGATGGCCGGCGATGCCAGGTCTCGTGCGCAAGCACGGCAAATGCAACCGCTTCCTTCGCCATCGCCGGAATTCCAAAATCGTCGGAAAAGCGCAGGTTAATATCAAGCAGTTCCAACTCATCCCGCAGCATGACGATGAGCGTGCCATTCTTTGCGCCCCCGCCGGAGACGATCATTTCGCGGTATGGTTGGTGCTTAGAATTTATCCGAGTCGGTGTGGTGCGGACACTTTTGTCCGCGAGAACGAAGCGCCGAATGGCATCTGTAATCGATCGCGCGGTCAGCGCCGTAGCTGTGGCCACAATATCCGCCTTGCCGGCTCCGCGGCAAAGTCGCAGAAATTGACCAACATATTCGCGTCCAAATTCCTCGCGCCCGGCGGTGCGCGGGGGCCGCTGGCGGAAAAACGGCGCTGCCATCAGCTTCTGGATGACATCGGCATTCGCCTTACCCGACGCGGCGGTCTTGCCATCGCGATCGTAACTCTTTCCGAATAACATTTGCATGACCGCATCGATGACCATGTTGCCGGGCCCGGTATCGAAAGCAACAAGTTGCTGCTCATTAGCTCCCGCGGGAATTGCGGTGAGATTCGCTATGCCTCCTATATTCTGCGCAATGCGGCCAACGCGCGCGTCGCGATAAAGAAAATAATCGAGAAACGGCACCAGCGGCGCGCCCTTGCCTCCAGCAGCCATATCAGCCGGACGAAAATCGGAAACAACAGGTACACCTAGCCGAGCAGCGATGACAGCGGCTTCTCCGGTCTGCCATGTCACCGCGATCTTGTGCCCCAGAAATGGAGCAGCCAGCCCTTGATGATAGATGGTCTGCCCATGGCAGCCGACGAGGTCAATCTTGATGCGATGCTTGCGCGCTATCTTTGCCACAGCATTGGCATAAAGTTCGCCCAGCAGAAAATTCAATCGCGCCAAGTCGGCCACGGACGCCAGGCCGGCATTCATGGTTTCGAGGATCATGCGGCGCACGCGAGACGGAAAAGAAAATTCGTCGTGCGCAAGAAGTGTGTAGCGCGGACACTCCTGTCCGCGGGGTCGCCGCGTGCGCGATGAACTTCGGCCGTGCCGAATCGCCTCGGGGTTCGCGTCCTTGAGTTCGACCAGAGCGACGTTGATTCCATCCGCCGAAGTCCCGCTCATCACGCCAGCCACGATCATGCCGAGCGCTCCTCGCTTCTGGGGTGAGCGGAATTCCGCCGGCCATTTTTAGCAGTGGCAGAGTCAAGCGCAGGCGAGTTGAACGCGGCCGAGTTGAGTCCCGCCGCTCGCACTTCCTCGCCGAACTCCCAAAGCTGCCGCATCAGCTTCTCTACGCGCGCAGCAGTCGGCGGTGGCGCATGCCGAACCACCAGATGTTTCTTCTTGAACGCGAGCACGCGCCGCGCCGCATCCTGCACCAGCCTCGCGAACCTGCGGTCGCGCTCAGCCTCGCGGGTAAGCGCTTCGTGCGCGCGGAAAACAAAATCTTCCTGGTGACAAATCAAGCACAGATCGCCGCCGGCGCGGAAATGGCCGATGGCCGCATGCTCGATCGGCGCAGCCGCCAGCACTCCGCCCATCTCCAGATCATCGGAGACGATCAGCCCGCGGTACGCGATCTTCTTCCGCAAAATGTCGGTAATCCATTTCTTCGAAAGAGACGCGGGCATTTTGTCTTTCGTGACTTCGGAAAATGCCGCGTGCGAAACCATCAGCATCGGCAGCTCACGCCGCATCAGTCTGTAGGGAACAAGGTCCTGCTCCCAGAGTTCTTTGAACGGCTTCTTCACGCTGGGCAATTCAAGATGCGTATCGAGATTCGCTTCGCCCAGGCCAGGGAAATGTTTGCCGCAGCCGAAGACTCTGGCGTCGCTGAGGCCGCGCAAAAATTCGCGCGCGTAAGCAATAACGTCTTTCGGATTCGCCGACACGGCCCTTGATCCCATGACTGTTTTCGAGGCCTCGAATGCCAGATCGAGCACGGGAGCGAAATCTACGTTGAAGCCGAGCGCGCGGCAGTTTTCGCCGATGAGGCGTCCATGCTTGCGGAAGAGCTTGCGATCGCCGGTAGCGAAAACGTCGGCGGCGGACGGAGTGGGGCCGAGCACGTTGCGGAAGCGGTCAACCTGTCCGCCTTCGAGATCGACGCAGGTAAAGAGCGGCGCTTGGACGTATCTTTGGCATTCGCGCAGCAGGCGGTGCGTCTGATCGGCAGCGGCAATGTTGCGTGCAAACAGGATCACACCAGCAGGCTGAATGCGCGTGAGCAGGGAAGCGACGTGCGGCGACATCTCGGTCGCGTCGAAGCCGATGATGAGGAGTTGGCCGATGTCGTGTTTCAAGTCGTGCATGTTCTGTCCGTCTTAGAGATGGACACCGAAAATCGAGTCTTCCAGCAAACCGGTCTTGGCCAGTAAGCCTTAGCCGATCCGTCAAAGGTCAGGGCCAATCTTGCGCTCCATGATAGATCCGCAAAATCTCCAACTCCTGGTCTTGAACGCGATAGACAACAATATAGGGCAGGCCAGGAAAGACGAGTTCTCGTGTGCCTTCGAGACGCCCTTTGCGGCCGCGGCGAGGAAAGTCTACCAGCTTGTCGCACCCATCATAGATGGTTTGGGCCACGGTCGCGGCGGCGCCGGGATTATCGCGTTGAATGTAGCGGACGATATTGTAGAGATCTTGCGCGGCGGGAGTAGTCCAGCGCAAGTGCATTATGGCCGCAGAATTTGCTGTATCTTGGCCCCAACTTCGCTATGTTCCACAAAGTCTCCGCGCTCCGCAGCGGCCAGCCCGACGTTCACTGCCTCTATGAAGCGCTTGTCATCCTCGAGGTAACGGCTGAGGACTTCCTGGACCAGTTCGTCGGCCTTCAGCCCGCGCTGCGTTGCGATCTGGACAAGCTGGGCTTCCTTCTCGGGGTGCAGACGCACTTCCATGGTCACAGTCTAGGAAGGTTCGGAGGCGGTGTCAACCGAGGCGGAATGCACGGGTTCGGGGAACTGAGGCGGGGCGAAATTTCAGTCGCGTTGAAGCCGATGATGAGGAGTTGGCCGATGTTTATCTTACGGTTACTGAGAGCCGTTTCTACACCGAAGCTCAATTCCGGGGCACAGAGAAGTATCTCGGTTACCCGAATTTCGGTTGGGCTACAGGCCCGTCGACGCGGCAAAAGAGCCGAATGCCGATATACCTATACCCAGCTCGCTTGCGTAACTCGATACTTCTTCAAGACACAAGAAATAAATGTTGGCGACATCAACGGGCGCAAGTGTGAGTTTGCATGGGCAGCCAGTGATTTGAAACGCCAAATGAGTAATCTTGAGAGCGAGCAGAGTTAGGGATGTGGACAAATTTGCGCCGAGGTACTCGCCGGTTGGCAAGCGGAAATCTCTACCATCGCGCGTGATCGTCTGCCCGAAACCGAGTTGCTCCATCCCTGCGTGGAAAGCACTGTACTGCTCGCGAGTGGGCGTACCATGCAACTCGGCCCTACAAATTACGATTTCCATTTGAAAACCTCCTGCGATCATTGTGCGTCAATTGTCGGGGCGAAGTAAAGGAGAAAGCGGTGTCGGCGTACTCTGCGTCTCGGCGGTTAGATTTCCTTCTTCAATTCTGCCAGCAAGTTTAGCGCCTCCAGCGGTGTTAGCCGGTTCAAATCTACTTCGCGTAGCTTTTCCAGCACTGGTTGTGACAGCGGAGTGAAGATGGTCAACTGTGTGGGGCGCTCGATTCTTTCCTCTGGAGTCGACCCGGGCGTGAGGTGCTCGGTCAGCCGCCGCTCGGAAGACTCGTGCTCGGCCAGCACTTCGCGTGCGCGCACTACTACTTCGTTCGGCAGGCCGGCCAGCTTGGCGACTTCAATCCCGTAGCTGCGGTCGGCGGCTCCGGGTTCCACTTTGCGCAGGAAGACCACGCTTCCGCCCGCTTCTTTTACCGAGACGTGATAGTTCTTTACGCCACTTAATTGATCGGCTAGTTCGGTCAGCTCGAAGTAATGAGTCGCGAAAAGAGTTTTTGCGTGCACGCGCGCGTGCAGATATTCAATCGCCGCCCACGCGATCGCGAGGCCGTCATAGGTCGAGGTGCCTCGGCCTACTTCATCGAGAAGAATGAGCGAGCGCGGAGTCGCCGTGTGCAGAATGGCTGCGGTCTCGGTCATCTCAACCATAAAAGTGGAGCGGCCACGGGCCAGGTTATCGCTCGCGCCAATGCGAGTGAACACACGGTCAACAATGCTAAGCCGCGCCGATCGCGCTGGCACAAAAGAACCCATCTGCGCCATGATCACGATCAACGCGGTCTGGCGCAGGTAAGTACTCTTGCCTCCCATGTTGGGGCCGGTGAGCACGATGATGTTGTGCGTCTTCGCATTCAGAAATAAATCGTTCGGCACGAAGCGGTCGTTTATTCCCGAGGCGATTCCTGAGCCGCCAGCGAATTCCTGCTGCTCGATCACGGGATGGCGGCCATCGATAATCTCAAGGTCGGCGGCAAAACGTGCACTTTGCGGACGCGATTCTTCCGCGCCGTCATCCGCCTGTTCAGCCGGCTCGAATTTCGGCCGGCAATAATTCCTCAGCGCGGCAATATGCGCGAGGCAGGCAAGCACATCGACTTCAGCCAATGCGAGCGCGGTTTGGCGGATTCGCTTGGCCTCAGCCGCAATGGCAGTGCGCAACTCGGCGAAAAGCCTGCGCTCGATTTCTACAATCTTTTCCTGAGCATCCAGAATCTTCGACTCATATTCCTTCAACTCGGGAGTAGTGAAGCGCTCGGCATTCACCAGCGTTTGCTTGCGCTCATAGTCGGTAGGCGCGTGATGCAGATTGGCTTTTGAAATCTCGATGTAGTAGCCGAAGATGGAATTGAACTTCACTTTGAGCGAGCCGATGCCTGTACGCTCGCGTTCGCGCTGCTCGACCTGCGTAAGGTATTGCTTTGAGTTGCGGCTCAGGTCGCGGAGTTCGTCGAGATCGCGATCGACTCCCGCCGCAATCACGCCGCCATCGGCCAAGGTGAGCGGCGGTTCGGCGACCACAGTGTGTTCGATCTTTTCGCGCAGATCGGCAAGCTCGTCGAGCCGCGCGTGTAGTTCGGCAAGCCGTGCAGTTGAAAATCCAGCCAGCGCCTTACGCACTTGCGGAAGGCGGGCAAGAGACGCGGCCAGCGCCAGAACATCCCGTGGATTCGCCGTTTCCAGCGTGACGCGACTCAGCAGCCGTTCAAGATCGAGAATGCCATCGAGAGTGCGCCGCAATTCTTCGCGGCCAACTATGTGTTTAACCTGCGCTTCCACGGCGTCGAGCCGCGCCTCGATTTCCGTTGCTTCGAGCGATGGCCGCAGCATCCAGGCGCGGAGCAGGCGTTTGCCCATGGGCGTGACCGTCGCATCGAGGCAGCGGAAGAGCGTGACGCCGGCGTCATTGCCGGCGAAAAGAGGTTCGATCAGCTCCAGATTGCGCACCGTGGTCGCGTCCAGCACCAGGCAGTTCTGCCGTTCGTAGAAGCCGACACGGTCGATGTGATTCAGCGTTCCGCGCTGCGTGGACCGAATGTAATAAAGGATTGCGCCCGCTGCCGACGCGGCCGCGATTTTTCCCGCCAGCCCGAAGCCTTCGAGCGAGAGCACTCCAAAGTGATTTTCAAGCAGCGGCAGCGCGTGATCGGGCGAGAATATCCAATCGTCGAGTGGTGTTTCGGCCGGGCCAGGAACAGGCCGCGAAGCGCCAATGGCCACCGAACTGCCGCTTCGTTCAAATAAAGGCGCCGAAGATCCATACAAAATTTCCTTTGGACGCAACTGTTCAAGTTCTTCTTGAATGCGCCTTGCGGCTGTCTCACCGGCAAATTCGGTTGCCCGGAACTCGCCCGTGGAAAGATCGAGCGCAGCAAAACCCGCGCGGTCGCCGAAGGTTGCGACTGCGGCAAGAAAGTTATTCTCCTCGGCGTTGAGCGCGGAATCGGCAGCGGTACCCGGCGTGACCACGCGCGTAACTTCGCGGCGCACCAGCTTCTTCGCGAAGCGCGGATCTTCAACCTGCTCGCACACGGCAACCTTGAAGCCGCGCCGAATCAGCTTGGATATGTAACCTTCGGCGGCGTGGTAAGGAACGCCGCACATTGGAATATCCACACCCTTTTCCTTGTTGCGTGAAGTCAGTGTGATTTGTAGTTCACGAGCCGCCAGCACCGCGTCATCGAAGAAGAGTTCATAAAAATCTCCGAGACGAAAGAAGAGCAGGGCCGTTGGATGCTCCTTCTTGATGGCAGCGTATTGCCGCATCAGCGGTGTGGAGGGCTCGGACATAGGAATTGGTAACTTTGTAATTTGTAATTGGGTAATTTGCAACCGAGAGGGCGTCGTTGCAACATTGATGCATGAATCATTAAGACATTCATGCATCGCTGCATTGAAACCTTGGAACCTGATTGCGGAAACTAAGTGCACTACATCAATCGCTCAATCTCTTAATCATTCAATGCTTCAATCTCCCATTTGACTCCCATCGCGCGTTTTGTTCTTCTTAACACCATGGAGCTTCGAAAGGATCCGATCACCCGCTCGTGGGTCATCATCGGCGACGAACTCGTTGAGCCGCCGCCGCCGCCGCAGGTCTGTCCATTTTGCGGGCCCGCTTCAGACTCCGCAAAAATTGTCGCCACTCTTCCCGGCTTGGGTGGGAATCCGTGGTCGGCTCGGTCGGTTGTGCACCCCCAGGCGCTCTACCACATTGAAGGCGAAGCCGGACGCCGCGGCGAAGGCCTCTATGACCGCATGACGGCGGTGGGCGCGCACGAAGTGTTGGTCGAGAATCCCAGCCACGACGGCCATATCTGGAACGTCTCGGATCCAGAAGTCGAACAGTTTCTGCGGCTGGCCGCGTCGCGTATTCAGGACCTGAAGAAAGACAGCCGCTTCAAATACGTCAGCATTTTTAAGAATCACGGCGAACGCGCTGGAGAGGAATTTCACCATCCCACTTCGCAGCTAACCGCAACCACGTTTGTTCCGCGGCGCGTGCTCTACGAATTGCGCGCCGGGCGCGATTATTTTGATAGTAAGGAGCGCTGTGTGTTCTGTGACATTCTGTCGCAGGAAGAGCGCCAGAATGTGCGCATTCTTGAAATGCGCGGCGACTACGCAGCACTCTGTCCTTATGCACCGCGCGTGCCTTATGAAACCTGGATTCTGCCGCGCACGCATGACTCTGCTTTCGAACGAACGGCGACCTCGCGGTCCGGAAACATGACGGATCTGGCCATTTTGCTGCGGCACACGCTGCAGCGCATCCGCACTGTCACCGAGGCATTTCATATGGTGCTTCACACTTCACCGAACAGCCAACATCCGTCCGGAACCCTCGGCTATTGGGAAACTCTGGATGACGATTATCATTGGCATCTCGAGATCCTGCCGATTCTCGAAGCCAAGGGGCGCTCCTACACGTTCAAGGAAACATATTATTCCGCCGTCACTTCGGAGACGGCTGTGAAGCGCCTGCGCGACGCGAAAATCTAGCTGCTGTCGACGAAAGCCTCGACAACTCACATGCAACCGCGACAATGACCATTGGTGTTTTAGCGCTACAGGGAGATTTCGACGCTCACCGCCGCCGGCTCGAAGAGTTGGGCGTCGAAGTCGCGCTCGTCAAAAAGCCGGAGCAACTCGACCAGATCGATGGCTTGATCATTCCCGGCGGCGAATCGAGCACGCTGCTCAAGCTCCTGGGCGAAGCGGGCTTTGAAAAACTCAAGCAATTCGTCCGCTCCAAGCCGTCATTCGGCACCTGTGCCGGAGCAATCCTGCTCGCCAATCAGGTGGAGAATCCGAAGCAAGCCAGCCTCGGCGCACTCGACATTACAGTTCGCCGCAATGCTTATGGCCGACAGATCGATAGCTCCATCCGCGAAGGTCTTTTTCAAAACAGCCCGATTGAGATGGTCTTCATCCGCGCACCGAAAATAGAACGTCTGGGCGCAGGCGTCGAGGTGATCGCCACGCAAGCCGACGATCCCGTGCTCGTAAGGCAGGGCAAGACGCTCGCGGCAACCTTCCATCCTGAACTCAGCGACGACGTTCGCATTCATGCGTTTTTTCTGGATCTGGTGAACAGGAAATAATGAAGCAGGTGATTATCTACTCGATTGTCATGTGGTGCGGCTCGAAGCAAGGCGAGGATTACGGAAGAGCGCTCGGGCGCAAGGCAACGCGCGCAACCGCGCGGCGGACGGCTTTATTCGCTGAAATGGCGGCGCGCCAGTGTGGCCAAGCCAACCAGCCCGCTCCCCAGGGCAAAAAGGATTCCAGGTTCCGGAAAGGCCGCAGCTTTAACCACATGAGGTTGAGCGAAAGAATTTGCGGCAAGAAACACGACAACGGGGATACTACAGGCCCAATAACGCACGGTGGCTACTCCTTAGATAGGCCCTTACAATTGCAACTCTGTTTCCATCTTTTTCCAGATTCAACAATTCATAACAATCGCCCCCATCTGTCTTGATTCCGGCCCTTTCGTGACTCTGGGACAATTCGCCGAGGAAATGGCCCGAACCGGCCATGTGCAATCAGTTGCATAATTTGACCAGCTAGCGTGTTATCTGCGGCGGGCCACATGGAATCTTGAGTTTTTCTTGAAGGCGAATAGCGGGCAAAACCCGACTGCGAAGCGGGCAGTTCAAATTCGGTCGATCTTTGCGGCGAGAATGAAGTCGGATTCCGTCAGCCCGTCCACTTTGTGCGTCCAGAGGGTGATTTCGACCTTGCCCCATCCCAGCAGGATATCCGGATGATGCCCCTGTTCCTCGGCCAGCACCCCGACCTTATTTACAAAATCGAGCGCGGACTTAAAGTCGGGAAAGGAATAACTGCGGACAATGTGGTGCTCGTTCACAACCTTCCAAAGAGCCGACTGCGGCAACTGGCGATGAATGGCCGCCAGTTCGTCGCCCTTCAGCGCCGGAACTCCGCCCCGGCAGGGAACATAATTTTTTTCTTCAAGACCAGGCATACTTGAGATTCTCGCTACCTTCCTCGATGGGCCACCGGATCCAGCAAAGCAGCGGGGAATAGCAGAGAACACTATCCAATTATCGCGTGCCAGACTAGAACGGAATGTCCTCATCCGTGATCGCCGAGCCGCCCGCTTGCGCGTGCTCCGGCTCCGGCATGCTCTGATCGAAACTGTTCCCGCCAGACGATGCCGCCGCGCCCCGCGCTCCACCCGCAGCGTCGCCTTCACCGCGCCCACCGAGCAGTACCAAGTCGCTGGCCACAACCTCGGTCATATATTTCTTCTGTCCGCTCTGCTTGTCATCCCAGGAGCGCGTCTGCAGCCGGCCCTCGATGTAGACCTTGCCGCCCTTTTTCAGATACTCGCCGGCGATCTCCGCCAGTCGCTGCCAGAGCACCACATTGTGCCACTCTGTGCGGTCCTGCCAGTTGCCATCCTTGCCCTTAAAGCGCTCATTGGTGGCAAGTGTGATTTTCGCGACCGGCGTGCCTTGCGGCGTGAACTTTACCTCCGGGTCTTTGCCAAGATTGCCGATCAAGATGACTTTATTTATGCTTTTGCCGGCCATGATTTGCGGCCTCCTTCGAAAAGACTTTCGTCAAGACTGTCGTTCAAGTAGCTCACTATAGCAGAATCCAACCCAGCATACCCGGTGCGCGGGCACATAGGAATTGTGATGAATCTGGGCCGCGCGAGCCTTTGCCTGTTCCTTTGCACACGGATGAGAAAAACGGCCCGCAGGGGCTGTCAGCTCTGACGAAATCCTAAAAACCCTGCGAAGTCCCCCGTGTTTCTCTGTGTACCCCGTGGTCAACCGTTCTTTGGGGATATTTAATGCAAGGCCTTTCTAAAGCGCGGAAATATGAAACAACATGAGATACACAATCACGCCCGTCACCGAAACATACAGCCACAGCGGATACGTCCACTTTGCAATCGCACGGTGCCGGTCAAACTGCTCGCGCAGCCCGCGCGATAAAGTCATGAGCACCATGGGCACAATCACAATTGCTAGGATGGTATGCGAGGTCAGAATCGTAAAGTAAATCGGCCGCCACACTCCAACGCCGCGAAAATAGATCACGCCCCCATGCCCCGGCCAGTGGTAATACAGATACGAAATCAGGAAAAGGCAGGAGGTCACAAAGGCCGTCAGCATCACTGCCTTGTGCGCCGCCATCTTGCCCCGCAGAATGAGCCGATGTCCAATCACCAGCAACACCGCGCTGAATCCGTTCAGTGTCGCATTAATCTTCGGAAAAACAGAATAGTCAGTCATGAGTGTTAAGTTGTAGGGCAACCCAATCTTTTTGGCAAGAGGCTTAAGAGGGCAGAGGCGAGAGGTCAGATTGCAGAGATAACGACCACCTCGGGCCCTGCCGGCCTAAACGGCTTTCCTTCTTCAAGCTGACGTCTCACTTTTCCCTTGGGCTCCTTTGCAATCTGACCTCTAACCTCTGACCTGGGTCGCGCGTCCGGATTGCGTATAAAATGGTTCCACAATGTCCGATGTGGAGAATCCGCAGCCTCAAGCCCCGGAGCCCGCGCCCGCGCATGACACGCCGCGGTCCTGGCCCGTTGTCGCCGTCTGGGCTCGCGATTTGCTGGTCTCGCTCACCATCTCAGCCTTCATCATTATTTTTCTCTATCAGCCGGTGAAGGTCGAAGGGACCAGCATGATGCCCGGCCTCGAAGATCAGGAGCGCATCTTCGTCAACAAGTTCGTCTATCGCTGGGAGCCTATCCAACGCGGCGATATCGTTGTCTTCCGCTACCCGCGCGACACCAGCAAAAGCTACATCAAACGCGTCATCGGAGTTGCCGGCGATCATATCCGCATCGAAAACGGCCGCGTCTTCGTCAACGGCAATGCAATCGACGAAGAGTACGTCCCCTCGGAGTATGCAGACGCCCGCTCCTATCCCGAGATAGTTGTTCCGCGCAACAGCTACTTCGTCCTCGGCGACCATCGCACCATGTCGAACGACAGCCGCGACTTCGGCGCCGTCCACGAGCGCTACATCTACGCCAAAGCCGTCTTCGGCTACTGGCCCATGGAGAAACTGGGTAGGCTGCGGTAGGGGATCTCAGGTCTTAGGTGTCAGGTCTCAGGAAAACCATTACTATTCGCAGCGCGGGATTTTCCTGAGACCTGCGACCCAACACCTTTTCCTCTGTATTCCACAGCCCGCTCTGCTAAAATCCCTGAAATCCACTCCCAGGAGTCACAATGCAAGCTACGCTTGCACTCGAAGACGGAAGAGTCTTCCGAGGCAAAGGCTACGGCGCAAAAGGTGAGTGCTCCGGCGAAGTCGTTTTCAATACTTCCATTACCGGCTACCAGGAAATTTTCACAGACCCCTCCTACGCCGGCCAGATCGTCGTTCTCACCAATCCTGAAATCGGCAACTACGGTACCAATTCTGAAGATAGCGAAGCCACCCGCCCCTACATCGAGGGCCTGGTCGTGCGCGAGTTTTCCAAAGTCAGCTCCAACTGGCGCTCGCAGCAGCTCACCGATCAATTCATGGA
>JBAWBR010000109.1:0-49891 GCA_049589875.1 Terriglobales bacterium
TGAAATGACCGAACTAATGTTTGAGAGATGCCTGGTATCGCTTGTTGATCTCTTCCCAGTTCACCACGTTCCACCATGCTTGCAGGTATTCGGGACGGCGGTTGTTGTACTTAAGATAGTAGGCGTGCTCCCAGACATCATTGCCGAAAATAGGGTGCAGGCCCTGCGAGATTGGATTGTCCTGGTTGGGCGTGGATAGGATCTTCACTTCGCCCTTGGAGTCGCCAGCGAGCCAAACCCATCCGCTGCCGAACTGGCCTACTCCGGCGGCATTGAATTTTTCCTGAAACGTTTTGAAGTCGCCGAATGTCTTTTTGATGACGTCGCCGAGGGGGCCCGAAGGATCGCCGCCGCCATTGGGCTTCATAATCTGCCAGAACATCGTGTGATTGACGTGGCCTCCACCATTGTTGCGAACCGCGCCGCGTATGTCTTCCGGAATCGCGTTCAGATCGCGCAGAAGATCTTCGGCCGATTTCTTATGCAACTCAGGATGCTTGTCCAGCGCCGCGTTCAGGTTCTTGACATAAGCGGCATGGTGCATGTCGTGATGCAGATGCATGGTCTTTTCGTCGATGATGGGTTCGAGTGCCGTGTATGCATAGGGCAACGGGGGCAGTTCATGAGCCATTTTTACTTCCTCCAAAGTCTGAGCCATTTTCTTTTCCTCCCAAGCGTTAAAGATGACGGGGTGCGGTTGAAAGATTCATGGAGGGCGCGAGTAGTTGTCCCTGCGGCCCCCTATATTTGTAACACCAGTCGCCAGAATGTAGGCCCACGGTCGGAACAAGGCGGTGCCCTGATTGGGCGATTATAGGTTGAGCTCCATATAAAGCGCGCCGGCTATGGGATTTGCGCAATAAGCGGAGATTTCGCGGAATCCGAGCCGCCGGTACATCGCAACAGCTTCTTTCATCACTGGTTCCACCGTATCCAGACGCATGCGTTCATAACCGAGGGCGCGAGCTTCCACAATCAAGTGTTCAGCCAATGCGCGGCCCAGACCCTTTCCGCGGAACGTCCCGCGAACGTAAAGACGCTTCATTTCACAAACACCGCGTTCGAGTTCGCGAAGAGCCGCGCAACCAGCGAGTTCATCTTCGTATTCGGCGAGCAGCAGCCGTCCTTTGGGCGGCGCATAGTATCCGGGGAGTTGTTCCAACTCCCGGTCGAAATTCTGAAAACACAAGCTGAAGCCAAGTGATTCCGCATATTCCACGAACAACTCGCGCGCTTGAGCAATCTGCGCCAGAGACGATGCCTGGAGGATAGTAAGCCCAGCCATGCCGACATTATCGTTGCTGCTCGTGCGATCGCAAAGCGTACCTTTATAATTCTCCCTTCATGCATCGCAATTTTGACCGCGCAATTTTGGACCTCGCAATCTTGAAATGATTGCCGCGATCGAACTTTATGCAGGGCGGACGTAGCGCCCGTCAAACTGTCGTCAAGGACGCCGTCGCTACAGTTCGCGCCCAGGAGGGATTTTGAAGGTTTTATTGCTCGAGAACATCAGCGGAGTCGCGGCTTCGCAGTTTGAGGAGGCCGGGTTTGCGGTCGAATCGCTGAAGGGAGCGATGGACGAAGCCGAACTCGTCAAGCATGTGCGCGGGGCGGTCATCCTGGGCGTGCGATCGAAGACGCGCGTCACAGCTGCGGTGTTGGAAGCCGCGCCGGAACTGGTGTCAGTGGGCGCATTTTGCATTGGAGTCGACAAGATCGATCGCACGGCGGCCGGCGACCGCGGCATCGCCGTCTTCAATGATCCCCACTCAAACAGCCGGTCCGTGGCTGAACTGGCGATGGGCGAAACCATTCTTCTCATGCGGCGTACGTTCGATGCCAGCACAAAGCTGCATCAGGGAGAGTGGAATAAATCATCGGCTGGAGCGCACGAAGTGCGTGGCCTGACGTTGGGTATCGTCGGCTATGGGAAGATCGGTTCGCAGGTGTCCGACCTGGCCGAAGCGATGGGCATGCGCGTCATTTTTCACGATGTGGCACATGTGCTGGCGCGCGGCAACGCTCGAGCCGTGAGTTTTCGAGAGCTGCTGGCAACGGCCGATGTCGTCACCTTGCACGTGGATGGCAAGCCGCAGAATCAGAATCTATTTGGCGAAGAAGAATTTCAAGCAATGAAACCCGGCGCATGCCTGATTAACCTGAGCCGCGGAATGGTAGTCGATCACGCCGCGCTGGCCCGCCATTTGAAGGGTGGCAAACTGGCCGGCGCTGCAATTGATGTGTTTCCGCAGGAACCGGAAACCGGCGGCGCATTTGCGAGCCCGCTGCAAGGGCTGGCGAATGTGATCCTGACTCCGCATGTAGGCGGTAGCACCGAAGAAGCGCAGCAGAATATCGGCCAGTTTGTTTCCGCCAAGATGATCGACTACTTCCGCAGCGGCAATTCGCTGATGAGCGTGAACCTTCCGCACTGCTATCTGGATTACGAGACGGGATCGCATCGTTTGATGCACATCCACCACAACGTGCCCGGAATCCTGCGGGCGATCAACGACATCCTGGCGGACCGCGGAATCAATATCGAGCGGCAGGTGCTGGATACGCGCGGTAATCTCGGCTATGCGATCTACGACATCAATCAAGCCTGCGACGACGAGTTACTTGCCAAGCTGAGAAGTGTGCCGCATACGGTGCGAGTGAGAGTGCCAGGGGTGGTGGGCAGTTAGCAATTACGGGAACCTGGGTGAGTAAGTTGTGCCCCTGAGCGAGGCGGGCCCCGCGCAGGCGAAGGATTCATGCTTCATCTGTCATCCCGGTCCGTGCGAAGGGCGCAAACCTGCCAGCGCACGATAAACTGAAGCCTCCAGATGACGCTCATCCGAACAATAGGCACTGCGATCAGCTTGTTTGCTTTGGCCCTACTGATCACCCAGTCGAGTCTCGCTGCGCCGGATTCGACAGCGACGTCATCGCCGCCGTCAAGTGCGTCCCTCTCCGCGGATCAGGTGATTGATTACCTCGTGCGCCGGAATCAGGAGCGCGCAAAGGCTCTCCTGCATTCAGAAGCGACGCGCGTATACCGCCTGGTCTATCGCGGATTTCCCAGCGACCGTGAAGGCGAAATGACAGTGGAAGCCACTTACAACAGTCCCGCATCCAAAGAATTTAAGGTGATTTCCGAAAGCGGATCGAAACTGATTCAGGAGCGTGTGTTTAAGAAGCTTATGGAAAGCGAGAAAGAGGCAGCGCAGCCGGCAATGAGCGCGCGAACACTGCTGAATCGCGATAATTACGACTTTAAGCTGCTCGCCTACGAACCGTCGAAAACCGGCGGACAATATGTGCTGCAAGTCGTCCCGAAGCTCAAGAGCAAATACGTCTATCACGGCAAAGTGTGGGTAGACGGAACCGATTTTGCCGTCACCCGCATTGAAGCTGAACCGGCTCAGAACCCGTCGTTCTGGACGAAGAAGAGCGAGATTCATCACGAATACCAGAAGATCGAAGGGTTCTGGCTCCCGGTCCGGAATGAGTCGGTCAGCTATATCAGGCTGGGAGGACGCGCGACGCTAACCGTCGAATACACGAATTATCGCGTCACTGACGCCCGCCGGGCAGGCGCGGCTCTGCCGGCCCAGTGTTCGGACGACGGCCGGCCATAATTCCCCCGCCGAGGCGCCGATTTAGTCCCACTTCATGAATTGACATTGAGATCCTTATTTGTTCGTGGCAGCGCGACGCAAGCGGTCTTGCACGGCTTCCCATTCGGGCGTGGGTGGAGTTATATCTACCGCAATCCAATCGACGTTGGCCTCGTCGGCTTGGTGGAGTTTTTCGTAGAGCGCGGCAGCGTATTCGGCGGCGGGGAGTGGCATCTGTATAACCTGAACTCGCGAGCGAGTGCTTGAATCGTCACTTGGCCGCTTTGCGAAACTCATGTGCGCCGATTGATCGGCCTCGTGTGTCGCAGGATTTTTATACCGCAGATAGATTCCTTTGCCCTTCTCGGGAAGCTCTCCATTTGAGACCAATAACAAGGATGTGCGTGGGCTGTAGTGGCGAGCGTGCATCCCCGGCGAAGGATGTGCTCCACCGGGAACTTCATCTCCGAAAGCTTCCTGCACTGAAGCGATGGGTCCAATAACCGATTCGAGTTCTGTCCGCGAGATGCCCCCTGGGCGAAGCAGGATTGGGTGCGGCCCAGCGAGCGAAAGCACGGTGGATTCGATTCCTATGGTGCATGCGCCGCCGTCGAGGATGCAGTCGACATCGTCGCCCAGTCCACGGCGGACATGCTCCGCAGTGGTAGGGGAAAGTTGAGTGAAGCGATTGGCGCTGGGCGCAGCGAGAGGCACGCCAGCAGCCTGAATCAGCGCAATCGCGACTGGATGCGCAGGCATCCGCAGCCCAACGGTGTCGAGTCCGGCGGTGACGATCGCAGGAATCGCTATCGCAGACGAGCGGGTGAGCGAAGGATCTGCCAACTCTCCGAGCGCCGCACCGAAAGCTGCTGTCTTTGCATTGACGCGAGCTTCGACGGAGCCCGGCCGCGTTTCTGCATCGGTTCCCACATGAAGCCCCGTTTCCGCGCGTGTTTCCACATGAACTGCCGGAAGAACCAGCGTCAGCGGGCCAGGCCAGAATTTCTGTGCCAGTCGTTCGGCTGTTTCCGGCCAGTGCGCCACTAGCGACTTGGCCATCTCGATTGATGCGACATGCACAATCAGCGGGCTGGTCGCGGGGCGGCGCTTGACCGCATAGATTCGCGCAACGGCCTCCGCGTCGATAGCGTTGGCACCTAATCCGTAGACGGTTTCGGTTGGGAACGCGACCAGGCGCGATGCGCGAATTAACGCGGCGGCGCGCGCGATCTCCTCGGTCGAAGGCTTTATCGGCACACCTCATTTTAGATTGCGAAGCCATGCATGAGACGTTCAACCTTCCTGATGTGGGTAGCTTCAGCAGTTGCTGTCTGCGAGTAAAAGTTGGGGGATGTTCCCGCAATGCTTCTCTTGGGAAGGATTTCAATCCTCACAAAGCTGTCGTCTGCGCGCCGAAAATAAATTTTCGTGGCCGTATTTCATCGATGACCTGGAACCACTTTTTTCGCGATGTTGTCGGGCGGTTGTCGCCACCCCCCTCCCCCTGTCTATGGGAATCAAGACTTTGGCAGGGTATCAATTAACATGGCTAACCCAATCGGCCCGGTTCCAGATGCTAGCAATAGATTGGGCGCGAGGTTATGGTCGCCGTGAATCCATCGGCCACAGGCAAGGACTCCACAGGCAGTTGTTAAGTGTTTTCCGAGCCCTTTTCCAAACCGGTGGCGGCTGGTCGCCGCGCCCAATCATGTTGAATGGGATCATTATAATTCCTTCCAATCCCAACCCGTTTAACTCAGTCTCCGAACGTCCGAAAAGCCCCGAAGATAGCGGTACGCGCCAACGTATAATCAGAGTAGAGTTGGCTACCACAATGAAAACGCTTCCTCCTGCTGAGTCTTCCCGTAGACCGCAGGATGCCCTTGTGGACAGCGCCAAACTCTGGGCAAAGCGAATATCTTGGAGACTAGCTTCTCTGCGTTTTTGGCTGGTGACACGCAGGCGAATATTGTGGTTTGAGCTGTGCACTGCGGCTCCGCGCATGACAATCGCACGCAACGCCATTCATGGACTGCCAAAGGACGTTCACGACCCGAGGGATTTGGGTCCGCTGTTCGAGTCTGGCTCTGGCCCCGGAGGTTTCGTTCCGTGTAGTCGGACAGATGCTCGCAGCCAAGATGTAGAACAGTTGCAGACCACGTACCCGTGGGCCACCGAAGCCGATCAGTGGATGTTTCTTCTGGGATGGGAACGGGGAGAAGCATACGCTTATGACAACCCGCGCAAAAGAGAAAAGGCTGCCTTGACATCCGCTCCCCGCTAACGTCGAATCAGTATAGCCGGTGATCCCATGTCACAGCCTCAACTTCATTCTTTGTCGCGGTCGGCTTTTAGTGCAGCTTTTACCGCATCCGTTACGTCGATACCGAGATCATCATCAAGGCAATATAGGTTGTAGCCGCCGACCCCATCCTCGCTGACGGAGGCGAAGAACATCTGGTCGTCGGAATGGGGCATCAAGGCTAGGGCCGATCCCAGCAAGCTGACGTAGCCGCCCATTTTGTTTTTGGCGCGGCCCTGGACGCAGACGGAGTAATCCGCTCCCAACTCGGCGCGGGCTGCGGGAGACTGTTTGATGACGCGCACGGTGGACACGCGGAAGCTCTCTGGGTCATCTAGCTCTTTGCGTATTGATCGCGAGCCACTGATGCCAATTTTCTCGGCATCGCTCGGATGGCGTTTCGCCGATTTGGGCTGGGCGACAGCAGACGCTGCGAGCAGCATGATGGCCGCCAGCCTAATGAGTTTTATCATGGGATAAGCTTATGCGCTGTGATCCCATTTGGGCAGTGATTTAACTCACTCGTCAAAATCTCCGAAGAGCACTGCGTCTAGGGCTTTCTGGCGAAACTGCCAATCTTCCAATTGTCCATTTTCCACAACGAGTCTGCACTGGCGATTTTTGTCGAGCGTCGCCTTTGCGTTTCATCGGACACAACGATGCGGCTTTTATCGAGTTTGAACGTCGCTATCTTTGGCCCTCCTTTACTCCGACGAGTGACAGAGAATGTACCTCCGTCTGAAGCGACGCTGAATCCGTATTGCGGATAACGTTGCTGGAGTGCCTTTTGCAGCTCCTGCCGTATCTCGACATCCCTTTTAATGCTTAATCTCAACTTATCAAACAGATTCTCGACGGAGCAGGCGTGTCGAGCGGTCACCCAATCAAAACTTCCCTCCGATTTTTTCATGCCGCGCCTCCAGAGGCCATTCGCCGATCCGACTCGGGCGGAATCGTATTTACCCAGAGTAGCCCAATCCGAGATCCTTTTTCTGTTTCGCTAGTGTTCGGAGATCAGCGTTGACACGCTTAAGCTCTTCCCGCAGTGCGACGATAGCATCGAAGTTGAACACGTCCCGATAATGCGAAAGGCACTTTTCGATTTTCTCGTCTCTCTGGCGCTGCCGGTCGCCCGTGGATTCCATCTCCCTCGCGCCCGATAGCCAATCCGAAATCTCCCCGATCTCTTTACTCAGGTCGAACGCCTTAAGGCGTAGATGCTCTAGCTCCTGTCGAGTTTCCTCATGCTGCAAAAGCAACATCGCCCGTTGGTGCCTTTTCTCATCCTCGGTCATATCTCCTCCGCAGCCACCTATACGCTATCATGGCCGCATGAAGGCTAAGGCTAAACCCGATCCTGCAACAACGCCCGAGCAAAAAATGCAACGCTTCGAGAACGCCCTTCGCAAAGTTCTCACCGTCTCAAAGGACGATCTGAACAAGAAGCTGGCGGCGGCAGAAAAGATACGCCGCCAGCGCAAGGCGAAGCCGGGCCCTAAACCGCGCCGTTCTTCGGCTTCGGGCCGCGCTTCCGATAGCGAAGCCTAGAACGGTAGTCCTCCGTCCTTACCTGTGAGTTCGGCAAACGTGAGGCGTTTGCCAGCGACCTGCGAGAGAGCCAGTAGGAAACGGTCGGAATCGGTCAATGGATTGTCTTTCGTTCCACGATTGTTGAACCTGAAAGACTGTTCGTCAATGTATCGGTCAAGATGGAACGGTTCGACTGCGACGTATGTGCCTTTCAATCCGCGCTTGAACAGGCTCCAGAAGTTTTCGATCCCATTCGTGTGTACACGACCGCGAACGTATTCTTCGGCATGATTCACAACGTCGTGCACGAACTTGTGAGCCAAGCCGTCGTAGGGCACTGCATCATCGGTGTAGACGGACGAGCCAAACTTTACATTTGCCAGAATCTCGTTTTGCAATGTCTCGCGCTTCACATTCGGTACGACCTTGGCACGAACCTTTCTTGCTTCCCGATCCAGCATCCCGAGCACGATGGTTTTACCGGTTGGCCCACCAGTATGGCCGGATTCAGCGGCAAAGCGAATACGGCGGTCGCGGTGCATGTTTTTGAGCTTGCCGCCGACGAAAGTTTCATCGACTTCGACGACATCGCTCTCAGCGCCGCCCAACTTAGTGCCGAAGGTACCAGTCTTGAGTACGAGTCTCAGGCGATGCAGAAGAAACCAAGCCGACTTTTGGGAGATGCCAAGATCACGGTGAATTTCGTAAGAGGAAATACCGTTCTTGCAGTTAACCAGCATCCACAGCGCGGGAAGCCACTTCTGTAACGGGATCGGAGATTCTTCAAAGATCGTCTCAACCTTGACGGAGAACTGGCGACGGCAGTAACGGCACTTCCAACGCTTCTGAGTCTTGAGGTAGTACGGATTTGTTGCATTCTCGCCAATACAGTCGGGGCAGCGAGCGCCGTTCGGCCAACGCATCATAGCTACCATATCAATGCAGGTCTGTTCGTCGCTAAAGTATTGAATCGCTTGCTGTAATGTCTTTGGGCCGTCCATGCAAGGACTATAGCAAATTGGCGTGGGTTACGCAAGTTAATTATTGCCTTTGGCAGGCAATTCTTGCAAAGTCTTGAGACGACGGGGCTTAAATGGAAAGTCTTAAGGAATAAGGACTTGTGATGATTTCTGTCTCCTTGACGTGCTGGACGATCATTTTTGGTACTTCCGCCGCACTGCGAAAGTCAAGAGGGCGTCTCCCTGATTGCCCTCCGAATGGATGATCCAGCGTTAGACACGCTTAGACACACCTCGACCCTCGCCGCATCGCTAAGCCATTTTCGCGCGAATCGAAAGGGAAGTCAGTGATGCAGAACACGATCAAATTGTGATGAAAGGTTGTTTCTCACAAGAAATAAGCCTTACAGGCGCGTGGCGGGTTCGGGGAGTGGGGCGCGGGGGACGCAGGCTTTCAGGAATTCGACTGACCATTGCGGACGGACTGTGAACTTGCCGCAGGAGGCTGGGATGACGACCGCGTCTCCCTTGGCGAGCGTTACGGGAGCCAGGTCTGGGGTCTCCACGATGCCGCAGCCTTCGATGGCAACGAGAATCTGGACGGAGGTTTGGCCGGAGTCGCCGCTCGTTTCGGCTGCGTCGCTTTTGCCGGAGTCTTCGGTCCTATCCGAACCGGCGCTTGCGCCCGACTCGGGGCTTTTGCGTGAGCTATCGCTTTTGCCCGACACGTCTCTCCTGGTTGAGTCGTTGCGGGTGGAAAATTCGTGTGCGTCCTTCAGTTCGAACATTTCGACTGTGAAATAGGGCGCGGCGATCATCGCAGAAAAACGATTCTTGCCGCTATCGATGCTGGCTGGCGCCGGGCGGATTACTTTGCCCGACGCGACTCGCTCTTTGATTGAGGCCAATCCGCGCTCGAGGTGAAGCGGTCGCGGACGCCCGTAGTCGTAGAGGCGATAGGTGGTGTCGGACTGCTGCTGCGTTTCGACAATTACAGAGCCGGGGCCGAGCGTGTGCACAGTGCCGGCCGCAACGTAAATCATTTCTCCCTGGTAGACGTCGATCCAGCGGAGCAGGTCTTCGGCGCGTTTTTCTTCGATGCTTTGCGCGAATTGAGCGACGGTAACTCCCGGCTTGAGGCCGAGGGCAATCTGCGATCCCGGTTTAGCGTGGGCCACGTACCAGCATTCGGTTTTGCCCCAGGGCTCGCCGAAACTCTGCGCGGTTGCGTCGTCGGGATGGACCTGCACGGAAAGCTTCTCGGCGGGGAACAGGAATTTCAGCAGCAACGGAAAGCGCTGCGGATCGCGCGCGGCGGTGCCGGTGAGCGCGGGGCCGAATTCCTTGCTTAAATCGGCAAGCGTGCGGCGGGCGAGCGGACCGTTCGTAACGACGCAGTTGTCTCCCGTGAGCCAGGCTTCGCCGATTTTCTCGGTGAACTTCTGATTGGGATAGATGGGCGCGAGATCGAGCGTGCCCCACGGGCGCGGATCGAAGGCGGGCGACATCAGGAGTGGGTAGAGTTGGGTCATCGGGCATGTTCGGAAATAGGGGCTCAAGATCGATGACGGTTGCGTTTTGCCGATCCGTGGGTGTGTTTTTTCATATCACGTTCTAGAGATCCCAGTTTAAACATCAAGGCGATGAAAACAATCCCGATGACGATCGCGAAGGGACCAAAGACCGCTTCCTTCCACCAGTTGTGATACATGAGGCCAACGTGCTGGAGCGAAGCGATGCCAAACCCAATAATCATAAGTCCAAGGACGACAACGATGGTGCGGTTCAATGGACTATTTAGGTCTGACTTAAACATTACAACTCAGCCTCAAGAATGTAACTGCTTATAGCGCGCCGAAGAACTTTCTCATGCGCTCCAACCCGCGATCTAACTCGGCCTTTGACGTCGCGTAGGAGATGCGAATGTGTTCCCTGGTGCCGAAGCCCTCTCCGGGAACTGTGGCGACGTGCGCCTCGCGCAGGAGTTTGCCGGCGATGTCGGCGGCTGAGTTCATGCCGCTGCGTCCGAAGAAGGCCGACACGTTGGGATATGCGTAAAAAGCGCCTTCGGGCAAAGTGCATTGCACGCCGGGGATCGAGCGCAATCCCTTGACCACGTGGTCGCGCAGCTTGATGTAATCCTGGCGCATGTCTTCCACGCATTGCTGCGACCCCTTCAGCGCGGCGACGGCAGCCTTTTGCACGATCGAAGTCGGGTTCGAGGTGGACTGGCTTTGCAACTTCTGCACTGCGGCAATGATCGCCGAGGGAGCGAGCGTATACCCAAGACGCCAACCTGTCATGGCATAGGTCTTGGAGAGCGAACCGACGACGAGGAAGCGTTCGCGGAACTCGCGGAGCGAACCGACGGAAAAGCGCTGACCGCTGTAGTTCAGATAGACGTAGCATTCATCGGAGATGACCCAGATGCCGCGCTGGTGGGCCAGGCGGACGACTTCGGTCATATCGGCGGCGCTCATAACCGCGCCCGATGGATTCGACGGAGAGTTGAGGATGATGAGCTTGGTTTTGGGCGTGACCAAACGCGCGACCATGTCGGCGGTGACGCGAAATCCCTGCGACTCGTCGCTTTGCAGCAACACACAATTGCCGCCCGCGTAGCGAACCATATCCTTGAATGAGACCCAGTAGGGAACGGGAAGAATGACCTCGTCGCCGTGATCGACCAGAACGGAGATGGCATTGAACAGCGCGTGCTTGCCTCCAACCGAGGCGCAGGCTTCTTCGCGACGGTAGTCGGAGTCGAAGTCGACGGCATGGCGGTGGACGATAGCATCCTTGAGTTCGACCGTGCCGCCGACCGCGGTGTACTTGGAAAAGTTCGACTGAATGGCGGCAATGGCGGCTTCTTTTATGTGTTGCGGCGTGGCAAAGTGCGGCTCGCCCGCGCCGAAGTCCACGACGTCGATGCCTTGCTGGCGCAGTTTATCGGCTTCGGCGACAACGGCCATGGTGGCCGAAGGCTCAATGCGGTTAATGCGCTCCGTCAGGCGAATCGGGTGAGTAACGGCATTCATTACTGTGCTCATGATTTCCTTCTTCTCGGCTTGGTCGTGCGTTCTGGAGCGCTTCGTTCCTGGCTGGAGGAGACGTCATTATGAGCGAACTTATGTGCCACGTCCATTTTTTCACGCAGCTTTTGCGCGACCAGCGAAGGGACCAGGCAGTCAATCGCTCCACCGAGTTGCCCAATCTCCCGTACCAGGCGCGAACTGAGATACGAATACTTATCCGCCGGCATCATGAAAATGGTCTCAATCCCCGGCTGCAACTTGCGGTTCATGAGCGCCATCTGAAGTTCATATTCGTAGTCGCTGATGGCGCGAATGCCGCGCAGGACGGCGGTTGCGCCGATCTGCAGCGCGTAATCGACCATCAAGCCGTCAAACGTGTCGATGCTGACGTTGTCGAATCCTTCAGTCATCGCCTCCAGCATCTTTCGGCGGTCGGCCACGCTGAAGAGCGGCTGCTTTTCCGGATTACCGAGCACGGCCACCACCAGTTCGTCGAAAATCTTGCTGCCGCGCTCAATCAGATCGAGATGGCCGTTCGTCGGCGGATCGAACGAACCGGGATAAATAGCTTTCACGCGCTTCACAGGCCCTCAACGTGGAAAGCCTAGATTGTATGCGGGGGGAAACAGGAATGGCAATCGGCTGTTGCATGCCTGGGCTTTGCCAAATCCGTTATGCCAGGCGTGAAGCCGCGCTAACGACAAGGAGATCGCTGACGATAAGAAAACGATGGAAGATGAGGAGACTTCGCGGCCCTTGCCGATGAGTAAGCAGGTGGGAACCCTGCAGCCTATCCGGTTCCCACCATGCTTAACGTTTTCGGAAACGCAACCCGCCAGATGCAGGGTTCGGATGCCAGAGCTTCAATGCCTGCCTCACCCGACGCGGCCCATGTAATGCGGAATTGCGCCCGTTGTGAACCGTGCTGCACATCGAGGAGTCCGCCGGCGCAAATCTTGGCATGCACTCCCAACAGCACGGCGCCGCTGTGGCTCACGTTTTTTGCCCGTACGACCTCCGCGAACGGGTGTGACATCCGGTCAACGCCCCAGATGTGCACCGGAAATTCCACTCGAAGCCTCGGCTCTTTGCGCCGGTCCATGCTTGTTAACCCGATTCGGATCATATGATGGAGTGCCTGCGAGCGAAAGATTGCGTTGGTTATTTGCGAGTGGTTACCCGTGGGAGGGTGAAAAACAGGCACGGAATATTAAAGACGCAACGCAAATCGCGGCGATGGGAGAATTTCCCACGCCTGGAGGCTAAGCCCAGAGCCCAATTCCTAGTTCTTCCACGCGCAAGAGCCGGGACCGTCGGGACTGCCGCACGATCCGCAGGGACCGGCTGACATTGCCGGAGCAGAGCCCGATTTCGCCGATACCGCGAACACGGAGAGTTTTGGCTCGAGCTTCTTGCTCTCACACTTCGGGCAGGCGGCTTTGTCTTTGCCGTAGACGAGAGTTTCGAACTGATGCTGGCATTCCTTGCAGACGTACTCGAAGATAGGCATGAATCAACTCCGTGGAAAGATTGTTTTTCTATTTAAAATCAGGATGTGGGTATTTCGCAATCTCCCGACAACACATCACCCTTTGTGCCGCGGCGATTCTTGCGCGGCGGACATGTGCAGACGGTCGCGAGTTTTCTGATGCGACGGCGGGTGCATCTACCTGCGCCGGAGGAGCGGCTGATCGAGGTTGCGCCTGGCATTCAGGTGCTGTGCCATTGCCATTGGCAGGCGGACCGTGCCAACGCGCTCACGGTGGTTGTGGTCCACGGGCTGGAGGGATCGAGCGATTCGCAATATGCGCGCGGCCTTGCCGACAAAGGACTGCGCGCGGGAATGAACGTGATCCGCTACAACCAGCGCAACTGCGGAGGGACCGAGTCGCTGGCGCCGGTGCTCTACCATTCCGGCCTGTCGGGCGATATTGAGGCGGTGGCGCGGAATGTGATCGCGCGCGATGGCGTTTCGCGGCTGGCGCTCGCCGGCTTTTCCATGGGCGGCAATCTGGTATTGAAGCTGGCGGGGGAGTGGGCAGATCATCCGCCGCCGCAGTTTCGCGCAGTCGCCGCGTGCTGTCCGGCGCTCGATCTGGCGGCCTCGGCGGATGCTCTGCACGAACCGCGCAACCGTATTTACGAAGCCTATTTCTTGTGGGCGCTGCGAAGAAGAATGTTGCACAAGGCGCGCCTGTTTCCGGAACACTTTGACCCTACGCGCCTGCGCGGCATCCGCAGCCTGCGCGAGTTCGACGATAAGATTACGGCGCATTATTGCGGGTTCACCAGTGTGGACGACTATTATGACCGGGCCTCGGCGGCGCACGTGGTTGGGCAGATTTCCGTTCCGGCGCTGGTTTTGCATTCGGCGAACGATCCTTTCATCCGCATTACTCCGGAGACACGTCGGAAGATTCTTGCCAATCCGAACATTACTTTCATCGAAGCCGAAGATGGCGGGCACTGCGCCTTTATTGGCGCGCAAAACGGTGGGCATGGTGGCGATGGCGGCGAGGTTGATGGCGTTGGCAAAAACAATGACGCTGGCGAGGATGATGGTTATTGGGCTGAGAGCATGATCGTGAACTTCCTGCGCCGATTCTGATGGGGCCCAGTTTTCTTTCTACTTTCCACGAATGCCGAATATGGATGGCGAATTCTGATGGATGCCGATTTTTCGATTGAGCTGGGACGCGAAGATCCTGTGCTGGATTTTCCCTGGACTGATCCGGCTGGGAAGCTGGTGTATTTCGATTTGAAGCGGCATCCCGGGCTGATTGCGAAGGTAGAAGAAGCGGAGAAGTTTCCGGAGCTGGGGGAATTTCTCAGGAAAGTGAACTCGGCGTCCAGTGTGGTTGAGAGCGCGAAGTGCGATGTGTGGGCGACGACGGAACTAAGCGCGGAAGAACAGATTTTCAACAAGTCGCACAAGTTCGCCAGCTACGTCGATCTCGTCTTTTCTGATGTCGAGCAGCGTTTCTCTCTACCTGCTCACGAAAGCTTTGCTCGAAGACTGACGGAACTGCTGCGCCGCGCGCCGGACATCGGCGCCGCGATCGAGATTTGCGTGCGGCGATGCTTCTTCGGTGACGCGGGAGAGATTCGCGAGGGGTTCTACTTCACTGTTTACGTGAATGGCTACAGCGACGAAGAACCGGCTGCGCGGCTTATTTGGGCGAGCGCAACGAAATTGGCGGAGAGTGCAATATTGCAGTTGCCGGCAAGCACGGAATGATCGTCCATGTTAGGGACGTACGATCAATTGGGATACCATCCCGCGAACAATGGCGACAGTCCGGCAGGCGAGGGTTCCCGCGCCACACTTGATCTAATTCGTACTCGCAGCGGTTTTTGCTTCCCGCAGCAGTTCCTCGGGTGTCCAGCTGTTGCCGTGGTACCAGCGGTAGAGTTTGCCGTTGCTGCCGATGATTGCGGTACTCAGCGAGTGCGTGATCGCTCCGCTGTCATTTCCACCATCCTTCCCGCCTCCTTTTTCCTTCCACACGGAAAGCGCGAAGAAGTGTCCGAGTGCGTCGAGGTCTTTCGGCTGCGGCGAAAGAAACTCCCAATGTGAAAACAAGTCGGCGGCGGGCTTTGACGTTGTCGAGAGGGCATACTGGCGCAGTACCTTCGGCGTATCGAACTGCGGGTCGAAGGAGATGCTGAGCAGATGCGTGCGGCCGTAAGCGGCAGGATACTGCTTCAAAGACTTTTCAATTTCGCGGAAATTATTGGTCATGCGCGGACAGAAATCCGGCATCGGGCAGCGCGTGTAGATGAACGTGAGCAACACCACCTGACCCTTGTATTGGGCGAGGTGTACGCGTTTGCCATCCTGATTGGTGAAGACGAAGTCTGGAACGAGCGTGCCTTCAACCGGAATCTGCAACTCGCTTTGCGGTGCCGCGTCAGGCGGGGCCTGCGCCGTGACCTGAATATCCTGGAGCCACGATTCGCTGCGAGTGACGACGAGCGTCGCTTTGATGCGCTGACCGATCTGCGAGCGGTCAAGCGCCGCCGGATCCTTGACGGCGTAAGGCATGGTCATGCTCTTCATAAAATCGGGAATGTCGTCGTTGCGGACAATGAGTTGATGGGAGGAGCGATCAATGGCAACGATCTCGCCGGTCATGGAGTAGCGGCGCTGGGCACTTGGAGAGTGGCATGCCGTGGCGACTGCCAGAGCTACGGGCAGAAGGATGGCCAGAGGTCTCCCTATGTTCGACCACCGCGTGTCCCCTATCGAATTAGTTCGCCCCTCTTGCACCATGTGTTCTGTTTTCTCCCGGATCATTTTTCTTGCCGGATCATTGCATCACGATTTTGCGAACCGAGAAAGGTCTTTCGTCACAATCGGAGGTCGTTATGCAGAGCCGCGGCAACGCGAGGTTATCCATTGCCGGTTATAGTTCAGCATTTATGATCCCGCCGGTTGCGAGATTCGCGCGCGCAGGGTGAGGCGCAGCGATTTCCAATCGATGCGCGTGCGCAGCATGGAGAGGATCAGCATGAACACACAAATCTCCAACAAGCCGCGCGAGGCGGTGGCGATACCCACGGCGCGTTTGGGGAGAATTGAAAAGCGTCCATAGACGAATTCGATGTGCACCCAATAGACCAGCAGGGAAGTCTGGCCAAGCTGAATGAGCGGACTGAATCCCCACACGCTCGAGCCGCGCGTCGCCAATCCCCAGCGGCACCACGCGTAAACAAGGAAGGCGATCATAAGAAGCATGCCCACGCGCATCATGAAAAAATTTGGGCTGGTGTGCCAGTAGTCGTATGTGGAATAGAGCTGGAACGAAGAATGATCGAGTTGGCGGGCGATCAAAATGGCGGCCGCGCCAAGGGCCGCAAAACATGCCAGGATTTGCGCGGTCCGTTCGCGCGCCCAATCGCTGAACAGAATCGCGCCGGCGGCGAGGCCGGCGAAAGCGAAACCGGTCCAGGGAAAAACGCAGAACAGCCAGGACTGCGGGGTGCCCAGGTTATGGCATCCGTCGATGTAGGACTCGAGTTCCCAGGGAAGCCAGGTGGGACGCCAGTTTGTATATAGAGGTGGCGTGAGCAACGCGATTAAGACGACGATAGCGAGAGCTGCGATGACAAGAGCGGCGACTGGCGCGCTGGCGCTCGAAGTTGTTGAGCGTGGGCCGGTGGCGCCTGGGACTGCCGTGAATGAACTTGTTATTTGAGCACCCGCGCCGCGTCCGGCTTCCAGCCGCAACACAAGTCCGTAAAGCAAGGCCATGAGGATCATCGACAGTCCGATGACGTTGAGAATATCGACGCGGAAAAGATCGGTCCAGGGAGCCCAGCCCCACGCGATGAGATATTCCTGCAGGCGGAAGAGCAGGCCAAAGCCAAGAATTTCAGCGCCGCGCTTAACCAGGGTGCGGGTAATTTGGCCCGGACCGGCATTTTTCTTAACCAGTTTGCCGGCAACGAGAGCGAATGAAATTCCAGCAAGAAAAAGAAATAGAGGCGCGGGCAATGTGCCGAGACGCTGAGAATCCTTGAGGAATACCCCATTTCGCGCCTCGCCGCCCAGCCACGAGTCATAACAATGCGTCTGGAACATCACCACGCAGGCGAGGCCGCGCATCCAATCGATCCATGCAAGGCGGGATGATGGCGCTGAGGTCACGGGCGAAAGTGTAACGCGCGACGCGGCCTGCGGCCAAGGAGCTGGGGGCGTGGCTTGTTTCCCATTTACTTTTGTAGGCTTGCGGCCTTGAGTTCAGGGCGTGCTAGCATCTCGTGAGAGCCGTTGCTCTATTGTGAAATGCGCCGTGAAATCCCGTTCGCATATCGCCGTTGTAATCGCCCGTGTGTTGCTGGCGGTGTGTTTACCGGCCATGGCATTCGCAAAAGACGAGCCCAAGTGGATTGAAGTCCACACCGCGCATTTTTCGGTTTTGACCGATGCGGGAGAAAAGCGCGGGCGCGAGGTGGCGCTGCGATTGGAGCAAATGCGCGCCGTCTTCGGACAGTTGTTGCTCAAAGATAAATTAAAGATGCCGATTCCGGTGACTGTAATTGCCTTCAAAAGCGACAACCAGTATGGCGGGATCGCGCCTACCAAGCAGAGTTTCGCCGGGGGCTTTTACGTTCCGGGCTACGATCGCGTTTACATCGCGTTGAACCTTTTTCAAATCGAGCCCTGGCGCGCGGTCGCGCACTCGCTGGGCCATTATTTCCTGAACTTCAATTATCCGCCCACGCAGGGATGGTTCGATGAAGGCTTGGCGGAATATTTCGGCGCGGTGCAGATCGGCAAAGAGGTGAATATTGGCGGCGATCCGGAGCTGGCGCCGGAATGGCACGAGGATATTTTCGATAACATGGTGCGCGATCCGAGCGTACCCCAATCGCTGACGCAGTTAGTAAGTTCGCCGGTTTGGATTGGGATGGTAGACCTGTTCAACATGAAGCACGACGGCTCCGGCCTGCGCGAAGGCTCGCATAATACGCTGTATTACGCGCAGTCATGGGCGGTTGTGCATTATCTGATCAATAAAAAGAAGATGCCCGAGGCAGGGACTTACTTCGATCTTGTGTTGAATCAGAAAATGCCGGTGGAAAAGGCCATTGTGCAGGCTTTTGATATGACGCCGGCGCAGATGGAGGAAGCGGTTCGAACCTATTTCAATTCGCTGGGCAATCTTGGGGTGGCGCTAGACCAATCGAAGAAGCCGACCCCGGACCCGGACTATATCATGCAGCCCGATCATTTTCCCCTGCCGATTGGGAACGACGAACTCGGCATGGCGGTGAATCCGGTCCCTGAGGACGATGCAAAAGCGATGATCGACGATATGATGGCGCGCGTCCCGGAGCGCCGCGATCAGGCGTTGCGCGAGTTGCAGGCGATGACTGTGGCGCCGAAGGATGATGAGGCGGCGCATCGCGGACTGGCGCGAGATCATATCCAGCAAAAACTTTTTGATGCGGCGTCGGATGAACTGGAAAAGGCGGCTGAACTGGATCCGCGTGATCCCTGGATCTGGTATTACCGGTCCGTGCTCAAGTATCGCAAGTCGCGGGCGACGCAGCAGGACATGCAGGGTCTGGCCAACATGATGCAGGATCTGCGGGCGGTAACGGATTGGTATCCGGAAATGGCCGATGCCTATAACCTGCTCGGCATGGCGCGCGTGGAGGGCGGCGGGATCAACTCAGCGCTGGAGGCGCAGAAGCAGGCGATTGCGTTGGCGCCGCGAAATGTCGAATATCAATTTAATCTAGGGCAGATTTACGTGGCGGCGAAGAAATGGGATCAGGCGCGCGAGATATTTGCGCGGTTGAAAGATGGCCCGGACCGGCAGGCGGCAGCCGCATCCAAGCGCGAATTAGAGGATATGGCGACGCTTGAAAAGTATGGAATCAGGCCGCAGCACGCGGGTGAAGCGGCGGCGTCGACGAGCGCCGCGGCTGCCTCTGCAAACGGGACAAAACAGGCCGGGGGCGGCGCGGGCTCGGCTGAAAATGCAGACGAGGATTCGGATTCAGCAACAGTGAAAGCGGCGCAGCCTAAGCCGGAGGGCACGGCGCCGGTCGAAAATCTGAAAGGGAAAATCGTTCAAAGCGATTGCTCGAAACCGCCCGGGGCGGCGATCACGATCATCAGTGGCATGACCACCTACATCATGCATTCGTCCGATTTCAAGACTCTGCTCGTGATTGGCGAAGATCATTTTTCGTGCGAGTGGAAGAATCTACCGGTTTCGGTGAACTACCGCGCGACGGGTAAACACGCAGGTGAAGTGGTTTCGATTGAATTGCGCTAACGAGGGACTAGGCGGCAATAGGGAAAAAGTTTTTAAATGCGATGGGGCGGAACCCGAACGCACAACCCAGAGCGGAGATGCACGATTCCATGCCTTGGCTGACAGTTAACGATTATGGAGCTAACGGTTGGTGCCGTGGAGTGGATTCAGCGGTGCGCTCGCGGGAACTTTGCGCGGAGCTGGAAAAGGGAACCATCCTGTTTTTCCCCGCCCCTCCGTTTGATCTGCCACAGCCGGACATCGAGTGGCTTCTTGCGCTAAGGCCGGCGAATTCGCGGCTGCACAAGAATGTTTCGTATCGTCCGGAAAGCGGTGTGCTGCGCGGATTTTCGGACGATGCAAATCAGGATCGCGTGCACACGATCATGCGGCAGTATGCGGCGGAAGTAAGAAAATTTGTCGACGCGTTTCTCGCGCCTTATGCCCGTGAGTTGCAAGTGGACTATGCCAGTTTTCGTCCGCTGGAAGAGGAGGGCCGCAATCTTCCGTTGCACAAACGAAACGATCTGCTGCACGTGGATGCATTCCCCAGCCGGCCCACGCACGGTGGAAGAATTCTGCGCGTATTCACGAACATCAATCCGGGGCAGGACCGCATCTGGGTAGTGGGCGAACGGTTCCCGGATCTGGCGCGTCGATTAGCGCACAGGGCGGGACTGGAAAGATATGCGAACCAGCCGGCTTTGTGGACTGGCTTCAAACGCGGGCTAAGCCGCGCCGGGCTGCCGCTTCCGGATCGCACGCCATACGACGAATTCATGCTCCACTTCCACGACTGGCTGAAGGAGAACGCCGAGTTTCAGCAGTCGAATGAAGGTAAGGAGCAAATTGCATTTCCTCCCATGGCCACCTGGCTTGTGTATACCGATGGCGTGCCTCACGCGGCTCTTTCTGGCCAGTTTGCCATGGAGCAGACATTTATTATTCCGGTCGAAGCGCTGGTCGCGCCCGAGGCGTCGCCCATTCGCGTGCTGGAGGGATTGGCGAAAAAAGCGATGAATTAGGTCAAAGTGAAGACCCGGGGCTGCTTTGCGAAGGCATTGCAGGCGCATCAAAGTATGCGAAGATTAGATCGGGAGTGGGGCATGGAAAATCCTCTTAAGCTGAAACGCATCCACCACGTCGAATTTTTTGTGGGCAACGCCAAACAGGCGGCGTTTTTTTACCGCAAGGGCTTTGGCTTTTCGCAGGTTGCTTATTCCGGATTGGAGACCGGCCAGCGTCTTCGGACTTCCTACGCCATGAGCCAGGGCAAGGCGAACTTTGTTTTGACCACGCCGCTCACGGCCGACGACGCAGCCGCGGAACACATCAGGAAACATGGCGACGGCGTATGCGATATTGCGCTGGAGGTTGCCGACGCGGATGAAGCGTTTGCCGAAGCGGTGCGCCGGGGCGCGAAGCCTGCCGAGCAACCGCACGATCTAAGCGATGGGCAGGGCACAGTGCGTCGAGCCGCCGTCCATACTTATGGCGACACGATTCATTCGCTGATTTCCTACAAAGATTACAAGGGGCCGTTTCTTCCCGGCTTTGCGGCCGCGCCTATTGCCGGCGACGATTGCGGCATTCTCCGCATCGATCACATCGTGGGCAATGTCGAGTTGGGCCAGATGCGGCACTGGGCCGACTATTACACGCAGGTGTTCGGTTTCCATCGCTACATCACGTTCGACGACAAAGATATTTCGACCGAGTTCAGCGCGCTCATGAGCATTGTGATGTCCGACGATTCGTACTCGGTGAAATTTCCCATCAACGAGCCGGCGACCGCGCGCAACAAGAGCCAGATTCAGGAATATCTGGAAGCGTATGGCGGGCCGGGCGCGCAGCACATCGCGCTGCAATGCAAGGACGTGCTGTTCACGGTGAACAAGCTGCAAAAAAATGGGCTGGATTTTCTGCGCGTGCCCGACGCTTATTATGAGGCATTGCCGGCGCGCGTCGGGGCGCTGGAAGAACCCATTGGGACGTTGCGTTCGCTCGGTGTTCTGGTGGATCGGGACGACGAAGGATATTTGCTGCAGATTTTTTCAAAACCGGTAGAAGATCGTCCCACCGTGTTTTTTGAAATCATTCAGCGAAAAGGGAGCCGCGGCTTTGGGAAGGGCAATTTCAAAGCGCTGTTTGAGTCGATTGAACTCGAGCAGGCTCGGCGAGGGAATCTCTAAGCGATGGCCACGACAGAGACGTTAAAAGCGGCGAGGAGCGCGCACAATGCGGCGAGCGTGCGTTATCAGTCTGGATTCGGAAACGAATTCGCCAGCGAGGCGGTCGCGGGCGCTTTGCCGCAGGGGCAAAATTCTCCGCAAAAAGTTGCGCATGGACTTTACACGGAGCAACTGACCGGCACTCCGTTCACAGCGCCGCGCGTAGCCAATCGCCGGACATGGTTCTACCGCCTGCGGCCCTCTGTCGCACACAAGCCGTTTGCGCCGATGGCGCAGGGGAGACTGCGCAGCGCGCCCTTCGACGAAGTACCGACGCCACCGAATCAATTGCGCTGGATGCCGATTCCAATTCCAACCGAGCGGACCGATTTTATCGATGGCTTGATTACGATGGCCGGCAACGGCAATACGCACACGCACACAGGGGTTGGGATTCATATCTACGTGGCGAACGCGTCAATGACGGAGCGGTTTTTCTACAACGCTGATGGCGAGATGCTGATTGTGCCGCAGAGTGGCCGCCTGTTGCTGCGCACAGAGATGGGTGTGCTGGAGGCGGCGCCCGGCGAAATTGCAGTGATCCAGCGCGGCATTCGCTTCCGCGTTGAGCTGTTGGAGAAAACGGCGCGAGGATATATCTGCGAAAACTACGGAGCGCTGTTGCGCTTGCCGGACCTCGGCCCGATCGGCGCAAATGGGCTGGCGAATCCGCGCGACTTTCTCGCTCCGGTTGCGGCCTTTGAAGATCGCGAGGGCGACTACCGCATTGTGTCCAAATTTCAGGGCCGGCTTTGGGAGGCGGAAATCGATCACTCTCCGCTGAATGTGGTTGCCTGGCACGGGAATTACGTTCCATACAAATACGATCTTGCGAAGTTCAATTGCATCAATACGGTGAGCTTCGATCATCCCGATCCTTCGATTTACACGGTGCTGACTTCGCCTTCGGAGATTCCCGGCACGGCCAATCTTGATTTTGTGATCTTCCCGCCGCGCTGGCTGGTCGCTGAACACACTTTTCGTCCCCCATGGTTCCATCGCAACTTCATGAATGAATTTATGGGACTGATCCACGGCGAGTACGACGCCAAGGCGGAGGGGTTCGTGCCCGGCGGCGCCAGCCTGCACAACTGCATGGCCGGCCATGGACCCGATACCGAGACATTCGAGAAAGCAAGCAATGCCGATCTGAAGCCGGTTTACATCAAGGACACGCTGGCATTTATGTTCGAGACGCGCTTTGTGTGCCAGCCCACGCGGTTCGCGCTTGAGACCTCGCAGCTCGATGATCAGTACTTCGAATGCTGGCAGGGCTTGCGGAAAAAGTTCGATGGCCATGAAGGCTAGCCGATGAACGTAAAGTCACATGAGATCGTCGGAGTGCCGGGGAATGCAGCGGAATTCGCCACTCCATTGCTCAGCAACCTAATCGACTACGCTGGGCTTTTTCCGCCGGCGGGGTTGGCGATGCCATCCGCAGTCGCGAATTATGACGCCTACCTGCGATCCGAATTCGAATGGATGCTGGGACGCTTCATTGTGCCAGCGGCGCGGCTGAGTGAATTCGACGAATCGCTTACGCAGTTGCCGGATTCGCGCCGCGCGGCAAGCGAGAAGCAGGCGCGGTGGGGATTGTCAGTTTTGCTGGGAGCGGACGCGGTTGGCGACCTTGCCCGGCTGAGCGAATATCAGGCGCGGTTTGCGGCTGGCCGTTCCCCGTTCAAAGTGCAAATCGAATCGGTGGAAGCAAGAATCGCGACGCCGGAGGAGATCACCGGCATATCGGCAATGATCCCGATAGAGCTGAAAGCGTATTTTGAGATTGCATTATCCGCCGATGTTCGCGACTGTATTGCGGCGGTGGCTGGTTGCGGCCGCGGTGCGAAGATCAGGACCGGCGGCGAGACCAGCGACAAATTCCCCGCTTCCTCAGCGGTCGTTGAATTTATCGCACAGTGTGCGGAAGCCAATGTGCCATTCAAGGCGACGGCCGGACTTCACCATCCGCTGCGGTCGGTTCACCGGCTCACATATCAGCCGGACAGTCCTTCGGCGCTCATGCACGGCTTTCTTAATGTCTTTCTTGCCGCCGCTTTTCTACGCAGCGGCATGGAACCCAAGCTCGCGGCCGAATTGCTCGAAGAACGGAATGCCGAAGCCTTTCAATTCGACTCCGATGAAATTGGCTGGCGCGGCCGCCGGCTTACCTGGCGCGATATTGCCGAGACGCGGCAACACTTCGCACTTTCCTTTGGGTCCTGTTCGTTTATGGAGCCGGTCGACGACCTGCGGGCTCTGCATCTTCTATGAAACCTGTTCTCGACGAGACACACGATCCCCGGGCGCAGAGCTGGGTGGAATCGGCGAACGAGGCCGGTTCGGATTTTCCTATTCAGAATTTACCGTTTGGGGTTTTTAGAGAAAAGAACGCCGATACCGAACCAAGAATCGGAGTCGCCATTGGAGAACAGATTGTAGATCTCGCAGGACTGCGCGACGAGATGGTTTTTGGGGGCAAGGACGCAGTATCTGACGCTAATGCGTGCGCATTTGAACCGCAGGAACAAAGCTCTCTGAATGCCTTCATGGGGCTTGGCACCGTCCCGCGTCGCGCGTTGCGGCGCAGATTGTTCGCTCTGTTGGGCGAGAAGGCTTCCTCCAGCGACCGGAAGACAGTTTCGCGGAGTCTCGTTTCGCAGTCTGAAGCGCAGATGCTTCTACCCGCCGTGATTGGCGACTATACCGATTTCTACGCTTCCATTTTTCACGCGACCAACGTGGGCAAATTGTTTCGGCCAGATAACCCTCTTTTGCCGAATTACAAATATGTCCCCATCGGTTATCACGGACGCGCGTCGTCGCTGGTGGTAAGCGGGACGCCGGTGCGGCGGCCGTCGGGGCAAACACGCGATGGAGAAGCGGATCCTAAATTCGGATTCACTAAAGCGCTCGATTATGAACTCGAAGTGGGATTCTTCGTGAGCCAGGGAAATGCGCGAGAGGAAACAATTCCTATCGCTGAGGCGGAAGATCACATCTTTGGAATCTGCCTGTTAAACGATTGGTCGGCCCGCGACATTCAAGCCTGGGAATATCAGCCGCTCGGCCCGTTCCTGGCCAAGAGTTTTGCCACGTCGCTGTCGCCATGGCTGGTGACCATGGAGGCGCTGGCTCCATTCCGCGCTCCCGCATTTGCCCGCCCAACGGGCGATCCCGCTCCATTGCCCTATTTGCTAAACGATAATGAACAACAATACGGCGGCATCAACTTGAATCTTGAAGTTTCAGTGCAGTCGGCGCGGATGCGAGAGGCCGCTATGCCTCCCGCCATGCTCGGCCGCAGCAATTTTCGCGATCTCTATTGGACGATGGGGCAGATGCTCACGCACCACGCGAGCAACGGTTGTAATCTGCGGCCGGGCGACTTGCTGGCAAGCGGGACCGTTTCCGGCGCGGAGAAAGATGCGCGCGGGTGCCTGCTCGAACTGACTTCGCGGGGACGGGAGCCAGTTGCATTGCCAAGCGGAGAGCAGCGAAAATTTCTGGAGGATGGGGACGAAGTTATCCTGCGCGGATATTGCGAGGCCGACGGCTTTCGCCGCATTGGGCTGGGCACGTGCCGCGGCAGGGTTATGCAGGCGAGCTAACTGGAGGCGCAGCATTACCCTCTGCCGGCAAGTACGCAAGTTACTTGTAATGCCTGTGCTATCCTTTAATATCTTCAAAATCAGGCCTAAACTGTGGTATTGAGGGGTTAGAAGCGAATTGGGTTTCCGCCTCCAAAGTTGTATATGGAGCTTTTTCTAAATCTTTGTTGGATGGCTTTGATGGTGCCCGCATATCTGCTGTGGCGGCGCAGGGTTGCGTCGGCGCCGTGGACGCGCGCCTCGTTCGTCATCGTCTGTACGCTCGGTTGTGCCCTTGTAATGCTGTTTCCCGTCGTTTCGGCGAGCGACGATCTACACGCTGCCGGTCAGGCGATGGAAGAATCGGAGCGTGGCTTCCGCCACTGTGGTCATTGCGGCTGGCATGCGTTGAGCCATGCCACTGCGCCCGCCCTGTCGGCGTCTGCATCGTCGCCAATAACGCTCGATCCGGTCGCGGCGGTGCTCCTGCTGTCGCAGCATGCGACAGTATTTCTTCTGACGCCCCCCAGTTCCGGCCGCGCGCCTCCCGTCCCTCTTCTCCTTTCCTTGTAGCTTCACTGCGTTTTCGCCTTTTTGTTTATATGGTCGAAGGCTACGCAGGGGATGATCCCGTTTCCTATTGCGCATGGAGTAACGCAGGATGTTCAAGCTCCACAATTTCTTATTTGTCGCATGGTTCGCCTTTGCCGCGGCGGTAGCCTCCGCTCAGCAGCAGAGCTATACCTGGCCGCAGATTCGCGACAAGTTTGAAACTGCAAACCCCACTTTGCAGGCTGACGCACTGAACGTTCAGGAAACGAAGGCGCAGGAGATTACCGCGTTTTTGCGGCCGAATCCGGAACTCGGTCTCACTGTAGACGGCACACAGATCGCTCCCAATCATGGCGTCTGGCAGCCGTTTGCGGGCACGTTTGAATCGCCCAGCGTAAGCCAGCTTATCGAACGGCGGAACAAACGGCACCTCCGGCTGGAGAGCGCAAAGAAGGGAACGGTGATCGCCGAATCGAATCACGCGGATCTCGAACGGACTCTGCTGTTCAATTTGCGCAATGCGTTTGTCTCTCTGCTGCAGGCGAAAGCGGTGCTGCAATTGGCGAAAGAAAATCTCGCCTACTACGATCATGTGCTCGAAGTCAGCCGCATCCGCTTCAACGCGGGCGATATTGCGCAAATTGATCTTGACCGGCTCGAATTGCAGCGCGTTCAATATGAATCCGATCTGCAAACGGCGGATGTGAATCTACGCACGGCTAAGATCCAGCTCCTTACGCTGCTCAACGACCGCACTCCGATTGAACAATTCGATGTAACTGGCGCGTACGATTTCAACGATCAACTGCAGCCGCAAGAGGAATTCCGCAAGATCGCTCTCGATACCCGGCCCGATCTGCGGGCGGCGATGCAGACAGTGGATAAGGCACAAACCGATCACAGGCTGGCAATCGCCAATGGATCGACCGATCCCACGATCAGCGGCTGGTATACGCACAATTCCTCCACCAACAATCCCTTCGCGCGGGATACGGTTGGCGTCAGCGTCAGCGTTCCGCTGCGCATCTTCGACCGCAATCAAGGAGAGAAATTGCGCACTCAGCTTGACATCAAGCGCAGCGAGAGATTGCGGGACGCGGCGGAAGCGCAAGTCCTCAGCGACGTGGATTCCGGTTACGCGACGGTGGCGAGCACGCTGACCCTGCTGCGCCCCTATAAAGCTAAATATCTGGAGATGTCAGTTCGCGTGCGGGATACGATTCTGTTTTCCTATCAGCATGGCGGCGCATCGCTGCTGGATTTTCTGAATGCGGAAAGCGACTACCGGACCGTGCAGCTCAACTATGTGAATCTCGTGGGCTCGTATTTGACGGCGGCTGCCCAGCTCAATATGGCCGTCGGGCAGGAAGTGATCCAATGAAAACCAAATTCCTCGGGGTGGCAATCTCGGTGTCGCTGACGATTCTGTTGAGCGCGTGCGGCGAGAAATCCGATCCCAGGGCCGAAGCGCCGCCCAAAACCACGGTCGAGCCCGATCTCGACGCCAACAATTTCACGGTCGAGCATCCCGAACAGTTCCCGCTGGTGGCGGCTGTTGCGCATCAAGCTGTCACCGCTCTGAATGTGACTGGAGTTGTCCAGCCCGATATTTCTCGCGCAGTGCCCGTGATTTCGCTAGCAGCAGGCCGCGTTGTGGAAGTGAAAGCCCGCCTCGGCGATGCCGTGAAGAAGGGCCAGCTTTTGTTACGCGTGCAGAGTAACGATGTGTCCAGTGCCTACCAGTTCTATCTGAAAGCGGTAAACGATGAGCGGCTGGCGCACCAGCAGCTGGATCGCGCTCAGCTTTTATACGAGAAGGGAGCCATCGCCAAAAGCGCGCTGGAAGCCGCCGAGGTGACCGCGGCCGATGCCAAGGTCGATCTCGATGCCGCCATTGAGCAACTGCGCCTGCTGGGCATCGATAAGGATCATCCTTCCGGCATCGTGAATGTTGTTGCGCCTATTTCCGGCATCATCACCGATCAACAGGTGACGACCGCAGCCGGCGTGCAAGGCCTGACTGGCCCGAATCCGTTCACCATTTCCGATCTTTCTTATGTCTGGATCGTTTGCGATGTGTATGAGAACGATCTCGACGCCGTGCGGGTGGGCGATTCCGCGGATCTCCGCTTGAACGCTTATCCTGGCAAGGTTTTCAAGGGACGCATCGATAACATTCTGCCCACACTCGATCCCACGATTCACACTGCCAAAGTACGCATTGAAGTCGCGAATCCGGGATTGATGCGGATTGGGATGTTTGTGACCGCGACCTTCTTCGGCAAAAAGCCGGAAACGTATTCGGCGATCCCCGCCAGCGCGATTCTGCATTTGCACGATCGCGAGTGGGTTTACGCGCCGCTCGGTTCAGGTCATTTCAAGCGTCTGGAGATTGTGACCGGCCCCATGCTGCCCGGCGACATGCAGGAGGTGGTGAGCGGTTTAAAGCCGGGCGATCAGGTGGTTTCGAACGCGCTGCCTATGCAGAACACGGTGGAGCAATGAGCGCTGGGAGCCACAAATGATTCGCCGCGTAGTAGATTTCGCGCTCAATAACAGGCTGCTGATCGTGGCCCTGGCGCTCATTCTTTTTTTTGCGGGCATTGTCTCATTCAAGCGTCTGCCGATCGAGGCCTACCCCGACGTGGCCGACAATTATGTCGAAATCATCACGCAGTGGCCGGGGATTTCCGCGGAACAAATTGAGCAGCAGGTAACGATTCCGCTCGAGATCGTGATGAACGGCATTCCTGAAGTCGTTCATCTGCGGTCGTTCTCATTATTCGGCCTGTCCGATCTCAAGCTTGTTTTTGAGGATGGTTCCGACAACGCCTGGAATCGCGAGCGCGTTCTCGAACGGCTGAGTCAGGTTACGCTGCCTCCCGGTGTTAATCCACAGATGGGCACCGACTGGAGCCCGGTCGGCCAGATCTACTTTTTCACGCTGCACAGCACCAATCCCGCGTATGACGCGATGGAACTCAAGTCGATTGAGGATTGGGTCGTCGAAAAAAGCTTTAAGGCGGTACCGAACGTCGTCGACGTTTCCAGCTTTGGCGGACCCACGCGCGAATATCAGGTTCGTGTCGATCCCAACAAGCTGGTTGCTTACGGCCTAAGCCTCGCGCAGGTTGAGCAGCAACTGACCAACAACAATGCCAATGCCGGCGGAAGTTTCATTCAGGAAGGATTGCAGCAGATTAACGTGCGCTCGGTCGGGCAGATAGATCGTTCTCAAGATATCGCCGAGACTGTGCTTTTGACAAAGAACGGCACGCCACTTCGCGTGAAAGATATCGCCGTTGTTTCCCAAGGCCCCAAGATTCGGCTGGGCCAATTTGCGCGGGCTTGCAGAGCTTGTCCCTACGGCCCGAATGGCGCAATCGAACGTGAAGACGGAAAGATCATTGACAACGACGATGTCGTTTCCGGCATTGTGCTCTTGCGCAAAGGCGCGGCCGCCGACGCCGCGCTCGTAGGTATCCACCAAAAAGTCGAGGAGCTTAATACTCGAATCCTTCCGCCGGGTGTGAAAATTGTTCCTTTCATTGACCGCAGCGACCTCGTGCACTTTACATCGCACACGGTTCTGCACAATCTGACAGAAGGAATGATTCTGGTGTCGATCGTTCTTTTTCTGTTTCTGGGCAATATACGTGGCGCAATTATTGTTGCCGCGACCATTCCGTTCTCGCTGTTATTTGCGTCTATCTGTCTGGACCTGAATCATATTCCCGCCAATCTGCTCTCTCTCGGCGCGCTTGATTTCGGCATGGTGGTCGATGGCGCGGTCGTGATGATCGAAAATATCGTGCGTCACCTCAGCCATTCCGAAGGTGTCAAGACTCCAACCGAACGCATCGCGGACGCGTCGCACGAGGTGCAGCGGCCGGTGTTTTACGCCATCGGCATCATCATTACGGCCTACCTTCCCATCTTTACTTTGCAGCGCGTGGAAGGCCGTCTGTTCCATCCCATGGCGTGGACGGTCGCTTTCGCGCTTCTTGGCGCGCTGATCTTCTCCATCGTAATCGCGCCCGTGCTGGCCAGTTTCGCCTTCGCCAAAGGCGCCAAGGAATGGCACAACCCGGTCATGCACTTCCTGATCGTGCAATACCGGCAGGCGGTTCGATGGGCGATTCGTCATCGCTATATCACCGTCGGCGCTTGTCTGCTGTTAGTTCTGCTGGGAAACTTCTTCGCGTTTAGCGGCATTATAGGATCCGAATTTCTTCCGCATCTCGACGAAGGGGCGCTTTGGGTGCGCGGCACTCTTGCTCCCAGCACAGGCCCGGATGAGGGCATCCGCGTCGCTAATCAAGCGCGCATAGTCCTTTGTTCATTTCCCGAGGTGCCGCAGTGTACCAGCCAGGTCGGCCGTCCCGATGACGGCACCGATACCACGGGCTTTTTCAATACCGAGTATTTCGTCGATCTCAAACCGAAAGAAGATTGGCGGCCGGTCTTCCACCAAAATAAAGACGAACTGATTGCCGCGATGCAGCGCGAGCTCGACAAAATCCCCGGCGTCGTCTGGGGATTTTCGCAGCCCATCGAAGACAACATGGAAGAGGCCGTCAGTGGCGTGAAAGGCGAACTGGCGACCAAGGTCTATGGCGACGATTTGAAACTGCTTGAGCAAAAAGCGGACGAGATCGTCGGTGTGATGCGAAACATCAACGGTGTTGAGGATCTGGGAGTATTTCGCGTGCTCGGGCAGCCCAATTTGAACGTCGCTGTCGATCGCGAGGCTGCCGCCCGTTATCAGATCAACGTCGCCGACGTACAGGATGCGGTCCAAACCGCGGTTGGCGGCACTGCGCTCACGCAAGTTCTGAAGGGTGAGGCACGCTACGACCTCACCTTACGCTATCTCCCGCAATACCGCGATACGCAGGAGGCAATTGAAAACATTCGCCTGCTTTCGCCATCTGGCGCGCGCGTCTCCCTGGCGCAGCTTTGCAAAATCGGGGTCGTGGACGGAGGCTCCGAGATTTATCGCGAGGGCAATCGCCGCTACATTGCCATCAAGTACAGCGTTCGCGGCCGCGACCTCGGCAGCACGGTTGAGGAAGCAATCAAGAAAGTCAACGAACAGGTAAAACTGCCGCAAGGCTACACGCTTGACTGGGAGGGAGAGTATGCCAGTCAAAAGCGCGCCAACGCCCGGCTGCTGATCGTGCTGCCGATCACGATCTTCATCATCTTCATTATTCTTTACACAATGTTCAGTTCATTCAAATGGGCGCTGTTGATTATGGCCAACATCGCCGTCGCGCCCATCGGTGGACTAATCGCTTTGCTAATAACTGGGACGCATTTTAGCGTTTCCTCTGGAGTCGGGTTCCTTGCGCTTTTCGGTGTGTGCGTGCAAACCGGTGTCATCATGCTTGAATACATCAATCAGCTTCGTGCGCGGCGCTACTCCATTGAGGATGCTGCGGTTGAAGGCGCTGTGCTGCGGCTGCGCCCCATCATGATGACCATGCTCGTAGCGACCCTGGGCCTGTTGCCCGCAGCTCTTTCGCATGCCATTGGATCGGATTCACAGCGGCCCTTCGCCATCGTTATTGTCGGCGGCCTGATTGCCGCTCTCATTATGAGCGTATTTCTGCTGCCGACCCTTTACGTCTGGATTGCCGGTGAGACCGACGTTCTGCCCGCGGCGGAAGGCTCGTTCGAAGAAGGGGAGCATATCGACTAGCGCGGTCTGGCTTTAAAAGAATTCACACGGTTTTAATGATAGCGCGTTCATTCACCGTTAACATTTCCAGCATGGCTGATCATCCCCTGCAAATCGAAGAAATTGACGGGGCACGGGAAGGAATCCGCATCCTGCGGCTCACCGGTCCTTTGTCCCTGACGAATGTATTTGGCTTTCAGGCCAAGATTCGCGCCGATAATTCGCGCGCCCTGATTCTGGACTTCACCGCAGTCCCATTGGCCGATTCCGCCGGCATTGGTGCGCTGGTGGGAGCCTACGTTACCCGCCAGCATGAGAAACGTTTTCTGGGGCTGGTAGGTGTGAATCAGAGAATCCATCAGGCGCTCGAGGTCACGCGCGTCCAGGACTTCTTCCGTTTTTTTGATAGCGTGGCTCAGGCTGAAGAAGCGGCAGCATAGGTCGCCGCATCCCGGAAGCGGATCGACCTTGGGCTGAGGAAAAGACGGGAATACGCGATGAAAACAGGAAAGGCGGCCAAGGGGCCGCCTTTCGAACTCCGGATTGTAATTTGTGGTTTAAACGCCTTTGACGTTCTCTGCCTGCCAGCCTTTCGGACCCTTTACAACATCGAATTGAACCTGCTGCCCTTCTTGAAGGCTGCGGAAGCCGTTGGCCTGAATGGCGGAGAAGTGCACAAACACGTCCTCACCGTTCTGGCGGCTGATGAATCCGTAACCCTTGGCGTCGTTAAACCACTTTACTGTTCCTGTTTCCATGGTGGTGCTGTGTTCCTTTTGTGTTGAAGTGTGCGCTGAAGCTTGTTTAGTGCAGGCAGGTCACGCTGTAGAGCGGGGTACTGCTTACAACTTGCAAAGATCAAACGCCTAAAAATTATAGCGAAATTTCGGGGCGAAAATCTACTGGGTTTCGAGTACACGAAGGTACCCTCCCCCCAATGGACCACGGTAAATTTATCTCGGCTGGAATACGAGATAAGTCATTGTCAATCATTTACTTACGTAGATCTATTCCTCGCGGAAATGCAAAAGCGGAATCGTGAAATGGCCAAGCTAGATGGCAGCCGCCGGTTCGCGCCGCCGTCCCTGTATCTCTATGTAAACATTGACCAGCGATACCGCTGCGGGCGTGACCCCCGGAATCCGCGAGGCTTGACCCAAAGTCTGCGGCTGGACCTTGCGTAGCTTCTCCTGCATTTCGCGTGAGAGGCCGCTGACTGAGCCGTAATCAAACCAGTCGGGTATGCGGCGCTGTTCAGCCTTCTTCAGGCGCTCAATAGCGCGCTGCTGCTGGTCGAGATAGCCGGCATACTTGATCTCGGTTTCGATCGATTTGAGTTCGTTGCGGACTTCCGCAAGCAAGCGATTGGCAATCTGTGGCTGATGGCCGGAAATCCGCTGGAAGAAATCGGGCGCAAGCTCGCGCAGAGCGGGAACGAGTTGCTCGACGCTGACCTCGGGTCGTTTTAGCAATTGGGCGAGCGGCTGGCCGAGAGCGGACGAAAGGTCGGTAGCCGGCCGTTGTTCCGGCCTTTGTTCCGGCCTTTGCTCGTCGTTGCTCGCAGGAGCGCTTTCAATTTTTTCCAGCATTGCGACCGTGAATTTCGAGCGCTCAACCAATTGCTTCATTTCCTCAAGCCGCCCTTGCTTAGCCTGAAAATCAGACCACGCCGCGTCGGAGATCAACCCTACACGCCGTCCATGTGGCGTCAGTCTCCGGTCGGCGTTGTCGATTCGAAGGTGGAGCCGGAATTCGGCGCGCGATGTGAACATGCGATAGGGCTCATTTGTGCCCTTGGAGATCAGGTCGTCAATCAGGATCGCCGTATAACCCTCGGTGCGGTCGAGCACGAGCGGTGCTTCCTTCTTCACTTTCAGCGCGGCGTTGATGCCCGCCATGATGCCCTGGCAGGCCGCTTCCTCATAGCCCGACGTGCCATTGATCTGGCCGGCCAGAAACAGCCCGGATATTTTCTTGGTTTCAAGCGTGCGATTCAGTTCGGTGGGATCGATCGAGTCGTATTCGATGGCGTAGCCGGGCCGCATCATCTCCGCCTGATCGAGTCCGGGGATCGACTTCAGAATCGCCAGCTGCACATCAATCGGCAAAGACGTGCTCATGCCGTTGACATAAATCTCGTGTGTGTTCAGGCCCTCGGGCTCGAGAAAAAGCTGGTGCGTGAGCTTGTCGGGGAACTTGACGATCTTGTCTTCAATCGATGGACAATAACGCGGGCCAATCGATTGAATCTGTCCGCTGTACATCGGCGAGCGGTGCACGTTTTCGCGTATGATGCGGTGCGTCTCTTCGGTGGTGAAGGCGATGTAGCAAGGCACCTGCGTATCATGATGCGCGACGCGGCGGGTGCGAAAGCTGAATGGAGTCGGGTCGGCATCGCCGGGCTGAAGTTCAAATTTCGCCCAGTCGATCGTGCGCCCATCCAGGCGAGGAGGCGTTCCCGTCTTGAGGCGGCATCCGCGCAACCCAAGCTTTTTGAGCGCTTCGCCCAGCAGTACGGCGGCGGGCTCTCCGGAGCGTCCAGCAGCGTATTGCTGCTCGCCGCAATGGATCAGTCCATTGAGAAATGTGCCCGTAGTGATGATGACCGCTGCGGCGGATACGCGGCGTCCATCGCGAAGAAGGATGCCACGAACACAGTTGTCGGTTGCTGGTTGCCGGTTGCCAGTTGGTCCTGGTTTTACTGACGGCTGATCGCTGATGGCTGACGGCGCCTCCGCCGGGTTTTCTGGCAACTGGGAACTGGCAACTGGCAATTGCTCCAGAATCACATCCGCGACTTCCGCCTGCTTGATTTTAAGATTCGACTGCGATTCAAGCACCTCGCGCATCTTCAGGCGATAGGCCTGCTTGTCACACTGAGCGCGCGGCGACCACACGGCCGGTCCGCGCGAAGTGTTCAGCAGGCGAAACTGGATTCCTACAGCATCGGTGATCTCGCCCATGATGCCGCCCAGGGCATCGACTTCGCGGACGAGATGTCCCTTGGCGATACCGCCGATAGCCGGATTGCAGGACATTTGCGCGATCAGATCGACGTTGAGCGTGTAGAGCGCGGTCTTCAGGCCCATGCGCGCCGCCGCCATGGCGGCCTCGCACCCAGCGTGCCCCGCGCCGACCACAACTACGTCGAAATGTTCATTGAATCCCTGCATTGTCATCGGCTCAACGGTCTGACCCCGGCGGGAAAAAACTTCTTGTTCAATTGTAACAAGTTACGAGTGAGTACCCGCATCCGTCCTTGTCAACGCTCCCGCCGGACCCTTATAGTGAAAATTTCGAGGTGAAGATTTGGATATGCACTCTTTCTTATCGCGGCTTGATGAATGCATCGCACGCTACGACCTGCTTTGCCACCCGTTCTATAAAGCATGGTCGGAAGGGACATTGACGGGCGACGATCTGCGCGAATACGGCGAGGCTTATTATCCGCACGTGAAAGCGTTTCCCGGCTACCTGGCGCAATTCGGTATTCGCCTGGAAGATGGCGAACTGCGCCGCGCCGTGCTGGCAAACATGTCCGATGAAAAAGGCGGAGAAGATCTTTTCGGCCAACCCGACCGCTCGCACGCCGAACTTTGGCTGGATTTTGTCGAGGGCATGGGCGGCGACCGCCATCCGAAGGCCCGGCGCGTTCCTGAAATTGAAGCTTTAATCGGATGGTTCCAATCCGTCGCGAGCGAGGGTACGCCCGAGGAAGCTCTGGCCGCATTTTATGCCTACGAGTCGCGGGTGCCGCGCATTGCCCGCGAAAAAGATCGCGGCTTGCGCGAGATGTATGGAGCCGATGAAAAAACGCGCTCATATTTCGCGCTTCATTCCACCGCCGACATTCATCACTCCCTGGTGTGGCGCAAGCAGCTGGAAAAGCGCGTTGCGGCGAATCCAGAAACCGCGGAGAAAGCCCTGGCTGCCGCCGGAAAAGCGGCGCACAAGCTCTGGCAGGCGCTCGATGGAATTGAGTCGCGCCGCATGACGGCCGCCTAGGAACTGCAAGAAGGGCTGTGCCGAGGAGCCTCGATGTCCCCCAATTCGCTTGTTTTGCCTTGCCCCGGGCGGTCCTTAGCGATACGCTGGTGGCAGCGGATTGCGGTTCTGAAACTGGCGCTGGTGCCAATAAGGATAGGCAACCTGCGGTTCGCTGGCCTTGTCCAATTCCCCAACCTGTTCGGGAGTCAGCGTGAAACTGGCTGCCGCGAGATTATCGCGAAGCTGGTTTTCGTTTCGCGCACCAATGATCACGCTGGCCACGGTTGGCTTTCGAAGCAACCAATTCAGCGCTACTTGCGGCACCGTCTTCCCCGTTTCCGCTGCGACCGCGTCAAGCGCATCCACCACTTTATACAGATACTCATCCGGCACCACGGGTCCGCCTTCGGCTGCTTTGTGCAGGCGGCTCACCTTCGGCAGCGGCTGGCCACGGCGCAACTTGCCCGTCAGCCGGCCCCAGCCGAGCGGGCTCCAGACGAGGGCGCCAACTCCTTCGGAGTAGGCTTGCGGCATCAACTCCCATTCGTAATCGCGGCCCACCAGCGAGTAATAGACCTGGTGAGCTGCGTAACGCGACCAGCCATATTTCTCGCTAGTATCGAGCGATTTCTGTAGGTGCCATCCGGAAAAATTTGAGGCCGCGATGTAGCGCACTTTACCGGCGCGCACGAACCCATCGAGCGTGTTCAGCGTTTCTTCAATCGGAGTCAGCGCATCGAAGGCATGCATGTGATAAACGTCAATGTATTCGGTGCGAAGCCGCTTCAGGCTGCCGTCGATTTGCTGTGTAAGATGAGCGCGCGATGAACCAACATTGTTGGGGCCCTCGCCGAACTGGAACGTCGCCTTGGTTGAAAGCAGGAAACTTGTGCGCGGCAGATGTTTAATGGCCTGGCCCAGAATTTCCTCCGACATGCCCTGCGAATAGACATCCGCGGTGTCGAAAAAATTGACGCCCGCATCCATGCAAAGATCAATCAGCTTCGTGGCTTCGGCCACGTCCGTTTCGCCCCAGGCGCGAAAGAATTCGTTCCCTCCACCGAAAGTCGCGGTTCCAAAACATAGCACTGGAACCTGCAAACCACTTCTACCGAGTTGCCGAAATTCCATGAGTCTTGGACGCACGAGGGGCACATGGCGTCGCAATCTTTGTCGCTGTGATCCGTATTGTGAGCTTTTCTTTATTTGTGCTGTTCCATTGTGTACCATTCATGAAATGGCTCGATCGATCCCCCTTGGCGTGCACGGCGAAGCAGAAGAAATAGTTGAGCTGAAGCACACGCTAACCGCGCACCATCCTCAGTTGCCGCCGGTGTATTCCACTCCCGACATGATTCGTCTGATGGAGACTGCCGCTTTCCACGCGCTGCAGCCGTTCTGCGGTGAGGGTGAAATTACCGTGGGAGTCTCGATTCACGTGGAGCACCGGGCGGCCAGCGGAATTGGAATGACAATTCGCGCAACCGCCGAACTGGAATCGTTCGACGGCCGTTTTTATACAATGCGCGTGAGCGCACACGATGGCACGCAGGAAATCGGATGCGGCACGGTGGGACGTGCGGTCGTTCACATCCCCACTTTTCTGGCGCGCATGCAGGAAAAAGCTGGGAAAGACATCAGTGAAAGCCGGACGTAGACTATGAATTCACAATCCTTCGATCCGACTTCTCACTTTTGACTCAAGGATCTATGCTGCCTTTGAGCGTGCAAATCGAAAGAGCCATCGCGTTTCGCCAGCTTCATCGCGGGCCGGGCATGCTCGCATTGCCAAATGCGTGGGATGTCGTCAGCGCGCGTATTTTCGAAGACGCCGGATTTCCAGCCATCGCTACAACATCGGCCGGTATTGCGTTTTCGCTGGGATATCCCGACGGTCAGCATATTTCACGCGAGGAGATGATCGCCCGCATCGGACGCATCGCCCGCGCCGTCAAGGTCCCGGTAACGGGCGACGTGGAATGGGGATACGGTTCGACCGCCGAAGAGGTCGCAACCACGACGCGCGAACTGATCGAGGCCGGAGCAGTCGGGATGAATCTCGAAGATGCATCCGGCCGGCCCGATCAACCCCTGCTGACTTTGGAGCGCGCAGTAGAAAAGATAAAAGCCGCGCGCGAAGCCGCGGCGGCCCTGCGTATGCCAATGATCGTCAACGCCCGCACGGATATCTATCTGCTGCCCGGGGGCAATCCGGACGCCGACTTTCAAGAAGCGGTGCGGCGTCTGATTGCGTTTCGCGACGCCGGCGCCGACTGCGTTTTCGCTCCCGGCCTCAAAGACGCGGAGACGATCGGCCGTCTCGCGAAAGCGGTTCAATGCCCACTGAACATTCTCGCCGCGCCGGGAGTGCCTTCAGTCGGCGAACTGGAAAAGCTCGGCGTAGCGCGTCTCAGCGTGGGTGCAGGTTTCATGCGCGCGACCTTAACTACCTTGCGCAATGCCGCGTCGGAGTTGAAAAATTCGGGGACTTACTCCACGCTCGAAGACGCAATGACATTCACGGAAGTAAATTCTCTGATGGGCGGGTGAGCGTTTCAAGGCTGCGCTTCTAAGCGTTCACCAGCGCCATCATGTGCTCCGGATAACGTTCGCCCGCCGCCACGCCAACCGGGAACACATCGTCTAGCCGGCGCAGGTCCTGAGCGTTGACTTCGATGTCCAATGCTCCGGCATTCTCCTCGAGATACTTGCGGCGCTTGGTGCCGGGAATCGGCACGATGTCTCCACCCTGCGCCAACACCCACGCCAGCGCCAGCTGGGATGGCTGGCAATGTTTTTCGGTCGCGAGAGCCTCAACCTTTCTAACCAAATCGAGATTCTTCTGGAAATTGTCTTGCTGAAAGCGCGGAGAGAAGCGCCGATAGTCATCGGAGGCAAGGTCGTCAAATTTCTTGAAGTGTCCGGTCAGAAAGCCCCGGCCCAGCGGACTATACGCCACGAATCCTATGCCCAGTTCGCGGCAAACGGGCAAAACGTCTTTCTCGGGATCCCGGGTCCACAGCGAGTATTCGGTTTGCAGCGCCGCAATGGGATGAACGCTGGCCGCGCGGCGTATAGTTTGCACGCCAGCCTCAGACAATCCGAGGTATCGCACTTTGCCTTCTTTCACCAGTTCGGCCATTGCGCCCACGGTTTCCTCGATTGGCGTGCTGGGATCGACGCGGTGCTGGTAGTAAAGATCGATGTACTCAACTCCCAGGCGCCGCAGGCTTGCTTCGCAAGACTTCTTTACGTAATCGGGTTTGCCGTTCACGCCGCGGAGTTGCGGATTGCCGGGATCGCGCATAATGCCAAACTTAGTCGCAAGAATAACCTGGTCGCGCTTGCCTTTGATCGCGCGGCCAACCAGTTCTTCATTCTTATGCGGCCCGTAGACATCGGCGGTATCGAGTAACGTAAAACCGAGTTCAAGCGCGCGCTGAATGGTTGCAATGGATTCCTCGTCGTCGCGTCCGGAATAAAAATCGGACATGCCCATGCAGCCCAGGCCGAGAGCGGACACCTTGAGTCCCGATTGACCCAGTTCAACTTCTTTCATGACTGACTCCCAGTACAAAGAAATAAAATTAAGACAGCAACCCGTTAGATGGCGGCAGTTGGAAGTACGCGATGGCTTGTTGAATGTTTTCTTGTATTTTTATTAGTAAGTTCATGCCGCTGCCGGTCTGTCGCCGGAGGCGGCTCCCGGAGATTAGCGATGGTACAAATCACCGAATGGTTTGGCCGCAAATTTGAATTTTCTTTTCCCGTTGAACTCTATCCCGATCTTTGCATGCGCCTGCGGGGCACTCCGGCGCGCCTTGAGGAACTGGTGCGCGATTCTCCTGGCGATCGTTTGGTGGGGGCGACCGCAGGTAAGTGGTCGGCACAGGAGCACGCCGGCCATCTTCTTGATCTTGAGCCATTGTGGATGGCGCGGACGGAAGATTTTCTGGCCGGGCGCAGCGAGCTCACGGTGGCGGACCTCACCAACCGCGGCACCTACGAAGCCCAGCACAATGCACGAGCGCTGCCGGCAATTCTCGCGGATTTTCGCTCCGCCCGCCTCGCCTTGGTGAATCGCCTGCAGAGTGTCGATCCCAAATTGTTTGCCGGCACCATGCTGCACCCGCGGATGAAAGTGCCGATGCGCCTCGTCGATCATCTGTTTTTTGTGGCGGAGCACGATGACCACCATCTGGCCATTATCTGGGAGATGATTCGGTAGAGGAACCGGGAATGAGGGTGCCGGGCCGACGGACCTTCACTTTGCTGACTCTCCCACACCTTACGCGCCAATACCTACCGGGAAAAGGGAATGGATCTGTCCACGCTCCAGCTCCAGCAATTTGCGCTTGAGGTCGAGGCCGCCGCCATATCCGCAGAGCGATCCGCCTGATGCGATCACGCGATGACACGGCACGATGATGGCCACGGGATTCCGGTTGTTTGACATGCCCACAGCGCGGCAGGCTTGCGGATGTTCGATGGCGCGGGCGATATCAGCGTAGCTGCGAGTCTCGCCATACGGAATGGCTAAAAGCGCATTCCAGCATGCGAGTTGGAAATCAGTGCCCCGCAAATCGAGCGGGATAGAGAACTCCTGGCGCTCACCGGCGAAGTATTCTTTCAACTCACGAAGGTAGGGAGTCAGTGCCTTCCTGGATTCGTGCAGCTCGAATGCCTTCGGATCAATCTTCTGCATGCGAGCTTCAAACTCCAGGCGCACTAATCCCTTCCCGCTGGATGCCAGAAATAAAGGCCCGACGGGCGAAGTTGTGCGGCAGTAGAACAGTGTTTCCATGAACGAGGCAGCATAGCACGCGCCGCGCATGATTCGCCTTCCGGCCAACCGGCGTCGGCGGATCGGGGTGCGCACTCTGAGACTTGCGCATTTAGCTCCATACCATCGAGCAGCAAAAAAGCCTCCCGCGTGCGCGGAAGGCTTCTTTGGGGGGGAGGAGTGATTCCCGTTACTTCTGTTGCTGGTTTCCAGTGTCGGTCGAAGCAAGCTGCTCCAGATTGTTCTTGAGCAGACTGACTTCAACACGGCCACCGGCCATCCGCTTTTTCGGCTTCGCTTCGTCCGAAGCTGTGGCCGGAAGCGGCGCATTGCCCATGCCCACGAGGTAAATCCGGTAAACCGGAATATCGTTGTTCAGCACCAGGTAGCGCACCACCGACTCGGCCATCTTGGTCGAGCTGGCGATTGCGACCTGCCCGTTGCCGGAAGCAAAGCCCTGTACTTCGACAACGTAACCGCGCTGGCTCTTCAGCGGAGTCGCCATTTCGTCGAGCGCCGCCTTGGCATTCTTGCTCAGAACGGTCTGTCCGGGCCTGAATAGAATTTCAGTCTGGGTGGAGGGCTGATACTGATCGATATTGGTCACAACCTGCTCGACCGTGTTCAGGCGCGTGCTGGCGTGGTCGGCGGTCTGCTGCGCGGCCTGTGCCTTGTTGCTGGCATCCATCGCGTGCTGGTCGGCCTCGGCGGCCTTGGTCGATGCAAGCTGGATGCCCTGCTGTGCGCGCGCATCCACATCCTTGATCTGCTTGCTGTTCGATGCGGTCAGCTCATCGAGTTCGTTGATACGGTCGCGAATCGGCTGCGTCTGGCGCGCCACATATTTCTTGCGCGCGAAGGGATTCATGTGTCCCCAGAAGCCCTCATGCGTTTCCGGTTGTAATGGATCTTTGCCGGTGGCCGTAGTGGCATTGCTGGTCGCCGGACTCGCGGTCGCCGGAGCGGTTTGGGTCTGCGAAGTGGAACTCTGGGAATTGTCCTGGGCGAACACTGGCAGAGCCAGTGCAACGCTTAACAGCAAACCAAAGACGATGCGGTTCTTCATTTTTGAACTTCCTCCATGGGGAGTGGCGATTTGCCATCCCGCGCGCTTTTCGCGCATTTTTCTATTGCGTCACTATCTAGCTTAGCCCACAAACTGGGGAGACATCCATTGACGCCGGCGATGCCTCGGGTAACAGGGCCGTTCGTAGCTCACCCTTATATAAACAGTTTGGATGCCAAATACGGAATCGGAAAACAGACCTCCAAGTGCTTTGTTTTCATACACATTGTAGCGCATCGGCAAGAGAAAGTGGGAGCCTGTCACGGTAATTTTGGCCGGAACTGATATAAAAACTGCTTGTCCCGATTTTCCCGCGGGAGGGATGATCGGAACGGAAACCACGGGGCAATCAACTTGAAGAGACTTCTCAGTTTCAAATACTCACTGGCAAAGCGCATTCTTTCCATCGGCATGGTCACTGTCTGCTTCCTCTTTTTCTTATCCACCCCGTCATTGTTGACTGCTCAAACGAAACATGAGGAGATGCCGTCAGCGCGCATCCCGGCAGAGCGCATGAAGCAATACTCCGACATGGCTGTGGAGTGGATGCAGCAGTATCTCCAGATCGATACCAGCAACCCTCCGGGAAACGAAATGCGGGGGGCGCAATTTTTCAAGAAGATTCTCGACCAGGAGGGCATCGAGAACCAGATTTTTGAATACGCTCCCAATCGCGCCGATCTGTGGGCCGTTTTGCCGCACACGACCGAGCATCCGCGGCGGCCGCTGATTTTTCTTAATCACATGGATGTGGTGACCAGTGACGCCGCCAACTGGACCGTTCCTCCTTTCAGCGGACGCATTGTGAATGGCTCCATGTATGGCCGCGGCGCGCAGGATATGAAAGATGAAGGCCTGGCGCAGCTGGTCGTGCTGATCATGCTGAAGCGCGAAAAGATTGCGCTCGACCGCGACATTATTTTTCTGGCCGTTGCCGACGAAGAGGCGGAAGGCACCGGCACGGACTGGTTCATCGCCAACAAACGCGATCTGTTGCGCAACGCCGAGTTTCTAATCAACGAAGGCGGGGAGAACCTGCTCGAGGATGGCAAAGTTCGCTACGTCGGTGTGGACGTCGGCGAAAAAACGCCCTTCTGGCTTCATATCACGGCGCATGGAAGGCCGGGCCATGGTTCGCGGCCCATACCGGATTCCGCTCCCAACCGCCTGATCCGCGCGCTTAACCGGCTTATTCAGTACCAGCCGCCGATGCGCGTGCTCCCGGTGGTCGACGAGTTCTTCAAAACCATGGCGCCCTACGAGCCTCCCGAGCGCGAGAGAATGTTCGCCGATATCGGAAAGGCGATTCAGGATAAACGCATGCAGGAAGAGATTACCGCCGATGAATCATTGAACTATCTTCTGCGCGACACGATTTCGGTGACCATGTTTGATGGATCGAAGCAGACGAATGTAATTCCACCGGAGGCGTGGGCCAATGTCGATGTGCGCATGTTGCCGGGCGCCGACCCCAAAGCCTTTCTGGAATCGATTCGCCGCGTGATCAACGATTCGCATGTCACGGTCGAGCCCGAAACTCCGGAGTTTCGCGTGGCTAACTCCTCGCCCACCGATACCGCTTTGTATAGCGCGATTCGCGAGGTCTCGCACGCGTACTTCGGCAACGCGCCCGTCGCGCCGCATATCACCAGCGGCTACACGGAGAATCAGAGATACCGTCCGCTGGGCATCCACGCATATGGATTCACTCCCTACACGGCGACCGAAGAGGAAGGCTCGACCGAGCACGGCAACGACGAACGCGTGCGCGTGGAGGAATTGCGGCGCGCGCCAAAGATACTTTTTGATGTCGTGACGCTGGTGGCGGCGGGATCGTAAATCGGCCGCTGCCCACAGTTCGCCCAGGGTTGTGGGTCGCTTACCGGACTCTCAAATCCCGCGACCCGCCCTGCGACCACAGAAAAAGTCTGCATCTCCCTTTTTCCTCTATCATCTTGGAAATGATGAGACGTATATTGCTGGTCCTCCTCCTGGCCTCGTTCGCCCACGCCGAAAAAACTTCCTTCGATCTCAATAAGCTCAAACTGCCCGAAGGCTTCCACATCGCGGTCTTTGCCGACAATATCGACAGCGCTCGCATGCTCACCTTCACTCCCGGAGGGGTTCTGCTGGTCAGCGAAGCGGGAGAAGGCAAAGTGGTCGCCCTGCCCGATCCCAAGCACACCGGCAAAGCCAGCCGCGTAGTCGAGGTTCTCACCGGGCTGAACGAGCCGCACGGAATCGCTTTTTACGAAGGCAAACTCTACGTGGCCGAGAACAACAGGGTCCGGCGCTATGACTGGGACGAAGCCCAACTGCGCGCCACCAATCCGCAAAAACTGGCCGATCTGCCCACCGGCGGAGGCCATTCCACGCGCAGTATCGTTTTTCATGGCGGCAAGATGTACGTTTCCGCGGGATCGAGCTGCAACGTGTGCATTGAGAAAGACCCGCGGCGCGCGGCGGTTATGGAGTTCAATCCCGACGGCACCGGCCAGAAGATTTTCGCCAAGGGTCTGCGCAATGCCGTTGGCCTCGCGGTGAATCCAAAGACTGACACAGTTTGGGTCACGGTCAATGGCCGCGACGTGCTCGGCGACGATCTGCCGCCGGAGACGATCTACGATCTCGGCCAGGGCGGCGTCGATGCCGGTTGGCCCTATTGCTATGGCGACCGCGTCTTCGATTCCGAATTCGCCAAATCTGCCGATCCAACGCTTGGGCCAGATCGATGCAAGAACGTGATCGAGCCGAAGGTCCAGATGCAGGCGCACTCCGCGCCACTGGGCCTCGCGTTTTACGAAGGCTCGATGTTTCCGTCTGAGTACCGCAACAATATTTTCGTAGCCTTCCACGGCTCGTGGAATCGTAGCGTTCCTACGGGGTACAAAGTTGTGCGTGTGAAGCTCGACGACAAAGGCCAGCCCGTAGGAGGAGCGCAGGATTTCATCACCGGATGGCTGGCTCCCGGAGAAACGAAGCATGGCCGCTGGATGGGCAGGCCAGTGGGCATAGCGTTTGCCGCGGATGGGTCAATGTACTTGAGCGACGACGCGGGGGGCGTGATTTATCGGGTTACGTGGAAGTAGAGGCTCAAGATTAAGGAGTGAAACCGCCTCGGTTCAATAGTTGGAAGCACTACTCCCCGCAATACTTCTCATACTGCTGCGAAATAAACGGGTCGGTCATTCCAGCGATGTAATCGCAGATGATGCGTGGCAGAGGCTCGTGCTCGGCTTTCTCGCGATAGTTGCGCGGTAAGTCGTCGGGCTTTGCCATCCAGTGGGCAAACAGTTCGCTCACAATGCGCTCTGCATCCTCTTTTTCGCCTGCGAGCGCGGGACTGTAGTAAAGGTTCTCGTAGAGAAAATCCTTAAGCTGCCGCCGCTCTTGTTCGACGGCTAGACTGAACGCTGCCAGCCGCTCTGGATGCCGCCGGATCGCCTCCAGTGAATGCACCCCAGCCGAATGCACCCCCGTCGAATGCACTCCCGCCGCAGCGACGCGCGCTCGCGTATTCACAATCAGATCGCTCACCATGCGGTCATAGACGCGCTTTAGCGCTTCGTTGAATTGCAGTTTCTTTTCCGCCGACGGATAAAGTCTCCGCGCCTCCTCATAGCATCGGCCAAAAATTTCGACGCTGTCGGCAATCTGCTCCACCCTCAGCAAATGCGCTTCGCAGCCGTCATCTAAGTCGGCGGTGTCGTATCCAATCTCATCGGTCAGATCGATAAGCTGCGCCTCAAGCGGAGGCCGCAGATTGAGCAAATACTCGGCTAATTCCGGATGCTCCTCTACAGAGTAGTCGTGCGAATGCTTGATGATGCCCTCGCGCACTTCAAACGTGAGATTGAGTCCGCGAAACGCCGCATAGCGCAGCTCGAAATCCTCGACCAGCCGCAGCGCGTGCAAATTGTGATCGAAAGAGAATCCGTGCGCGCGCATGGCCGCATCCAGCGCTTTCTCTCCCGCATGGCCAAACGGAGGATGGCCCAGATCGTGTACCAGCGCCAGCGTCTCGACGAGATCAGTGTTCAATCCCAGTTGCGCCGCGATGGTGCGCGAAATCTGAGCAACTTCGATGGTGTGGGTCAGGCGGTTGCGAAAATGGTCGGAATAACGCCGCGTGAAAACTTGTGTCTTCGCCTCCAGCCGCCTGAAAGCACGCGCATGAACAACGCGGTCGCGGTCGCGCTGAAAGTCATTGCGGTAGGCGTGAGGCGGCTCAGGATAGCGGCGTCCGCGAGACTGCTCCACGCGCACGGCATAGTCGGCCAGATTGGAGTCGGTTGCCAGTTGCCAGTACCCAGCTGCCAGTTTATCGCGAAGGAAGGGTTATAGGATTGGGCCACCAAAGGCCAAGACTTATTCGCAAACGAAGAGAGCTTTTCCTGCCGCGTCAGAAGAAGCCGGAAGGCTATCCTGAATTCGCCAGCTGATTCACGCGGACTACTGCTTGGTTGAGTCTTCCCGCGCCAGCTTCATCTTGGCCGAATCAAGCTTCTTCTGCACGCGCGCCACATCGCCGGGATCGACCTCCGATGAAATTGTGCGATTCCATTCGGTCAAAGCACGTTCCCAATTGGCCGCAGCAAGTTTCAGGCGTCCGGTTTTCTGGTAGAGATCGCCAAGGTGATCGTGCACGGTAGGATCTGTATTGATTTTTTGCGAGGCCTTCAGCAGGTTTTCTTCTGCGAGGTCGTATTTCCCCAGGCGGAAATAAGCCCATCCAAGCGAATCGAGATAGGCGCCATTGGCCGGATCGAGATCGACCGCATGCTTGATGTATCCCAGCGCCTCGTCGAGCTGCGTGTTCTGATCCGCCAGCATGTAGCCAAGATAGTTGAGCGCCGATGCGTGCTCGGGATCTCCCGCAATCACTTTCTTGAACTGCGTCTCCGCATCGGTATAGCGCTTTTGCCGCTCATAGGTTGAGCCGCGAAGGAACCATATGTACTCTTTGTCTTCTTCCTTGGTGGAGAGCTGTTCCGCCTTATCGAGCGCCTGCTCCGCATCGCTGAAGCGGCGAAGCCGCGTATTCATCTGCGCCAGTGTGATGTAGATCTGGCGATCTTCGTCTGTCCCCTTAAGCAGGGAGCGCACGTCGGCAAGCGCCTTGTCGGCATCGCCCATATCGGCCTGCTGCGCGTCCAGCACCATCCTGAGATCGCGGCTGTTCGGAAGTTTTTGCACAGCTTCCTTGGCCACATCGGTCGCTTTCTGCCATTCCTTGGCCTCGCGCCACGTGTCGATCACCTGCTGATAGCCGCGCTCAATGTTTTCGTCGCCGCCGAGCGCGATCATCTGCCGGAAGGTGTCAGCCGCCGCCGTGTAATTTCCCTGCTCGCGGTAGATTGTGCCCAGCCGCTCCAGGAAGACCGCGCGATTGCTCTTCGCGCTCCCGGAGTAGTTGCCATCGGACTTCTCGGTCTTCTTGAGCAGGTCCTTCATGATGGGCACAGCTTCTTCGTAGCGCCCTTGCGCCTGATAAATCGACGCAATGTTGTAGGGCACTTCGATGGAATCCTGCACCATCGATTCGGCTTTTTTCAGGTTCTCAAGCGCGAGATCGAACTTGCCTTGCTTGCGGTAGATTTCGGCGATGCGAATGTAGGTTTGCGCGTCTTCCGGATTCGCATCCGCAATGACTTTGTATTGTTCGAGCGCGGCATCGGTCTGCCCGTCATTAAGCAGATTCTCCGCCAGCCCGCGGATCGCGTCCAGATTGTCGCGATCAAGTTCGATCGCGTGGCGATAGGCTTCAACCGCATTCTTGTATTGTTTCTGCTGCTCGTAGGTGTATCCCAGCGCCGAATAGAGTTTCGCGGATCGTTCATTTCCCGGCACCGAGCTGAGTACGCTCGTTGCGCGCGACGTGTCGCCCAGTTCGTTGTAGAGATAGGCGAGGGTGGTGATCGCCTCCTCCGAATCGGGCTGGAGCTTTACGGCAATCTTGAATTCGTTTTCGGCCTTCTGCAAATCGTTATTCAGCCGATAGAGCCGGCCCAGCAGCAGATGATCGTCCATGCTATCCGGCTGCAGGCGCACAATCTGTTCATACTGCTCAATAGCCAGCTTCAGAACGCTGTCAGAACCGTTGCCCGTCTGCATGTCGCCGAGCGAGCGCAAATAGATTCTTCCCAGCAGGCGGCGCGCTTCCAGATTGTTGGGATCGCGCTTGATGATGTCCTGCGCCTCAACCACGGCGTCGCGAATGCGTCCCGTCTTGGCGTATAACTCAGCCAAGCCCGAGGTTAAATAGGATGAAGTTGGATCGGCATCGATGGCGGCGCGGTATTCTTCAATCGCCTTGTTCGCCAGATCGCTGCGGCCGTAGGTGGAAACCTGCTCCTCATACATGTGGGCCAGCGCGAAATGGTAGTAAGCGGCGGCGCGGTCGGGAGCCTTTACCTTGCTGGCTGTAGCCGATGCGCTCGTCGAAGCGTCATTCGCCTGGGCGCCGGCGGGCGTTGAGGCAGGCGAGGCTGCTACTGGTTGGGCCAGCAAAAAGGACCCTGTAAGAAGGACAACAAAAAGCCCGTACTGTTTATTCATGAACCATCCCTGCGAGATCGCGAACTCATTATTTTTGGGATCGCGAACGCTGATCATTTCCCAACGCCTGCTCTATTTGGATGCCGGACCGCTGCCAGCCGATTTTTCTATTCTACCCTTGGCCGGGCCCAGTGCGGGAGGAAACCAAAGAGGGCTTGGAGAGACAGAAGTACAGGGGCGGAAGAGCGCCTTAGCCCTGGGTTAGAGCAGTTATTCTTGGGCCCGCGCGGGGCTTAGTGCCGGAAATGCCTTACACCGGTAAAGATCATCGCCAGCCCCAGCCGGTCCGCTGCCTCAATGACCCCCTGATCCCGCACCGATCCGCCGGGCTGGATAATCGCCGTCGCCCCCGCCTTGGCGATCTCCTCCACCCCGTCTGGAAATGGAAAGAAGGCATCGGACGCCGCCACTGTGCCTTTCAACGGGAGTTGCGCCTTCATTGCGCCTATTTTGCAGGAATCGACACGGCTCATCTGTCCTGCGCCCACCCCAACGCTTTGTCCGTCGCGCGCATAGAGAATGGCATTCGACTTTACGTGCTTGCAGACCTTCCACGCAAACAGCAGCGCCCGTTTTTCTTCGGCGGTCGGCGCGCGTTTTGTTACCACTTTCAAATCGGACTCCGCCAGCTTATGCAAGTCCGCATCCTGTACGAGCATGCCGCCGGAAATGTCTTTGACCACCCAGCGGGTGCCCCATCCTAAGCTCGTGTTCTCTGCGGCGTTAGGTCGGGCTTGCGGAATTTCGACCAGCCGCAGATTCTTTTTCGCCGCGAACACTTCTTTCGCGCCCGGCTCGAACGAAGGGGCGGCAATCACTTCCAGAAACAGCTTGGCCATCTCGGTTGCTGCGGCCTTGTCGACCGGACGGTTTACGCCAATGACTCCGCCGAACGCCGATACCGGATCGCATTCGAGCGCGCGCAAGTAGGCCTCGGCCAGCGTTTTGCCGGTCGCCGTCCCGCAGGGATTCGTGTGCTTGATGATGGCACAGACCGGCTCATCGAACTCCTGCGCCAGGTCCCATGCAGCCTGCAGATCGACAATGTTGTTGTAGGAAAGTTCCTTGCCCTGAATCTGCTTCCCATGGGCGACGCCCGAACTGGAATCGTCCGCATACATGGCCGCCTTCTGGTGCGGATTCTCGCCGTAGCGAAGATCCATCTGCTTGTGAAAGCGAAGGCGCAGCGTCTCCGGAAAAGCGGCGTGCGCTCCATTTTCATGTGATGCAAGCTTGAATCCGTCCGCCGCGCTGATGCGTTCAAGTGTCGATGCAATCGCCGAGTCGTAAGCGGCGGTCACAGCAAACGCCTTCTGCGCCAGCCGCCATTTTGTTTCCTTCGAGAGCGCGCCGCCCGCGCGCGTCATCTCCTCCGCAATCGCATCATAATCGGCGGGAGAAGTCACCACCGCCACATCCTGAAAATTCTTCGCCGCCGATCGAATCATCGATGGCCCGCCAATATCGATGTTTTCAATGATCTCTTCAAAATGCGCACCCGGCTTAGCGGCGGTTTTCTCGAAGGCGTAAAGATTGACCACCACCATATCGATCGCCGGAATGCCATGCTCGGCGACCGCCGCCCGATGGCCGGCATCTTCGCGCCGGTGCAGAATTCCGCCGTGCACTTTGGGATGCAACGTCTTCACGCGCCCATCCAGCATCTCGGGGAAGCCAGTCAACTCGGAGATGTCTTTGACGGCAATTCCCGAATCCCGCAGCAGCTTGGCCGTTCCGCCCGTGGAAACCAGTTCAACTCCCAGGCCGTTGAGTTTGCGGGCGAACTCCACCAACCCGGTTTTATCGGTGACGCTAAGAATGGCGCGCTGAATCTTGGACATGAATGCCTCGTTGCGGATGAAATTAGAGAAGGGAAATTCTAGCAGGTAGGCAGTACTCAGTTGCCAGTGCTTTCTTGGTGGGAGATTGCCACACGTCGGAGGGGCTTCGCATTTGCTTTGTGCAGTGTGGGAAGTGAGGACGAATCCGCGGAAATGTTTAATCGCAGAGGAGCTCGGAACTAAAACTGTCTCTGGCTACTGGGGAGTGGTAACAGGATACTAGCTCTTGGCTTTCGCTTTCAGTTTGACTTGCCCGTCGTGGACTTCGACCGAATAGACAACCGCTTCGCAGCCGTGTTCCTTGCGCAATTCGGTCGTTTTCTTTTTTACGAACGAGGCAAAAGAATCAAGGCTGCCGGAGACCTTCTCTCCAGCCTTCTGCTTGGCTGCGGCCAGGGCC
>JBAWBR010000110.1:0-24998 GCA_049589875.1 Terriglobales bacterium
TCATAGGTCAGATATCCCTTCTCTTTGCCTGCGTCGATCAGCTTTTTTATGTCGTCAAACTTGTCGTCTAATGCCAACTCAGATTTTCCTCGGGATGCCCGCCGCTTCTACCCAACAAACAGCAACAAAACTCGTCGAGAACGCCGCGGTTCGGGCTCCAAACCATTTCAGCGGTAGGATTTGTTACGGAGCTGCGCAGAGAGCGCACAAACCTGAAAATTATAGCACGGCAGCTCGGGGCGCCGCCGTCTGATCTCAGTTTTGTCGTTTCGACCGAAGCGAGGAATCCGCTCTTTGTCCGCTTCCGCCGGTTTCTGCTTCCGCCCGCCCTGTCCTGCCTAATTAGATGGTTCCCGCCACCATTCGGTTCCAGGCCCCTGCATTTTGTCCAGTCAGCGCGCGGGCGCCAAGTCTCGCGCTTTACAGGGCTTTTAGAGAGGCCGGCATCCCTGCCCAGAGCCCAGCCGTTTGCGGGATACCCACCCTTCGCGTCTTTTTGCGAAGGATGGAATCCCCCTCTTAGCCGCTATGCCGCTTTTGTTGGCTGGCTCCGCATCTGTTTCATAAACTCGCGCATTCTCGCAACGTGCCCTGGAGACCGCTTCTCCATCCATGCTTCATAGCGTCCCGCCGCCTCTTCCATGTTCGCCAGGAAGTGCTTCGCGCCGAATTGCTCGCGGAACCCCGAGGCCATCGCTTTCGCCCGCTCCCATACCATGAAAAATTCCCCGTTCGATTCGAAAAACAAATCCTCATGCAACAGCTCATGATTCAGGTATGAGCACGCCATGTCCCAGTAGCTCATCACCATGAATGCCTGGGTTCCCGCCGGCGTTCCGGGTCCCCCAATCTTCATAGCCTCCTCAAACGATTCCACAAAATAGTTTTTCATAAACCAGTCCCGCGCCTCGCGCAGCTTTGCTTCGCGCCGCAGATCGAAGAGTTCCAATTGCAGTTGTGCCTGTTCATGCGTAGGTTTTGCCATGTCTTTTCTCCTTTGAAGTTCGATTAACTCAGTGTCTTTGAAACCCGCCCGCTACCTCCCTGCCGTCATTCGTTCCTGCAGTTGTTTCCCAAGGGCCGCCGCCTGCTCGTCGCCCATCTTCATCTCGCCATTAACAATCAGGCCCAGATTTCCGGCCGCGGTACTCTCAAATCTCGCACTCTGCGCTTTTGCCGCCGCCGTACCCGCCGGAGGCAATGTCGCCCTCAATCCCGCGCTCTCCATCGCCTTTGCCAGCGATCCAGCAATCTTCTCCCGCAGCGTATCCCCCAGCGCGCCCGACCTCACGAGCGCCGTCACAAACTTGTCGCCTTCCACTCGTCCCAGTTCCGTCTTCATTTCTATCTCGCCATTCGCGTCCACCACTGGCGTCACCTTCACCTCGACGCGCCCGCTTCCCTGCGCCAATAAGTTCGTAGAGAGGCCGATGCATGCCCACCGCTCCACATAAATTTGCGCCTCCGCCACGCTCTCGGGAGCCGCCACATCCACTGTCGCATCCCTCAATTCCACGCGCTCTCCGCAGCGCGGCGTTGCGTTCACCTGTACCCGCAGCACATCCGTAAAATTGGATTGCAAATCCGCCAGATCCTCCGCGACCTCTACCTTATAGACATTCTCGCCATTCCCTCCACCCACGCGCGTAATTGTCGTCGACGCCGAAACCGCAATTTTCTGCCTGCCAATTTCCGCCGATGTCTTCAGCGCCGGGACTGTGAAGGGCGCCTCTCCCGCATCACTCAAAACAATTCCCATTTCCAGAGCCAGACGTTCCTGCTCACTGCGAAAATTCTCCAACGCCTTTGCCAGATTCTCCATCCGGCCAGCTTCGGCGGGGCCTTCGCCTCTGCCCAGCGTTTTTTCCTGACCTGCCAGTTCCGCTTCCGACTTTTCCACTTTCCCCGTGATCTCTTTGAGCCCCGATTTCTGCCGCGCCGAAAGCGCTTCCAGAAAATTATTTGTCTCCGTGCGCACCGTCTCAAGCGATGCCATTACGTCCGCGACCGCTTGCCGCTTTTCGCCGCCTTCCTTGGCACGTTCCGCCAGCTGCGCATGTGCCGCCTCTGTGCTCTTGAGAATCTTTCGAAACGCAGCCGCCTGGTCGCTCGTCGCCTGAACTTCCATCGCGCGATGAAAGTCCTTCAGCTCGTCTTTGTCTTCGACGCCATCCGGCCTTCCTGAAGAAGAAAGCCCGCTCCCTGTCCCAGGAGCCCCGTGTCCGCCGCCACCATGCTGCGCAAATGCCGGTAGAGGCCAGAGCAGCAGGGCCGCCGCAATCAGAAGATAAAAGTTTTGAAAGGGTGTGGCCTCCAGCCTCACAGGCAGGCCAAGATCGAAAGCGGCTTTCCATCGCCGAGGTATTTCAGCGAGCGCGGATGACCGCCCTAAAGGAAAACTCACATTGCGCTTCATAAACCGGACGGGGAACCTTCAGAATGGGGACATTATATTCCAAGATCACTGGCTGGAATGGATTCGGGCAAGGTGAACCGCCCTCGAAGGATGCAAACTCGAAGGCTGCAAAAGCCGGGCGTCCTCCCACTCATTACTTGTCTGGTTCCCAGGGGATTCATCTGCGCTGTGACACGAGGTCTTCTGCCTAACGACGACTCTCGCTGTCGAAAAGCCGCATCGGCCCTACCACCTTTTACTCTTTTGAGTCTCTCAAGTGCGGGGCGTCAACAGTCAGCTCGAGATTGGCTTTTGCTCCCACTGTCGCCATATTGCAGCAACCGGAAATGAGACCAACAGAAGTGAATCGAGCAAATGAGCCCAGTAATCGCCCACTTATTACCAATAGGATTCCCCAACAAATTCCAACAGTTGAAAGGAGCAGTAGTCCCACCGGACCACCCGGACAAATGCCGACGCTTGAAGCCGAGAGCCCACAGCCCCAGACCTACTTTCCTCCAAGCATTCCCACAATCCGCTCGAAATCGTCGATCGTTGCGTAGTCGATGAGGATTCTTCCGCGCCCAGCCCGGTCGCGAATCCGCACCCGCATTCCCAATATTTCTTCCAGCGATCGCTGCGCCGCTTTCACATTCGGATCGACCCACCTTGCGCCCCCCTGCGGGCTTGGAGTCTCGGGCTTTGCCGGCACGCCAAGCACAAGGTCTTCGAGTTTCTGAACCGTCATTCTTTCTTCAATCGCCCGCTGCGCCAAACTCCAGATCTTCACATGATCGCGCAAGGGCAGAAGCACGCGCGCGTGACTGAAAGTCAATTTTCCTTCCACCAGCGCCTCCAGCACGCCCAGGGGAAGCGTCAGCAGCCGCATATAATTCGCCACCGTCTCCCGCGACATGCCCACCCGCGCGCCGATCTCGGTCTGCGTCATGTTGAATTCCCGGCTCAGCCTGGCAAACGCATCCGCCTGTTCCACGCAATTCAGATCCTGCCGTTGCAGGTTTTCGACCAGCGTCATCTCGGCTGCCTGCTGCTCGTTCACGCGCTTCATGATCGCGGGAACTGTGGCGTGTCCCGCCATGCCCGTGGCTCGCAAACGGCGTTCGCCCAGAATAAGTTTGAATCGGCCCTTGCCATCCGGCCGCACCACGATAGGCTGGAGAAGCCCCTGCACCTTGATCGACTGGGAGAGTTCCTCCAGGGCGGTTTCGTTAAACCGGCGCCGCGTCTGATGAGGATTCTTGTCGATCAAGTCAGTCGCCAACTGCACGACCTCTTCCCCATCGGAAGTTGACTGGGGCACAGTCACGCTCTGCGGGGTAGGGGTTTCCGGGCCTGACGCCGGAACAGCGGGCTCATATTCATGGGTCCGATTCTCTTTTGCGGCTTGCAGCTTGAGATCTTCACGCTGATGGGCATCATCATTGTCAGCAACATGGCCAGCAATATGCCGATCGCGGCCCCTCTCACTCTCAGCCCTAACCTGGTCCTGGGCATCAGGCGGGATGACCGAAGGACCAACCGCGCGAGGCGCTGCTGAGTGTGCAGGAATCGCCGCCGGCGCGGACACAGGCATGGAATAAACAGCGGAGGAAGCAGGCGGAGCAAAAGGCTGCGTAAAAGCTGGAGCAGTACCCGCGGCGGGAACAGCTCGGGGACCGGGCAACAGCGAATCCAACCCGCGCCCCAGCGCTTTCCTCTTATCGGCAACCTTCTCGTGAACTTTCTCCGCCACCGTTTTCGTTGCCGTCTTATCCGCCGCAGCCGTATTCGAAGTACCAGCCATTGACTCTTCTCCCTAACGCAAGAAATTCAAAACTTGGACTAACGATTTGCCGGAACAAAACTGTCATCCCGAGACGATGCGAAGCCGAACGAATGCCCGCTCCACCCGCGCGCTGCGCCACAAGGCTCCCGATTTTCGAGAAGCGGGTCTTTTCGTCCATCAATATATCGATGAATATGAATATTTATCTCAATCAATCTAAGCAGCGGCCTCGGCCGCGTGCCGGTCCAGAATCTCCTTTGCCAGCCTGATATAACTCTCCGCCCCGCGCGAGCGCGCATCGTACACCAGGGCCGGCTGGCCGTGGCTCGGAGCCTCCGCTAATCGTATGTTTCGCGGAATCGATGTCTGGCACAGCTTGTCGCCAAAATATTTCTTCAGCTCTTCCGCCACTTGCTGCGCCAGGTTGGTGCGCTCATCGAACATTGTCAGCACCACCCCATCGACGCCTAGGGTCGGATTGAGCGCCGCTCGTATCCGCTCGATCGTATCCAACAACTCCGACACCCCTTCCAAGGCGAAGTATTCTGCTTGCATCGGGATCAGGACTCCATCCGCGGCCACCAGCGCATTCAGCGTGAGCAGGTCGAGCGCCGGTGGACAATCGAGTACGATGAATCGAAAGCGCTCTCGGAGCGCCGCCAGCGCGTCTTTCAATCGGTATTCCCGGCGCTCCGCCTCGATCAGCTCAAGGTTCGCCCCAATTAAATTCTTATGCGAGGGAATCAGCCATAGCTGCTCCAGTTCGGTGACCTGGAGCGCTTCCTCAGCGGTTGCCGCCCCCATCATCACATCGTAGATGCTGACGCGCTCGGGATCCTTGACCAGGCCCAAGCCGCTGGTGGCATTCGACTGCGGGTCGCAATCGACCAGCAGTGTATTGACCTCGGCGGCTGCGAGTGATGCGGCCAAGTTGATGGCAGTCGTGGTCTTGCCGACGCCGCCCTTCTGATTCGTGACAGCGATGATCCGTCCCATATTCCATCCCATAGGCTCGAGAGAGCGCACGCGCGGCTATCGGCACCGAACTGACTGCCATGCGAACACTAACGAGACATCAGGCCACTAGATTTTTAATTCGAGGAGATGCGGAGGCAGAATAAGTCCTCGGCCTGTGCGAAAGCAATCCTTGCTTTGCGTGCATTTAAATATTCGATTGAATTTGGTGCCGTGACGAAATCACGCGCGGCCGCCTGCCATGATGTTCCACGTGGAACATCATGCAATCGCATCAACGCCCGCTGAAGGATGCGGAACGGCGATACATCGCGAGCGGTCTTTGGACACAGGAGTGTTCCACGTGGAACACATTTGCCATCCGGGAGAGCAGTGGCAAAAAAGAGAAATTCGCACTCGCGTTCCTTGTGGAACACTTATCCTAATAACTCTTCTCGGCGAATCTAATTTCCAATTTCCCACTTAGCCCTATCAAGGCTGCAGATTGCCGCTATTAAGCTAGTCGTTAGGCACCACTATCGACGTCAACTTCCCACTTTTTACGATTGTGGTCCTCTGCGGTTTGTTATTCGACCTAATGCCAGAGTCCTTGAATGTGACTCTGGGACAATTATGCTTCGCCATTGAACTTGGTCGAGGCCACCGAGTTTAGACAGCTGAGCGGTGCCGACCAGGACGGCCAAACGACCATTGGTAGCGAGGAAGCGGACGGCCAAGCGGAGGGTCCGATCGAAATTTTCAACGGCGCGGAAGGTAACAACGTCGAACGGGGAAAGCAGAGCAGATTCCTCGCTAGGCCCGGAATGATAAGACGGGCGTTGCAGAATGGTTTCAGCGCGGTCGGCGATTACATCGACGTTCATCAATGTAAGCGCGCGGATTACTTCGCGCAGAAAGGCGGCCTTCTTGTGATTGGATTCGATCAGGGTTAGGTGAACAGCGGGCGCCCAGATTTTCAGTGGGAGAGCGGGGAATCCAGCGCCCGAGCCGATATCGAGGACGCGAATTCGATTCGAGCTTGGAGCTACGAGCGGCGAGCCGGCGGGATTTTCCTGTGTTTTCAAGTGCGGGAGATCGCCGGGGAAAAGATGACGGCCCAGGAAAAGCGATTCGCCAAAGTGCCGTGTGACTATTTCTTCCGGGTTGCGGATGGCGGTGAGATTGACGCGGGCGTTCCAGCGGAGCAATAGATCGATGTACGTCGATATTTGTTCGAGTTGGGCGGGGGCCAGTTCTACACCCAGGTCAGCGCCCCCAGGCACTCCATCGCGCCGAAGGAGGGCGCGCTCGGGACCCCGAATCCGGGCACGATCCTGGGGCGCTATCCCATCTTTTTCTTCTCGAAAATCAGGCGAAGCGGAGCGTCCGGTCTCGTGCTCGCTGCCGTTGGGAGCCAGGAACGGCTCAAGCAGCGCGGCGATTTGGGAGATTTGCATGGATGGAATCGGCTCGTAATCCCACATCTCGAACACCAATAGAAGTGCGGCAACTCCACGTTTTCGAGTGTGACACTCGGGATTGTAATGGAAGTCAAAGAGGGTTGAAGAGAGTGGGCACGCGCAACCTGGACTCAGTAGAGCAAACCCCTGCCGATTGCTGGTTTTTCGCGGGCGAGGGCGCCCGCGCCACATTTAATCCGAACGCCCTTAGCGTGCGCTGGAGGGATTGGTGGGGGCGAAGACGGCGGTCAGTTGGTCCTGGTAGATGAGGGTGAAGCGGGGGTCTGCGGTCAGGAGTTGGGCGAGGGGCAGTCTTCTTTCTAATAGCACCACGCCCGCTTCACTAAGATAAGGATCAGTGGAGTAGGATTCGCGGCCCATTTCTGTGTCGTAGAAAAGGCGGTCGAGATCGTCGCCGTAGAGATCGTTGCGGCCGTCGATGGCAACGGGAAAATCTGGCATATACCAGATCAGAAAGCCTCCCCAATCGAGATTGTTGTAGAGCGGGCCGAGCTGCGGATTGCGGCGCAGAAAGTTAACGGCGTTTACGGGATAGATGTTGCTGATGGCGCGATCGAGTCCGCGCTCGTTGAAATCGGTGTTGGTGGCGAAGAGCACGAGCGCGATCGCGACGAAGGCAGCCAGGCCAGCGCGCTCGGGCCAGCTAGGGAGTGGGTCGCGGTGGGAGTGAGTGATCAACGGCGTTTTTTTTGAAGACTCGAAAGCACAGGACCCGGCGGCGGACGAATCCGGTGGAGAGAAGTCGGCATGCGAGGAGTCGGCGAGCACGGCGGCGGCGGGAATGCAGATGAACCAGGAGTCGCGCATGGTGCGGTAGGCAACGACGGTGGCAATCGTTAGAAGAGAGAATTTGAAAAGATCGATTTTCTTGCGCCATCCGAGGGCGAAGAAGGCGGCGCAGGTGAGAAGAAGCTGGACGTAATGGCTGGCACCGCGGAAATTAATGGGCTGGAGCTCGAGGATGATGGAGTAGGGGACCTTGGCCTTTGAATATTGGTAGACGACGGGGAAGAGGTGATAGGTATAGGGCCCGAAGCAGGTGGCAATGGCGCAGGCGGCGAAGATGGCGGCGAGCGTCGAGGCGGGGAGGGTGGGGGGAAGAATGAATTCAGGCGTGATTCGCAGGTAGTCGGCAAGGCGCTGCGCGATGTTGACGCCGACGAAAAGGCCAACGAGAAAAAGTCCGTAGATAAATTGAATGTGGAGATTGGCCCACAACAAAAATAAAGGTGGAAGCCAGTAGAGAAGTTGGATGCGGGCGGCACGATTGGCTTCGAGCAGGAGCGCGAGGACAATGGTGAAGAGCGTCATCGAGAAGAAGACAGGGCGGGGCATGATGTCATAGAGAAATGCGGAGCAGGCGAGGGCCGCGATGAGGCAGGAGCGCCAGAATTGGCCGGAGAGACGGAGAGCCATCCAAAAGATGCTGTAAGAGACCGCGAGAGTGAGAAGGACTCCGTAAATGCCGATGCCAACGAGATCGAACCAGCGATAGGCGAGAGAGAGAAGGACTTCGTATCCCCAGCTGTAGGCGACCCAGGGACGATTGGCAGCGGTGCGGGAAAAAATGCCGGTGCGAGGGACGGCGAGGTGCTGGATGATCCAATCGCCGACTTTGAGATGCCACCAGACATCAAGATCGAGGACGCAGAATTTGAGTTGCAGAGAGCGGGCGGCAACGATTGAAAGCAAGATGGCAAGGGCCAGCAATTGAACGATGCGGCGCTGAAACAGGGCTCGAAGTTCGGCGGACGTACTCATGCGGGGCCTTGGACTAGACACCATAGCATGGAGGCGCGGAGGGGAGTGTGATGGGCGTTACGGTGATAACGGCTGTTGCTCCCTGGGCTGGGAACTGTACACTGCTGGTTTATGTCTGAACGGACAGCAATCATTATTGGGGCGGGGCCGGCGGGGCTTACGGCTGCGCATGAGCTGATCACGCGGGCGGGAGTTCGTCCCATTGTGCTGGAGCGGAGCGAGTATATGGGCGGAATCTCGCGGACGATCCGGTATAAGGGCAACCGCATGGATATTGGCGGCCACCGCTTCTTTTCGAAAAGCGACCGGGTGATGAACTGGTGGCTGGCGCAGATGCCGATGGAACAGGGGGACGAGGCGGAACGGATCGATTTGCGAATGCTGACGCGGTCGCGCAAATCGCGAATTTATTTTCTACGGCAATTTTTCAGTTATCCGATTCAGCTGACGGCGGACACGCTGCGCAAGCTGGGAGCATGGCGGACGATGCGAATCGGATGCAGCTACGTTTACCGGACGATGTTTCCGATCAAGCCAGTCAGAAATCTCGAGGAATTTTTTATTAACCGGTTCGGGCGGGAGTTGTACCTGACATTCTTCAAGGAATACACGGAAAAGGTCTGGGGTGTGCCGTGCGACAAAATCAGCGCGGAGTGGGGAGCGCAGCGGATCAAGGGATTATCGATTCGAAAGGCGCTGGCGCATTTTGTGAAACAGGCCGTGGGAAGCGGGAAGTCGGAGATTGCGCAGAAGGGGACGGAGACGTCGCTGATTGAGAGATTCTTGTATCCCAAGTTTGGCCCCGGCCAGATGTGGGAAGAGGTAGCGAGAAAAGTGGTGGCGGCGGGCGGCGAGATCATCACGGGAATTGAAGTAGATAAGGTGGAAACGCGCGATGGGCGCGTGGTAGCCGTGACGGGCAGGATGGCAGGGAAGAACGTCGAAACGGTGAATAACGAGATCCGGCGGTTTTCCGGGGATTATTTTTTCTCGACTACATCGGTGCAGGAGCTGGCGCGGGCGATGGGCGATGCGATTCCAGAGCCGGTGCGCGAGGTTGCCGCGGGATTGCAGTATCGCGACTTTATAACGGTGGGACTGCTGCTGAAGAAGCTGAGGATCCGCGAGCCCGGCGATCTAACGAACAAGCTGATCAGCGACAACTGGATTTATATACAGGAACCGGATGTGTTGATCGGGCGGCTGCAAGTGTTCAACAACTGGAGCCCTTACCTGGTAAGCGACCGGCGGAATGTGTGGCTGGGCGCGGAGTATTTCTGCCAGGAGGGCGATGAGCTGTGGACGCGGACGGACGAGGAGATGGCGCGGCTGGCGGCGGAAGAGCTGGATAAGATCGGGATCATAGATAAGAACGATCTGCTGGATGCGACGGTTGCGCGTATGCCGAAGACTTATCCGGCATATTTTGGATTGTATGAGCGGTTCGATGAAGTACGAAAATGTATGGACGGATTCGAGAATTTGTTTCTGGTCGGGCGCAACGGGATGCACAAGTACAACAATCAGGATCACTCGATGCTGACGGCGATGACGGCAGTGGACAATATTGTGGCGGGCGTGACTGACAAGAGCAACATCTGGGCGGTGAATACGGAAGAGGAATACCACGAGACGAAGAAGTGAGTTTGGCGCGGGGGCTAAAGGCGGCGGCGGCTGTGGGCGTACAGCGGCTCTGGAGCGCTGCGGCACCCGAGAACCTTAATATTTAGCGCTTCGCTCGGGGTGCGGCCTGTGGCATAGTAAATGTAGTTTTGGGGTGTTTTCATGGATCATCAAAAGCTGCAAACGGGACGGTTGTGGGGGTATGTGGCTGGCATCGTCCTGGTGGCAATTGTCGTGGCTTGGAAATACTTCGCCCGCTAGCGACGACGGTTATTGAAGAAGCTCTCGCTCCGTCAAACTCACTGTGGCCTTTACGGGCTACCTGAGCGCCCAGGTGCTACATATCCAAAAAATTTTGGACGATTTGTCTGCCGGCGGTGGTCAGCACGCTTTCGGGATGGAACTGCACGCCTTCGACTGGGAATTTGCGATGGCGGAGACCCATGATGACGCGCGTGCCGTCGCGGTCGCGGGTCCAGGCGGTGACTTCGAGATCGGGCGGCAGATTCTCTTCGGCGACGATCAGCGAGTGATAGCGGGTTGCGGTGAGCGGGGAAGGAATTCCTTGAAAGATGGTTTTGCCATCGTGATCGACCGCGCTGGTTTTCCCGTGCATAAGATTTTTTGCCCGCACGACGTGCCCGCCAAAAGCCGCGCCGATGGCCTGATGTCCAAGGCAGACTCCGAGCAGCGGAACCTTGCCGGCGAAGTGGCGAATCAGCTCGATGCTGATGCCGGCGTCCTGCGGCGTGCAGGGGCCGGGTGAAACCAGGATGCGATCGGGCTTGAGCGAAGCGATCTGGGCGACGGTGAGTTCGTCGTTGCGGCGCACTTCGACCTGAGCGCCCAGCTCTCCCAGGTACTGGACGAGGTTGTAGGTGAAAGAATCGTAGTTGTCGAGGACGAAGACCACGAGTGTATTTTAATCTTTGAACCGGCGTCTCCGGCGGACGCCTTGACATGAGAGTTGGTTCGCCTCCATGCTTGTCAGTTCCGGGAGGTTCGATGGCTGAGACTCAGGATAAAGAAAAGCGATCGACGCGACGTTTTCCGCTGCGTTTGCCTGTGAACGTCCGCTACGGTGAGGGCGCGGAAGAACATGAGGGCCAAACGCGGGACGTGAGCGCGCGCGGAATCTGCTTTTTTGTGGAGTCGGGCATTCAGGCCGGTTCTCCCATCGACTTCACACTGACGCTGCCGCCGGAAATCACCTTGAGCGAGAGCATACGCGTGCACTGCAAAGGGCGCGTGGTGCGCGTGGAGGGCAGCAGCGTGCCGGCAGGCAAGATGGCGGTCGCGGCCGTGATTGAAGAATACGAATTTTTGACCGACAAGCCTGCTGAGGAAAACCAGTAGTCGGCTCGCCAGAGGGGCATCTCGGGCGCAAACGCCCAGGGAATCAAGCCCCTTCAGAAAAGAATGGCTTCTGCGTAGAGCGCTGTGCCCCCCCAACTCGATAGCCCGGATCAAGCGCCACATCGCACACTCCAAGATCAACTTAATCTTAAAGATGTATGCGACCCTGTAAGGACATTTGAAATTCTCTGGACGAAGCCTTGCAATTAGTACCTTCGTAACTCTCCTCTGTCGGGTTTGCAACGCTATCCTAGAACCGGGCTTTTCTTTCATTTTCGGCTACCACTTCAAACCAGCGGGAATAGCTTGCCCCCGCGAGGCGACTGCAATGGCAATGATGTTCGGCCGATTCGAAATCCAGAGCGAAATTTCGACCTCGGAAACCTCCGTCATCTATAAGGCACTGGATTGCAAAGCGAACCAGGTAGTAGCGCTGAAGACGCAGGACCTGGAACCGCTTGGCAGTCAGGCAAAAAGTTTTGTCCGTTCCCTGATCGCCGAGGGCGAGCAGAGCCGCGAACTGGCCGGTCAGAACATTGCGGCGCTTTATGGGGCGGGCGAAATCGAAGGTAAGTTTTGCGCTTCCATGGAGTACGTGCAGGGCAACAGTATTGCGACCATGCTGGCGCGCAAAGAAGGGTTTTCGATCTGGGATCTGCTCGATCTGTCGCGGCAGGTTTGCGTCGCGCTTGGAGCCGCGGACAAGCTGGGCGTGGCACACTCCTCGCTGGAACCGGCGAAGATCATGGTGCAGTGGGATGGCCTGGTCAAAGTGCTGGGATATGGCATCTCAACGATGAGCCTGATCCGGGCGGAGACGGGAAACGGATTGGGACCGCTGATGCCGTATTGCTCGCCGGAGCAGATTCGCGGAGAGGCAATCGATCAGCGATCGAATCTGTTTACGCTGGGCGCCATTCTGTACGAGATGGTGGCGGGCCAAAAGGCCTTCGGGGCTGAAGATCCGGTGGTGCTGCTGGGCCAGATTGAAAACCAGATGCCGGCGGCGCCGGAGTCGGTGAATCGCAAAGTTAACCGTGCGGTGAGCGCAGTGGTGATGAAGGCGCTCGCGAAAGATCCAGCCGCGCGCTACCAGACGGCACGCGCATTAATGGATGATCTGGAAAAGTGCAAAGAGAAAGACAAAATCGAGAAAACCTCTCCTGCGCCGAAAAAGGCATCTTCATCTACGCCGATAAACTTCGATCCCGCGGAACGCGCAGCCGCTGCCGCCAAGTTCACCACGAACATTGCCGCGATCGAACCAGCGGGGAAACCATCGCGCGTTCCTGCGTCATCGCCGCCGCTGGGGGCGCGGGCAGCTGCGGCCTCAGCGGGAGGCTGGTCATCAGCCGGGGGCGCGCCCGCTCATTCTTCATTTGAAGCCACGTTTCATTTGCCCGCGACCTCGGTTCGCGAGCGGAGTGAAGAGGGGGATAGTTTTTCGGGAGCAGAACAAGATTCCAGTTATGGCATGCGCGAGCCGGTGCAGCGCGGAGCCGCGCTCGATGAGAAGCCACACACCACGCCGCAGATTGCAGTCGATCCGCTTATGGCCGGCGATGCGCCCGGCCTGCCGGCGTCTACCCTATCCGGCCCGGACCAACTGCCACCGCTGAATGAGGCTTTTTTTGCGCCCCTGCCGTTTCCCGAAGAGTCGCCAGCGAGCGTGCGCCAGATTTATCCGAAGCCGCAACCGAAAGAAGAGCCAACAACGAAGATACAGCCACGGCAAATGGCGAAAAAGGCGCTCAGTGAAGTGGCAACGATTCCGCCGCGGCTGATCCTGTATTCCATTTTGGCGGCGGCGGCGGTAATTCTGATCATCGCAGGCGCACTATATTTTCATGTGCGGTTGGAGGATGACAGTTCGACGGCAGCGCCGCATCCTATTAAAGCGGGAAGCAATGAGGAAAACATTGCCGCGCCGCCAGCAGTTCATGCCGCGCCGCAGACGACAACGCATCTGGCAATCAATGCCGCGCCGCATGAAAAAAGGCGCGCAAAGATTCAGCCCGCCTCTGCGCCCGTTTCCGTTGCCGCGGTAATCCCGGGGGAGGCATTCGTCGATTCCACGCCGCAGGGTGCGGCATTTCAAGTGGACGGGAAAAACGATCCCTCCTGGATAACGCCTTTTGGCCTGACCGCATTGACTCCCGGAACGCATATTCTCTCAATCGCAAAGAGCGGCTACACGAACGAGATTCGGTCGGTAGAGATTGCTTCCGGCGCTCGCTCAGCGATCGTGTTCCATCTAGCGCCTGTGAATGCAATTCTGGTTGTGAACAGCGCTCCGCCGGGCGCCGCAATCACGGTGGATGGAAGGCCGACTGGACGAGTCACACCAGCGCAGTTCTCGGTCGAAAAGGGCACGCACACAATAGCGCTCACCAAGACAGGGTTTCTCGACGAGACGACATCCACCGAGCTGGCGCCGGCGCAAAATTTTCAGTACTCCGCGGTGCTCAGGCCGCTCGGGAATGCGGACGAGCTTCGGATGGGCGGGAAGTTCTCAAAGATTTTTGGAGGAGAAAGCACCGCCGGCATGGGCGCGGTGAATATCCACACACAGCCTAAGGGAGCGCAGGTCGCGATCAACCAGCGCGTACTCGACAAGCTTTCGCCGGTGGGAGTGATGCTCGGGCCGGGAAATTACGTTGTCGACATCACGCTGACGGGCTTCAAGCCGGTGCACAAGATCGTTACCGTGGAGAAGGGCGGGAAAATTGCGATCGACGAAACACTGGAGCGCAATTAGATTCGCTGCTTCATCATCGCGCATCGCCGGCAAGTCATCCTAGTAGTCGTCCTATGAGCGCGGCATCGCGTGTTTGTCCGTTTGAAGGTTCCTACGATTTGTCAGCGGCGGCGGATTTTTCGCCGGGCAGGGCGGCATAAACGGCTGGATCGGCGCAGACTTCGTAGTAGCGGCCGTCCGTCCAGTGGCGGATTGATAGATCGCGAATATCGACCTGAGCGATCCGGCTGGTGCGAATGGCGATGCGGCGGAATATGCCGTTGCCGATGGGCACCGTTCCCACGAAAAACTCTCCTTCGGCGTCGACCCACGGAACATTGAAGCCGGGCCGATTTAGATCGGCTTGCCACTGCGTCAGTGAGATTTCCTGTCGCAGCTTGTGGAAGGCAGCCTCGCTGATACAAATTCCGCCGACGTTATAGTTGAGACGCAGGTCTTCGTAGATGCTGGCGCTCACGAGACCTGCCGTGCTCACTGATTCTCCGTTGTCGATTCCCGATTGGACCGGAGAGGCGTTGCTGGCTTCGCCATTCATCTCGCCATTCGCATTTTCCCGATCGCCGCCAATTTGCAGGGTGAATACGCGGAAGGATCCAGCTTCATCGGTAAGGCGCTTGCGCACGCGTTTGTTGCAGGAGGAAAGGCGATCGCTTTCATTGATGGCGTCGGAGATCATGATGCGATGCTCGCCATCCACCAGATAAAGCGGGGGCGAATTCTGATAGGAGATGCCGAGGCCCACTTCCATGGGAGGCAAGCCGGAACGGCGCAGCAGTTCGTTATATCCGTGCAGCAGGTTTACGATCTCCCATGCCAGCACGCAGGCGCGGCTAACGCCGAGACGCACTTCGCTGTCGCGGTCGAGCATGGCGACGATGATAGCGTCGCCTTCGACAAAGACTTTGGTCGCTCCATATTTCGCGATCAGCTTGTTGACCGGATCGTAGAAATTGAGGCTGAAGTAAGAAGCCGCGTTCATTCCCTTTTCCATGAGCGAACGCGTAAGGCGGGAAGAGTCGCGGATATCGGCTTTCAGAATGACGTGATCGAGAATGCGCTCTTCGGTCGGCTTTTGATCCTCCGGTGGAAGGAATTCGTAGAGGATGCCGTTAAGGGCGGAAAGCTCGCGGACCTTGTCGTCGGCGACGAGGTTGATACTGTCGAAGCCGGAGTTCACGGTTTCGAGGCCGCGGATGTCGCGGTGATAACAGAACAGATCGTGAAGCAGGCGGGCGGCGAAGCGGCTGCGCTCGCCCCAGCGGCAAGAGGAGACGCGCTCGATGGCGGCTTTGAGCCGCTCGGATTGCAAGCGCGATTCGGCAATGATTTTTTCCACGCGCTCGGCCTCCTCGCGATGAATGAGCGCGTGTTTGAGCTGCTGCGGATTGACGCGCGGCGCGTAGTCGGCGAGAAGCGGCACGGCCTCATAGGAGGCGACGACGTGCTGTAGCAGGCTTTCGCGCTGGAGCTGGTGAGTCCAAACTTCGAGGCGCTCCTTGCGGTGGCGATCCTCGGCGGTGGCATCTTCGCCATTGCCGGTGCCAACCAGCGCGACTGCATTTTCGGGAACGTTGAGCGCCTGCTCAAGATGATCGTCGTCGATATCCTCGCCATAGCCCAGCTCACGCAGAAAGCGGAGCGCGGACTGGCGCAGATCGGGGAAACGGTCCTGATCCTTCTCGAAATTGCCGAACATGTAATAGTGCTGGGCGCGGAGATAATCGTCCCGGCCATCTTCGGTGAAGATAAGCGGATTCAGAAAGAGCCGGTAGATATCGGCCTGCACTTCGCCGAGCAAAGAGGTGCGGGTGCGGGCCAGAGTTTCGCGCTCAATGTCGCGGAGCTGCGCGAAAACTTCCTGGCCGGCGCGGCGGATGATGATCTTTTTGTGAACGTGGAAGGTGGTGACGCACTCCTGCGCCTGCAGCAACGCGGCCTGGCGCGCGCCTTCCAGAGCTTTTAGTTTGCGGCGGCACTGCTCAAGGATCCGGGAGAATTGCGATTGCAGCTCGGAGCGAATGAACTTCACCACGGCGAGCCGGCCTATCAAGTCGATAGAAGGATTTCCTTCGGCTTTGGCGCGCGAGAGGATCGCCTGATGAATCGCGATCAGAGAGGTCTTCAGGTTTGTGGGATCGGTTTTGCGGGCGCCTGCTTCGCCCGTGGGACGAATGAACTTCGAGGGGCTGGCCGGGATGGCGTTGGGAACATCCATCTCAAGCAAAGCCTCGACGCCGCCAAAGCGGCAAAGAAAACGGGCGAGGTGAAGGCTTAAATCCGCAGTGATGCGTGGACTCAGGAAAACGTCGTAGCGCAGATTATCCACGCCAAGCTGCAATCCGCTGAATGTGAGCACGGGCAGGTAGTAGCGGAGATCGGGCAGGCTCGGCGGGTCAGAACTTCGCAGCCGTAGGATCGGAAGCTTGGGCATGGGCGTTCAGTGTTTGGTAGTGGCGGCGAGCGGAGGGCGCCGTGGGGGTTCGGCCGCTAACCGTCGCGGTGTCCGCAACCTGCTGAAAATGGGACACTAAGAAAAGAGATTAGCATGAGGGATAGGCCCGCAAAAGTTACGGAAGTTTGCCGGGCGGGCATTTGGGTATTTGCCAAAGAACGTTAGCGAAAACGGTCAACTACTTCCGGGCTTTCTCGAATTCGTCGCCTTTCTTCCAACCTATTAGTCCCGGTTGATTTGCGGCTTGCCATCCCAGAGCGAAGCCGAAGCGAGCCATTTCAGCGTCGGAAGTCCAGTCGAGACCGGGATGATATTCGTCACTCGGCTGATGGTAGTGATGTTCGACGTAGTCCTGATCCTGCGCCAGTCCCCAGGCCTCGTCGTGTCCTTTGAATTTGATTCCTTCATTGATGGAGAAGGCCGGAATGCCAACGCGCGCCAGACCGAAATGGTCGGAACGGTAGTAGTGGCCGGCTTCAGGGTGGGCGTCGGGGCGGATCGCAAAGTGAAATTCCGCGGCTGCGGCCTCGACGACAGGATAAAAAGTTGTACGCTCGGCTCCGGAAACTTCCACTTCTTCGGCCGAGCCTTGCGGGCGTACATCGTCGTAGTTGAGATCAAGTGATATCTTGCCGGCTGGAATAGGAGGATGCTTTCCGAGATATTCGGAGCCGAGCAGCCCCTGCTCCTCGGCAGTAACCGAGGCGAAATAGATTGAGCGGCGCGGCTTCGCGTGTGAATCGGCATACGCGCGCGCGATCTCAAGAAGAATGCCGCAGCCGCTGGCGTTGTCGAGCGCGCCGTTATAAATGTTATCGCCCGGCATATCCGGACGAATGCCGAGGTGGTCGTAGTGCGCGGTATACATGACCCCTTCATCTCTTAAGGGGCTGGCCACGGGCAGAGTCCCGGCGCCCGGCAGAACGGCAATCACGTTGTTCGATTCAAATGGGCGCACTTTGCTGGTCACATGAGCGACGAGGCGAACGGGAAGCGGCACAGGCTTGAAGTCACGCGACTGCGCATCGGTCATCATTTTGTCGAGATCGAGTCCCGCGGCGGAGGTCAGTTTGGCGGCGACATCGAGTTGAATCCAGGCAGCGGCTTTTAACTTGGGCGTGCCATCGAGCTGAAGATAAGACTTCTCGCCGGAGTTGGAATTGCGTACGACATCCCAGCCGTAGCTGGCCATATCGGTGCGATGAATGAGAATTGCGCCGACAGCGCCTTTGCGCGCCGCCTCTTCATACTTGTACATCCAGCGGCCGTAGTAGGTGAGCGCTTTGCCGGTAAAAAAATTAGGATCGTCGGAGGGCGGCTCGTTCACGAGCATGAGTAAAACCTTCCCTTTGACATCGACGCCTTTGTAGTCGTCCCAGTTGTACTCGGGCGCGACGATGCCATAGCCGACATAGACGATGGGCGCGTCGATATCGGAGACCGTCTGCCGCGTTTGATCGTAGACGACATAGTCGTCGAGCATCTTGAGATCCATATCTTTGAAACTCGCGGGCGCGCCGGTTGCGGGGACGAAGGTGAAGCGGGTATCCGCGCCGGGCGTGACACCCACGAGGGGGACCTTCTGCAGGTAAGTGCCGTTGTCTCCAGCCGGTTTGAGTCCGTAAAGCGCGAACTGAGCGGCGATATATTGGGCGGCGATGTCGCCTCCGCGAGCGCCTGTGCCGCGGCCTTCAAGCAGATCGTGCGAGAGGAAGCGGACGTGGGCTTCAATATTCTCTTTGCTGATGCCGTTCATGGCCGCGACGGCAGCTGGAGCGAGAGATAGCCGTTCGCGATTTCTTGAAGGCGTTTGCTGCGCATATGCTGAGGCGATCAGCGACAGGATCATGAACGTTGCGCACCAGCGAGATTTCATGTCATCCCTCAAAATAAAGGCTGTGATTTTTTGTCCCGCGACCGCGGGATCAGTTTTTGGAGCTTCAACCAGCGCGGAAGTCGCGCACATCTTCTCCCGGCTTGAAGAGCATAGGCGGCGTGGCTTGAGGCGAGCTGGAGAGCTTTGCATTCAATTGCTCGACATCCTGCTTGACCCAGCCCACGCTGGAAATTTCGATGGCGCCGTCCTGAGCGATAAGAAACAAGGTAGGAACGTTGGTGAGGCCGTAGGCGTTCGAGACCGCGTATCCATTGGGATCGTCGAGGAGCACGGGAAAAGTCACGCCGTACTCTTTGAGAAACGCGGCCGTCTCCGTGGCATTGTTTTGCGAAATGCCGACGACGGTTCCTCGCTGTCCGCCATGGGCTTTGTGCACACGCTCAAAGAACGGGAACGCGTACTGGCAGACGGGACAGGAAATTTTGAAGAACGCCAGGGCCACAGGGCCACGCTGCAAGGCCTCCTGCAACGAGAACTTGCTGCCGTCGAGCGCGGGCAGTGAAAAAATGGGCGCTTTGATTCCAGCCGTCAATGCAGCCATATCTTTTGGGCCTCCGAACAGATGATTGAGCCATTTCATGGAGAAGGGCTTCGCGTCATTAGATTATGCCATCGGCCCTAAGAATTTTGCGGGTCAAGCCGGTGAGAGGTAGCGTGGGCAGGTCGGAGACTGGCACCCATTTGACGCGGCCTTTCCCGTTGGTCGAATTATCGCGGACGACGTGGACTGTGTAGTCGGTGACGGTGATGGAATGGCGGAAGGTGCGCCAGTGGGCGTCGCGCGCGGAGGTTGGCGGAAGATCTGTGGACTGAGGAAGCTCCCACATCCCAGCCATGAGCGGTGCGCGTTGGGAACGCTGCACCAGGCGAACGTGACCGTTGCGGCGATCGAGCGAGCACCAGATGTGCTGACGGCGCTGGCGAGTTTTTGTTCTTGTCTGCGGCAGTGGACCTTGAGCGGCGCACCACTTGCTAATTGGACAAATCGAGCAGCGAGGTTCGCGCGGCAGGCACACAGTTGCGCCCAGCTCCATCATCGATTGATTGAAATCCCCGGGGCGGGATGTTGCGAGATTTTCCTGAGCGCGAAGCCAGGTTTGTTGCGCTGACAGTGCGCGGCCAGCCAATCGTGAAAGAACGCGTTCGACGTTCCCATCGACAACAGCGACGGGCTCCTGAAATGCAATGCTCGCGATAGCCGCGGCCGTGTATCGGCCTATGCCCGGAAGACCGCGCAGAGATTCGGATGTGCGGGGGAAACAATGATTATGTTGCGTGACAATTTCCCGCGCGCATTGATGCAACATGCGGGCGCGGCGATAGTATCCAAGGCCGCTCCATGCGGCGAGGACGGCTTCTTCCTGCGCGGCGGCCAGTTTCGCAATGTCGGGGAAACGTTCGAGAAAGACGCGGTAGTGGTCGAGCACAGCAGCGACGCGCGTTTGCTGAAGCATGATTTCCGAGAGCCAGATGGCATAGGGATCGCGAGTGCGCCGCCATGGCAGGTCACGCCGGTTGGCTTCGTACCAGGCAAGCAGCGCGCGGCGAAAGCGGACGAGGGCGGCGGGGCTGAGTTCCGTTCCTTTCATCCTTCTTATGGTGGTTCTTGATTTCATGTTGTATCGCGGGATGCGGCACTATTGGCTCGTGCTATGGGCAATGACGACCCACCCTCGCTTTTGCTGCTGCCAGACGGTCATCATGCGCTGTGGCGTCGAGGGCAACGGCTGGGCTGCGGCGGTGCCGTTCAGAGTGATGGAGTAAGTGACGATAATGGTCGTGCCGCTTAGTTCGGTTTTGAGATCGCCGATGGAATAGCTCTTGAGCTGCCACTGGCGGTATTGATCGAGTGCGGCCGCATGGTCGAGGTTCCCGCCGGAGGCGATACCCACGTAATTCGAGGAAAGGGAGCGGTCGATCTCGTCCCAGTTGCCTGCCGCAATATTTTTCCAGAAGACGCGCTCCAGGCCCTCTCCGCCGGTCGCCTCAGCCATGGTGCGTGCCGGGTGCTCGCCATAGAAGGTACAGGCGGGTGAAGTGATCATGGCAGCGAGTAAGGCGAGTGTGGACGCCGCGGTCCGAAAATGCATGGCGAGATTGTAACGCGAGAATCCGAGGTTTCGGAAAAGCTCGACCCTGGGGAATCCCGAGCGCTTTGAACCTTGGCCGGCGATTGACCGGGGCAGGAAAGCTACGGATAATAAAAAGGCTCGAATAAGAGGCTTGGCGGCGCGACGTATCTGTGAATACTAAGACGAATCTGTTCCGGAATGACGATGACCGAATTCGATCGCAAAGTGGAAGAAGCTTCAGCGCGCTTCAATCGCTCCGTTGCCAATATCGCGGAGACGGTAGAGAAGGAAACGGCGCAACTGGTGGCGTATTTGAACGACGAGGTGGTGCCGACGGTGCGGACTCACTCCTCGAATGCGCTGCGCACGGCGGCCGGCAAACTTACCGAGTTTGCGGAGTTTCTCGAAAAGCGGCAGAAGAATTCTTAAGGTGCATTCCCTTCAGACTGGCTCTGAGTTTATTAAGCCTGGCTTTTTTGGTTAGCTGCGCCCACAAGAAATCAACGCCGGTTGCGGTTCCGGAGGCGCCTCCAATTTCAGAGCAAAAAACCGCGCCCCCCACCGCGCCGGGCCATCCCAAGGAAGAGCCATCCGAAAAGATTGAGGTCGATGCCCACGCCAAGCCGATCTTTGAGCAGACGGGAATTGCCAGTTGGTATGGCGCGCCTTATCACAACCGGCGGGGGTCAAATGGCGAAGTGTATGACATGAACGCCATGACGGCCGCGCATCTGACGCTGCCCCTGGGGTCGATTGTGCGGGTAACCAATGTGAAGACGGGCCACTCGGCCGTGGTGCGGATCACGGATCGCGGGCCGTTTGTGGAAGGGCGGATTATCGATCTGTCGCTGGCCGCGGCGCGGGCGCTCGATGTTTACTTGCCGGGGACGGCGCAGGTTCGCATGGAAGTGCTCAAAGCTCCCGCCGCTCTGGATAGCGGCGGAAAGTGGGCGGTGCAGATGGGGCCGTTTGAAGACTCCAAACATGCGGCTGGATTCGCGGACCACTTACAGCGCAGGTATCAGACGTCCAAGATTACGAAGTTTGCCAGCCCAACCGGAAGTTGGTGGGTGCGGGTGCGGGTACCCGATGACGATCGCGAGCGGGCGCGGAGTGTAATTGGGGAGACGCGAGATTCGGAAGCTCCGGTGTTTTTGGTTAGGTTGGATTAGGGGGCAGTTATGGCGGATTGTTTGTTCTGCCGGATTGTTAAAGGCGAAGTACCTTCAAAGAAAGTCTACGAAGACGAACACACGTTTGCATTTGAAGATCTGAACCCGCAGGGACCAACGCATGTCCTCATTATCCCCAAGAAACATATTGCCGGCTTGAAGGAGGCGACAGCGGGCGACGCTGAACTGGTGGGCCGTTGCCATCTGACCGCAGCGCACATCGCGCGCGACCGCTCGATCGAGGACGGTTATAGAACCGTGCTCAACGTTGGGCCGCGCTCGGGACAATCCGTATTCCATCTGCACGTGCATTTGATTGGAGGACGGACGCTGCAGTGGCCGCCGGGGTAAGGCGGTTCCCGATAGCGATTGCCAGCAGTCCTCGCGACGAATCGGCGGGCCGGACAGCCGGAGAGACGCCGGCGCTATAGCTGTTCTTGCTGTGCTGGCTTTACTTCTCGTTTTTATCGTTCAATTCCCACCCCTTTTTGGCCATTTTTCTGCTACCGAAGCGATCCTCACTCTTCCTCCTGCGCTGGCTTACAATCGGGGACATGGCAAATCTGACGCTGGTTTATGGGCTGCGCCTGTTGCCCTCCGATGAAGTGGCTGAGGTGGGCGACGCAAACATCAAGCTGAAAAACGGGCGGGAAGCGCGCGTCACCATGCACATACTAGAGGGTGGAAAAGAGGAGATCGAAAAGCAGCTCCGTACGAGCCTTTCGGCGTTTTTCGATTTCTATCCGGAGATCTGACAATTTCGGCCTGTTCGACTTTCCGGAAAAAACGTTAACCCCGGGGGCGCGGAGGTACACGGGACCTCGCTTCTAAATCGGATTGTGTTTGTACGATTTGCCGGCGCGATTGGTGAGCCCATGTTCTTAGCATTATGAAACTAATCTCCCTCGAACTCGAGAGCAGGCTGCGCGCGAGCGGACTATGGCCGGAGGGCTGGCTGGCGTGGGCGACGCTGTATGTACTCGCGCTCGACCTATTCGTGTTCGTCGTGCAGATGGTAGCGGACCGCGTGCGCCCAGAGTTTGCGGCGAGTCTTACAGGATGGGTGATATTTCTCAGCGTGCTGGCGATTGGGCTACTCACCGCTGCCGCATATCGATGGCTGCGAAGCAAGCTGCTGTGGCGCCTGCGCAATCGATTGATCGTCACCTACGTTTTCATTGGAGTGATTCCGGTATTTCTGCTGGTGGTTATTTCGCTGGGCTCGCTCTATCTTTTCGCCCGGCAGTTCGCGGGTTTCGTCGTGACCACCGAGATTGCCAGCCATCTGCACAGCCTGGAAGCCTCGAACCGCGCCATCGCGCGCGCTTTGAACAATCAGATTGAGCGCGGAGGAAAACTCGAGGCGGAGCCGGTGCGTCCGCGGCGACCCGAATGGGTACGGCGGCAAGTGTGCGCGTGGTACAGGACGCAGCCGCAGCCGAATTGTGCGGGGCCGGAAGGCGCCTCCGTGTTTGAATTTCCGGAGTTCATTAAGGGCGATTTTGCGGATGTAGTACGCGACCAGGGCCAACTTTACCTGCGGGCTGCGACCGTGGTCGATGGCGAACGCGATCGGTTGCGCGTGGTGACGAGCGAGCGGCTCGATAAGAATCTGATGGAGCAGATCGCGCAGGACCTGGGCAAGATTACATTTTCGCCGAATCCGCAGGATTCGGCGGCAGCTTCGGAATCGGGCTCAGGCAGCAAGTCGCAGCAAATGAGTGGCGATAAGTCAGAGCCGCCCTTTTCGGCTGGGACCGTGCCACCGGCGGCCAACGCTCTAGACCTGCAAATTCCCCTGCCGGTTCCGGTGCAGGTGGTGGATTGGGCAACGGGCAAGCAAAGGCGGGCAGGCGCACTGGCGCGCGTGGAAACACGTCCGGCCCTGCTTTACGCAAGGCTGTTTGCCGCGCTGGGCGATTATGCGAAGGGTGTGGAATACATTCTCTGGTCGATCGCTTTTGTGTTTGCCGCGATTGAATTGCTGGCTCTTTGGATCGGGACGAAACTGACACGCAGCATCACGTCGTCCGTGGCCGATCTGTATGACGCGACCATGCATGTAAACCGCGGCGATTTCAGCCATCGCATTGCGGTGAAATCGAATGACCAACTGGCGGCGCTGGCCAATTCCTTCAACTCCATGACGGCGTCGATCGAGCGGCTGGTGCTGGAACAGAAAGAAAAGCAACGCATGGAGAATGAGCTAACGATCGCCCAGGAAGTGCAGGCGCAGCTTTATCCAAGGGAAATCTCACAGCTGGAATCGCTGGAGGTACACGGGTTCTGCCGCCCGGCGCGAACGGTAAGCGGCGATTATTACGATTTCTTAAAGCTCGATTCCGAGAAAATGATATTGGCTGTTGGCGACATCAGCGGAAAAGGAATTTCCGCGGCGCTGCTGATGGCGACGATTCATTCCGCGGTACGCGCGTATAGCATCGAGGGGATTCCGCTGCGCGAAGCGGCCGCGATGGGCGCGCCGTTCAGCCGTGGGGCGGCGCTGGCGAACGGTTTGTCGAATGCCGAGGTTTCACCGGCGCCGTTGCTGAGCCTTCTGAATCATCATCTCTACCAGAGCACGCCGGACGCCAAATATGCCACTCTGTTTCTTGGCGTGTATGACGGAGCGACACGCCGGCTAACCTATTCCAATGGCGGCCACCTTCCTCCGATCCTGATTTCGAGCGATGGCGGCGTGCGGCTGCTGGATTGCGGCGGGACTGTGGTGGGACTGCTCGATAACATGGATTTTCCGGAAGCGACGGTGCACCTGGAGCGCGGCGATCTGCTGATTGTTTACACGGACGGCGTGACCGAACCGGAGAGCGATTACGGCGAATTCGGCGAAGAGCGGCTGATTCAGATTGCGCGAGAGAATCGCCATTTGCCGCTGGAGCGGATCACCGAGCTGGTGAGCGCCGCGCTCGATGAGTGGATTGGAGATCAGGAGCAGCCAGACGATGTAACCCTGGTGCTGGCACGAGCGCGATGATGGTTGCGCCGCAGAAAAGTAAGCCAGGGATCTGAAACAGCCCCTTGAAAAGTAACCTTCATATAAGGCAGATGCCCTCCCATGTTTCGACCTTCTTTGTAACTTCCACTAAGTCGGGCTCTAGAGACCCCCCCCGGGGTAATCACTGGCAAGAGGATGCCGACGGCTTCTATCTACGTGAGTAGGCGGGTGTTACGAATTCGGGAACCGTGAGCTAGGGACCCGGGGTCGGTCGCATCATCGGCATTGGGATGGGGTGGTAACCAAGATGTGAAAACCCGCGCGTAGACTGGTCA
>JBAWBR010000111.1:0-1533 GCA_049589875.1 Terriglobales bacterium
AAAATGACCCAGGCCGCTGTGAGCAACATGCCCACCCAAAGCACCAGCATCAAGCGGGCGATGTCCTGAATCTTGCGATAAAGAGCCAGAACGGCAAGGGCGGTGATGCTAGCCGCCAGGAGTTTGATTCCCCACCGGTACGCGAGCAGACCCGGCCAGAGAAAGCCGGCATACTCGGCCATGCCGATGCTGCTGGTCGCAATCTCGAGCGTCCCGCTGAACAGAAACTGCCACACAAAAATCCATGCCATCATGTGGCCCCAGCGGTCGCGGCCCAGGCATTCGCGCAAGAAGATGTAGGATCCGCCGGACGCAGGGATCGAAGCTCCCAGTTCCGCGAATACCAACCCGTCGGCGATGGCGAGCGTCGCGCCCACGCCCCACGCAATCAGGGATTGTGGGCCGCCCAGAGTAGCGAGAATGGCTGGCACCGTGATAAATGGCCCCGTCCCAACCATGTTTGACATGTTGATGGACAGCGCATTCAACATTCCCAGCCGCCGCGGCAATGGAACATGACTCTGCACGGAAGGCGGGGCGGCGGCCGTTGCGACCTCAATACTCAAGGGACCATCCTGAAGTCCTCAACTCGAGTGCTCAACTTGTCCTCCTGCATTTGCCGCGAACTAGGTTGCACGCACCCCATCCATCTCGGCGACAATCCCCTTGAGATACCGCAAACTGGCCGCGACGCTCTCCACAGGCGGAATGATCGTGGCCCCGAACTTGACGTCCTGTTCAATCACCATCCAGCCCGAGTAGTTATTCTTGTCGAGCAATCGAAACAGCGCGGGAAAATCAATAGAACCCTGTCCGATGATGGTAAACACCTTTTCCTCGATCGCCTCTTCGAAGGTCAGTTGCTTGCGCCGCGCCTCCGCCAGAACTTTCGTGTCGACGTCCTTTATATGCAGGAACCGTAATACACTCGCGAACTTCGCCGCTTCGGTGATCGAGTCGCCGCCACCATAATCGCAGTGCCCTGTATCCAGACAAAGCCCGATGCCGGTGTGGGACGTTACATCAAAGAAGCGTTCACACTCCTCGGGGGTTTCGATATAGGTGGCAACGTGCGGATGGAAAACGAGGTCCAGTCCGAATTCCGCGGAAACCTTGGCGGCCTCCTCCACGACGTGAGCGACATTTTTCCACTGCGCCGCTGTCAGCGCCGCACTGCCATCCCGTGGCACGCGGCCCGAAATGCGGTTTCGTTCATCCGATTGCGCGTCGGCCAATACCAGAAAGGGTGCCTTCAGAGCCGCCAGCAGATTCCCTACCTTGCGAATATGCTCCACCGCAATTCCAGCGGACGCTGGATCGCTCAGGACCACCGGAACAAACGAGCCCAGAAGATGGAGGCTCCGCTTGTCGAGTTGCGGTTTCAGCACTGCAGAATCGGTCGGAAAAAATCCGTAGGGTCCCAGTTCCGTGCCGGTGTAGCCCGCCCGCACCATCTCGTCCAACATCTTCTCGTAAGACTGGTTCCAGGAAGGGCCGGGATAATCGAGCACGCCCCAGCTGTCGGGCGCGCAC
>JBAWBR010000112.1:0-12002 GCA_049589875.1 Terriglobales bacterium
ACCGGAGGCAGGGCATCTTTAGTGATCGGCCAGACCATTTCGCATTACCGCATCATAGAGAAGTTGGGCGGGGGTGGGATGGGAGTCGTCTACAAGGCCGAAGACACTCGCCTCCGCCGCTTTGTCGCCCTCAAATTCCTACCGGATGAAGTGTCCCGCGATCCACAGGCGCTCAGCCGCTTCCAGCGCGAGGCGCAAGCCGCGTCGGCTCTGAATCATCCCAACATCTGCACTATTTATGACATCGGCGAGGAAAACGGCCAAGCTTTCATCGCTATGGAATTCCTCGACGGCATGACACTGAAGCATCGCATAGGCGGGCGCCCAGTCGACATGGAATTGCTTCTGCCGCTGGCTATCGAAATCGCCGACGCGCTGGACGCCGCTCATAGCGAGGGCATCATTCACCGCGATATCAAGCCCGCCAATATTTTTATAACCAAACGCGGACACGGCAAGATTCTTGATTTCGGCTTGGCGAAAGTGAGTCTGGCGGAGAGTTCATCGAGCCGAATCGCAGCTCTGAACACACAGACCGGTACGGTGGGCGAAAGAGATTTGACGAGTCCGGGCACCATGGTGGGGACGGTGGCTTACATGTCGCCGGAGCAGGTGCGGGCCAAGGAATTGGATACTCGAACCGACCTTTTTTCCTTCGGCGCGGTTCTCTACGAAATGGCAACCGGTGCGATGCCTTTTCACGGCGAGAGTTCCGGCGTCATTTTCAAATCCATTCTCGATTCCGTGCCGCCTCCGCTGATTCGTTTCAACCGCGATCTGCCAGCCAAGCTCGAAGACATCGTATTCAAAGCCCTGGAGAAGGACCGCAATCTGCGGTACCAGCATGCGGCCGACATTCGAACCGATCTGCAGCGGCTGAAGCGCGACACCGAATCGGGCCATCTCTCGCAGAGTTCGGGTTCGGTCGCGGCGGCGCACGAGTCTGCTTCACAAGTCAGCGCGGCAGCTCCCACTTCCGCGCAATCGGGTTCTGCGATCACTCCAGCCGCGCCTGGATCGAGCGCGTCTGCTGCAGGCGGATCTTCCGGCGCGCAGTCTTCGTCTTCACCTACGTCTTCACCTTCGTCTTTACCTTCGTCTTTGCCGCCACTTTCGTCGTCGTCATCATCGCCGCCGGCAATGGCGATGGGAACGACGGCCATCTCCGCCTCGGGATCATCGGCCGTATCTTTTCCTGCCAAAAAGTCACGCCTGGCGATGTTCGCAACCGCAGCAGCCGTGCTCGCTCTGGTTGCAGCCGGGGCGCTTTACTTCCGTTCCGGAGTGGCGCGGGGGCTCACCGCAAAAGACACGCTCGTACTCGCCGATTTCGCCAACACGACAGGCGATACGGTATTTGACGGAACGCTGAAGCAAGCTTTGGCCGTCGATTTGCAGCAATCCCCGTTTCTTCAGGTCATTCCCCCTGCTCGCGTGCAACAAACGCTGGGCTTTATGGGACGGCAGCCGAATGAGCGGCTCACAAATGATGTTGCTCGCGAACTCTGCCTTCGCGTTGGCAGCAAAGCCATGCTTTCCGGATCGATTGCCAGCCTGGGCAGCGAGTATGTCGTGACTCTCAACGCCATGAACTGCCAGACCGGCGATTCGCTGGCGCAGGAGCAGGCGCAGGCCTCAAGCAAGGAGCAAGTGCTTACGGCACTGGGCGGCGCGACCTCCAAGTTGCGCGAAAAACTTGGCGAGTCGCTGGCGTCAATTCAGAAGTTTGATGTGCCGATCGACCAGGTGACGACATCGTCACTCGAGGCATTGAAGGCCTTTGCCATGGGCAACGCCGAGTTCGATCAGGAGCGGGAGATGCAGTCGCTGCCATTCTATAAGCGGGCAGTGGAGTTGGATCCGAATTTTGCGTTTGCGTATGCGCGCATGGGCACCATCTACGCCAATGCAGGAGAAAATGAAAAAGCGATCGAGGCGACACGCAAGGCGTACGAATTGAGAGACCGCGTCAGCGAACGGGAGAAGCTATATATCACGGAGCATTACTATGAGACGGTGACCGGCGAGAAAGAAAAAGAGATGGAGGCGCTGGAACTCTACGGACGGACCTATCCAAATGACATGGTCCCTGCCAATAACCTCTCTGTGGGTTACCAGATGGAGGGAAACTACGCCAAAGCGGCGGAACAAGGACGGGACGCAGTGCGGATCGATCCGAACGCGGCGAGTGGATGGTTCAATCTGGCGTATAGCTATTTGGGATCGAACCAGTTCGATGAAGCGCAGCAGACGATGCAGCAGGCGATGGCAAAGTTCCCGGAGTCGGAGCTTGGGCACTGGTTTGATTACGTGATTGACTTGACGTTGGGCAAGACGGCAGATGCGGACCGGGAACTGGCGTGGTCAAAGGGGAAACCCTATGAATATCGCTTTCTGGACACCCATGGCCGTTTGTTATTGGAGCAGGGAAAACTGCAACTCGCGGAAGAGAATATTCAGCGCTCGCGGGATATGGAGAACAGTCACGGACTGAAAGAAACGGCGGACAGCGATTTGGGATTTCTGGCGATGACGCAGGCGGATATGGGTGTGTGCGACCGGGCGCTAAAAAATGCGACCACGCTTGCGGCGAGTTTAAGTCGCGCGGCGCTTACGCTATCAGGGTACGTGTTCGCGACCTGCGGGGTGGGACAGAAGGCAGAGGCAAACGCGGCGAAGTTGAATAAGGAATACCCGCTGGATAGCTTTCTACAGCAATCGGAGCTTCCCCAGATGCGCGCGCGTTTGGATTTGCAGCGTGGCAACGGGGCCGCGGCGCTCGAAGATCTGCGGTCAGAAGCGTTTCAGTTAGGATTCGTCGAGCTTGGCTTGCCGGTGTACCTGCGCGGGTTGGCTTATCTAGAGAACAAACAGGGAGCCGAGGCGGCAGCGGAATTCCAAAAGATTCTCGATTATCGGGGAGCGCTGACGCCGCTTCCGTATTTGTCGCTGGCAAAGTTGGGACAGGGCCGCGCGTATGCACTTGCTGGCGAGGCATCCAAGGCACGCACCGCCTATCAGGATTTCTTTACCGTGTGGAAGGATGCTGATCCGGCGATTCCCGTCCTGAAGCAGGCCCATGCCGAGTATGCCAAGCTGCAGTAGCGGCTTCGGTTCCAAACTCCGTTCGGATTTAATGTGGCTGATTGCGTAAGGTTGCCGTTTCCTTGCCCAAGAGAAACCAGGACAACGCAAGACTGCTCAGGCGAGCAAGCGATGAGTGGCGAGGAGAAAACGAAAACTCACGCGAATGCCAAGTACGGGAGAGTGTGGTGGAGGCGGCGGGAGTCGAACTAATCACTATGTTGCTAGCACGTAAGTTATTGATTCTATGAACTGCCAAAACGGCCAAAAAGGCCTCATTGCCCAATCCATTGTACGTTTATTGTACGAAATGCCTTTTCCACCCGAATCCCACGGATACAACATAGCGAGCACAGTATCCCACAGATTCGCGGGCACGGATCAAAAAATTCTCCGTGGCTCGAAGCCATCACCAGGCAAAGTATTGGAGTTGTCTATCAGAGAAGTTCTTCGAAAATCCGTCAACGTTCGATTCGAGCCCTTGCCCTACGATTCCAATCAACGCGTTTGGCAAGTACCCTTAAAAAGCACCTTGACTCTGGAATGCGTTCAAGGGTTGATACTGCGTATGGTGCAAAGTGGCGTTTCCAAAACTCTTCGTTCCGGGGCCTTGGCCAAGTCGGCGGGCGTGAGTCCAGACACGATTCGACATTATGAAAAGATCGGTGTTCTCCCACGGGCCTCGCGAACAGACTCCGGTTACCGAGTCTATCCTCCGAGCGCGCTGGAGAGAGTTTTTGTCGTGCAAAGGGCACTTAGGATCGGATTCACTCTGGCAGAGTTGGCTGAGGTTCTGAAAGCTCGTGATGCTGGGGGCTCTCCATGCCGTCGCGTGTACCAACTTACCCTGGACAAGCTCAAGGGTATCGAGGCAGACATTGAGGCATTGAAGCGCACTCGACGCTACGTGAAGAAAGTTTTGGACGACTGGGAACAACGCATTGAGAGAGCGGGTTCGGGAGAGAAATCGTACTTGCTGTATTCGCTCACTGATGCGGTAAGGAAAGCTGGTACTCCACCAAATCAGTTTCGGAGAAAGAAATTAAGATGAAAACCGTAATCGCCTTTCTAATCCTCGGCGCGCTGCAATTGGCAGGGCAAGACATGCAGTCTTGCCCCATGCACAACGAACACATGAAAGAAGCCTCGCAGCACCAGGCTGATGTAGAAAAGCACGGTGATGAGGCGATGGGATTTCCGCATGACAAGACCACCCATCATTTTCGGCTGTACTCAGACGGTGGCGCCATCGAAGTGACCGTTAACGACAAAAAGGATTCCCAGAATTTGCAGGCAATCCGGTCTCATCTGACGCACATCGTCACGATGTTCTCTAACGGGGAATTCTCGATTCCCATGTTCGTTCATGACCAAGTGCCGCCAGGTGTTCCCGTGATGAAAGAGAAACATGCGGAGATCTCTTACAGCTTTGAAGAGTTGCCCGCAGGTGGCAGGGTACGTATTAAGACAGAAAATCGGGACGCGCTGGACGCGATTCATGAGTTCCTTCGTTTTCAGATCGCGGACCACTACACCGGCGACAAAACCGACCTCCTAGTGCAGCGGCAACAGCAACTTGATCGCTAAGCCCAATACTGCGGCAATGAAGATCCGCCGCAGCCAGACGGTGCTTAGGAACAAAGCAATGCGGGCTCCCAGCAGTGCACCCAGAAACATGGAAATGCCGAGGATGATCCCAAGCCTCAAATCCACGACGCCGCGCCATACAAACACTAGTGTCGCAACCCCCGAAGAAAATACGTTGATGACCTTGGTGGTCGCCACGGCTTGCAGAAAGGTCATCCCGAAAAGCAGCACAAAGGCTGCAGTGAGCATCGTGACGTAACCGCCGCTGAAAAAGCCGCCATAGATTGCCAGAAGGAATGTCGCCGCGTACCCGCCAATTACCCCGACGTGTGACGCGGGAGTATCATGACTAGCTCGTCCCAAGTTCTTATTCAGCAGAGAAAAGACGGCAACGCCGATCATCGCCGCAGCGATTGTGATTTGGAGAGCCTTGAGCGGGACACGGAGCAATAGTAATGCGCCCAAGCCAGAACCGATGATCGTGAGAACGACCGAGGGCAGCAACCGGCTGCGACTGAGAACACTCCTACCGATGAACGGCAACGAGCCCCCCACGCTCATAAAGGTCAAAGCCAGCATGTTCGTTGCAACTGCAACGTGGGCTTCGATGCCCAGGGCAATCATGACTGGAACTGTGATTAAAGATGTGCTGCCAGTCACGACGCTGATCACGCTCGTGAAGAAGAACACCGCGATTAAGACAGAGAGTTTGGCCCCGGACACGCGACTATGATAGCAAGGCCGAACAAGTACAATGTGGGGGCAAGCTGAGGGGGTACAAAGCCGCCCGTCGTAGCGCATAGCTCCGGGCGGTTTTTACTTGACGACGAATCCATATTTCTGCAACTATGGAAACATGCCTAGCATCCAAACTGCCAAAGCGCCGGACAAAGTTGCAAAGCTGGCCGACATGCTTTCCGCAATGGGTTCGGAACCACGCCTACGGATCATGCAGTTGCTACTGTCGGCTCACCCAGACGGCCTAGTCGTCACCGAAATTCAGGACGAGCTAGAGATTCCCAATTCCACCCTGTCCCACCACCTTGAAAAACTCAAAGGTGAGGACCTAGTTCGCGTTCAGCGCGAAAGCACGTTCCTCCGATACACCGCCAACACGGATGCACTTCAGGAATTGCTTCAGTTCTTGTACGCGGAGTGCTGCACCCGAAACAAGGCCGTCAAGCCCGAACAGATCGTTCGACTTTGTAAATAAGGAGAGTTCATGAGCACCACAGACATCAAGGAAGTGGTTAAAGAGAAGTATGGACAGGCCGCGCTGCGCGTAAAGGCTGGCGGCAGTTCTTGTTGCGGAGCCACTGCCAGCAGTGGTTGCTGTGATCCGATTACGTCGGATCTATACGACGCGACGCAAGCAGAGCAGGTTCCCGAAGAGGCAATGCTTGCCTCTCTCGGCTGCGGAAACCCGACTGCTTTAGCGAAGCTGAATCAGGGTGAGATTGTTTTAGACCTCGGCTCGGGTGGCGGCATAGACGTGTTGCTTTCCGCGAAACGAGTAGGCCCGACCGGGAAAGCCTACGGGCTGGACATGACGGATGAGATGCTCGCGCTGGCGAACGAGAACAAGCGCAAGGCTGGCGTTGAAAACGTCGAGTTCTTGAAGGGCGAGATTGAGAACATCCCGCTGCCCGACAACTCTGTGGACGTGATCATTTCAAACTGCGTAATCAATCTATCCTCGGATAAGAACGCGGTGCTGCGGGAGGCCTTCCGTGTGCTCAAACCGGGTGGACGGTTCGCTGTATCGGACGTAGTCACGCGCGGAGAGATACTGCAGGAGATTCGGAAAAGTCTTCTGCTTTGGGTTGGCTGCGTGGCAGGATCTTTAGAAGAGAACGACTACCGCACCAAGCTCGGCGCAGCTGGATTTGAGCAGATAGACCTCGAACCAACCCGTGTTTACAACGTGGATGACGCCCGCGAATTCCTAGCGGGCCAGAACATCGACGTTGACGCAATCGCACCGCAAGTGGATGGCAAGATCATGAGTGCGTTCGTGCGCGCCGTGAAACCTCGCGGCAACTGAGATGAAGGACCACTACAACGTGCTGTTCCTGTGCACGGGCAACTCCGCCCGCTCAATCATGGCGGAGGGCTTGATGAACGCCAAAGGCAAATCGCGATTCACGGCGTACAGCGCCGGTAGTCAGCCGTCGGGTGCGGTTCGCCCCGAGGCGCTACGGCAACTGGAGGCCGCGCACATCCCGACCACTGGGTTCAGAAGCAAGAGTTGGGACGAGTTTGCGAAACCGGACGTACCCAAGATGGACTTCGTGTTTACCGTCTGCGACAACGCAGCAAATGAAGTCTGCCCCATCTGGCCGGGCCAGCCTATGACGGCTCACTGGGGAGTTCCGGACCCAGCTGCGGTGCGAGGGACCGAGCAGGAAATTAAGCGGGCATACCGCGATGCCTTTCTGACTCTAGAGCGCCGAATCAGCCTCTTCCTCTGTCTCCCTCTCGCAACCATCGACAAGCTGGCAATCAAGAACGAGATCGACAAAATCGGCCAACAATGAAATTCAACTTGCGTGCCAGATTGACGGCTGAGTTCGTAGGCAGCGCATTCCTCGTTGCGGCTGTGGTTGGCTCCGGCATCATGGGCGAACGGCTGGCAAGCGGCAATGTCGCCATTGCATTGCTTGCGAACACGATTGCGACGGGCGCTGTATTAGTGGCTCTCATTCTGACCTTTGGTCCCATTTCCGGCGCACACCTAAACCCGGCTGTCACGGTTGCCGACGCAATTGAACACGGTATTGCTTGGCCAGACGCACTCGCCTACATCGCCGTGCAATGCGCTGGGGGAGTTGCTGGAGCGATCCTCGCTCACCTAATGTTCGGCTTGCGATGGTATTCCTTCTCGACCCATTCTCGACGCGGATGGTCATTGGTCCTGAGCGAGTTCGTGGCTACGTTCGGACTACTGTCGGTCATCTGGGGGTGCTCGCGACTGCGCTCAAGAGCCGTGCCATTCGCTGTTGCCAGCTACATCACTGCCGCCTATTGGTTCACCGCGTCAACGTCGTTTGCAAATCCGGCAGTGACAATCGCCCGCTCCTTGTCTGACACCTTTGTGGGGATTCGACCGTCCGACGTCCCCCTGTTCATCGTGGCACAAGTGGCGGGGGCCTTGACCGCAACTCTGTTGTTCCGATGGCTTGTGCCTAACCTGCCATTACACGCGGACGAAGTCTTGATGCCTCACTCGCACTCCTAGGGAATTCTCCGACAAAATTTGCCAAGCGAATCACTCTAATTTCTCCGCTCCATTCCTTCCAGGAATAGCTGTCCGCCGAACATTCATTGGACAGCGTTATTGAATGGGGTTAGCTTTGCGCCAAAAGCAGACGAATTGAAGAGCTGCCGGAGGTGCATATGCCACGTTGGTCGCAAGTTTTCTTAATCCGTCGAATTCGGCCGCTTCTTCGATCGAAGTGCGTGCGTCCACCCACAGTTATTCTTACGCTCCTTTTTCTCATGCCTATGGTTGCGATGGCGCAGGGTTCACCGTTCGACACCGGATTTAACGCCATCCAAGGTCTTTTCACCGGCACGATCGCAAAGGTTGCAAGTCTGGTTGCTATCGTGATCGGCGGGTACGGCTTTGCACACGGCGAACCCGGCGCTAAAAAGGCGCTCGCCGGCGTCGCCGCCGGAACGGGCATTGCCGTTATGGCAGTGAATGTCTTGAGTTGGCTCTGGGGCGTATAGCGCCCTTCCAGCGACCTTCAATCCGCAATGTTTGAGAGTGGTGTATGACCGACAAACTGCAGCAGAGGCGCCGCACAAATCGAGTTTTCAAAAGCCTGCATAAGCCCCTCACCTATCTGGGCGTTGAGCGGACCCTCTTCTACTTCGTCTGTGTGAGCGCCGTGGGGGCCTTCAATTTGTTCAACTCCATCCTCGCGGGTATCGCCGTTTTCCTTGGCGGCTTTGCCTTCGGCCATTGGGTCACGAACAGCGATCCTGCGTTCCTCCGCATCCTGGCCAAATCCGAACGCTACAAGCTGCGCTATGACGCCGCGAAGCAGCAAGTTCCTCGCGTGGAGCTAGTGTGATGCTCCGTCTCGATAAAGTCATCAAGCCCTGGAAAGAGAGTGCGGCCCTGAATGACTACATCAACCTTTATGGCTTCTGGAACGAGACGGCCTTCCTTACCAAAAGCGGCGATCTAGGCATGGTTCTCAGGGTTCCCGGTGTGGATTACGAAAGCCTCGACCGTTCGCAACAGGAGTATGCAGTGAAGCGGTTGGAGGCGGCGCTGAAAGCGTTTGGCCCAGGCTTCCATGTTTACCAGTACCTTTTCAAATCGAACCGCCCCGACATACCGTTCGCAACGTATGACGACCCGATTGTGCAAGCGGCTATCGACCAGCGGAGGAAGTTCTTTGAAGCGAAGCGGGACCATCTCTATCAAGTTGAAATCTTCTACTGCATCCTGCTCGAAGGCGCCCGGTCGAAGACCGGCGTCGGCACGGCGCTAGCTCGCCTGTTACGCGATCCAGAAGGCGCGATTGCCGAACTCAAATCGCAGTTCACCAACGACAGCATCAAGAAGTTGTTGCGGACGCACATCGAGCGCGATCTTCAACGGCTCGACCAGCATGTGCAGGCATTTGCTCGGCAGCTCGCAGATTTCATGCAGGTCGAGGTCTTGAATCAGCAGGGGCAATTCACGTTTTTCCGTCGCTTGCTGAATTATGACGACTGGCGTGTCGCCGGCAGGCCGCAGTCCACCCAGTTTCTCGACTATCAGGTCGTTAACTCCGACATCGAAGCCGAACGCGATCATCTGCGAGTAGGCGATCACATCGTTCGCGTGCTGACGATGAAAGAAGCCATTACAGAGACGCGTCCCCTGGTGCTCGACGCACTGCTGAAGATTTCGGCCAACTTCTACGTCGTCACGGAGTGGACGCCTCTCCCTGCGGACAAGGCCCGCAAAGAAGTGAACAAGCGCCGCCGCCACTTCAATATGTCAAAGACGGGATTCGTCTCGCAGATGGGCAACGACGCCACGAAGACGAACCCACGCGACGTACTAGTGGACGAATCCAAGCAAGCCGACATTGAAAATCTTGGGGATTGCCTTCGCGCCCTGGGTGACGGTCAATCGCTTGGCGATTTCTCGCTCACGATTGTGCTGTATGGCCGGTCACGAACGGAACTCGATCAGCTCGTGGCTGAGTTCACTGGCGTCTTCACCAACGCGGACGGCAATCTATTTGCGGAAACCTACAACCAGCTGAACGCATACTTCGCCACCGTGCCCGGCAACTATGCGCTGAACCTTCGCAAGCTGTACGTGCTGAACACGAACTACGCCGACCTTTCTTTTCTCTTTACGATCCTTCCCGGCGAGAAGACGAACGCGCACCTCGGCACGGAGTGCCTAGCAGTCGTCGAAACCGACAACAGCACTCCCTACTTTCTTAACCTGCACACCCGCGACGTTGCACATACCCTAATCCTCGGTATGACGGGCAGTGGGAAGTCCTATCTTTGCGTTTTTCTGCTGCAGAACGCACAGAAGTACAAGCCGCTGACTTTCATCTTTGATATCGGCGGCAGCTTTCAGTCGCTTACGACGATATTCGAAGGCTCGTATCTCAATGTGGGGCAGGAAGCGCGGGACTTCACCATCAACCCCTTCTCGCTGCCTCAGACCAAAGAGAACCTACAGTTTCTCTTCAGCTTCTTCAGAGTACTCATTGAGGGCAACGAACAGCGCTACCGTCTGGACTTCAAAGAAGAACGCCGGCTGTGGGATGCGATCGAGCGGATTTACGTACTGGAGCAGAACCAGCGCACGATTTCGAATTTTGGGAACATCATTGGCGAGTTGAAAGAACGTCTCCACCGCTGGACCCGCGGTGGACAGTACGGCTTCCTCTTCGACAACGCCGAAGACACGCTTTCGTTCAAGAGCTTCCAGACGTTTAACTTCCACGGTTGGAATGACGCGCCCGAGGTTTTAGAACCACTTCTGTTTTATGTTTTGCATCGGGCATCGAATGAAATTATCGACCCGAAGAACCTCGGCACCTCCAAGTTCTTTCTGCTCGATGAGGCGTGGCTATTCATCAAGAACGAGACCATTCGTAATTATGTGGTGCAGGCGCAGAAGACCTGGCGCAAGCATATGGCGGCGATGATCCTTGCCACGCAATCCATCAAAGAACTTGAGGAATCGGGGATGCTGGCGATAGTGGCGGAGAGTTGCCCGACAAAGATCTTCCTCGCCAACCCGGATATGAACCGAGAAGTTTATCGCGAGGCGTTTCATCTGAACGACACGGAACTGGACCTTATCGACGGCCTTGTTCCACCGGGCCAAATGCTGATTCGCAAGGCGCAGACCTCCAAGAAAGTGCACTTGAACGTCGATTCGGTCACGCACTGGATGGCAACAAACAACGCCCGCGACAACCTAAAGAAAAGGGAATATTTTGACCGCCACGGTTTCGCGGATGGACTTCGCCATCTAGCGGAGGAGTGGCCATTCCGGCCGCGTGGGCTGGCCGTATCAACCACCAACACTACCCCGTAAGGAGAGAAGTATGCGACACCTAGGATTCATCGTTGACTGTGTTTTGGTGGTTTTCTCCATCGGTGCCCTGGCCCAAGACTCCGCACGCACTGTGCAGTATCACTCTCAGGACATCATTCCGATCCGCGCAAAGTTGAAATATACGACGCTGATCGAACTACCCACGACCGAGAAGATCATGGAAGCCGCAACGGGCGATAAGGAGTTCTGGATTGTAGATGTGGTCGGGAACTTTTGCTTTGTTCATCCGGCGAAGCAAGGCATCAGCTCCAACCTGAATCTCATTACAGACAAAGGGAACATCTACAGTTTCACCCTCCAGGACATCTCTGCCTTATCGACGACCCCCGATCTGAAAGTGATTGTCGAGCCCGCCGATCGTTCTGCGATTGTGGCAGCGAGTGGCCCTCCGCAGTTCGTGCCCGCCGCCCAACTCGAACAATCGCGGCAGCAGCTTGCCGCCCTGCAATCGCACGTTGAGCAGGCCGTGGATGAGTACAAGAGCGCCTATCCAACGCGGCTCAAGTTCGACTATGCCTACAAGGCAAACGAATCCCCCTTTGACATTCAGTCGATCTATCACGACGACAGGTTCACCTACATCAAGACGAACGCGCCTGAGAAGTTCAGTGTCCCTCCCCTTGCGTTTCGTGCCGCCCCACCAATCAACGCAGGGTTTCAGATGCTCGACACGGATGGGTTTGGTCATCGAGTACGCCTTTTGAGCATCGGGAACTCGGTGTTCGAAGAACCAGATTTC
>JBAWBR010000113.1:0-5741 GCA_049589875.1 Terriglobales bacterium
ATGCAGCAGACACCTCCGCCATTCTCGGCAAAAAAAATCGCCGGCGTCCCGGCCTATAAATTCGCGCGCAAGCAGCACGAAGTCACGCTCAAACCCGTGCCGGTGGAGATTAAAGAGTTCACGATTCTGGATGTAACAGGCGACCGGGCCGCTTTTCGAGCCCACGTGGGATCAGGAACCTACATGCGTTCGATTGCGCGTGATATGGGCCATCGGCTTGGTTGCGGAGCCCATTTAGCCGAGCTGCGACGAACTTCAGTGGCCGAATTTAGTATTCAGGATGCGCATACGCTGGAGGAGTTGGGCTCCGCCATGCAGCAGGGAACTGCGGAGGGCGACAATACCATCTCCGTGCATCCGCGCCTGCTGCTGCCGCTCCTGCCGTGTGTAACTGTGAGCGACGAATCGGCGGCACTTATTCGAACCGGCCGCGCCCTGAATCTGCCGGAGTTGTCGCGCGCGCCCCGGGTAAAGGTCTTTTACGGGCAGCGTCAACTGCTGGCTATCGGCAGTCGCATCGCGGGAACATTGTTTCATCCAAGTATCGTATTTTCAATGGATAACTGCTAGGCAGCCAATTAAGGCCCACTGAAAACGCCATACATTCCAAAGGCGCGTAACTAGTTCATTCGAGCTACACAAATGATTTTTTTCATGATTTAAATATCGCCAGAAAGCAACCCCTGCTATACTTCCGCTGCCTTTCTCAAGAGGCGCTTCCTCACGGGTCGATCCCAGGTAGTTCCCAATCGGGCCACTAAGAACGTAGCGAACCCAGGTAGTCTCATCGGGCCTTACGTACAGAAAGATGGAACCAGAACAAATCAAGAAGGCGGAGCCTCGCTGTTCCGTCGATAACGTTACCGGATCGCAACCTATCCGAGACTTAGGAGAGAATAACTATGAGAATTAAAGGCTGGATTCTGGCCGTCGGAATGCTTTGTACGGCCACACCCATGTTTGCGGGAATCCTCGTGGTGGGTCCCCCCGCCTGTAACTCGCATTACACGCACTTTACAACCATTCAGTCGGCCGTGAATGCCGCACCCATCTCTGGCTCGACAACAATTGACGTCTGCCCGGGAACCTATCCCGAACAGGTGCAGATCATCGGAAAGACAATCACGCTCAAGGGATTCGCCTACGGTGGTTCCGATGCCGCTGTGATCACTTCTCCGGGCGGAGGCATGGTTTCCAACGCGACCTCAAATGTCGTAGATGATCCGGGCCCCGTGCAGGCGCAGGTTCTCGTGCAAAATGCCACCGCAACGATCGAGGATCTGACCCTGGACGCGTCCAACAACGGGGCGGCTGATCCTATCGGCGTGTTCTTTCAGAACGCGTCGGGCACAATAACCCGCAACTCGGTTCTCAATGACATTACGAATGCTACGGGTGACCAGGATGGCTACGGGATTTATGTCGAAAGCGAAACCACCACTGGCGGTCCCAACCCATCAACCTACGCAGCCTCTACGGTGACGATCAGCTACAACATCGTCTCCAATTTCCAGAAGAACGGAATAATGGCGCGCGAGACTGGCGTAAGCGTGACCATCTCAGACAATACGGTGATAGGCAATGGCCCGTGGATAGGCGCGGCGGAGAATTCGATCGAGGTTATCTACGGTGCCACAGGCACTATCAACGCTAATACAGTGGGAGCGGACATTTGGGCTCCCGATCAATTTGGCAACACCGGTAATGCCGCAGCCGGGATTCTCGTCGGGTATGGATCCGAGAACGTCTCGATCACAACCAATCAGGTGGCAAACACTCAATACGGGATTGCCGTAACGGGCTGTCCTGGCTGCGGGGGAGTGAATGGGGATGGGGATGGCGCCACGATTAGCGGCAACACCATCTCTGCGACGCACCTCTACGACGCCATTGATGTATGCGCCAATAACGCCATCGTGACCAGTAACAAAATCAACGGGGCCGATGAATCCGGCATCCACATCGACGACACCTGCGGCTTTCCATCCGAGACCGGAAACTCCATTTCCAGCAATACGATCTCGCAGAGTTGCGCGGCAGTGCTCGAAGGGCCGAACACGTCGTCCACGGTGGGAACCAACACCTATTACAATGTTGGCACCCAACTTATGACCGGAAGCGACACATGCACCCCGGCGCTCGCTCCGGTAAGGAACGGGCATAATGTGCCACCGCGGGGTGCCTCCCGTGGGGTGCGGCCTTAGCCCGAGGAAGACAGGAACAGAAGAAACCGAGGCCGTGCAAGCGGCCTCGGCGACCTTTTATTCTGAAAAGTACACCAAAAGACACGATCAGAACTGCCTTCCACCCGTATTGATAATGTCCGATAACAGGTATTATGTTAAACCGAGTGAGGCGCTGTCCACCCTTCAGGGCGCGGCTTTAAGGCATTACTGGTTGATTTCCCGCCCATTTTCGCTGCTGCCCGTAAGTATTTGCTTTAAGTCTGTACGGAAACGCTCAAGCGCCGCCAGCCGTTCCGCGGTGGCCTCCAGTATCTCGTTCTTGGCCTGAAAAACTCTTTGGCCCTGGATTTCGGTCAGAACGCCGATCACTTCACCCAATCTCCATCCGGGCGTGCCAAGAATCTGCAGGCCGTCCACGCCGGGCACGAGCAACGCAATGCAGCCATCGCGAATCACGCCCACGCATTTGGGATAACGATCGAATGTCTGGAGTTCGAATCCGGCAAGATAGATTCGTTGCAATTGTTCGGCGGAATCCATTCGAAAGGGGAGCGGTCGAAATAGAACTACTCAGTGCCGTGCTTACATCTTGTACTTGCCCAGATCGTCGTCACCGAGCCCTTCCAGCCATTTACGCAGCTCATCCGCCGTCGCGCGGTCGGACAAATTGGCCGACTGCTTCGACTGCTTGAGAACCTCTTCTTCCACAAATATCGGACAATCCATGCGCAGAGCGAGGGCGAGCGCATCCGACGGACGTGAATCCACGCTAATGGCGCGGCCTTCCCTTTCCAGCCAGATCACCGCGTAAAACGTGTCGTCCTTCAGTTCCGTCACCACCACTTTATGGACCAGCGTATCCAGCCCGGTAAGCACATTCTTAATCAGATCATGCGTCATTGGGCGCGGGGTGGTCACCTTTTCGATTTCGAGAGCAATGGCATTCGCCTCATATGCGCCAACCCAGATGGGCAGAACCGTGTCACTGCCAATGTCCTTCAGCAGCACGATCGGCATGTTCCCGACCGGGTCCATCATCAGCCCGCGAATTTTCATTTCAACTTCCATTTACAAGATCCTCGAAATGCCGCAGTGAGCCTGGTTAGTGTACCCTCGCGCCTGTCAGCAACATTAGCACTTGAGTCATATGCCTCACGGGTGCGCCACTATCCGCTCCGCAACGCTTAACGGAAATCACTGCAACTCACCCACCAGGCTATTCGGAAAGCTCTGAGTGACACGCACATTCACGTAGCTTCCTATTTTCAATTCCGCTCCCACTGGCGCGGTAAAGTTCAGCACCTTGATTTGCGACGTGCGCCCGATCCACTGGCCGCGCGCTTCGTTCTTCCCTTCCACCATCGCTTCAATCGTCTGCCCCAGATGCCGCCGGTTGCGTACGCTTGAAATCTGGCGCTGCTTTTCATTTAATACGGCCAAACGGCGGGCCTTCTCGCTATCCGGGATCGCATCATCCAGTCGCAGCGCCGGTGTATTTGGTCGCGGCGAATACTTGAACGTAAACGCGCTGTCATAACCGACTTCATCCAGCAGCAAGAGCGTCTGTTCGAATTCGTGCTCGGTTTCGCCGGGGAAGCCGACAATCAGGTCGGTGGTAATTGAGATATCCCTCTTCGCAGCTTGTATCCAATTAATTCGCTCCAGGTATTCCTCCCGCGTGTAGAGCCGCTGCATGGCAGCCAGAACCCGCGTAGAACCGCTCTGGACGGGCAGATGCACGTGATCGCAAAGCGCGGGCATGGCGTCGATCGCCTCCACGATGTCCCGCCCGAAGTCGCGCGGATGGGAGGTGGTAAAGCGCACCCGGTTAATACCGTCGATTTCGCCTATTGCCGTGAGTAACTCCGCAAAACTCTTTTTTCCATCAGGATCGCGGTAAGAATTCACGTTTTGCCCGAGCAGTTGAATCTCCGTATATCCGAAGTCGACCAACTGCCGGGCCTCCGCCAGCACCGAAGTCGATGTGCGGCTGCGCTCCTTGCCACGCGTGTAGGGAACCACGCAGTAGGCGCAGAATTTGTCGCATCCTTCAATGATGGTGATGTACCCGCGATGCGGGTTGGTGCGCGCCGTGTATTCGGTTTCGAAGCAGTGATCGGTCTGGCGATCGTCTAGGCCGGTCAGGCGCTTCCCTTCTCCGGCCGGGGCGCTTTCCAGTTGCACCAGCATCTGTGGCAAATGGCGATAGGATGCCGAGCCGCAGACCAAATCCACATGCGGCGCTTTTTCGAAAATCCGGTCGCCCTCCTGCTGTGCTACACATCCCAGGACGCCGAACTTCTTCCCTTGTTTCCGCAGTTTCTTATAGTCGTTAAGCCGGTTGAAGACTTTCTGTTCAGCTTTGTCGCGAATCGAGCAGGTGTTATAGAGGATTAATCCTGCCTCTTCCTCTGTCTCCACCCGCCGATACCCCTGCTGCACGAGCGTGCCCATCACCTTTTCGGAATCGTGCACATTCATCTGGCAGCCAAAGGTTTCCAGGTAGAACGTCTTTTCGTCAGCCCCCGACATTGATTCAGTATAAACCAGCAAAGTGCGGGAGGTTGCCGGTGCGAGAACGTTCAACCATCCGGCGAAAAGACCTTCAAACTCTGGCCGAATCCTGATATACACTTCAACGCCTTGAGAGGTTTCGCCATGGCCACCAATATCTCGCCGCTCGAATTAAAACAAGATACTTGCGTGTCGCATTGGGGCCTTCCCCGCCGCATCGCTTTTCGTTTCTGCTTTCTCTACTTCGGACTGTTCTGCATTTACACGCAAATCGCTACCGCGTTGATTTCCATCCCCAACATGGAGATCGGAGATCCCGCCGAGTATTGGCCCATGCGGCAGATCGTCTTCTGGCTGGCGGCTCATCTCTTCCATGCCAAGCTCCCATTGGTCTATACCGGCAGCGGCAGCGGCGACAAAACATTCGATTGGGTCCTGGCATTTTTCTTGCTGATCTTTTCCGTCACCGCCTCAGCCGCCTGGTCGATCATTGATCATCGCCGCCAAAACTACATCACACTGTATAAATGGTTTCGGGTTTTCATTCGCTTTGCCCTCGCCTCGCAACTGATCGGCTATGGCATCTTCAAAGTGATTCCCTTGCAAATGCCGTTTCCTTACCTGACCCGTCTGCTCGAACCCTTCGGCAATTTTTCTCCCATGGGAGTGTTGTGGGCTTCGGTCGGCGCGTCCCCCGCCTATGAAACCTTCGCCGGCAGCGCGGAGATGCTCGGTGGAATCCTGCTCATCTTTCCACGCACTACCCTCCTCGGCGCGTTAGTAGCGCTGGCTGACATGACCCAGGTGTTCGTGCTCAATATGACGTATGACGTTCCGGTTAAACTTTTTTCATTTCATCTGCTGCTCATGTCTTTCTTCCTGCTCATCCCTGATTTACGTCGTTTGCTAGATTTCTTCTTCGGTAATCGAAACGTGGAGCCTTCAGCCGCTCCCGCAATCTTTTCTACGCGTCGTGCCAATCGCATCGCGCTTGCCGCGCAGATCCTCTTGGGCCTTTGGATGATTGGAACCAGTGTGTAT
>JBAWBR010000114.1:0-18104 GCA_049589875.1 Terriglobales bacterium
GGAACGGCGCGCGAAAAGGCCAGCGTAATGTCATTCGTTCTCGATGACATGAGAACTGAGGATGTTGGTATTGCGCTCAACGAAGAGGGAATTGCGGTACGTTCCGGACACCATTGCGCCCAGCCAATCCTGCGCCGTATGGGAGTTGAAAGCACAGTTCGGCCCTCGCTCGCGTTTTACAACACCTGCGACGAACTCGACCAGTTGGTCGCGACTCTAATGCGTATTCAGGCGGGACGCGGGCGGCGTTACAAAACTTAAGCTGACGCCCGATGGCAAAAGAACTCCCGATATCCGAGATAACTCAATACTGATTTAGATCCCAGGTGAAGGGAAAAGGGCGGCCCGACAATTCGTCCGCCCTCTTTGCAATAATCCCGGCTTACGAAAAGCGGGGCCTAGTTATGGTCTGACCTGGAGGCCCTGGTTACCCTGAACCTGCTGGGTTGTGGTTGCCGTCGCCGGTGAGAGAACTTGGCCGCCGAAATCGCCGCCCGATTCTTTCGTCCCACTGTTAACCGGCGCCGCTCCAATCAAATTGCCGCCGCCATCGTACTGTTGATAGTGAGAGCGCACGAGTGTGAGACCGGGATCGGTGATTCCGCCCGCTGTCGTCTTCACGAATGGAACGAAGTCGGGAACGGAAGTCACAGCGTACTCCTGCGCCTCCTTTACCAGATTCTTTGCATTCGTCAGTGCTGTGCTGCCTGCTATAAGACGGAGCAGCGACCACGCCGGGTAAGTGCCATTGCGGAGGTTGGGGAAGGAAAGGCCACCGGCCCAGATTTGGTTTTCGGCACAGGGGAATGCTCCGCTGCACGCTGTCGGGAGATTGGCCGTGGCTGGCAAAGTGCCTGCGACAGCGGGCTGGCCGGGATCGTAGCCGAGTCCGGTTGAACTCTGCGGTCCATAAGTCGTAAAGATGGGGTCTACATTGTTCAGTGTGATGTATCCATAGGTAGGGCTGTTTGCGATCGCGCTAAAGTTCGAGTAGCTGAAAATTCCATAGCCGATGCCGTCCGTACCGCCGAACTTAGCGGAGGAGTTCTGAACAGCCTTAGTTTCTTCACTGGAACCAATCGCGCGATAGCGTGCCCCTGTCCCGCTCAGACACGTACCCGATTGTCCTGCGAGCGGATTGTTGGAGCCCACATTTGCTTCCTGGCTCAAGCCGAGAACCGCGCCCGATCCCGAACCGGTGTAAACGGTGGGATGACGAAACACTGCAGCTTCCGCGACATTGCCCTGGCCAGAAATGCCTTCATTCAGGAAGATATTTATCTTTCCAGTCGGAAGACCGAAGGCATTCGCGTCGCAGTTGGTGCCCGAGAATACCTGCTGAAGCTGCTCGGGGCTGGCATTGGTTAAATCGGTAAGCTGCCCTTTGTCGCGTTCAGTGATGAACACAAGGGGCGCCGCTCCGACTTCAAGAACGGTATAAGCCGGTATGGTGGTGCCGCTGATCGGGTCTGTGCCTTTTATGTTGAATGCAAGAACATTGGCTGCGCCCGTGCTGCCGGGGTAGCCGCTCTTGACGGGCGTTCCCACGTAGGCGCCGAAGGCCAAACCACTGCCGGGACAAACGCCGGGTGCATTGACTGAGTTATAACCCAGTCCGTCCAGCCCATCGCTTGCGCTGCCCCCATAGGAGCCCGCGCCAAGAATTGAGTTGACGCGGCAGGTCAGAAACTGAGCATCTTCCGGACGCTCGAACGTCGCAGCTACCGTAGTTATCTGGCCTGCCGTGAACAGGGCTTCCACGTTGGCCGGCAACGCAGAATCCGTTCCCCAGAAGGTCGAAGGGATCTGGTTCGAACCGCTGCCCGAAAGAGCCGTGGATGTACCGCTCACACTGCATGCAGGTTGAGCAAAGAAGCAGCGTGTTCCTACAATCGAGTCGACCTTGGCAAAGGCCCAGACCTCGGTTGCGGCGGAGTTCCACACCACCCACAGAGTACCCGCGTCGACATTAACCGGGGAAACGCGAGTATCGGTCACGTTAATGGTGTTGGAGGCGCTTGTCCAATGACCGGCTCCACTGCCGGCCAGGTGATAAGCGGCCAACCCCAGCGTCTGCCACTCGGCCGACGCGCCTACGATTACAACCTCGACCTTCGTTGTGGCGTATGCCTGGGGCACGATACCTACAATGGCGGTCAAGAGCAGAACTGCAAAAATCAATCTCATGTGCGACATAGTTATCCCTTTCCTGAGTCCTTAAATGAGGTCCCGTACTAGTTGGGGGAGACGCACGGGCCAGCTGGTAGCGGGTTTGAGCATAGGACGAAGGGGCTTTAATGTCAAGTAAATTGATAGACATTAAGAATAATCTTTATAGAGTTGTTATCCAACCAACTGTGCAGTTAACTCCCGCGTTCGCCTTAGCGCGCCTTCCCACTGTTTTCTTTCAGTATTGCCTTAAACAAGCGGCTGTGGACAAGGAACAGTGCAGAACAACCAAGAAACAAATAAAGATAAGAAGGGCGCCCGCACGTTAAAGCGAGGGTCTTTTAATAGATATATGTCGATCTATTTACTTGACATTAAATGGACCACGCCCTATGCTAGGCGAGTTCAGTGGCGGCATGATCGGGTCTCGGAGAACTGCGGTTCCAAATCTGTTGAATTTGGACACTGACCCGCCCTACGCACATCCCCTTCGCCACTGCAATTTTTAGAGCCTATTTCCGGAGCGATTAGTGTGTTTTCTCGTACCCGCGTGTACGTCAAGTCATTATTTTTGGTAATCGCGCTCCTGACGCTGGTGCTCGTCGGTGTAGCGATGAGTTATGGGCAAGACTCGGGGACCGCGAAGTGCGCCATCAATGGCACTGCGACCGATCAGACCCAAGCCGTTGTGCTCGGTGCAAAAGCGACGCTGACGAACGATGCTGGCGAGAAATTCGAAACTCAAGTCGACGAGAAAGGCCAATACTCGTTCACCGCATTGAAGGCGGGGGTATACATGCTGACCGTGAACGCGCCCAATTTTGCTCCCACCGTCTTTGATCACATCAATCTCACGGCGGGACTTGAGCTGACGCTCGACGCTTCCCTGGTGCCGTCAAGCGAGAAAACCGAAGTCAATGTTGAGTCGGGTGGCGTGGGGACGGTAGACACCGAGTCCGCCAGCGTTTCCGGAACAATCACGCAAAAAGAAGTGGTTTCGATTGGACTCAATGGTCGCAATTTCACGCAACTGATCGCGCTTGCGCCCGGCGTGAGCAACCAGACAGGTCAGGACGAAGCTAAGGTGGGGGTAGTGGGCAGTGTGAAATACAGCGTTAATGGCGGCCGCGTCGAGTACAACACTTTCGAAGTCGATGGCAGCGATGTTCTCAATACAGGACTAAACGGCGCATCGAGCACACTGATGGTCTATCCGAGCCTGGATGCCATTCAGGAGGTGAAGGTACTCACGTCCAATTATGGCGCTCAGTATGGGCGTACCGCATCCGGCACGGTTCAGGTTACTACTAAGTCAGGCACTGCCAATTGGCACGGAAATCTTTACGATTTTGTCCGCAACGAAGCGTTTAATTCGCGCAACTTCTTCGACACCATTTATACGGGCACACCTGCGCCAGGGCAGACCGTCGGGCCGACGATTGGCAACAAGGCGCCGCTCTATCGGCGGCAGGATTTCGGAGGCACGATCGGCGGGCCCCTCTTTATTCCCCACATCTTCAACTCGCGTAAAGACAAGACTTACTTCTTTTATTCCGAGGAATTCCGACTGGAGAAAACACCCACCGAGTACAACCAAGCTGTGCCCGGACTGAAAGAACGGGGCCTGATCCAGACGCCTCAAGGGATACAACAAAACCTGCAAACGAATCCCAGCACCGGTGTTGTTTATCAGGATTTCGATTTTAGTGACGTGTGCCCTTTGAACCTGCCAACCTTTGTTCGCGGACAATATCCCGACTGTCCGTCAGTTTCCCCGGGGCCAAACGCCGGGACGCTCGTTCCTCTTCTGCATCTGCAAGGCGTGCTCAACACGGTTAGCGTAGACAAGAATGCGTTCGCCATCTTGAATGCGAATCTGATACCGCTGCCAAATGCGCCTTTTGGCTGCAACGTCAGCGTGACCAATTTCAACCAGGCCGCTCCCGATCCAAGCGACCCCAACCGCTGCTACGATGCAGCTGTTTCTCCGTCTACTTATTGGCGAGAGGAGTTATTCCGCATCGATCAGACCTTAACCGCAAAACTGAAACTATCATTCCGTTACATTCACGATGCCTGGGATACGACGGTGCTCGACCCGCAGTGGAGCTACCAGAGCATAAGTCATCCCGAGGCGGCAACGTTTCCTACAATACAGAACCGTTTCTTTGGACCGGGTACCAGCCTGGTGGCGCAATTTATCCACACCATATCGCCGACGCTGCTGAACGACTTGGTTCTGAGCTATGTGAATTCGTCAATTACCCTGACGGACCAGAACGGACCGGGAGGAGCCCAGTTTCAGCGCAATCCTACGCTCGATGAGCCGCTCGTGACGGACCCATCGGCCCCGGGGCAATGTAATCCCACCCTTAGCGTCGACCCGGTGACCGGTTTCCCGCAGTGCGCCATCGGCTACCTCTTCAACAACGGTTTTGGTGGCAAGATGCCTGGGGTGGAGTTCCTGGGCACGAACGCCGCTTATGGTGGTAGAGGTTTTGCGGCCGATCCGGCATTCATGCCGTGGGGGCATACCAATCCAACCTACACTCTTCGCGATAACCTAAGCAAAGCCCACGGCAAGCATACACTTCAGTTCGGGGCGCAATACGTCTACTCGCAGCGCAACCAAACTAATAACGCCATCGGCGCGGCCTCCGGCGAACAACAGGGCATACTAACTTTTAACAACCTGGCACACAGTACAGGGAATGCATTCGCGGATTTTCTAGTCGAATCGAATGCGAATGCCCATGAGACTCCACAAGGATACATTCAGAGCTTTGCCCAGGATTCGGCACAACACCGTTATTACCAGCGCTTCCAGATCGCCGAGCCTTACTTCCAGGATGATTGGAAAGTAACTCCGCGACTTACGCTAAACCTGGGATTGCGAATTAGTCTATTCGGCACTTACCGCGAGAAGAATCGCAACGCATGGAATTGGGAAGCCTCCCGGTTCAATTTTTCGCGATTTGCTGTCGACCCGGTTTACGGAGAACTGCTGGATAAAACCGCTGGGTCCGTCCCGGTGACATTCAATCCAGCCACTTTCCAGATAGATCCAGGCGTGGTTAGCGACCTGGGCCTGGTTCAGTGTGGTTTCAACGGCACGCCGGGCAGCTGTATGCAGGGGCATTTGTTCAACCCCGCACCGCGCATTGGTTTTGCCTGGGACCCATGGGGCGATGGCAAGACGTCGATCCGCGCTGGCTACGGCGTCTTCTTCGAGCACGGCACCGGCAACGAAGCCAATACCGGTTCTCTGGAAGCAAGCGCGCCCGTCGTGCTCAGCATGACCCAGCAGTTCCCGGTAAGTTACCCCTGTATTGGGAACGTAGGCTATGGCCCCGCGTTCGATCCCACCAATTCCGCCTGTGTGAGCCCGGCAGCCAGTTTTTCCATTGTGCCCCCTGTGCAACCGGTCGCAGGCGACGTTTTTCCGCTCGATGTCACGTCCATTCCAACCAAGGCAATTTGGCCCTACGCGCAGCAATGGAGCTTCGGAGTGCAGCGTGAAATATCGCCAGCACTGGTTGTTAACTTCGGTTATGTCGGGAGCAGAGGAACGCACCTAACAGTCGAGCGCCAACTGAACCAATTGCGGCCGTTAGCAGCAAGCGAGAATCCCTTCGCCCCGACCGAGCCACTGACGATCACGGATTGCACCGTTCCCCCGCCAGGCGCTACAACTCCTAATCCCGGAGATGGCACGACGGCTTTTCTCCTTGAGAACGGAACCCAGGTAACGCCGAATAACCCCGCTTACCAATATCTACAAGCGGCTTGCACCAATCCAAACATTCCCAACATTAATTCCCTCCCAGGCCGCCCCTATCCCGGTCTTGGAAGAGTTCTCTCGCTACAGAATGCAGCCACGTCGAGTTATCACGCGCTGCAAACCACGGTGCGACGCAGCAGTGGACCACTCACACTCGGCCTTTCGTATTCTTACAGCCATTCGATTGACGACGCTTCCGATCGTAGCGATCCAATCCTGGTTAATTCCTATGATTTGCGGGAAAACAAGGCCAGCTCGAATTTCGACGAACGTCATCTGGCGAGCGTCAGCTACGTGTATCAGTTGCCGCTCAAGAATTTTCCGCGCAATTTCATAGACGTGATCGAGGAGCCCGACTCAAACGACGATGCCGCGCACCCTAAAGCCGACTGTTGTTCCGCGCTCAGGAATGAGTTCCTCGAGGGTTGGGAGCTTTCCGGGGTGACGATCTTTCAGTCTGGCACGCCCTTTACTGTGATCAACAGCGCAGGTAACAACGGCATATCTCTAACCGACAATGCCGGCGTTTCAAGCGGACTCGGCATTGCGTCTTCTTACCCCGACGTGGTGAAAGGACTGTTTTCGCCGGGAAATAACTCCGAGAGTCTCGGTCCGCTTATTGGCAACCCGTCGCAATTTGTGGCCCCTCGTGGTCTCACTTTCGGCGATGCAGGCCGAAACTTTCTCAACAATCCCGGCCGCATGAACTTCGACATGGCGCTGCTGAAGCATTTCAAGATTCGGGAATCGAGCGACCTTGAATTCCGCGCAGAGGCTTTCAATATTTTCAATCACACGCAGTTCCGAATCTACGACCCCGATAACCCCGGTAGCACGGGGAACAATGTCATCAGTTGCTACGGCGGTCCGAATTATTCCGCCGGTTTCAAGGGCAGCGGCGCGGATTGCGTTACCGGAGCTTCGTTTTTGCACCCGCTCGATGCGCATCGGCCTCGCACCATACAGTTCGGTCTGAAACTGGGCTTTTGAGGACTTAGAGTGATGAAAATGTTGAATAAGACAAAAGATCGAGCCTGGATGAAGGCAAGCCACGGAGGGCACTCACCCTGGCCCGGCGCCACATTCTCTAACGCTTTGCTGATAGCTCTGCTAGCTGCGGCAATGTTGCTTTCGGGGTGCAGCGGGGGTGCGTCCAACGCAGACCCGCAACCAAGCGCGACGCTTTCCGGCAACTGGCAGTTCACAGTGGCGGCTCCATCGGATGGTTCTTACTCGGGCGGTCTGCAGGGCGGGTTCTTGCTGCAAAGTAGTAGTTCCGTTACAGGCGCAGCGATTTACTCGGTTTCGGCGGCAAACATTCAGCCTCCACTTACCAACCCGTGTAACAGTGGGTCGGCACCTCTTACTGGCACGCTTACAGGTCAAAACGTCAGCCTCACCGCTGTTGCGGGCACGCAAACTTTTACCTTCACCGGAACGCTCAGTTCAAACGGCTCGACAATGTCCGGCACATACTCCTCCACCGCGGGCACAGCGGGGAATGGTGTAACTCCATGCGGAACGGTGCAAAGTGGGCTTGCATGGAGCGCCATCTCGGTGCCATCGATTACAGGACCCGTTCAAGGAAGCTTTCACAGCACAGGCGGATCCGCGGGACTGAGCAATCAGGATTTTCTGGTGTCGGGAACCCTGACGCAAGGCCAAAACGTCGGCGCGAGTAATGTATCAATAACCGGGGGTCTGAGCTTTGTCAACGCGGCAACGAATCTTAGCGATTATCCCTGCTTCTCTTTTGCATCGGTGGTTGGCCAAATCAGCGGCAATTCCGTTATCTTGCAGCTCATTGGAACGAACGGATCGACGGTCGGCCAGATCGGCGAGCCGGCCGCATTATTGGGAAGTACGGGAATTAACCCCGTCACTTTCGACTCCGCGCAAGGCGGATACATTCTGCACGGCGGCGAGCCGTCGTATATGGTGGCCTCAAAACCGTGCGGCGGTACAGTGGGAACCACAACCAGTGCGGGCGATTATGGGAACATTTGTCTCGCTCTTGGGAATTCGAACGCCTGCCAGGAACCGATCTCGCTTTCTCCGGCTGCTGTGACCTTCCCCGCTCAAGTGTTGGGGACTGCCGCAACGATCCAGACCATCACAGTGGCCAACAATTCCAGCATCACCCTCAATAACTTGACGCTGAACTTCAGCAACAACGGCGATACCACGTTTGATGGCGAGAGCGATTTCAACGGGCTCCCTAGTTTTGGCGAAACGGACGCGTGTGGCGCCGGCGGATCCCCTTCAAACGGAGAGCCTTTCGATCTCAACTCGGGACAGTCGTGCATCGTCACGGTTTCCTTTTCTCCTCAAGAAAGCTGCCCCTGGCTGCCATTTGGCAATCCGCCGGCTATTACCGGAGCGGCGCCGGAGTGGTGTCCGTTCCCTCAGACCGCACAAGTCACGGTCAATGGCCCGGCAAGTGCGGATGGCGATGCGTCATTTACCGTGCCCATCACAGGCGTCGGACTTAGCGCAATCGAGCCATCCACTCCCGAACTCGATTTCGGTGCCGAGGAACAGCACAATCCACCGGAAGCAAGTTCTCCTCAAACGCTGTCGTTCACCAATATGAGCGCGTATCCGCTTCAAATCCTAGGCAGCGCGCCGTGCACCAATCCGCCAAAAGGCCAAAACATGCTTCCGCACCCGTTACTGGCGAATAGTCCGGTTGCGGGCTTGCAAGTGGTCAGCAACGGTTCCGGCAGCGTTCTTCCGATTTCCCCCGATGGGGACACTATTACTTATAACTGCGACTCCGATCCCGGTACCGCTCTGCCGAACTTCCAGATATTGGAAGACACGTGCATCGGGACGGTTCTCACGCCTCAGGCGTCATGCAGTTTGCAGATCAAATATGCGCCGCAGCCCAATACCGATATCAATAGCGGTTTGGATTATTTTCTGGAACTCAATACAGTTCAGTGCTCGAGCACTGTTACATCCAACTGCGAGATCGACAGCGGCCGTTTTCCTGTGGAGTTGAAAGCCAACACTCCCAGCCCACTGAGAATGTCTCCCAGCGCCGGACTGGATTTTGGAATTCATCCATCAGGTACCACCAGCGCTCCCTTGACGATTACTCTCCTCAATGATCCAACGCTGGCGAATCCCCAAACTATAAGCTTTGTAGGCAAGTTCGTCGTGCAAGGGAACTACTCTGAAACCGATAATTGCCCAGTCACATTGGCTCCTGGCAGTAGTTGCACCTTGACCGTGACCTTCAGCCCAAGCGGCGTGGGATTCACTCCCGGAACTCTTACCATTAATTACTCTCCCGAACCCTTCGGCGCGCCTCAGTACATATACCTGCGGGGTACCGGGGAATGACTCCGGTCATATGGCAATGGGATCTGCAAATGAGACATGGAGCAATAAGTCGTGATGAACAGTGAGGTTCCGCAGGGCGTGCTAGCGAGTCGAGATGGAAGTTGGAGTTAAGGAGGCCGGTCGTGGCGATTATAAAATGGACTTTCTTTTTCCTATTGATGGCAGCGCTGGTCTGGCTTGCCGCATGTGGAGGAAGCGCCGCAAATGTGCAGAATCCTCAGTTGCCTCCCCAACCTTCCATCTCTATCGCCTTTCAACCCCAGCCCGTGACATCGCTCGGGGTTGGTTTCTCTGAGCCTCTCACGGCCATTGTCACCAAGGATCCAAACAATGAAGGTGTGGATTGGTCGCTCACTTGTCCAAACCCCGGAAGCTGTGGTTCGCTCAGCGCTCTCCACACGGCCAGTGGTGTAGCCACAACCTATACCGCGCCCTCCACGATTACTGCTGACAACATGACCGTGAAGATTGTCGCCTTGGCAACTGCGAATCAAAACCAAAACGTCGTGGCTCCAATTTCTGTGAATTCCTTCAACAGCAGCCTCAAGGGCACATTCGTTCTGCAGGCCCAGGGTACAAACATCAACGGTGGACCGACCTATCAATTCGCAGGCGTGGTTGTTTTCGACGGCGCAGGCGGAATCTCATCGGGAGAGCAGACGGTCAATTTCTTCGATCCAAATACCGGCGCATTCGTGTCCAAGGCCGATTCAATTCTTGCAACACCCAACAGTTATTTTGTCGGCAACGACGGCCGCGGAACCATCACCCTCACCACAAATGACACGGATATTGGCGGAAATGGCATAGAGACCTTCGCTTTCGTGCTGCTTGACAGTTCACAGGCGCTGATTTCGCAAATGGATCTTGGTTATGCGGCTACGGGCGCGTCGGCCACCGGCACAATGACTCTCCAGGCCAGCACTGTGGCGCCCACCGGCGGTTATGCCTTCGCGGTTAGCGGTACGGCTGTTGCTAAGAATTTGCCAGTAGCCTTCGGTGGCGTCTTCAACATCGATTCGCCAAACACCATTTCTGGAAATGGCAGTGTGGTCGATGAGGTTCTTTCCAAAAAAGTGAACGTGACGACTGGAGCGCTTTCCGGCGCAGTGGGCTCTCCGGATTCATTCGGTGCACTTATTTTGCACCTTACGGCTCCTTTTGGTTCAGCGAATAAGGCAATTCCGTTGCAATTCACCGGCTATATCGTCGACGGCACTCACATCGCGCTCATCGAGACCGACACTGCCGCCGGTAATGCTTCTCCTTTCGGCTCGACCGGAGGAATCGCAATTGGTCAGGGGACTGCTACTGGCACATTGATCGGCAACGCGTCATTGTCTGGCGCCTTTGTTTTCGGGATTTTGGGAGTCGACCTGAGTAACAGCAATACATCTCCGGCGACATTGACTTCGGTCGGCGTGTTCACCGACGATGGTGGCGGCAACTTGACCAATGGATTTACCGATACCTTTCTCCAGTTGAACAGCGCGCAAGGAACAACTCATAATCCGCAAAGCGGCGCCCAGATCAGCGCGGCATTCAATGGCACTTACTCCGTCGATTCCAGCGGAACGGGACGCGCTACCCTGAGTCTTAGCGGCTTCAATCCGGCCCCAGTTCGCGGCTATCAACCTGCATTGTTTTTCTACCTGACCGGAAACGGGAACCCGTCGCTGGTTCTCCAGGCGGGAGATAAGTTCTATCCATCGTTGGGCACTGGCGTAGCCTACCCGCAGGTCTCTCCGCCGACCTTCAGCGGCGGCTACGGGTTCAGCTTTACTCAGCAGAATGGGTCGGAGAACGACGGTACCGCTCAGCTGAATGCGACTTATGAGACAGCGCCTCCATCTTTATCGGGCATAGCCGACGTCAATCTTGGATTCGGAGCCGCTCCGGATCAGCTTTTCACAGGAACATTCTCCGTGCCCGGCTCCAATGGTGTTTTTCAGGGAACTCTCGCCGCCAACAGCAATGCAGGCAGCGCCATATTTGATCCGCAAATTTCTGGAGACTATTACATTATTGATTCGAGCAGTGGATTCTTCGTCGAAACCGACCTGGTCACAACGGGCGCACAGCAAAATGGACAAGTATCTTTCGGATACTACGCGGCGCGAACGCCGTTATGCGGAGGATGTCCATAGTTTAGATCCATCGTTTCTGCGGACGGCGAGGGATCGGCGGGTCGGCGCCCACGTCCGAGATAGACCTTCTGGTAGCGTCGAGCGCATTTCTGAGCAGTCGGCGAAGTGACGGGATGATCCGGCGGCCCTGCCACCGGGTTCCCAGATATCGAGCCGATTGACAAGGCATCTGGAGCAATGCTACCGTTTTCCCCGTTTCGGGGTTCCCGTCCTCTTTTCTGGCCTACTTCAACTCATAACCTGGAGGGTCCGCACACCTCCGCATCGCTGTTATTCCCGGGATTTAGATCGCTTGTAAGCGTAATCAACAGGCTTTCGCAAACCAGAATGAGCCTTTTTCCGGGAATTTTTCGCTTTACGGGCCAGTAGGTAGAAAAATCCAACTTCGCACCACAAAGGGGAACCTCTATGACACGCAAGTTTCAGTTGCTAGCCTTGTCTACTCTGTGCCTGACAGCTCTGCTCGCATCTCCATTAAGTCAGGCTCAAACCTCAAACGAGACATCCAATGCAACGCCCAGCGCGAACTCGAATATCGTGCCGCGGCTCGTCCGCTTTGCGGGCGTGGCCAAAGATGCGGATAACAAGAATCTAACCGGCGCGGTCGGCATCACCTTTCTGCTCTACAAGGACCAGCAAGGCGGTGCCCCACTCTGGATGGAAACGCAAAACGTCCAGGCTGATTCCACCGGGCATTACTCTGTTCAGTTAGGCGCAACCAAACCGGATGGCCTACCGACCGATGTGTTCACCTCGGGTGAAGCGCGCTGGCTGACTGTACAAATCTCCGGACAGGCAGAGCAGCCGCGCGTGCTCTTGCTCAGCGTTCCCTACGCCCTGAAGGCCGCTGACGCCGAGACCATTGGCGGACTCCCGCCTTCCGCGTTTATGAAGGTGCAACCGGCTGACCAGGCAGGAGCGAACGCGGATGGAACCATTTCCGCTGCTTCCGCGACAGCACCAACCGCAGCCGGAGACTCAGCCCATCCTTTTGCGGCTGCCGACGTAACCACTACCGGCGGGGTTAAAAACGATATCCCGCTCTGGACCACCAGCAAGAACATCCAGAGTTCGATCATTTCGCAAACCGCAAAGACACAAATCAACGTCGCGGGCTCGGCTGCCGTCGACTCTGGTAATACCAACACCGGGACTTTAACTCCCGGCCTTCGGTTCGGCAACAGTATCAGTGGTGAGGCGATCTCCTCGGCGCGCACCGGGTCAACCAATGTTTTTGGCATCGACTTTTACACGGGGAACACGCGCCAGATATCCATCACAAATAGCGGTGATCTGGGCATCGGTACCGCGACGCCGGCCGGCGCATTGCACAGTGTTGGCCCTGCCAGCGCGCCGCCGTCAAGCCAGCCCGCTGCCAATAACGGCCTGGTCCTTGGGACAAATGGCACATCGAGCTACAAATGGGTACAAAGCTTTGGCGGCCCGTTGGTACTTAATCCGACGGGGAATATCGTCGGCATCGGTACCGCGTCGCCGAATTCTACCAACGAACTCCAAGTTCAAACTTCGTTGCTTACATCCATTTTTGGACAAAGTGTGAGCGAGAGTAAGACGGGGTCGGGTCTGGCCAGCGCCGACAGTATCGTGGGCGTTGGCGTCTGGGGCGATGGCGGGGCTGGGTTCCCATCAACACGCGCCGTCGGTATCGTCGGCACGGTGGATAACGGGAATGCCGCCATCTTCGCCAATAACTCCTCAAGCGATTGGACCACTGTCCTCATCACCTCGGCAAGCAGCGCAGACCCTCTGCGTGTGGTTGGACCCAGCGGTAACTGCTCTTTCGACTCCAGCGGCGACCTCACTTGCACGGGCAATATAACCCCTGGCGTTGTAGTCGATAGCGGAGCGCGCACTGTGGCGATGCCAGCTATCGGGTCGCCGGTGAACTGGTTCGAGGACGCTGGTTCGGCTCAGCTTGTTAATGGTGCGGCCGTGGTTAATCTCGATCCGAAGTTCATCCAGACCGTCAACACTAAGATGGAGTACAAGGTCTTTCCGGTGCCAAATGGCGACTGCAAAGGCCTCTATGTTACCAATAAGACGGCCACATCCTTCGAGGTGCGCGAACTGGGCAGCGGCACGTCCAACGTGGCCTTCGACTATCGCATCATGGCGTTGCGTCGGAATTATGAAAATGTCCGCTTCGCCGACGTCACGCGCAGCACGAACAAGAGAGAGCTGATGCCGGAAGGTGCAAAGACCATGCCGGCAAAGGCCGCTCGCTAACGCCAGCTTCTGCGGTTCGCCAGTAAAGCAGTTCCACTGACAGCAAAAGCCCCCGCTAAGGCCGGGGCTTTTGTTCAATATACCGTTAACCAGTCTCTAGCTTTTGCCGCGACCTTCCCCAGCTTCCGGTAGGAAGTGATACGGCCGCATTCGGGTGAGAATACTCGCAAAGCATCAAGGATGCCCAGGTCGCCAGCAACTCGATGCCGATGGCACCGGGGTTTGATGCAGACCTGCTTCCCCGTTCGTACCGCCATGGATGATCAAAATCGATCCCACCTTCTAGCGCCACGCTCCTAAGATAAGACCCATGATCGTAAACGCGACCGTCATGTAGCCTCCGTTGACCAGAATGTATTTCCACGGTCGCCGCTCGAACAACTCCACATAATAAGAGAGTGGCGGCGCCGGAATTCGGGTCAGATAAACCATGCTTGGTTAGACGATCAGCAACAGACTACTTAAGCAAGCACTTCTTTACAAACATCACGGTAGCTTCGAACTAATAATCCTGGTTTCTTGGAAATTCCCTGTTATGTTGGCAGGGAACCTGCCCTGAGAATGGTTAGCGCCAGACTGCCTGCCTGCTCCGCCACGCAGTCTCAGACGCAGAAAAATCTGCCTTCGGTACACTTCGTAGTCCTCGCAAAAGGGCCGCGAAAAGGCGGCTTTCGTTGATCGAACCGCACCGCGGATAACGGACTCTAGTGTCTCGCCGAAAATTCCACATTTTCGCTGATGGATAAAGTAGCAGTACGGCCTGAAGGCTCTTCCTTATGCAAATACGATCGAGACACTCTGTGCTTTGAGCACGATCCCGTCTTTGGATCCTCCTCGAATCTCCAGTCGCAACTGTGTGGCACCTTCTTTCCCGAGCCCCTTCAGCGCAGACGTGATGTCGAGGCGTGCGTTCATGGCCCGCATTGGGGGCATCCGTCCGCCTGGGGTGAAGCAAAGCTCCGCAGTATCCTTGCGCATGGGACTAGCGCCATATAAGCTAACTCTGCCAACACGTTCCTTTTCGTTCCCAATGAACACATCGATGTAGTTCAAATCGTTAGTCACAGCCTCCAGTCCCTCTAGTCGCAATTCGGCGCGACGGAACGAAGTAGGGAGAAATATTTCTCCGAGCACATTTGATTTCTTAAATCCTCGTGCCCTCACCTCTAGGGTTTGAACAGACTCAACATATTCATAACCAAGATTGTTGATGTCGAGGGTGCGCTGCACAGTCCAGTCCGGACTAAGACCCTCTAAAGGCAATGACAGGTTAAAAGGATCCGCGCCCGGATGTGTGGATTGCCACTGCGCCCACAGCCGGTCAATGTTCGCATGATGCACCCAAAAAATAGGATCGCAGGGCGAACTGGCAATCTCTCTCATCGACGGTCCGACCCAAATGTGAACGATGTCGTGTTCGCATTCCAGATCGCCAGCATCGTCAATGCCTCCTCCGAACGAGAAAAAACTCTTGTCAGTCATAATCTTGTCTATATCCGGCCAAGTGGGGAGATCGAGGTGGTTTGCTCGACGGAACTCGTCTGTATACCGAGTGACATAGAGTGGATTCGGCTCGTTCGCTGCAAAGGGGGCTGGAATGGATGGATGTTCGATCCATTCCCAGTACGGTAACGTCAAGTTGGGGCAAAAGGCTCGAAGAGCATCCTCGAACTCGAAGATAAATGCTCGATGCCAGGGAAGAAATAGTTCGCTTTGATGCACGTTAGCGGTGTGTTCGAAGTGCACCTTAGCAAAGAACGAATAGTTCTTGGTTTGCGAAGACGATTTCAACTGTCCAAAGGCATCCCGCAGATTCTTAACTTCCTGCTGGCTTAGCGATTCCAGGTTCTTCCGCTGCCGAAGCGGTTGTCTATGACGAGGCTTCATGCCGATTAACTCAGACGAATACTGTCAAGGTTTTTCATCGCCTTCACAATCTTGCGCGCGTCCTTTAACGGCGGATGTACTCCGGGGCCGGCATACTCGGGATTCATTTTCTTGAGCGTAGTCGCCACCGCTCCAAAAAACATTCGGGCCGATGTTTTGTCCGTGTTCTCCAGCAGGTGCATTGCTCTGGCAGCGACTAACTCCGAAAAGCCGAGGTCCTCAATGCACTCTTTGATTTCTTCAGGATTGGCTTCAGCTTTGGTCCACGCACAATTTAAGTCGCTGGGTGCGCACATGAGATAAGAGAGGGCCATATACTCAAAATATGGGGTCGCCATGGTATTTCCTTTCATTGTTGAAAATGTGTTGAAGTTCCGCACGGATGTTTCTAATTCAAGCTCGCCTTGAGCCCGCAAGCTGCTCCAGGTAACGACATCGCTTCCGACTGCAACTGTTTCGATTCTGGGGCCGAACGCATTGCGAAATAGCGATCCATCAGCGAGCATGCCTCAGGTTTGTCCATCTTCCATTGCAAACTGATGTAGCGGGACAAAGAGTCGGCCCAAAGGCCCGGAGACTCGCCCTGCTCGTACAGCCAGAAAAGGCTCGCGTGTTCATACATATCTTTTCGAAGTGCTCTGGCGGATTCCGCTTTGCCGGCTTCCTGCAGAGCCCGCGCCAAATACTCACGATCAGCTTTTCGAGATTGCAGTTTAGATGCCTCCTGGAATTCAAGCAGGGCCTCCGACAAGTTGTGCTCGGCCAGAGCAATCTCACCTTTGAGCCGATGCTTCGCGAAGCGATTTCTTGGAACGTCAAGTTCGTGATCTAGGAGACTGAGCAACTTTTTTGCTTGCAAGGTTTCTCCGGATCTTGCCAGTAGTAATCCAGCCGCCATTATATGGTTCGGACTTTTATCCAAATCGATGGCCTTCAATGCGGTCGCGCATGCATCCCGCAATTGCCCGTCCCGGAAAAAGATGTATGCTAATTGCAAATGCTTGTCAGCTTCTGAAATTGTGAAACCGTGGGCAGAATCGAAGGCGATTCCACGCCTTAACACCAACATGGCCTTTTGATAATCGCCGAGCTCTCCCAGCATTGTGGCCTCATAGGTCCAGCTGCGACTCTTCCAATCGTCTGAAGAAGCTCCTTCGAGAATGGCAATGGTCTTCAATCCATCTTCCGGCTTTCCCCGGAGAAATTGAGAAAAGCCCCTCAGCCACGTAGCCCATTCTTTGCTTCCCATTTTTTCCAACTCTTGTATCTGAGTGTCGGCGGCTTGCCAGTCATGTTGATAGAGATAAATCATCGCCAGGTGTTCTGGAGCGACAATGGAGTTAGGCTCCATCGCCGCCGCCTTTTGAAAAGTGCGGACAGCCTCATCGTCTTGATTGAGTTCGTCTAACACACTGCCAAGAAAATGTAGTGGGGTAGAATCATGTGGGTAGTGCAATACGAACTCACGGTAGGCTTGCTCGGCAGCAGGCAAGTCTCCGGTATCTTCAAGAAACTGGCCTTTAATTCTAAGGTTCTCTCGGCTGGTGAGCTCGCGCTTGTTCGTCAACTCGATGGCTTTTTGCCAGTGCTGATATCCCTCACGGTAATTGTTCATAGAGACCAGCAAATCCGCCAGGCGCATGTGCGCCGATGCAAAGTCCGGGTCTGCTTCGAGTGCCTCACGCAGAAGTACAGTAGCGGCCCGATCGTCCTGGGCTGCCGAGCGCTCCTGGGCAAGCGCGAAGAGCTGCAGCGCTGGCCACGAAGAAGTAGTGGTGTCCCGTGGCGGTCTGTCTTGTTCCGCTATTTCTCGCGCTGGCTCACCCACAGTTTCCCGCACCCAAGTGGCAGCTTGATGCACCGCATCGAACAGTTCTCGCTTGTCGGATGCTGTAAATTGATTTTTCCACGAGCGCCGAATCAGAGCCGGCGTCGAACCCATTCGCTCGAGTTTTAGTTCGAAAACGTATTCACCGCCAAGCCGAGATAAGGACTCATAGACTACGACCGAAGCTCCGGCTCGGAGAGCGAGATCCCGAACCACCTGGGGATCGTTCACCGTTTTTGAAGTCGCGTTCATTTGCTTTAAGATTTCCCGTACCCGATCCTCATCTACCGTTTCGAAGTGCTCGGATTGGCTTAACTGGCTCTTGAATGCTTCAGTCAGGCCCTTAAACTCCGGTTCAGGAGTCTCGACCTCAGTGACCAGGAGTTGAGATCCTGGGGGCACGAGAGCTTTCTCCTGCAATAAGCGCAAACCGTAGAACAAAAGGGCCAAAATAACGGTGCCCACTGCAACAATGGACATCGTCCGCTTCGAAGCTAAGGAACGTTTCTTAAGTTTTCGGCGTCGACCGACGGTTTCTGATTTCAGCGAGTCAATCACTTCACGTGCAGAACAGAACCGGTGGGTTGGATTGCGTTCAAGACAGCGTAAGATCGCATTCTCCCAATTCAGGGGCAGTTCGCGATTGAAATCGCGAGGATTTAACGGGTCATCGCTTAGTCGCATCACCGCCCGAACC
>JBAWBR010000115.1:0-2857 GCA_049589875.1 Terriglobales bacterium
GCGGACATCGTGGTCACGAACCCGCCCTTCTCCCTCTTCCGCGAGTACGTCGCCCAGCTTGTGGAATACGGGAAGAAGTTCCTGATCATTGGCAACGTTCAGGCGCTCACTTACAAAGAGATCTTCCCGCTTGTCAAGGCCAACAAGCTATGGATGGGGGTCACCATCCACAGCGGCGACCGCGAGTTCCGGGTTCCAGACCACTATCCACTGAACGCAGCCGGTTGGCGGGTTGACGAAAATGGCGTGAAGTACATCCGCGTCAAGGGCGTCCGCTGGTACACAAACCTGGACCATGGGCGCCGCCATCAGGAACTGCCGCTCATGACCATGGAGGACAACCTGCGGTTCAGCAAACACAAGGAGATCAAGGGGAAGGCGGCGTATGTCGAGTACGAAAACTACGATGCGATAGAAGTGCCCTTTACTGACGCAATCCCCAGCGATTACGGCGGCGTCATGGGCGTACCCATCTCTTTCCTGGATAAGTACAACCCCGACCAGTTCGAGATTGTTGGAACCCTCGAATCCAGTGACCCGGACAACCCGTATAGGACTCGTTGGTACTCGGCTCAGGACCAGAAAGACGCCTTCTTCCGTCGGTTCGGCAAGCCCGGAAGTATTCCGCTCAACATGTCTGGCGTCATCAACGATGTCAAGGTGTTCAAGCGCATCCTCATCCGTCGCCGCCGCGGAGCCGCGCGTGCCAGAAGGAGAGAAAAGTGAAGACCACGCTGAGAACCGACATCACCGTCGCAGGCATCTGCGAAGGGTTTGTCTATAACCAGTTGGAGGGCAAGGGGCTGTACGGGCTAGGGGGAAAGCTCACCATTCAGCCGGAATACCAGCGGAACTATATCTATGCGGATAAGGGCGGAAGTAAGGAGCAGGGGGTCATCCACTCGCTGCTCAAGGGTTATCCGCTCGGGCTGATCTACTTCAACAAGGTCGGCAAGGACAAGTTCGAAGTGCTGGACGGCCAGCAACGGATCACCAGTATCGGGAGGTTCGTTACAAACAAGTTCGCGATAATGGATGACGGCAACCCGAAGAACTTCGACAGCCTGCCCGCCGACCAGCGGTCCAAGATTCTTGACTCGGGATTGCTGATCTACGAGTGCGAGGGGACCGAGACCGAGATCAAGCAATGGTTCGAGACCATCAACATCGCAGGTGTTCCGCTCAACACCCAGGAGCTTTTGAATGCCATTTACTCGGGGCCGTTCGTGACGCTGGCGAAGGCTGAATTCAGCAACACCCAGAATGCGAACATCCAGAAGTGGAGCGCTTACGTCAGGGGCAGTGCGAACCGGCAGGAGTTCCTTGAGCGTGCGCTGGACTGGGTGAGCAAGGGCGACATTGGCGGCTACATGAGCCAGCACCGCAACGATAACAACATTAATGAGCTCAAGAACTACTTCAACAGTGTGATCGACTGGGTTTCAACGGTCTTCATCGACGTTTTCCCAGAAATGCGCGGATTGGAGTGGGGCAGGCTGTACGAGGAACACCACGGCAAGTCCTACGATCCTAAAAAAATGTCGGACGCTGTGAAACAACTCGCCGCCGATGACTACGTAAAGAACCATAAGGGAATTTTCGAGTTTCTTTTAGGCGGCTCGGTCGATACGAAGTTGTTGGACATTCGGATCTTCGAAAATCCGGTAAAGCGAGCCACATACGCTAAACAGACGCAAACAGCGGAGGGCAAAGGCGAGTCCAACTGCCCGCTTTGCGCGATTGGGCACGACGCGAACAAGAGCAGAATCTATAAGCTCGCCGAAATGGACGCGGACCACGTTTCCGCGTGGAGCAGTGGCGGCGGAAGCTCGGCCGACAACTGCCAAATGCTCTGCATTACCCACAATCGAGCCAAAGGTAATCGATAATATGGGGTGCCGACTGCCCACTCATCTCGTACTTTGCGGCTATTGAGTCCGCGAATGCTGCCGCTTCCGCAACCTCATCCAAACTTTTCTCTCGCGAGTGGTGCTTGCGGCGGATGGAGACGCTTGGTCAGCGACTCAGCGTCACCACAAGGGTTGGAGCGTGACGGTGATCTCGATACAGTTTGGTCGGGACGAAAACCCACTCATTCGCGAAGAGCGCGAATGAGTGGGCGGCTGGCAGCCGCGCTGCTTAAGCCCTCGGTGCGCCCGATGTTATTGTCAACTCACAATTTAGGGTGTTAGATTGCATGTCAAGCCCATGGCAACAACCGCTCGCAAGATGACAGAAAGCAAGCCGCTGAGCCAAGTCCTGACCGCCGCCAGGACGGCCAAGCAGGACGAGTTCTACACCCAGTACGTCGACATCCAGAAAGAGGTCGAGGCCTACCTGGACTTCGACCCCGACACCTTCCGCGGCAAGGTCGTCTACTGCAACTGCGACGACCCATTCGAGAGCAACTTCTTCAAGTACTTCGCCGCCAACTTCAACAAGCTCGGCCTCAAAAAGCTCGTCACCACCAGCTACGATGGCTCCCCCATCGCTGGCCAGGGCACCTTGTTCCCGGAATACAACGAGGGGAATGGCAAGCGCCAGAAGCCCAAGGCGCTCGCCGTCACCCTCGACCGTGTGAAAGACGAGGACGGCGATGGCGCTGCGAACGTGACCGACGTCGAGCTTTTCCTCAAGCGGAACAGGGCCGCCAGAATAGCCTTGAAAGCAGATGAGAAGTATCCCGGGGGCGATTTCCGCAGCCCGGAGTGCATCGCGCTCCTGAAAGAAGCGGACATCGTGGTCACGAACCCGCCCTTCTCCCTCTTCCGCGAGTACGTCGCCCAGCTTGTGGAATACGGGAAGAAGTTCCTGATCATTGGCAACGTTCAGGCGCTCACTTACAAAGAGATCTTCC